>JAEWAF010000064.1 GCA_023391815.1 Pseudomonadota bacterium
CGCGGGCGCCCGTCACCTTCAAAGGCGAGTTGCGGGCTGCCGACGTGCGCACGACGGATGAGCTCGTGAATGAAGACTTCATCAAGTGGCGCAGCCTCGTCGTGAGCGGCATCGACTTCTCTCAGAATCCGGACAAGCTCCAGATCGATCGCATCGTTGCCCGGCAGCCGTACGGCAAGGTCGTGATCGCGAAAGACCGCACGCTCAATGTCACCCAGGTGCTGAACCCGAGTAGCACGTCCGAGCAAGTTCCCGAGCAAGAAGGGACCGACCAGGCATCCGGGCGCGCGAACGAAAGCGAAGATCACCCGGCGCAGCGGAGACAGGCAGCCGCGAAACAGGCGAAAGAGCAGAACGAGCGCGACATCAAGCGCAGTAAAGCGTCGTCGAAGTCGGCAGCGGCTCGCAACGACGCTGCATCCAATCCGATGTTCCCGGTCCGGATCAAGACCGTTCAGTTCATCGACGGCTCGGCGAACTTCGCCGACTATTCCATCGAGCCTTCGTTCGCCACCGGCATCCTGGAGCTCAACGGTACCGTCACCGGGCTGTCGAGCGATCCGAAGTCGCGCGCCAAACTGAAGCTCGACGGCAAGGTCGACAAATACGCGCCCGTGGACATCAACGGCGAAGTGAATCTGCTGTCCGCGGCCGTGTTCACCGATGTCTCCATGAACTTCCGTAACATGGAGCTGACCACCTTCAATCCGTACTCGGGCAAGTTCGCCGGCTACAACATCAGCAAGGGCAAGTTGTCGACCGAGCTCAGATACCTGGTGCAGGATCGCAAGCTCGAAGCGACCCATCACATCGTCATCGACGACCTGCAATTCGGCGACAAGACCGATTCGAAGGACGCCGCGCCCATTCCGTTGAAGCTCGCGGTGGCGTTGTTGAAAGACCGTCATGGCATCATCGATCTCAACTTCCCGGTGAGCGGCACGCTCGACGATCCGAAATTCCGGCTCGCGCCGCTCGTTTGGAAAGCCCTGCTGAACCTGCTGACCAAAGTGGTCACTGCGCCGTTCGCAGCGCTCGGCGCGTTGTTCGGTGGCGGTGAGGAGCTGGCCTATGTCGATTTTCCGGCGGGCTCGCCGGAACTGCCGATTGCGCAAACGGATAAGTTGAACAAGCTGGCCAAAGCCTTGGTCGAGCGCCCGCAGTTGAAGCTGAGCGTGCCGCTGACGGTCGTCTCGGCGAAGGACAGTGAAGCGATTGCACGCGCTGCCTTGAACGAGAAGGTGCCGCCCGCCGCCGAACCGCCGAAAGACGACGCCGCGAAACGGCAACGAATCGCGGCGATGGAGAAGGTCTACAAGGAGCTCACCAAGTCGGCGCCGAACTATCCGCCGGAGGCTCAATCCGACAAAGGCGCCGGTTTGGACGCGCGCTTGAAGTTCCTGGAGCAATCACTGATCGAGCATCTGCGGCCCAACGATGCGGCATTGACGGCGCTGGCTCAACAACGGGCTCGCTCGGTTCAGGACACATTGCTCGCCAACACCGAGTTGAATCCCGAGCGCGTGTTCATCACCGCCGAGCGCAGCGAAGGGAAGTCGGAAGACAACCAGGTGAGGATGGACTTGAAGCTCGAATAGCAGCACGCCGAGCGCTCGTTGCAACGGCTTCGCGCCGATCAGATCGGGTCGTTCGCCAGGTTGTTCTCGAGCCGGCCGTCGAATTGCAGGCGCGCCAACAACTTCAGGACATCGAACGGCAGACGGCTCTCGGCGTCCGCGAAGCCGAGCCGGGTGAGCTCCGAGAAATAGCGGGAGGTGGCGAGGCCGGTCTTCTCGATCAACAAGGTGGGCAGCAGCCACGCCGGTCCGTCTTGAGCTCGGGGCTCGCGGGAGCGATTGTCGATCAGCAACCAGGGCACGGGTTGTTCTTCGGGCTGGCGATCATCGCGAAAGCCGAGCTGCGCGTACACGCTGTTCATCGCTGGCAGATGGTCACCGTACACCAGCAGAATCGTGTCGCGAGAGCGGTTTTCGACGAACTCGAGCAGCCGGGCGAGTGCCTGGTCCGAAGCCCGCACCAATGTCATGTAGGTTTCCAGCGCTTGCGAGGACGAAACGTCCAGGCTCGCCTGGATCAGTCCCGAGTTTTCCGAGACGGGCAGCGGTACCGACTCGTACGGGCCGTGATTCTGAATGCTGATGGCCATGATCATCTGCGGTGGGTCGTCGTCGCGAAGCTCGGCGATGACCCGATCCACGAGCGACGCGTCGCTCACATACCAGCCGTAGCGTTCCGCGCCCTCGAACGCGTCGGCATCGAGAAATCGATCGAAACCCAAGGCGCGAAACGCATGATTTCGATTCCAGAATGCGCCGCCGTTGGGATGAATCGCCATCGTGCGATAGCCATTTAATCGCAGCTCTCGAACGATGCTCGGAATCTCGGCGTGCGCGAGTTGCAGATACGGATATCTCACGTGTGGAAATGCGGCCAGCGGCAGGCCGGTGAGAAACTCGAACTCGGTTCGTATCGTGCCGCCACCGAAGGTTGGCACCCTCAGCTCGCCCGACCAGCCGCGACTCGCGGCGGCGTGCATGACGGGCATGACATCGGCATCGATGCCTTTCAGGCGAGTGACATCAAACAAGGATTCGCTCTGCACGACGATGATATCAGGCAGGGGCGAGCGCGCTTGCAGCGCTGGAGGTGTCGTCCCCAGTCCGTAGTCACGGAGCAACTGCATCGATGCATTGACGTTGGGTTCGAGTTGCGAGCCGGCGCGCAGCTCCCAGTGCAACAGAATCATGTTCGCGATCAGGCCCGTGCGGGCAGCGCTGTCGCGCGGAGCCCAGGGTTCGAACTGCAGCTGCCCCGGATAATAGACCGTCTTCCACGGTGCGCTGCCTTGAACGAGCGTGCTCCAGAGTATGACTGTCAGCGCGGCCGCGCCCCAACGGATTCCGCCCTTGATCGAACCGATCGGCCGTTCTCGATACAACAGCAACGTGATCGCGAGCGCGGCGATCGCGAGCATCAATTGCAGGCGGGATGAGGCGAGGTACTGTGCGAAGAAGGCGTAGTTGACCCCGATCGCTTTCAAGAAGTGAAAGTCGTCCGGCAGCAATGGCGTCGCCAGCTCTCTGAGCTTCACGTAGTTGATGAAGTACAGCGCGCCAAGTGCGAGCACCGTGAGCCAGCACGACAAGAGGAGCCGTCGCGTCACGATCAAGAGCGCTCCATGGAGGATCAGCACCGGGACCAGATTGAGGAACACCAGCGTCCATGGCTCGGTGCGCGAGAACGTGACGGGCCACGGCAGGGCGGGATCGAGATAACTCACCAGCAGCGCGTAACCGATCGCCACCAGCAACGCCGCCCAGGCAACGATCAGTTTGCTCGATGAAGTCTCCGCCGACCTCGACGCCAGCGCACTGTATTGATGTTGTCTCGATCGCACGCGTCGCGCGCCTCGTAATTCTTGCCAGTCAGTCTAAGTCGCCCGCGGTGCGGAGAAGTTCCCGGTCGCCGGGCGCAGACAGCGGGCCCGCCGGCTTCGTTGGCACTTTCTACTCATCCGGCGCGGCGCTCGCCGCCACAATCGATCATAAACTCTGCACCGCAGAGTACTTGACGGCCTGAGGACCCGCTCGTAATTTGACGGTCAGCACTCGCGAGGCTGCCTACCATGCCATCAGCTAAAACCGTCAGTTTGGATATGCATGCGATGGCGACGCTGCGTTATATCCGCGAGTCGATGGATGCGGCCGGCAGTGTGGCGGTGCCGGGCTCGGCGGGCATCGCGATGGGTGTCGTGGGGCTCGCGGCGATGGCGCTGTCCTTGACGCGCGATCTCGCTCCGCACTGGTTCGCGATTTGGGTCGCGGCGGGACCGCTTGCTGCGCTTGCGGGCGCGCTGCTGATGACGCGCTCGACCTCGGTTGTTTCTTTCATCGCGACCGGCACGCCCGGTCGCAAGCTGTTGCTCGGGTTGATTCCCTGTCTGTTCGCCGGTGCGGTGCTGACCGCGGTGCTTTGGAAAGCGGATGACATCAGCGCGGTGCCGGGCACCTGGCTGCTGCTGTATGGATGCGCGCTCATCTCGGCGAGCGCTTTTATCAAGATGATCGTGGCCTGGATGGGCGCCTGTTTCGTCGTTCTGGGCGTGATCGCACTGATGGTTCCCGCGCCGTTTCATGTTCCGCTGCTCGGCCTCGGGTTTGGCGGCCTGCACATTCTCTTCGGCATTCTGATCGGTCGAGACGCCCATGGCCGCTAAACCGAAAGCACGGACCCCCGCCGGCGTGAGCGCGCATCAACAACGCAAGCTTGCGACGGTGGCTTCGACCACGCGCGACGACGGCGAGTCGAAGTTCGACCGTCTGATTTACGAGCGCGTCCGGCTCGGCATCATGAGCGCGCTCGCGGTCCGTGACGAAATGACGTTCAACGAGCTCAAGGCGCTGTTCAACATCAGCGACGGCAACCTTGGCGGGCACGCGCGCAAGCTCGAGGACGCGGGCTATTTGAGCTGCACCAAATCCTTCGAAGATCGCCGCCCCCGCACGGCTTATCAGATCACCGCTCAGGGCAGGGCGGCGTTGAACCGCTATCTCGATCACGTGGAAGCGGTCATTCGCGCCACGCGCGGTTGATTTTCGGTCCATTCACTCTGCAATTTAGAGTACTCGGCAATGCATGTGGCAATCATCATGGACGGCAACGGACGCTGGGCAACGCAACGCGGGCTGCCGCGGTCGGCGGGTCATCGTGCGGGTGCGAAGGCGGTCGATAGAGTAGTGACGGCGGCGGCACGCCACGGCGTCGAGGTACTGACCCTGTACGCATTCTCACAGGCCAACTGGCAGCGACCGCGGCCCGAGGTGCGAGCGCTGTTCGGGCTGCTGCGACGGTATTTGAAGGAGCAGACCAGTCGCTGTCTGGAACAGTCGATCCGACTGAACATCATCGGCCGGCGCGATCGCCTCGATGCGCGACTGCTCTCGCTGATCCAGGATGCGGAGCGGGCCACGGCCCATTGCACTCGAATGATTCTACGAATCGCGGTCGACTACTCCGCGCAATGGAGCCTGATGCAGGTCTGCCATTCGTTCGGCCAGATCGTTTCCACCGATCACGACAGATTCGTGCGTCAGCTCGCGGCGGTCGATCACTCGATTCCGGTCGGCCAGGTCGACCTGCTGATTCGCACCGGCGGCGAGCAGCGCATGAGCGACTTCCTGTTGTGGGAATGCGCTTATGCGGAGCTGCATTTCATCCCTCGACTGTGGCCGGATTTCGGCGAGGAAGATTTCGAGTCGGCGCTCGCGGAGTTTTCGCGGCGGGATCGACGGTTCGGATGCATCCGTGTGCCGGAGGCCGCCGAGGTTCAGGCTGGGTAAGCCGGCGCGCCCCTGTTCGTTGCCAGTCGCCCGCGCGTGCCGCAGTATGCAACAAGGTGGCGGGACCAAGCGTTGATCGATCGGCGGTCGGGGACGCATTCGTGAGCACATTGGCTAAGGTTTGGCTGGCTTCGCTCGGCCTCTTTTTTCTCTCGGCGGGCGCTTTCGCGCAGCCCGTCGTGGTCGAGCTGTTCACCTCCGAAGGGTGCAGCTCGTGTCCGCCCGCGGATCTATTGCTGGGCGAGCTGGCTCGGAAGCCGGGCGTCGTCGCCCTGGCGTATCACGTCGACTATTGGGACGACGGAGGATGGAAGGATCGCTTCTCCATTCCCGAGGCCACTCAGCGTCAGCGCGGTTACGTCCGGCGGCTGTCGAAATCCGGTGCCTTCACACCCCAGATCGTGGTGAGCGGCGATACCAGCCTGGTCGGGTCGAATCGGGCCGAAGTGGAACGGGCCGTCAGAGGCGATCGGGATGCGCTGAGGATTTCGCTCTCGAAAGAAGGCGACACCCTGTACGTTCACTTCCTCGAAGCCTGGCGTGAATCGATGGATGTGTATCTCGTGAGCTATCTCAGCGAAGCGACCACCAGGATCGACGGCGGCGAAAACGCGCATCGCACGTTGAAACACTTCAACGTGGTTCGATCGTTCAAACGCGTCGGCGCCTGGAACGGCAGGCCACAGCGCATGGTCGCCTCGCTCTCCGATCTGCCCCGCGATGCGAGCTCCGTTGCCGTCATCCTCCAACGTAAGAATCAAGGCGCGGTCGCCGGCGCGGCGACGTTGGCGTTGCGCTGAGAGCGGTTCAGCGATTTAAATGAGCGGTCCCGCGTTCTGGAGCCGCCATGATTCGAATCGTTCCGCTACTCCTGTGTCTGTTCGCCGTGCCGTCGATGGCTCAGGCGAACTTCCCAGCCCCGGTGGAAGGCGACATCGTCGTCAAGAACTTCAGGTTCAAATCGAACGAAGTGCTCCCCGAGCTGCGTCTGCACTATCGAACGATCGGCAAACTCGAACGCGACGCGCAGGGCAAAGCGACGAACGCCGTCCTGATCATGCATGGCACGGGCGGCAGTGGCGCTCAATTTCTGCGTCCCGACTTCTCCGAACGACTGTTTCGTGCCGGTGGCGCCCTCGACGCGACCAAATATTTCATCGTGCTACCCGACGGCATCGGCCACGGCAAATCCAGCAAGCCTAGCGACGGCCTGCGCGCCGGCTTCCCGCGCTATGGTTATCGCGACATGGTCGAGGCCCAGCATCGACTGCTTCAGGAGCTGGGCGTCGATCACCTGCGGCTGGTGATGGGCACCTCGATGGGAGGCATGCAGACGTGGATGTGGGGCGAGCAGTATCCGGATTTCATGGATGCGCTCATGCCGCTGGCCAGCCTGCCGGGGCCGATCTCCGGGCGCAATCGCGTCTGGCGACGCGTGATCATCGACGCCATCCGCAACGATCCAGCGTGGCAACAGGGCAATTACAAACAACAGCCGCCTTCATTGCGCACGGCAGAGCAGATGCTGTTCCTGATGGGCAGCAATCCGGTCATCCGTCAGCAGCAGATGCCGACGCTGCAGAAGAGCGATGAAGTACTCGATGCGTATGTCGCCGACGCATACAAAACTGCCGACGCCAACGACGTGCTCTATCAACTCTCCGCTTCGCAAGACTACGACCCGGCGCCGGACTTAGAGAAGATCCGCGTACCGCTGGTGGCGATCAACTCCGCGGACGACCTCATCAATCCGCCGGAACTGCAAATCCTCGAGCGCGACATCAGACGCGTCCCCAAGGGCAAGGCCATCGTCATCCCACTGAGCGCCGAAACGGTGGGCCATGGCACGCACACCGTGGCGAAAGTATGGGAACAGCACCTGATCGAACTGTTGCAACAGTCCGAGCGGAGCTGAGAGCGGCGGGCCGCGAGCGGGAACGATTCGAGGCGTGGGCGATTCTGCGAGACGAGCCATGCAGGCGTCTCGAGGAGGAATCAGCCATGCAATGTAGTGAAATCATGAAGACCGACATCGAGTGTGTCTCGCCCGAGACGTCGGTGCGCGAAGCGGCTCTGAAAATGCGCGATCAAAGGATCGGCTTTCTGCCGGTCTGCGACGAGACCATGCGGCCCATTGGCACACTTACGGATCGCGATATCGCGATTCGAGCGGTCGCCGAAGACATGGCGCTGGATACGCCTGTAGAAGCATGCATGACGTGGGACGTCGTGAATTGCAGCGCCTCGGACAGCATCGATCTCGCGCGCGAGCTGATGGAGCGCTATCAAGTATCGCGGATCATCTGCACCGGTGAGCGAGGGCGCATCGAAGGCATCATCAGCTTGTCGGATCTGGTCGAACTGGACGAGGGCAGCGGCGCTCACACGCTGCGCGTGGTAAGCGAGCGAGAAGTGCGCGGTGATAGCCGTTTCCTCAGTCCGGGTCTCTGACTACGCTCGCCGAGCCGCGTCGATGGCGGCGGCGAGTTGCCACATGCTGGCTCGTATCGCGCCGGGTCGGCTGGCGCCGAAGCCTAACAGCAGGCCGTTCTGACGGGCCGCGCCGTAGCAGTAGGCGGACAGCGGCATGACTTCGACCTTGCGCTCAGCGGCCTGGGAGCAAACGAGCTCGGCATCCACGCCTTCGAGATCCGCGACCGCATGCAAGCCCGACTGCACGGGTCGAAGGCGCAAGGCCGCGCCGGTACGATCGATCGACGTTCTCAGTGCATGCAATCGCTCCGCATATTCCTGCTGCATGCGACGGACATGTCGCTGGTAATGGCCGCGGGTGATGAACTCCGAGAGGATCAGTTGTTCGAGCAGCGGTGGATGAACGTCGCTCGCCATCCGAGCGGTGACGAAGCCATCCACGACATCGCTCGGTACGATCAGAAAGCCCAGCCGCAGCGCTGGAAACAGCGTTTTGCTGAACGAGCCGGCATAGATGACGCGACCGTCCGGGTCCAGCGCGTGCAGGCAGGGTAGAGGACGAGTGTCGTAGTGGAAGACGCAGTCGTAATCGTCCTCCAGAACCCAGGCCAGCGATTCGCTCGCCCACGTGAGCAGCGCGTGTCGCCGCTCGAGGCTCATCGGCATGCCCAGGGGAAACTGATGTGAAGGCGTGACGTAAGCCAGGCGTACGCGACTGCTGTCGGGCGATGAGCGATCGACGATCATTCCCTGTGCGTCCACCGGCACGCAGACGGCACGAGCGCCTGCCGAGAGCAGGGCGCTGTGAGCACCGGGGTACCCTGGATCTTCCATCCAGACCGCATCGCCGGCATCGAGCAGCAAATGGAGCACCAGATCGATGCCGCGTTGAGCGCCGGCCACCACCAGCACTTGTTCAGGATCGCAGCTCGTGCCTCGCGAGCGCATCTGCTCCGCGATGGCCTCACGCAATCTGCGTAGACCGGCCAACCGCGAGTAATCAAGGCGGGCGGGGGATAACGAGCGCACGCACTGTCGCGCGATCTGCGACCACAATCGCACAGGAAACAAATCGACCGCGGGCGTGCCCACTCGAAACGGCCGAGGTGGCAGCTGCGAGCGACGATCGAGGGATCGCGAGCGCGCCAGCGATCGGCCCCGCGCTGAGAGCAATGGATGTTTCATGGTCGACGCCGTCGCTACGACGCGCAGATCGGGTCGCCGGTCCGGCAGTTCCTTCGCGATATAAATGCCGGAGCCGGGGCGCGGCACGAGGTAGCCTTCCGCCTTCAATTGTTCGAATGCCAATAACACCGTGGTCCGCGAGACGCCCAGGTCGACGGCCAGTGTGCGCGTCGAAGGTAAACGGCTGTCGGTGGGAATGAGGCCCTCGACGATGGATCGGCGGATACAGAGATAGATCTGCTCCTGCAAGGTCCGATCGCGGGAGGGCTCGATGCGGATTGGCAATGTGACCGTCTTGACCATGACACGCTTTCCTTAGCGGCCCCGCTCACAGGCGCACCGGCTCCGGTTGGGAGTCGGTGCGCAGATTCATCCTATGAGCTCATGTTGGGATCAGCGCAAGGAAAGCGCAATGGCGCGGGCGATGGCTTCATGGCCGGCATCGTTTGGATGAATGCCGTCGCCGGAGTCATAGGCCGGGGCCAGTCGATCGGGATCGTTTGGATCGCGCAGACTCAGATCGTAATCGACGACCGCGTCGAACTGCCGGCTGGTTCTGATCCATCGGTTCACGGCCTGTCGTTTGGCCTCGTTCTCTGGCGTGTGCACGCCGGGCACGGGCGAGCTGCCGTTGGGTGTGATCGTGGCGCCGTAGACGCGCAGACCCTCCTGTCGCGCGCGCCGGATCAATTGTCGCAGGCCGGCGATGATCTGGTCGGCGCTGACGAGTTGATTCGGATCGCCGAGCACGGTCGGCAGGATGATATCGACCAGGCCCAGCTCGATCAGCACTTGATTGACACCCGTGGCGTTCAGCACTTCGCGGTCGAAACGTGACAATCCGCTCGGTCCGCAGATATCAGACAGCAGGCGGCCGCATCCGGTCGACTGATTGAGCACGGCCAACCGGGCAGGACCGTAGGGAAGGTTGAACCAGCGAGACAATACATCGCTGGCGCGGCGATTCGCATTCGGGGTCGTGGTCGAGCCTTCGCTGACGGAGTCGCCGAAAATCGCGAGCCCGTCGACTCGCCCGGGCGACAGCACTTCGACGAAGGTCAGCACATATCGCGATAGCGACGTGTCGTCCTGCACTGGCAGGTTGACCGCATCGGCGAAATTGCCTGGCGTCGATGTGTAGGCGGTCTGCGTGCCGTTCTCGTGATACGTCACGAAGCCCGTGTTCTGCGGGAAATACAAACTGATCGAGAGCCGCGCGTTCGACGGCACGGCAAAGTTGACGGGATCGCTCAGTACCGTCGCGCCTTCCGGAATGACGACCGACTCCCGTCCTCGAAAGGTCAGCGCCTTGTCCGTCCCCGACACGATCGACGCGCCGGTCGATTGCAAGGCGACGTGCGCAGCACCGACGATCAACGCGCCCACACCATACTCGTTCGACAGTTTGATCCGTACTCGACTGCCGCCCACGGTGATCGGAACGATCTGCCTGACCGTCTGGTTATCGAACGATCTCGATCCCGGATTGAACGTCGAGCCATGCGGCATCGGCGGAACACCCCACGTCGCGACCCATCGCGGCCCACCGAAGTCCGCCGTCGCCGGCTCGGCCGTTTGCGCTTTCGCCGTCGCCAGACTCGCGATGCCAACCAGAATTCCCGCCACCGCGCGCATCAACGAACGACGCGACCACCATCCCGATTTCCTCATGATCAAGCCTCCTGCTTCAACCGCCCCTTCGCCGCCGCACGAGTCTGCACTCGGCGCGCCGGCGTGGTAGGTCCAGTTCGGGGTCGTCGGATAAAGCCAGTTCGGCGATCAGAAGCTCGTGGCGATGCTCATTTATTCTTCGCCCGGATAAGTGAGCGTTCCTTCCACGACGCGCGCGGGTGATGTGTGCGTGTGAGGGGTGGAATGTGTGGCGTCGAGGATGTGGATGACGTCGATGCCGCGAACTAGCAGCACGTCTGCGATCATACGGCGATGACAGCGCCACCATACGGCCTCGGCACACATCAGCGTAGTGCGCTCCTGCCTGGCGAGGTCGATCAGTTCGGTGAGACCCTCGGCGAACTCATCGGAGGCGAGATAGTCGGCATAGCCTCGGAAGGAAAGATTGCGCCAGCCGGTGTTGGGTGAGTCTTTATGCGCGCGGCGTCGGCCGCCGAGTTTTGGAAACCATCGATAGGCGATGCCGGTTCGCTCGAGCGCTTTCGCCATCGTGTCCTGGTCGAATTGCGGAAGGCGGCGGGAGCCGGGCAACCGGCGCACATCGGCGACGGCTTGCAACTCATACGCTTGCAGCAGGCTGACGAACTCCTCCCACGAATGGGTCGAATGGCCGATGGTCCAGACGGTGGTCTTCACTGCTTGCCGCGTGCCTCCGGATTCCAAACGACGCGGCGGCGCTCCGGTTCCCCGCATAAGCCATTGCGCGGGTCACCGCAGGTAGCGGTATCATTGCCGTACGTACAAGGAGGGGGCCATCCGATGATCCGTCGCGTGCTGCTTGGGCTAACCTTCGCTCTGGGGGTGTCGTTCGTGTCTTCGGGAGCGGTGATGGCGAAAGAGGTTGCGATGCTCGGCAAGATCGAGCGTCTCGATCCGGCATTCGATCGATTGGTCGAGCCGGGGGCGGTCATCGAGTTGCTCGCCGAAAACAAGTTCGAATGGTCGGAAGGCCCGATCTGGGACGCGCCCCATCGCCGCGTGCTGTTCTCGGATATCCCTCGCAACATGATCTGGGAATGGTCCGAGGCCGGCGGTCTGAAAAAATTTCTGCAGCCCTCGGGTTACACCGGTAGCGCACCGTTCACCGGCCGTGAGCCCGGCTCGAACGCTCTGACGTTCAACAAGGCGGGCGAGCTCGTGCTTTGTCAGCACGGCGATCGACGAATCGCCAAACTGGTCGATGGCAAATTCGTCACGCTGGCGGACAGATATCAGGGCAAGCGTCTCAACAGCCCGAACGACCTGGTGATCAAGTCGAACGGCGACGTCTATTTCACCGATCCGCCGTACGGCCTGCCCAAAGGCGCGGACGACCCGGCCAAGGAGCTGGACTTCCAAGGCGTGTATCGATTGAACGCTCGCGGCGAGCTCACGCTGCTGACGCGTGAGCTGAGTCGACCCAATGGACTCGCGTTCTCACCCGACGAGCAGACGCTCTACGTGGCCAACTCCGATCCGGACAAAGCGATCGTGATGACCTATCCGGTCAAGAGCGACGGCACGCTCGGGGCCGGCAAAGTGTTCTTCGACGTGACCAAAGCGGCGCAGGAAAAGAAACCCGGGCTGCCCGATGGCATGAAAGTCAGTCGCGACGGCACGCTCTGGGCAACCGCGCCGGGCGGCGTGCTCGTTTATTCGCCGGCGGGCAAGCACCTGGGCACGCTGGCCACCGGCGTGCCGACCGCCAACCTGGCGTTCGGCGACGACGGCGGCACGTTGTATATCACCGCCGATAGAAACCTGGCGCGCTTGCGGACCAAAGTGAAGGGCTGGTGAGCCGGTCGGTCACGGCTGACCGACCACGACCTCGCTGATTTGCAGCACCGGCGTCAGATCGGTGTAATTCGCGATGTCCGCCAGAATCTCCTTGGCATGCGGGCCGAAGCCCGCCTGAAACGCTTCGGGTGAATCGCAATAGATGTGGCACATCGCCACATAGGTCGGCGGCTCGCCGGGCGCGCCGCCCGCCAATCCTTTGTCCACCGTATAGAAGCGGCACGCGGCCCCCATGCGTGTCTGGACCAGCGGCATGTGCTTGTCCCGGTAATAGGCGTGGTCGAAGCGAGCGCCTGGTTTGTTCGGGTACATCACGCTTACTTTGATCATCGTCGTCTCCCGTGTTCGCGCCTCGCCGTGTCTATCCTGCACCAGGCAGCGATTGTCGTCCAACCTTCAGGAGTGGACGCTGCGTGCTCTGTCCGGAGCGCCTCATGAGAAAGCTTCCATTGGCGGCGACGGTCGGCTCGATGGCGGTGAGCGCCGCTTCGCATGCGGGCGTGACTTCCACCTGGACCCTGGCGAGCGACTACGATCTTCGCGGCATTACCCAGTCGGCGCACGAACCCGCCGTGCAGGCCAGTCTCGATTATGCGCATGACAGCGGCTGGTCTATCGGCGCGTGGGCGAGCAACGTCGACTTCTGTGCGTCGGGCAACGAGGCTTGTTTGGATACGGCTTACGAGCTGGATCTCTATACCGGGTTCTCCGGAAAGATCGGCAAGCACGGCCTCGGTGGGGATGTGGGCCTGATCTATTACAGCTATGAAAACTCCGATTACAACTATTCGGAAATCTACGCCGGCCTGAGCCAGGGCTGGTTCAAGACCCGGCTGTGGTATTCGAATGACTTCGCTGGCGCAACCACGGCCGGCAAAACACCTGCTTATTACATCGAAGCGAACGCCACGTTGCCGCTGCGCGCGAAATTTTCCGCGCTGGCACACGTGGCTTATAGCGGCGGCGATTACTGGAGAGAGTTGCATCGCGCCGGCGCGGGCCGCGAATACATGAACTACTCCGTCGGCGTCGGCTACACCGCCGGCAAGTTCGAGCTCGCGTTGAGATGGATCGATGGCAGTGACCTGAAGGAATTGAACCGCACGCCGCAGGACGTGCTCAGCTCCGAAGCACGAGCCGTCTTCACCGTGGCGACGACGTTCCCCTGGCGCTGATGGGGGCCGGAAATCTTAACGGCATGCTTACACCGCCGTGCCTACGATGACACGGTCGGTGCTTACCGACGTGGAGCCACCCATGGACAGAACAGTCGTGTTTTATCTCCTGTTGCTGATGGGCCTGACCTGGCTGCTGTACAAGCTGACGATTCTGCTGGAGCCATCGTCTCAAAACCCGGCTTCGGGTCCGCACGGCGTTCCTTCGGACGTCGATTCCGGCGCATCGAGCGACGGCGAGCGCGGTGAGCAGCTCATGCATCGGAAGTTGCGCAAGTGAGCGTCATGAACTGGATCGGTTTGCTGCTGGCCGCGGCTCTGGGGGTGTACCTGGTGATCGCGCTGTTGTTTCCGGAGAGATTCGAATGAACATGCCGGGGATCGTACAGATCCTGCTGTACGCGATCGTGCTCACGGCGCTGGTCAAACCGCTGGGCGCCTACGTGGCAAAGATCTATCGGGGCGAGCGCACGTTTCTCTCGCCGGTGTTGGGCCCGGTGGAGCGCGGCATCTATCGTTTGTGCGGCATCGATGCGGCGGCTGAGTCGTCGTGGAAACGCTATGCCGCCGCGGTGCTGCTATTCAATTTCATCGGATTTCTCGCCGTCTACATCATCCAGCTCGCGCAAGGCGTGCTGCCGCTGAACCCGCAAGGATTTGCCGGTGTCGAGGCGAAGTCCGCATTCAATACCGCCGTGAGCTTCGCCACCAACACCAACTGGCAGGGATACGGCGGCGAGTCGACGATGAGCTACTTCACGCAGATGCTGGCGCTGAGCGTACAGAACTTTGTTTCCGCCGCGTCCGGCATGGCAGTGCTGATAGCGCTGATTCGTGGCTTCGCTCGGCGACAGGCCCGGCAGATCGGCAATTTCTATGTGGATATGACCCGCAGCACGCTCTACGTGCTGTTACCGCTGTCGCTGATTCTGGCGCTGGTGCTGGTGTCGCAAGGCGTGGTCCAGAATTTCTCCGCGTACCGGACCGTCGACCTGGTCGAGCCCGTGACGATTCAAGTGCCCGCCAAGGATGCGGCCGGTCAGCCTGTGCTGGATGCCGCAGGCAATGCAGTTACCAGACAAGAACAGATCACGCAGCAAACCATTCCGCTCGGCCCGGCGGCGAGTCAGATCGCGATCAAACAACTGGGCACCAACGGCGGCGGCTTCTTCAATGTGAACTCCGCGCATCCGTTCGAGAACCCGACGCCGCTCGCAAATTTCCTCGAGGTGCTGGCGATCCTGCTGATCCCCGCGGCGCTGTGCTACACGTTCGGAAGCATGGTGAACGACACACGCCAGGGGTGGGCAGTGTATGCGGCCATGCTCATCATCTTTTTGCCACTGACGTTCGGTGTGTTCAGCGCCGAGCAAGCGGGCAATCCGCGCCTGGAAACATCGCTTGTGGATCAGATGAGCTCGGCCACGCACCCTGGCGGCAACATGGGAGGCAAGGAAGTGCGCTTCGGCATCGCGAACTCCGCGCTCTGGGCGGCCGCCACCACGGCGGCGTCCAACGGCTCCGTGAACTCGATGCATGACTCGTATACACCGCTCGGTGGTCTGGTGCCGATGTGGCTCATGCAGCTCGGCGAAGTCGTATTCGGCGGCGCCGGCAGCGGCTTGTACGGCATGTTGATGTTCGCGCTGGTCGCGGTTTTCATCGCCGGTCTGATGGTGGGCCGCACGCCGGAATATCTCGGCAAGAAAATCGAAGCCTATGAAGTGAAAATGGCGTCGATGGTGCTGCTGCTGCCATGTGTGGTCGTGCTGGTCGGCACGGCACTGGCAAGCGCGCTTCCTGTCGGCACGGGCAGCGTCGCGAATCCGGGCGCTCACGGCTTCTCGGAGATTCTGTATGCGTTCTCCTCCGCTGGTAACAACAACGGCAGCGCCTTTGGCGGACTCTCCGCGAACACACCTTTCTACAACATCGCACTCGCCGTGGCGATGTGGGTGTCGCGCTATTGGATCATGATTCCAGTGCTGGCGATTGCCGGCAGCCTGGCCGCTAAACGAAACGTGGCGATCACGGCCGGCACGTTGCCGACGCACACGCCTCTGTTCATCGCGATGCTCATCGGTGTCGTGCTGATGGTCGGCGCATTGACGTTCCTGCCTTCGCTGGCGCTCGGTCCCATCGTCGAGCATTTGCAAATGATCGGCAAAGGTTGATCCACGTGGCTACTACCCAAGCAAACGTTTCTGAAGGAAAGTCCGAGCAGGTCGTTCCCGCGGCGGCGGGGGGCGGCGGTGGAATGCTGCGTCCGACGGCGAAATACGTCACTGGTGCGATTCTCCACTCCGCCATCGTCGATTCGTTCCGCAAGCTCGATCCCAGAGTGCAGATACGAAACCCGGTGATGTTCGTGGTGTTCGTCGGCAGTCTCTTCACGACCATCATCGGTATCGGCGCCGCCGCGGGACAGATCGAAGGCGCGGGCCGTCCAGGGTTTGTTCTCGCGATCGCCGCGTGGTTATGGTTGACGGTCTTGTTTGCAAACTTCGCCGAAGCGCTGGCCGAGGGGCGCGGCAAGGCGCAGGCCGCCACCTTGCGATCGATGCGCAGGAACACCTACGCAAAGAAAATTACGGCCAGCAATCGCGCCGACTATAAATCGGCCGAAGCGAGCACCTTGCGTCGGGGCGACTTGGTGTTGGTCGAGAGTGGCGACACGATTCCCGCCGACGGCGAGATCGTCGAAGGCGTCGCATCGGTGAACGAGAGCGCGGTCACAGGCGAATCGGCGCCGGTGCTGCGTGAAGCCGGCGGCGACTTCTCGTCGGTGACCGGCGGGACGCGCGTGCTATCCGACTGGATCGTCGTGCGCGTCACGGCGAGAGAAGGCGAAGGCTTTCTCGATCGCATGATCGCCATGGTCGAAGGCGCGAAGCGCGGCAAGACGCCGAATGAAATCGCATTGTCCATTCTGCTCGCGATGCTCACATTGGTGTTCCTGCTCGCCACCGCAACGCTCGCTCCGTTCTCTCAATTCGCTGTGGCCGCGGCAGGGCAGGGCTCGGTCGTCACGCTCACCGTGCTGGTCGCGTTGTTGGTCTGCTTGATCCCGACAACCATCGGAGCGCTGCTGTCCGCCATCGGCATCGCGGGGATGGATCGGATGGTTCGAGCGAACGTGATTGCGACGTCGGGTCGTGCTGTGGAAGCGGCGGGCGACGTCGATGTGCTGCTCTTGGACAAGACGGGTACGATCACGCTCGGCGACCGTCAGGCATCGGCGTTCGTGCCGGCCCCCGGCGTCACCGAACAGGAACTGGCGGATGTGGCGCAACTGGCGTCGCTGGCCGATGAAACGCCGGAGGGACGTTCCATCGTCGTGCTCGCGAAGCAGAAGTTCCAGCTTCGGGCGCGTGATCTCGCCACGGTCTCGCACACGTTCCACAAGTTCTCCGCGCAATCGCGGATGAGCGGCGTCGACCTGGAAGGTCGCAGTCTGCGCAAAGGCGCGGCCGATGCGATTCGCAAGTTCGTCGAGGAACAAGGCGGCATCTGGCCCACCCGATTGAGCGAGTCGGTGGATTCGATTGCACGGCGAGGCGCCACTCCGATCGTCGTGACCGACGGCAAACGCGTGCTCGGGGTGATCGAGCTGCGGGACGTGGTGAAGGGCGGCATTCGCGAGCGCTTCGCCGAGCTTCGTCAGATGGGCATCAAGACCATCATGGTCACGGGCGACAATCGACTCACTGCGGCCGCGATTGCTGCCGAAGCGGGCGTGGATGACTTCCTCGCCGAAGCGACGCCGGAGAAGAAGCTCGCTTTGATCCGTAGCAACCAGAGCGAAGGCCGGCTGGTCGCGATGTGCGGCGACGGTACCAACGATGCTCCTGCACTGGCGCAAGCCGACGTGGCCGTGGCGATGAATACAGGCACTCAGGCGGCGAAAGAAGCCGGCAACATGGTCGATCTCGACTCCAATCCGACCAAGCTGATCGAGATCGTCGACGTGGGTAAACAAATGCTGGTGACGCGCGGCGCGCTGACGACATTCTCCATCGCCAACGACGTCGCCAAGTATTTCGCCATCATTCCGGCGGCGTTCGCGGCCACTTATCCGGCGTTGAATGCGCTCAACGTGATGGGTTTGGAAAGTCCCGAGAGCGCGATCCTGTCGGCGGTGATCTTCAACGCCATCGTCATCGTGTTCCTCGTGCCGCTGGCCTTGCGTGGCGTGAAGACGCGCGCCACGTCGGCGGCGCTGTTGTTACGGCGGAATCTGTTGATCTACGGGCTCGGCGGTCTGGTCGTGCCGTTCATCGGCATCAAGTTGATCGACCTGTTGCTCGCGGCGTTCGGTCTGGTTTGAGGCGTACTCTCATGAATGAGCTTCGTCCTGCATTGGTTTCATTTCTATTGCTGACCGTGATCACAGGCGTGGTGTATCCGTTGGCAGTCACCGGGATCGGTCAGGCCGTGTTCTCGGACGCGGCGAACGGCAGCTTGATCCGCGAAGGTGACAAGTCGATCGGCTCGCGTCTGATCGGCCAATCGTTCTCCGATCCTAAATATTTCTTCGGTCGACCCTCGGCCACGACGCCGCAGCCGTACAACGGGGCGGCGTCGAGCGGGTCGAACCTGGGCCCGACCAATCCCACGCTGGCGACCCTCATCACCGATCGAGTCGCGGCGCTGCGTGCCCTGGATCCTCAGAACGAGTCTCTGGTGCCCATCGACCTGGTGACCGCATCGGCCAGTGGACTCGATCCACATATCTCCCCGGCGGCCGCGGAGTATCAGGTTCCCAGGGTGGCTCGGTTGCGCAACCGACCCGAGGCGGAGATTCGCGCCTTGGTGAGGCAGGCCACCGAAGGCCGGACCTTCGGCATCCTTGGCGAGCCCCGAGTGAACGTGCTGCTGCTCAACCTGTCGTTGGACGGACGGAATCGCGGCGCGCCCACGAGTTGAGGCAATTTGCCGCAGTAAGGTGTCGCCGACTTCATTTGATTCGCGCCCCGTCGGTCGCTAGGCTGCGATCATGAATCGGTTCTCATTCTCATCGGCTCGCGAGGCCTGGCTCTCGTGGGCGGTGGTATCGATCGCGTGGCTGTTGGTGTTTGGCGCGGGCCCGGCGTTGTCAGCGGAAGATGACAAGCTGGACCTGCAGGTTCGCCAGTTGTGGCAGCTCATCGATTATGTCGCGGTGGACTATGGGGGCGCCGTCGCCGATGGCCAGGTCACCCATCCCGGCGAATTCCGGGAAATGTTGGAGTTCACGGCCACGATCCGGGAGCGATTGGATTCGCTGCCCGCGCGCGACGGTCGCGAGCAGCTCACTCAGCAAAGCCAACTGTTGGAAACGGCCGTCTCTCAGCAAGCCGACGCCGCGAAGGTCGCGCAGCTTGCGCATGCGCTCGCCAATCAGCTGCTGATCACTTATCCGGTGCCGATCGCGCCGAAGTCCGCTCCCGATCTCGCTCGCGGCTCGGCGCTTTATCAAGAGCAATGTAGTGCTTGCCATGGCGCCACCGGTCATGGCGACGGTCCCGCTGCCGCCAAACTCGAGCCGCCGCCGGTGGCATTCACCGATGCGAGTCGCGCCCGTGTGCGCAGCCTCTACTCTCTATTCGAAGCGATCAGCCAAGGGGTGTCGGGCACGGCCATGCCGAGCTTCGCGTCGTTGTCGCCCGAAGATCGCTGGGCGCTGAGCTTTTATGTTGGAACGCTGGCTTATCCCGAGCCGACCCGTCAGACCGGTGCGAGGCTTTGGCAGCAGGATCCAGCGATGCGCGATCGCATCCCGGATCTGAATACGCTGGTGCGCCAGACCGAGAATGAACTGGCCACAGACTTGGGCGAGGATCGCGCGTCGGCGTTGCTTGCTTACCTGCGTGCGACACCATCGGCATTGGGTCAAGAGACCGGCGTGGCGCTCGCGCGATCCCGTTTGCATCAGAGCATCGCGGCCTATCGAGCCGGCAACAAGGACGAGGCTGCGCGATTGGCATTGTCGTCGTACCTCGATGGCATCGAGCCCATCGAGCCGCGACTGGCGGCGAGAGATGCGAAGCTGCTGACCCGTATCGAAGGAGTGATGGCCGAGTATCGAGCCCGGCTCGATCGGGGCGCGACACCTGATGAAGTGGCGGAACAGCTCGCGGCGGTCGAAGAAGTGTTGAACGACGCGAGCAAAGTCCTCGATCAGAACAACACAGGCGCGGCCACGACGTTCATCGCGAGCTTCACGATCCTGGTGCGCGAAGGAATGGAAGCTCTGTTGCTGGTCGTCGCCATCGTCGCGTTTCTGCGCAAGTCGAACCGACAGGAATTGATGCCCTATGTTCATGGCGGCTGGATTTCGGCGCTCGCCGCCGGCGGCGTGACCTGGCTGGTCGCGAGATATCTCATCGACATCAGCGGCGCGAGCCGTGAGCTCACGGAAGGATATGCATCGTTGTTTGCCGCGTTCATTTTGCTGACCGTCGGTTTATGGATGCATCAGAAAAGCGTCGCCGGGCACTGGCAACGCTATTTCCAGAACAATCTGTCCGGAATCTTGCGAGGCCGCTCGGCGTGGTTGCTCGCCGGTCTGGCATTCCTGATGGTGTATCGGGAAGTGTTCGAGACGATTTTGTTCTACGCGGCGCTCGGTAGCGAAGGCAACGGGGCTGCGACGCTGGCGGGATTCGTTGCAGGCTCGGCGGTGCTGGCGCTCGTTGCCACCGCGCTGTTGAAATTCAGCGCGCATCTGCCGATCGGCAAGTTCTTCTCGTGGAGCTCGATCCTGATTGCCGTGCTCGCCGTGATACTTGCGGGCAAGGGCGCCGAAGCGCTGCAGGAGGCGGGAATCCTGTCGGTACAAACATTGCCCTTGCCGCGGATCGAGCTGATGGGCGTGTTTCCTTCCGTGCAGACGCTCTTGTTACAAGCAATCGTCGCGATCGCTGCGATCGCGGGCTTTGCATATAACGCGCGATCCGCCAAGAATCGCACATCGAGCAACGCGGTGGCGCCGCGCTAAGCGACGCCACCGTGGATCGAATCAGCGCTGCATCTTCCCGTCGCGCTTGATCACCTCACCGCCCTTCATCACGAACTCCACGCGCTGCAGTTCGGTGATGTCGTTGAGCGGATCGCCTTTCACCGCGACGATGTCGGCATAACGGCCGGCTTGCACCGAGCCGATGTCTTCCGGCGTGCCGATCAGCTCGGCGGCATTGCGGGTCGCGGTGAAGATCGCATCCATCGGCGTGAGGCCGGCTTTCACCAGCAACGCGAATTCCTCGGCCTTGTTGCGATTCGACGTGGCGCCCTGGTCGGTGCCGAACGCAATCTTCACTCCGGCTTTGTAAGCACGCCCGGCATTTCCGATCATGGTCGGCGTGACGGCGATGGCTTTCTCGGCCACGGTTGGCGGCAACTGCTCCGGCGTCTTGATGGCAGTCTGATAGATCGCATCGGCGACCAGCAGCGTCGGCACCAGGAACGTGCCGTGTTGTTTCATCAGCTTGTAGCTCTCCGCATCGGCGTAGGTGCCGTGCTCGATGGAGTCCACGCCCGCGAGAATGGCGTGATCGATCGCTTTCTTGCCGTGCGCGTGAGCTGCGACTTTGAGCCCGAGCTCATGCGCCGTGTCGATGACCGTCTTCATTTCTTCGTCGGTCATGGTCATGTGAGTCGGATCGTCGCCGATCGAGCCGACGCCGCCGCTCGGCATGATTTTGATGACGGTAGCGCCACGGCGGCGGTGTTCGCGAACCTTGATGCGGGCGTCCTCCGCGCTGTCGACGATGGATGCCTCACGCCCTTCGAACACCAGATCCGGACGCAGGCCGTTGGCGCGATCCGAATGCCCGCCGGTCGGCCCAAGCGCTTCGAGCGCGGTCCACAAGCGAGGCCCGACGATCTTTCCCGCCTCGATAGCACGAATCAGCGCCGGCGCCGTGAGCGGGCCGGAGCCCAGATCGCGCACGGTGGTGAATCCCAGCTCCACTTCGCGACGCGCGTTGAGCGTTCCGGCGATCACCGCGTCACCTTCGCTCTGGGTGAAACGATTCATCGGCCGACGGTCGCCGCTGGAGGAAATGTGATCGTGCGATTCGATGAAGCCCGGCAGCACGGTGGCCGATGAAAGATCGATCACTTCGGCACCGGCGGGCGTGACGAAACCATTCTGCACGGAGACGATGCGCTGATCCTTGATGACGATGGAGACCTTGCTCTTCGGCGCGGCGGCGACGCCGTCGATGAGCGTGCCGGCGTGAATCACCACGTCTTTGGCCATCGCGGGTCCGGCCATCACGGCGGCCACAGCGGTCAGCGAGATGAGCGCCTTCTTCACCGCATTCGCAATTCGAACGTTGTTGTTTGTTGTCATCCGGCGGCCCTCGCAACAGTTGCTAAAAGAGTGAGTGCAACTGAGCGTACACGCGAGGGGAAACGACTTTTTTGCGAATCGCATTAAGAGTGACAGAGGGGAAGCATGATTCATGCGCCGAGTGGGGCCGGAGGTGATACGAATTCCACGGCAAGTTCCCCGGCGATTGCTGAATTCCAAGCAACACGTTGTTACGCGCCGAGCGATTTATTCGAGCGGCATTGCAGGCGCAAGCTCCGTTCCACGTCGCAGCAATGCGATGGTGAATAAAAGTTTAGGAGACGATGATGTTGACGAAGAAAAGCCTGATTGGATTGGCGACCGTGGGCGTGCTTGCCGGTGCCGCTGTACCGGCGGTGGCGCAGGTGACCGCGGGTAGCCAGGAAGTTCATGCCTATGTGGGCGAGGCGTTCGGCGACGATCTGAGCGATCGTAGAATCAACGGGCGCACACCGAAGCTCGATGACGATCTCACTTATGGCTTGCGCTACGGTTACAACTTCACCGATGCATTGGGCCTTGAATTGTCCTTGGGTCGGACCAATACGTCCGTGACGGGTCTGCCCACGGGCGACATCGACCTCGACCTCACCACGTTCGATGTCGACGCGATTTATCACTTCAATCCGGGCAGCCGCTTCGTGCCCTACGTGCTCGCGGGCATCGGCTATGCCAGCGCGGACCTCGACCGGCCGATCATCGGAACGATCAACGGCGGCCCGGTGGCACGCATCGAGGACGACAACGGCTTCACGTTGAACGCCGGCGTCGGCGCCAAGTACTTCGTGACCGACAACGTCTCGCTGCGACTGGACGCGCGCTATCGCTATCTCGATAAGGTGATCGATCGCTACGACGATTCCTTGAACACGTTCGAGACGACCTTCGGCGTGGGCTTCCGGTTCTAACTTTCCTTCGAGTCTGGCGGGACGCGCACGACGACTTTGCCTCGGGCGTGCCATCCTGCCAGATACTCGATGGCCTTCGACGTTTCCTCGAGCGGGAAGCTCCGGTCAATGACCGAGGTGAGCTTCCCGTCGCGCGCGAGCCGGGCTAGAACATTCAGATCGTCCGGGGTCAGCCGGGCGACGAAGAACACGAATTTCTCGTCGACGAACCAGGATAACGCCAGGCCGCGGATGACGCCCCAGAACGTGCCGATCCACGGGCCATCTTTGGGCGCGCCGACGATGACGACAGTGCCGTTCGGTTTGAGGGCGCGCCGCAGATCCAGGGCAGAACGATTGCCAACGTTATCGATGATGACGTCATAGCGCTCGCTCGCCGTAGTGAAGTCTTCTTTTTTGTAATCGACCACTCGATCCGCCCCGAGCGAGCGCACGAGCTCGACGTTTCTGGTACTGCACACGCCAGTGACCTCGGCGCCCAATGACTTGGCGATCTGAACGGCATAGGTGCCGACGCCACCCGATGCGCCATTGATCAGGACTTTCTGGCTGGCCCGAACGTGCGCCTGGTCGCGCAGCGCTTGTAATGCCGTTACGGCCGCAATAGGAATCGCCGCGGCTTGCTCGAATGTGAGATTGGCAGGCTTGCTGGCGAGCGCGCGATTTTCGGAAACGACGACGTACTCGGCGAATGCGCCGCCACGCGCGCCGAACACTTCGTCGCCGGGCTTGAAGCGCGTCACCTCTTTGCCGACCGATTCGACGATTCCCGCGAAGTCGACGCCGACGCTCGGGTCTTCGGGTGCGCCCAGCCCGCTTCCCAGGCGCATGATGTAGGGCTGCCCGGCGACGCCATGCCAGTCGAGCGGGTTGACCGCCGCCGCTCGTACCCGAACCAGCACTTCGTCATCGGCGGGAGTCGGCTTGGCGATGTCCTCGACCGTCAGCACCGCCGGCGATCCATAACATCGTTGCCTGACCGCTTTCATCTTGAACTGTGTGCCTTGCGTGGACGCGACTGGCGCGGGACAAGGGGCGTCATGGCTCAGCATGACCGCGAGCGACACGATCGCCAACGCGAACACCGCGGCCACGCCGATAAGAATGCGCTTTTTCAAAATCATGAGTGTTCTCCCTGTCGGTTTCGGCCGGACTATGAAAGCGAGCAGTCGAGAAAACGAGCGCATGCGACGAGCGCCGGTCCGGGCGTCTCGAGCGACGATTCCGGCGGATGAACGGCGGACCGGGCACTTACGGAGCGGATAAACTGCGGGCGAACGCGGCGCTCAGGATCTATAGTTGGCTCATGTCATCCGCGATTGGCGACCCACGAATCATGCAAGCGCGTCCGCGAGGCCTGGCGCTCGCGTTCGGCTGGCGTCGATGGGTGCTGGCGCTGAGCTTGGGGACGCTATTCGGCGCGGCGAACAGCCTGCCGTCCTCGGCCCCCACGGCGGATATCACGATCGGTCATGCAATCGTGGTGAGCTTGGTGGCGATGCTGGCTTTTGGACTGTTCGAACAGCGCCCGATGCGATTGCCGTCCTGGCTGTCGCGTTGGGTTCTTCAGGTCGTGGGTGTGGTCGCAGCCGTTCTTGTCGGCGCGCTACTCGCGCACTCGGTCTCGATGGCCATCGACATTCATTCGGCGCACGAGCCGGCGCAGATGAAGGCACTGCTCGCGCTCATCGTGGAAGGGCTGCTGTTCGGGCCCTGGATTGCGCTCGTGGCGATGCTCCGGCAACGGGATGTCTTTGCTCGCGATCAAGCCCTGGCATTCGAGCTGGAGCGCAGTGAGCTCGAGCGCCAGGCGCTCGACGCGCGCCTGCGACTGTTGCAGGCGCAGGTGAAACCTCACTTTCTGTTCAACACGCTCGCGAACGTGCAAGCGCTGGTCAATGCAGGCTCGCCGCGAGCGTCGCAAGTGCTGGCGAACCTGATCGCGTACCTCCGGGCGGCCGTCCCCCGAATGCAGGAGCAGGCGACGACGCTCGAGCAAGAGTTGGATCTGGTGCGAGCCTACCTGGAGCTGATGCAAATGCGGATGCCGGATCGATTGCAGTTCGTCTTGCGAATCGAACCGGCGGCCGCAAAGTGTCAAAGTCCGCCGATGACGTTGCTCACGCTCGTCGAGAATGCCGTCCAACATGGCATCGATCCAAGCGAAGAGGGCGGGCGCATTGACCTCGATGCGTGGCTGCGCGACGGCCGTTGTTTGGTGCGGGTCGTAGATACGGGCGTGGGAATGAAGATGCACGGAAGCGGCCTCGGCACCGGGCTAGGCACGTTGCGCGAGCGGATGCAGCTTGCGTTCGGCGGCGACGCTCAACTGCATCTCACCGAGATCGAGCCGCATGGCGTCTGCGCCGAGCTGAATTTTCCCGCCCGCGCATGAGCACTCGACAGCCCACCGCACTCATCGCCGATGACGAGCCGCTGCTGCGAGATGCGCTGGAAGGCATGCTTGCGCGGCTCTGGCCGGAGTTGAAGGTCGTCGCTCATGCGCGCAACGGTCGGGAAGCGATCGATCTGTTCGCAACGCATCGACCGGAGATCTGCTTTCTGGACGTGCAGATGCCGGGCAAGACCGGCGTCGAGGCTGCCCAGCACATCGGCCGCCGCGCGCATCTTGTCTTCGTCACTGCATATGATCAGTACGCTGTGCAAGCGTTCGCTCAGGGCGTGCTCGATTATCTCGTGAAGCCGGTCGAATCCGAACGTCTGGCGGAGACCATCGCGCGTCTCAAAGAGCGATTGCAGGCTGCTCAACCAGCACTGAACACCGAAGCTCTGCTACAGCAGCTCGCCGCGACCCTCGATCACGCCAAACAACCGACGAACCTGCGTTGGCTGCGCGCTTCGGTGGGCCAGACCGTTCGGCTGATCGCAGTGGACGACATCGACTATCTGCGTTCGGAAGAGAAGTACACCCGGGTCGCATGGCGCGACGATGCGGGCCAGCCACGGGACGCGGTGGTTCGCACCCCGCTCAAGGAGCTGCTCGGGCAGCTCGATCCAGCCCAGTTCGCGCAAGTACATCGCTCCGTCGTGGTCAATCTTCGAGCCATCAGCCACGTCACGCGCGCCGCGAACGAAACCGCCGATATTCACATGAAGGGTCGCGACGAGCTGCTGCCCGTCAGCCGCAGCTACCTGCACCTGTTCCGCCAGATGTGATCGACATTCGCTCCGCGCGGAGCGCCACCGAATCTCCCGACCTCCCGTGAGAAATGAGCCGCGATGGAACGATGGTGCCGAGCGCACCGTTGCGGCCATGCGTCCGATGCGGGCGCGATCTCAAGTTGAAATCACGGGAGACAATCGATGGCCACGCGCAAAAAGATAGAGCAGCGCTCGAAGCGGCGTTCCCAGGCTCACCATGAGCCGCCGAGCGGAAGTGAGATGCTGACATTGGAATTGCAGGAGATATACAGCGCCGAGAACCAACTCGCGCGCATGGCGCCACGCTTCGTCAAAGCGGCGGAGTCGGAGTCGCTACAGCAATGCCTGGAGCGGCGAATGGAGAGTGGCGCCCAGCTCATTGAAGACATAGACAACGCGTTCGAGGAGATGGAGCAGAGTCCGGGGCGTAAGAAAAATGTCGCGGCCCAGGGATTGCTGGACGATCTGCGCGAGCATGTACAAGAAATCCCCGCCGGTGCCGCGCGCGACGCGGTGTTGATCGCCGGCCTTCAGAAGACCGAGCACTATTGCATCGCTGCCTGGGGCACCGCGCGTACGTTGGCGCAAGCGACCGGCATCGACGCGGTGACGAAGTCGATGTCACGGGCGCTGGACGAAGGCAAGGATCTGGATCGGCAGCTCACCGAGCTCGCCGAACAAGAGATCCTTCCCGAATTGCTCGCGGATGAGAACGCCGAAGACGTTGCCGAGGAGGAGTCGGAGGACGAAGAGGAACGAACACCGAGACGGTCGCGGCGCACTTCGGGGACCGAACGTCGTCTGCCGCACTGACGCGGGCGCCGATCGGGCAAAGGAGGGACAGACCATGCGTAAACTCTTTTACATTCCCGCCGCGCTCATCGCGCTCGTTGCGTGCAAGAACGGACACATGGCGGGCGACGATCCCACCCGGAACGACGAGCCACCCGGCCAAGGTCGGCCGATGGATTCGGATCCGTCGACGCGCCAACGCTTGAACGAGACGACGCCGGACAAGCAGCGTCCCTATGCCGACGATAAGGGCACGGAGCAAACCACCACGGCTCCGCCGGATCAGAAGTGATGCGGTTCGAGCAGCACGAGCCACGACGCCTCGAAGTGGGGCGCCGTGGCTGCCGAGGGGTCAGTGTTTCGCGCTCGGGCTGCCGCCGCGAGAGGTCTCTTTACCGCTCTCTTTACCGCCCTCGCCGGCGACATCCTTGCGTGCCGTCACTTGCTCTCGACGTTCTCCGCCTTGAATGCTCGACCCTTGTACCTGAATTTTGTGAGTGCGCGACTCGCGCTCGTTCTTGGGCACAGTGACTGTCAGCACCCCGTTCTGGAACGACGCCCGCACCTGGTCGGGTTGGGCCGAGAAAGGCAGGCGCAGTGAGCGTTGGAAGCTGCCGTACGATCGCTCGATGTAGTGAAAGTTTTCGCGCTCGCCTTCGGCGCGTTCTTCTCGCTTTTCACCGCGTATCGTCAGTGTGTCGTCTTCGAGGCTGACATCGATGTCTTGCTCGGTGACGCCGGGTAGCTCGACGGTCACGCGGATATCTTTGTCGGTCTCGGAAACATTCATGCGGGCGTTGATCAGCGTCGGCAGACCCGTGCTCGACGCCCGACCCGCCAGCTGCGAGCCCGGGTCCTCGCGAAACACGTCGTCGAACAGACGATTCATCTCACGATGCAGGGAAAGTATCGGTTCGCGCGCGGCGAAGCCGAACGGAATCAGGGATTGACGTGCCATGGTCTTACCTCCGTTTGTGTAAGCACGACGGGATCTCATAACTGCCGATCGGTGGAAAGGTTGCAACGACCGGGCCGCCCAAACGGTGCGGCGTTGCTGACCGGATGTCATCGACAAAGCCATCCTCGCAGCGCACTAACCACGAAATAGTCATGACGCAAAACAACAAAACGTAGTGTTGCCCGCACCCCCGACAGCCGGTTTCGCATTGTGCGGTTGAGGCGTTGCCTGATTCGGGTTCGCGGACTCAATCTGTCGATGTTTCAGCCGTTGGCCCGGCTACACAGTTGCGCAGTTCGCGCATGCATTTGAGATGGGACGGACGTATGAAACTGAATGTCAGGGCCAAGTTGCTGAGCACCATCGGCGTCGTCATCGCCGCGCTGGCGGTCGTGGGCGTACTCGGGTTGCGCGCCTTGAGTGCGACCAACGACAACATGGATCGCATGTTCGAAATGCGCACCATGTCGGTCGCGCACGTGGGCGAGATTTACGGACTGCAGCTGGAGAACGTTCAGATCCTCGACTACGCCCTGGCGCTGCAGACCAAGGAAGCGCTGGCGGAAGCGCGGGAAACGATCGCGAAGAACCGCGACATCATCACCAATCGCCTCGAGCAATGGTCGGCGCTCATTTCCAGCGTCGAAGGTCGCCGGCTGCATACGCAGATCACTCAAGCCAGAGCAGCGCTGGTCGACGCGACCACCGAAGTGCATGCCGCGCTCGAGGCCGGCGACATCGCCAAGGCGCGTGAGCTTCGGATGACCAAGGTCGAGCACGCGTTCGACCCGATGCGCGAAGCAGTCAAAGAAGCATTGCAGTTCCAGCTCGGACGCGCGCGCGAGATGCGTGACGAGTCGCGCGCCATGTATGAGAGCAATCGGACAATCGTGCTCGCGGTTTCGATTCTGTCCATCGCCGTCGGGCTCGCCCTGGCACTATGGATCGTTCGCTCCATCATGGGATCGCTGAACACCGCGGTCGAAGTGTCCAACAACATCGCACGGGGCAAGCTCGGTAATCGAATCACCATCCATCAGCAGGACGAATTCGGGCAGTTGCTCCAAGCGTTACGACAGATGGACGACCGGCTCAACGAGATCGTCGGTGGCGTGCGCAAGGCGGCCGATTCCGTCGGCAGCGCCTCGGAGCAGCTCTCAAGAGGTAATGACGATCTTTCACAGCGCACGCAGGAGCAGGCGTCGGCGCTGGAAGAGACCGCGGCCAGCATGGAAGAGATGACTGCCACCGTGAAGCAGAATGCGGACAACGCTCGTCAGGCGAGGCAGCTTGCCACCGGCGCACGCGACCAGGCGCAACGAGGCAGCAGCGTGGTCGGTGACGCGATCCACGCGATGGAGGAGATCAACGCGTCCAGCGCCAAGATTGCCGACATCATCGGTGTCATCGACGAGATCGCGTTTCAAACCAATCTGCTGGCGCTCAACGCCGCCGTCGAAGCGGCGCGTGCCGGCGAGCAAGGTCGCGGCTTCGCGGTGGTCGCCTCGGAAGTTCGCACGCTCGCGCAACGGAGCGCGACAGCCGCCAAGGAGATCAAGGACCTGATCGGCGACTCGGTGAGCAAGGTCAAGACCGGCTCCGACCTGGTCGATTCCTCGGGGCGCGTGCTGGCCGAGATCATGGACAGCGTGAAGAAGGTCAGCGACATCGTTGCCGAGATCACCGCGGCCAGCGAAGAGCAGGCGGCGGGCATCGATCAGGTCAATAACGCAGTCACGCAGATGGACCAGACGACACAACAGAATGCCGCGCTCGTCGAAGAATCGGCCGCAGCGAGCAAGGTGATGCAGATGCAGGCTCAACAGCTCGTGGCCCAGATCGGGTTCTTTTCGACCGGGTCCAAGGCCGCGGTCAGCGTGGCTCCAGCGCCCATGACCAACAATGTGCAGCGGCCGGCACTCGTTCTGCACAGCTTCGCAGCCGACTGAAACATATCCGTCATACACGCCGCATAGCATGTGCCCCTCGTTTTTCGGGCTGGGGTTGTTGGGGCACCGGGTGGCTGATCGAACCGAAATGGAGGGAAGCGCGGCGTTCCCTCTGGACGATGTCGAGCGAGCGCGGTGGTTCATGCAACACATTCTGCCGCATGAGGCCGCGCTCCGAGGCTGGCTGTCACGCCGGCGCGCGCCCGCGGCGTTCGATGTCGACGATATCGTTCAAGAGAGCTACGCGCTGTTGGCCGAACGCGAGCGCGTCGACGACATCTTGAATCCGCGCGCCTATCTGTTTCAGGTGGCGCATTCGCTGGTGGTTCGTAGCATCCGTCGGGCGCGCATCGTGCCCATCCTGGCGGTCGAAGACCTGGGGCTGGTCGACTGGCCCGACGAGGCCGCCACCCCCGAGCAGAACGCGATCGCGCATGACGACTTGCGTCAGCTCGCCGAGGTGATCGCCAGTATGCCCGGGCAGACCCGCGAGGCATTCGTCCTGCGACGGGTTCGGGGATTGTCACAACGGGAAATCGCCTCTCGGATGGGGTTGTCCGAGAACACGGTCGAAAAGCACATCGTTCGGGGCATTCGCTGGCTGGGAGATTGGTTCGCCGGTGGCGGAACAGCCCCCGCCCAAGGCTCTAATGGATTCGAACGAGAACAAAGGCGACCCAGTGCAAGAGCGCGAAACCAGCCAGGACATTGACCGCACCGCCGCCGAATGGGTGGCCCGGATCGATCGCGCGCCGCTTTCCGCCACCGAAGCCGACCAACTGAAGCACTGGCTGATGGGCGATCGTCGCCGCCGTGGCGCATTCATCCGCGCCAAGGCGATCTGGATCCGCAGTGAGTCCGCGGGTGCGCTCGGTCCGCAATACGATCCCGAAAACTTTAGATCTGCCGCACTCGACGTGCCGCGTCGGCGCATGATCAATTGGAGCGGTGTGCTGGCCGCATCGCTCGTGATCGTGGTGATGCTGGTAGCGGTGTTGCAGATGCCGACCGCGTATGCCACCGCCAAAGGTGAAATGCGCACGGTGCCGCTAGGCGATGGAACCACGATCACGCTCAACACCGACACTCGCATCGAGATCCACGACGATGAAGGACGGCGCCGGATTCATCTCGTGCGCGGAGAAGTATTGATCGAAGGTGCGGGCGCGACGGTACCCACATTCGTCGAAATCGATGGCCAGCACCTGGAGGCGGCAACGGCAACCTTCGTGGTGCGCAAGCTGGATGGGCAAGCCGCGCAGGTGCTCGTGCGGGACGGTCGCGTGGTGCTGGGTGAAGAGAAACAATCCGGTTCGATTCCTCTGGCGGCGAACACCGGAGCCTCTTTGCTGGAAGGAAAAGAGCAAGGCTGGCAGTTGCGGGCACTCTCTTTCGGGCAGATCGGGCGTGAGCTGGCCTGGCGCGAAGGAAAGATCGCTCTGCAGGGAGAAACGCTCGCCGAAGCCGTGGCGCTCTATGCGCGCTACAGCGACACGCCCATCGTCATCGCCGACCCGGAGCTGGCGCAGTTGCCGGTCACTGGACTGTTCGCGGTCAACAATCCTTTGGGTTTCAGCCGGGCCGTCGCGAACGTGTTCGGCGCGGAGGCGCGGCAGGAACAAGGTCGCATCGTCATCGCCCGCGCACTTTGAATTTTTTTTGACAGGCTGACGGAAAAGTCCGCATCAGCGCTCTTTGTTCTCAACTTCGCTATTCACACAGCTTGTTGGGAACACCATGAATCGTTACAAAAACGTCCTGCTGGCCAGCGCGATCGCCACCGCATTGGCGGCCGCTCCACACGCGATGGCCCGACAGCGCACATTCGAAGTGCCCGCGCAGCCGGCGGTCACCGCGATCCCGGAATTGGCGCGACAGGCCCAGGTGCAGATCATCGCGCCGGCAGGATCGTTGGAAGGAATCGACACGCCCGCCATCACGGGCGAGATGGATGCGCGCGAAGCGTTGCTCACCTTGCTCGCCGGCACCGGGCTCACGATCAAGTCGGATGAAAACAATGTGATCTTGCTGGCGCAGGCCAGCGATGCCATCTCACGTGCGCAGTCGGGACAACAGATCGGCACCGGCGGTGTGCGCGGTCGCGTCCTCAACACCGCAACCGGTGAGTACGTGCGCAATGCCGAGGTTCGGGTCGAAGGCACGACCATCGTCACGTACTCCGAAGATGGCGGCAATTTCCGTCTGAACGGCGTGCCGGCCGGCGACGCCACCGTCGTGGTCCGTTACACGGGTCTGCAGGAATCCAAGGCCGCCACCACTATCGTCGCGAATGAAATCGTGACGTTGGATTTCGAGCTCAAGGTGCCGAGCTATGCCTCGACCGGCGACGCCGACGAACTGAACATGGTGATCGTCACGGCGAAACGCCAAGGCCAGGCCAGCGCCATCATGGAACGTCGCGCCGCCATGAACGCGAAGAATGTCGTCGCCGCCGACAACTTCGGCGCGCTGACCATGGGCGACGTGGGCGAGTTCATGAAGTCCATGCCGGGCATTTCGCTCGACTACACCGAAGTGGACGCCACCGCCGTGCGCATCGGCGGTCTCGATCCGAAGTACAGCACGTTCACCATCGACGGCGCGCGCATGGCCACGGCCACGTCCAATAACAACACCGGCCGTCAGAACTCCTTCGAGCAGATGTCGATCACGGGCATCGAGGCGCTCGAGCTGAACAACACGCTGACCGCCCGTCTGGACGCCGACTCGCCGGGTGGCCTGATCAACCTGCGCAGCAAGTACGCTTTCGACCGCACCGACCGCGAGCTCGTGTTCCAGATCGGCAGCGTCGGCACCTCGGACTCCACGTCATCCCGTAAATACTTCCCCGATGACAAGAAACATTCGACGATCTACCCGTCCGCGCAGCTGGGTTACGCCGATGTGTTCATGGACGGTCGGTTCGGTGTCGCGTTCAACGCCAGCTACAACGCCAACTACGTGCAGCAGGATCGTATCCAGACGGACTGGTCCTATCTTCCCGATGGCCAGGTGCTGCCTTATCGGGTCATGTGGCGCCCGGGCCCGAAGATGACCAGCCGCACGGCCGCCAACCTGAGCGCGGATTTCCAGATCACGGACGAGTGGGTGCTGTCCTGGCGCAGCATGTATTCGTTCTACGACGTCGAGTACTTCAATCAATACACGTACCTGTACTTCGGCACCGAGTCGCGGACCTATGCGTCGCCGGGATCGACGCCCACTCACATCGTCGTGAATCCCAACGGTACCAATACGCGCTTGCGCACCGAGTATTCGCACCGTTACGCCGGCACGCCGACGTATACGATCGCGCCAAGACTGGAGTTCAAGGGCGACACGCTGGAGCTGGCACTCCGCCCCAGCTATTCCCGATCTGAATTCAACTTCCGCGACAACAGCGACGGCTTCTTTCAGCGCACCGACAGCTGGCTGACCGGCATCGGCTTCACGCTCGACCGTCCCTCGCCTTACTCGAATGCGTGGACCATCACGCAGACCGCCGGTCGCGACTGGAGCGATCCGACCAACTTCAATCGTGACGCCGACATCGGCAACAACATTCGCACCGCGGAGTCGGACGCCATCAACGAACAGTACGGCGTGAATCTCGATGTGAAGAAGGATGTGACGATCGCCGATCTGCCAGTGACGCTCATGACCGGCCTCGGCAGCCGCAAGAACGACTGGCGGACCACCGAAGGCTCGTTCCAGCAGTTCCAATACGTCGGCCCGAATGGCGATCTGACTCAAATGGATCCCGCCGCGGTCATTCCCTGGACGCGGAACTACCAGTTCGAAATGCTCGGTTTCAATGCCGGCAACATGAACGATCAGCACTGGCGCGCGGACAGCAACTATGCCGTCTATGACATCTATCGGGAACATCCCGAGTATTTCGTGCCGGACACCGTCGGCAACCTGAAGCGCAAGCTCGACAACAACAAGCACATCTGGGAAGACGTCAACGCCGCTTACGTCGAAGCGGAGACGCGCGTCGGGGCTGCCCGATTCGATTTGGGTCTGCGTTATGAGCAGACCAAGACGGCGGCGCAGATCGCGAACGTGCGCCCGGTGAGCGAAGTGACGGCAGCGGGCCTGAACGTCAGCAGCGTCGAGGGGCTGCTGTACCAGTACAACAATGGCGTGTACTCCAAACGTCGGGGTGAATATGACGACTGGTTCCTGAGTGGCGGCGTGAAGTATGACTTCACCGAAAAGCTCGTGGGTCAGCTCGCCTTCAGCCAGGCCATCCTGCGGCCCGACTATGGCAACCTCGGCGGCGTGGTCTCGGTGAACGACGACACGCAGATCGTCACCGTGCCGAACCCGGAGCTGAAGCCCGAGCACGCGACGAAGTATTTCGCGGCACTCCAGTACTTCCTCGAGCCTTCGGGTCTCGTCGGCGTGTCCTATTACAAGCTCGACATGAAGGACATGCAGGTGACCGGCATCACGGTCAATCCTGCAGATGTGGGCTTCAGCCCGGACGAATATTCGGGTTATACCTTCCGTAGTGCGCAGAACGTGCCTGGCACGAGCACCAACGAAGGCTACACGTTCGAGTACAGCCAGCAGCTCACGTTCCTGCCCGGCGCGTTCCGCGGCTTCAGCCTGTTCGGCTCGATCACGAAGATCGATGCGGACGGCGTGCGCGTCAACACGCCCGATCTCGCGGCCAACTTCGGTGTCGGCTACAGCTACGGCCCGTTCGATGTCAAGATCAACGGCAACCACCAGGGAAAGTATCGGGTCAGCGCCTTGAGCAACACGCCCACGACCCCGAACAACGGCATTCTCTATCACACTTCGCGCGATCTCTGGAACATCAGCGCGAGCTACAAGCCGACCGGGAACATCGAGCTGCAACTCGCGGGTCGTAACATCTTCAACGAGCCGGACGTCATCTACTCCAACATCGAGAGCCGCCGCCAGCAGTACACGGTGTACGGCTCGATGTGGAATTTCGGCGCCAAGATCACTTTCTGACGCCATGATGTTTCATCTGCGTGCCGCGGTGGCGGCTTGTATCTGCGGCTTCGTGGCGATGTCTCCGGCGCTCGCCTCGGAGTCGTCGCCCCTCCCGCCGCTTCAGCAGAACGGGGGGACCTGGGACTCGGGTCACGTGCAAGGCATCGCCGTGGACGTGAAGGGCGGCTACATCTATTACTCGTTCACCAACCTGCTGGCGAAATACGACTTCAGCGGCAAACTGATCGGAACGCTGCACGGCTGGACCGGTCATCTCGGCGATCTGGATTTCAACCCCGCGGACGGCAAGCTTTACGGCTCGCTCGAATACGGGAAGGAGCGCGCCTTCTACATTGCCGTGATCGATGCGAGCCGGCTCGACCGCGTCGGCGTCGAGGCCGGCAAGACGGAGATTTTCCGCACCGTCTATCTTCCCGAAGTGACCGAGGACTTCGGCGCCGACCTGGATGGCGATGGCACGGTGGATCATCGTTACGGGTGCTCCGGCATCGATGGCGTCGGTTTCGGTCCCGCCTTCGGCCGGGTTGATGGTGCGCGCTATCTCACCGTCGCGTACGGCGTCTACGGCGACAACGATCGCGACGACAACGATCATCAAGTGCTGCTTCAGTACGACGTGAGTGGCTGGAGCAACTATGCCCGGCCGCTCGACGAAGCGGCGCTACATCGCAGCGGGCCGCGGAGGATGCAAGGAAAGTATTTCGTCCGCACTGGCAATACGACGTGGGGCGTCCAGAATCTTTCGTACGATGACTCGCTGCACTTGTGGTTCATGGGCGTCTACCGGGGTAAGAAGCCCGCTTTCCCCAATTATTCATTGTTCGCCGTCGATGGCGGCAAGCCACCGAAGCGCGGCGATCTGTTCGGTGTACGAAACGCGGACGGCAAGGGCTGGGAGCAAGGTCGGTTGCTCACATTGGCCGACGGAGGTTTGAAAGATGCCGCGACCGGTGTGCGCGGTTGGAATCAGAAAGGCGACGTCGGATTCCAGCCTGTCGGGCGTGGATTGTTTTATATATCCGCGAGCTCTGGCGGCAAGGGCGCGCAAACGTCCGATCTCACCTTGATGCGATGGACGGGGGATGCCAGCCAGCCCTTCGTTGCCGCGACCCCGGAAGACATTCGATGACTGTGAATCTCGAGCGCCGGCGGCTCGTCGTCGGAAGCGCGGTCGGCCTGAGCGCGTTGATGCTTCCCATCGGGCGCAGTCTCGCGGCTGAAGTGTTGGGCGCAAAGGGCTTCACGCATAACGTTGCCAGTGGCGAGCCAGCGTCGGATTCCATGCTGCTGTGGACTCGTTATGTGCCGGCCGCGAACGTCGATGAAGCTCGCATGGACGTTGAGCTGTCGCTGGATCCCGATTTCAGACGCGTCGTTTCAGGCGCCAGCGTGCGGGCCGCCGCGCATCGGGATTGGACCGCCAAGCTGACCGTCGATGGTCTGCAACCTCGCACGACCTACTGGTATCGGTTCATCGCGCCGGATGGCACCAGATCCCCAGTCGGGCGGACCAGAACATTGCCGGACGGCGCTGTCGAGCGTTTCGGCCTGGGCGTGTTTTCCTGCTCGAACATGCCGTTGGGCTGGTTCAATGCCTATGGCCACGCGGCGGCTCGTGACGATCTGGACTTGTGGCTGCACGTGGGCGACTACATCTATGAGTACGGCCTCACAGCGTACAAAGAAAAAGATCGCGTTGCCGACCGAGACGTCATGCCCGCGCACGATCACGAGATGATCAGCCTGGCGGACTATCGCCTGCGCCATGCTTGCTATCGCGCCGATCCGGACTTGCAGAAGCTGCACCAGATGGCGCCGATGGTGGCGCTGTGGGATGACCACGACAGCACCAATGACAGTTGGGAAGGCGGCGCTCAGAATCACCAACCGAAGACCGAAGGCGATTGGAGCATTCGGCGCGCGGCTTCGATGCAGGCGTATCGCGAGTGGCTGCCCGTTTCCGAGGAGCCCTGGAAGTCATATCGCATCGGCGCACTCGCCACGTTGTATCGGACCGAGTCGCGCTTGCTCGCACGCACGCGTCCGATCTACGCGGAGTTGGCCAAAGCGCATGAGGCCGGCAATCCGGATTCGGCGTTGAGAAATTTCCGTGATGGAGTTTGGAGCGACCCGACGGCAACGATGCTGGGCTCGACTCAAGAATCCTGGCTGGCGCAGGAGTTGAAACGCAACGCGCCCGTATCCACTTGGCAGCTCATCGGCATGGCGACCATCGCCGGTCGCACTCTCATGCCCGAAGCGACGCTGCAATGGATTCGCCCCGAAGCGGGCGAGGGCGTCTTGAACAAGTTCAAGAAGGACGTCCGAGGTTCCAAACTCGGGGTGCCGATGTGGATGGATCGCTGGGACGGTTATCCGGCGGCTCGCTCGCGCCTGTTGAAGAGCGCTCAAGAAGCGGACGCCGATCTAGTCATGCTCTCAGGCGACAGCCACAACGCCTGGGCCTATTCGCTCGCGGAAGATGGACGACCCGCGGGCATCGAGTTCGCCGGTCACAGCGTCACCTCGCCGGGCATGGAGGGACAGTTGGCCGTCGATCCCAAAGAAGTTGCTCGCGCGTTTGTGACAACCAATCCCGAGCTGGTCTGGGCCGACACCAGCCAGCGCGGCTACATGATGATCGATGTGACTCCCCAGCGCGTGACCGGCGAGTGGTTGTTCATGCGAACGATCAAATCGCGCAGCACCGCCGTGGCGGGCACGCATCGCCTGTCCGCCGAGCGGGGACGGCGCACGTTTTCGACTTAGGCGAGCGCGTTCAGGATCGCCTGTTCGACCGGCGAATACTCGCCGTCGGCGCGCTGCAAGTTGATGGGCTCACGCGGCAGGAGCGGCGGCTGCGCCATGAAGCGGGGATTCCTGCCCCGATGCGGTTGAGCGGAGTGCACGAGGAACGGATGGCAGAGGTAGACAGTGCCGGCCTCGCCGACGGCCAGCACTTCCGGTCGATGCGACGAGCTCGCGAATCCATCGGCCGCCAGTTCACGTAGCGAGAGTCCTGCTTCTCCCGCCGGCGCCAGTTGTCTTGCGATGTCGAGGTGCGAGCCGACACGGATACGTGTCGGCGCGTCGTCGTGCTCGACATCGGAGAATAGAAACAGCATCAACAAAGCTCGCCCACGGCTGTTCACGTTCGCGCGCCATTCCATGAAGTCCGGCGCCTCGAAGCCGAAGCTCACATCGATGTGCCAGCCGTCGTCGCCCGGCGCGGTCGGCGAAGGAAAGCGGACCGGGAACGTTCCAAGCGTGCCCTGAGGAAGCCAGCGCCCCGCACCGACCAGTTGATCGAATGCCTGGTGCAACACCGGCGTGTTCGCAGCCTCGCGAAATGGCGCCTGGCCGAATTGGCCGAGACGGATCACCGGCTGGGTCCAGGTCGAGGAATCATTGGGGTCGCAGCCCGTGGCCCGCCAGAGAATCTCGCGCGCCTCTTGCGCGTTTTCCCTGGAGAACGCCCGGTTCAGGCGCACGAAGCCATCCCGGATGAAGGAGGAGATATCTGCGGCGTTCAGTGCCGGCACGAGTCCAGAGTCCATGCGCCTTAATACGCGATCTGCCCGCGCTCTGGCAAACCCCCGCCGAACCATTCACCATTCGGAGCAGTCCATCACGCGACCGCCGATGCCATGAAAACAGTCCCTTGCCTGTTGCTGGTGTGCCTTGCTGCCCAGACGAATGTCGCCGCGGCCTCGGCCGATAGCGCCCGCTGGGAGCAGCATGTGAAGCGAACCAGCATCGTTCGCGACGACTGGGGCATCGCTCACGTGCATGGCAAGTCGGACGCGGACGCCGTGTTCGGCATGATCTACGCCCAGGCGGAAGACGACTTCAATCGTATCGAGACCAATTATCTGAGCTCGATGGGACGGCTGGCCGAAGCCGAAGGCGAGGGCGCGATCTACAAAGACCTGCGCATGAAGCTGTTCATCGACCCGGCCGACATGCAGGCTCGATATGCGGCGAGCCCCAAGTGGTTGCAGGTGCTGATGACGGCGTGGGCCGACGGCCTGAACTATTACCTGGATACTCACAAAGAGGTGAAGCCCCGCGTCATCACCCGCTTCGAGCCGTGGATGGCGCTCACGTTCAGCGAAGGCAGTATCGGCGGCGATATCGAGCGCGTGTCGCTGAGCCAGCTCGAGGCGTTTTACGGCAAGCGCCGAGTCGCAATGCTTGCCGACGAAAATCCTGCGGTGTTCCGCGAGCCGAGCGGTTCGAATGGCTTTGCCATTGCGCCAGCCATCACGGCCGATCGTCACGCCCTGCTGCTGATCAATCCGCACACCTCGTTCTTCTTTCGCTCCGAGCTGCAAATGACCAGCGACGCCGGGCTCAATGCTTACGGCGCGGCCACCTGGGGGCAGTTCTTCATCTATCAGGGCTTCAACGATCGCCTGGGCTGGATGCATACGTCGAGCGGCGTCGATGTGGTCGATGAGTTTCTCGAGACCGTCGACGGTCAGGGCGACTCGATGCGCTACAAGTACGGCAACGAGTGGCGGCCGCTCAAGGCCGTGAAAATCGATGTGCCGTATCGGTCCGGGGCTGGCACGCTCGCCACCCGGACATTCACCGTGTACAAAACCCATCGCGGACCGATCGTGCGCGAGGTCGATGGCAAGTGGGTGAGCATCGCCCTGATGCATCGGCCGTCCGAAGCGCTCCAGCAATCCTTCCTCCGTACCAAGGCGCGCGATTACAAGTCATATGTGAAAGCCACGCAGTTGCAGGCGAACTCATCGAACAACACCATCTATGCCGACGCCGATGGCAACATCGCTTATCTGCATCCGCAATTCGTGCCGAAGCGCGACGACCGCTTCGATTACACCAAGCCGGTCGACGGCAGCGATCCCGCCACCGACTGGCAGGGACTGCACGAGCTCGACGAGCTGCCGCATGTGTTCAATCCGGGCAATGGCTGGATCATGAATACCAACAACTGGCCTTATTCAGCGGCGGCTGAATACAGCCCCAAACGCGACAAGTTTCCCCGTTACATGGACAGCGCAGGGGAGAATCCGCGCGGTCAGCATGCGATTCGAGTGCTGGAGAACAACAAAGACTTCACCTTATCGTCGCTGATCTCGGCGGCTTACGATCCTTATCTCACCGCCTTCGCTCGGTTGATCCCGACGCTCGTGCAAGCTTACGACGGATTGCCTGCCGATCAGCCGCTGCGCGCGCAGCTGAAAGAACAAATCGAGCTCTTGCGTAAGTGGAATTATCTCTGGTCGGCGGACTCCACCGCGACCTCGCTCGCGGTGTTCTGGGGTGAGACGCTGTGGAAGGAAGTCGCGGATACATCGCGCGATGCAGGTATTTCGATTTACGACTACATGGCCGAGCGGGCAACGCCCGATCAAAAGCTGCAAGCGCTGTTGACCGCGTCGAATCGCCTCGCCGGGGACTTCGGCAACTGGCGCACGCCATGGGGTCATATCAACCGGTTCCAACGGCTCACCGGCGACATCGTGCAACCGTTCAATGACGACGCGCCGAGCATTCCCGTGCCGTTCACGTCGGCCCAATGGGGCTCGCTGGCCTCGTTCGGTGCGCGAGCCTATCCCGGAACCAAACGTTACTACGGCACGAGCGGGAACAGCTTCGTCGCCGTGGTCGAGTTCGGAGACAAGGTGCGGGCGCGTGCCGTTTCAGCGGGCGGTGAGAGCGGAGATCCCAAGTCGCCGCATTTCAACGACCAGGCCGATCGCTACAGCCGCGGAGATCTGCGCGAGGTTTATTTCTATCCGGCGCAGCTCAAAACGCACACGAAGCGCACGTATCACCCCGGCAGGTAACGAGACGAGCAAGGGGCTGGGCGGCACCTAAAGTCCCAAACCGGCCGCGACCGAAGCGCAATGTTCTTCAAGATATTCACACACAAGTGAGTGAGTATTGACGGCGAACGGGCCCCGGCGCATGATCCGCCGCACGCGCTGGCACCAAGACCGGCGTCCATGCAGGGGGGAGTTATGACGGCGTCTGGTCTGTTGGCGTCCGCCTCGGCGGTCGCGATGTTGGGGTTGCCGGGTCTGGCTGCGGCACAGGCTTCGGGAGAGGGGACGAATCAGCTCGAGGAAATCATCGTCACGGCCACGCGACGTAGCGAACGCTTGCAGGATGTGCCTCTGAGCATCACCGCGTTCTCGCAGGACGATCTGACCAGCAAGGGCATCGTCGGGTACGAAGGCCTGGCGCGCGAAACGCCGGGCGTGGTGCTCAACAAGCCGACCGCCAACTTCAACAATTTCACCGCGCGCGGTATCGCCACCAACGGTTACGGCGCCAATCTGCAAAACACGGTGGCCATTTATATCGACGAGTTGCCGATCTCCACTATCGGCAACACCACCGTGCTCGATCCGAATCTGTTCGACGTGGAGCGCATCGAGTTCCTGCGCGGCCCGCAGGGCACGTTGTTTGGATCGGGCTCCTTGTCCGGCGCGCTGCGTATTCTCACCAGGAGCCCGGACTTGAACGGGTTCGACGCCGCCGGCACGGTCGATACCGGCGTGACCGACGGTGGCTCGCTCCGCCAACGATACAACGGCATGCTCAACGCGCCACTCGTCGACGACAAGCTCGGCCTGCGGCTGGTGGGCTTTTATCGGGACGAAGAAGGCTATCTCGACAACATCGGTACCGGCGTCAAGAACTCGAACACCCTGGTCGATTGGGGCGGTCGCGCCATCCTGCTATGGAAGCCCACCGATGCGTTGTCGGTGCGCTTGCTCGCCTCCTACGAAGACAGCAATCCCAAGGATTCCTCGCTCACCAATCCGGCGCTCGGCGAGCGCAAACGCAATTCGGATCGTCCCGACCTGTTCGTCGGTGAGCTCACGACGTTCAATGCGACCGTCGAGTATCAGTTCGACGGCGCGCTGCTCACCAGCTCGTCCACCTATTCCACGTTCGATCAAAAGTTCTTCGTCGACCTGGCGGGCACGTTCAACGGCGCGATCGCGTTCGGCCTGGACGCCTACGGGTATCAGGACACGTTCGTCGAGGAACTGCGCATCGCCTCCGATCCGGGCGGCAGGTTCGATTGGGTGATTGGCGGCTTCTTCCTCGACCGGCGCCACGATGTCGATTACTTCTATCGTTCCTCGCCCGAGTTCCTGGCGACGCGCGGCATCACCGGCCTGCCGGATGAGTATTACCAGCGTCAGTACAACCACACGATCTCTCATGAAATCGCCGGGTTCGGCGAGCTGACATATCACCTCACCGATCGGTTCTGGTTGACGTATGGCATGCGCTACGGCGGCGTGGACGCTCGTTCTTATGTCGAAGGCGGTTATAACAGCGCCTATCTCACCTGGGCGCTGCTTGGAATTTCGGGACAGCTGCCGATGGTGCCGATCGCGCCGGTCGCTGGCGTGAAGGCGGAGGGTCATCGGCCTTCATATAAAGTAAGTGCGTCGTTCCAGCCGATTCCCCAGATGACGACCTACGCGACGGTGTCGACCGGTTTCCGTTCGCCGGTGGTCAATGGTTTCGCGGGCCGGTCGAGCGTGGTCGATCCCACGGACCTGGTGATTCCGAACGGTGCGGACACCGACAAGATTCAGAATTACGAGATCGGTGCCAAGGGCACCTGGTTCGAGGGTCGAGTGACGACCAACCTGGCCGCGTACCTGATCGATTGGAGTGACATTCAAGTGCAGGCCAACCGAGTGTCGGACTCGGTGCAGTTCGCGACCAACATCGGCGAGGCGCGCAGCAAGGGCTTCGAGTTCGAGATCACGGCGCTGCCGATTCGCGATGTGCAGATCGGCCTGAGCGGCTCGTTCAATCAGGCGCATGTGACGAAGCTGACGGCGCAAGAGGCGGCGATCTCGGGCGCAGTGCCCGATGCTCGACTGGCGGCGCCGAAGTTCCAGGGCGGCGCGTATGTCAACTACGGGTTCGATGTTACATCCGGCACGCGGGGCTTTTTCTCGGCGGCCTTCCAGCACGTCGATTCGTTCCCGAGCTCGTTCCCGCGCGTGCCTGGCGCACCGAATCGGATCCTGCCGACGTATGGCTACACGGACAGCTACAACAACGTGAATCTCACGTTGGGCGCGATCATGGGCGGGCTGACGGTGACGACGTATGTCGAGAATCTGTTCAACGACGATTCCGTCACTTACATCCACCCCGAGGCGTTCCTGGCGAGTCGATTCGGCACCATGCGGCCGCGCACGGTGGGCCTGCGGATCAACTACGATCTCTAGGAGACAACAGTTGTCGACCGCCGCAGCCGCGCGGCCCGACGCACGAGCCTGGTTCGTGCTCGGCATGCTGTGCTTCGTCTACGTCCTGAACTTCCTGGATCGGCAGCTGCTGTCGATTCTTGCCAAGCCGATCCAGGATGATTTGGGCGTGACCGATGGCCAGCTCGGGCGCATCGGCGGTTTGTACTTCGCGCTGTTCTATTGTTTGATTTCGATCCCAGTCGGCTGGCTGGCGGATCGGACCAATCGGGTGCGCGTGCTCTCGTTCGCGTGCGCGCTGTGGAGTGCGGCGACGGTGGCTTGCGGATTGTCTTCCACATACCCGCAACTCGTCGCCGCCCGCATGGCGGTGGGTGTGGGCGAAGCGGGTGGTGTGCCGCCGTCGTACGCGATCATTTCGGATTACTTCGGACCGGGCACGCGTGGCACGGCGCTCGGATTGTTCAATCTCGGTCCGCCGCTCGGTCAGGCGTTGGGCGTGGCGTTCGGTGCGTCGATTGCAGCAGCCTACAGCTGGCGGAGCGCGTTCGTGGTGCTCGGGGCGGTCGGTGTCGTCACTGCGCTGGTCGTTTATTCATTCGTTCGAGAGCCAGTGCGAGGGCGCCTCGATTGCAAGCCGAGCTCCGTGCCTGGAACGGCCGAGAATGAGCGTGCGGGCTTTCGCGAAACGATTGCCATGTTCTTCTCTCGGCCTGTGCTGGTCATGGTGTCGCTGGCGAGTGGCGCCACGCAGTTCGTGACCTATGCGTCGTTGAACTTCACTACGCTGTTTCTAATGCGTGAGAAGGGCATGACCCTGAACGAGGTCGCGGTTTATTACGCTCTGCTCATCGGGATTGGCATCAGCGCAGGCATGTATGCGTCCGGTCGCCTCGTCGACAAATTCGCGCCACGCGGCAAGCAGGCCTATGCGATGGTGCCCGCGATCGGACTGGCGCTGGCGATTCCGTTCTTCATCGGCTTCGTGTGGGCGCCGAGCTGGCCGATGGCGTTGCTGTTTCTGATCGGGCCGACGTTCTTCAATTATTTCTATCTGTCGCCCGCCGTGGCATTGGTGCAGGAGGAAGTACGTCCGCACGAACGCGTGCTGTCCGGTGCGCTGTTGCTGCTGGTCATGAACCTCATCGGGTTGGGGCTCGGTCCGACGTATCTCGGCGCGGTGAGCGATCTGCTGCGTGAGAGCCATCCGACCAACTCGTTGCAGATTGCTTTCTACACACTCGTGCCGTTCTACGCGCTGGCGGTGCTCATGTTTCTCGGCCTGGCCAAGAAGCTGAAACACGAAGGCGTCCTGACCGGAACGCTACGCGACGAGACCAGCGCGGCGGAGAGGGTTGCGCGAGGGACTGGAGCCACATCGTGATGTTACTTCGCTTGCACGTGATTGCGTCGATCCTTGTAGCTTTGTGTGCTGTTCCCGCGGTTGCCGCCAGATACAGCGCCGCCGGCGACCCCAGGCCGCCGGCCCCGACTGACCGAGATCCGGTCGTTCGAGCGCCGGCTGGTGCCGTACGGGGCGTGGCCGAGGGCTCGGTGAATGTGTTCAAAGGGATGCCGTATGCACAGCCACCGATCGGTGCCGCGCGTTGGAAGCCACCGGTCGAGATGCCAACCTGGAGCGGCGTGCGAGACGCGACCAGATTCGGCGCGGCGTGCATGCAGCCCAAAGCGAGAAACGGCAGCATCTATGCGTGGGATCTGGGCGCGATCAGTGAAGATTGCTTGTTTCTCAATGTCTGGGCAAAGCAGGGCATCGCAAACGCGCCAGTGATGGTGTGGATCCATGGCGGCGCGCTGACGACCGGCTCGGGTAGCGAGCCGATGTACGACGGCACGAAGCTCGCCGAACATGGCGTGGTCGTCGTATCGATCAACTATCGCTTGGGAATTCTCGGCTATCTCGCGCATCCGCAACTAAGCGCCGAGTCGAACGGGAACATTTCCGGCAACTATGGCTTGCTGGACCAGATCGAAGCGCTGCGTTGGGTGAAGCGGAACATCGCGGCGTTCGGCGGCGATCCGTCGAATGTGACGATTGCGGGTGAGTCCGCGGGTGGGCTCAGTGTGATGTACCTGATGACATCGCCACCGGCCCGCGGGCTGTTTCATAAAGCCATCGCGCAAAGCGCGTACATGATCTCGACGCCGGAGCTGAAGCAGGCGCGCTTCGGCGAGCTCGCGGCCGAGGCGATCGGCGCTCGGATCGTGGAGGCCGTCGGCGCAAAGGACATGACGTCGTTGCGGGGCGTTGAGCCCGAGAAGCTGATGGAAGTTGCCGCTCGAGTCGGCTATTTTCCGCTCGGTACAATCGATGGTCGAGTTTTGCCGCGCCAGTTGGTCGACGTGTTCGATCGTGGCGAGCAGGCACCGGTGCCCATCATCGCGGGCTTCAACAGCGGTGAGATTCGCTCGCTGCGCTTTCTCGCGCCGCCGGTACCGAAGAACGGTAAGGCTTATCAACTGTCGATCCGCGATCGCTATGGCGATCTGGCCGATGAATTCCTGCGGCTGTATCCGAGCGCCAGGCTCGAGGAGACGCTTCTCGCGACCACTCGCGACGCGTTGTATGGCTGGACCGCCGAGCGCCTGGTGAGAAAACAAACGGCGCTGGGCCAGCGGGGTTTTCTATATCTGTTCGATCACGGTTATCCGGCGGCGGACAAAGCGGGCCTTCACGCTTTTCATGCTTCCGAGCTGCCGTACGTATTCGGCACGGCCGCGCGAACGCCGCCACTGTGGCCGAAAATTCCGTCGACGGCCGAGGAGACGAAGTTATCCGATGCGATGATCGACTATTGGACCAGCTTCATCCGCTCCGGCGAGCCGAGCGCGGAGGACCAGTCGAACTGGTCGGCTTACGGTTCGACACGCGCGTACATGACTTTCGCCGGCGAGCCGCGAGCGGCGACGCACCTCATGCCGGGCATGTATGAATTGAACGAAGCGGTCGTGTGCCGGCGTCGAGCGAGCGGTGTGCAGTCGTGGAATTGGAACGTCGGAGTCGCCTCACCGAAACTTCCGCCGCCCGCGGAGCAGTGTCGATGATCGAAGGGTCGATGCAAGAGTTCCCGCTGACGCTGGACAAGTTTCTCGATCACGCCGCCAAGTGGCATCCGCGTGCGCAAGTCGTGACGGCGCGCGAGGCTGGCAAGATCGATCGCGTGAGTTACGCCGACTTGCGAGCGAGAAGTCAGCGCGTGTCCGCGATGCTCCGGGATTTCGGCGTCGGCTTTGGAGATCGAGTGGCGACGCTCGCATGGAACACGCAAGCACACGTTGAGAGCTGGTACGGAATCATGGGCATGGGCGCGGTCTGCCACACGCTCAACCCTCGGCTGACCCCGGCACAGCTCGCGTCGATGCTCGCGCAGTCTGCCTGTCGAGTGATGATCGTGAGCGCCGATCTCGCGCCGCTCGCACAACAGATCATCGAGCGTACGACGACCGTAGCGAAGGTTGTCATCATCGATGGCCCAGTGTCCGCGTGGCGCGGCGAGCGATATGGGCCGGAAGTGATTCCACTGGAGGACGCGATTCCGACGTCGCGAGGGCCAGTAGTGTGGGGCGACTTCGACGAGCGGGCTGCGTCCGGTCTGTGCTTCACTTCGGGAACGACGGGAGCGCCGAAGGGCGTGACCTACACGCATCGCTCGAGCTTCCTTCATACATTGCGTCTGCTTCAGGCCGACGTACTCGGAGTCACGGCCGCGGACAGCGTGCTCACCGTCGTGCCGATGTTTCATGCCGGCGCGTGGGGCTTGCCGTTCGCGGTGCCTGCGGCCGGAGCGAAATTGGTGCTGCCGGGTCGTCATGCGGACGGCGCTAGTCTGGCGCGTCTGATTGCAGCCGAAGGTGTCACTATTGCAGTCGGAGTGCCGACGGTCTGGCTCGGCTTGGTGGAGCACCTGGAAGCGACCGGCGGCGAGCTGCCCACGCTGAAACGTATCCTGGTCGGCGGCGCGCCGTTGCCACCCGCCTTGATGGAACGGATCGAGCGGCGCCTCGCTGTTTCTATACAGACGAGCTGGGGCATGACCGAACTGTCGCCGTCGGGCACGATGTCGGCCCCGAACGATCCGAAGCGCTCGGCGGCTGTTTCCGGGCGGCCCGCGATCGGCGTGGATCTGCTGCTGACCGATGCCGATGGGCGACCGCTGCCTGAACAACGAGGCATCGAAGGGCACTTGCGCGTGCGCGGGGCCAGCGTCATCGAACGTTACTTCGGGGACGAGCGTCGCGCGACCGACGCCAATGGTTGGTTCAACACCGGCGATCTGGCGCGCATCGACGCGGACGGCCAATTGATCATCACCGGTCGGGCCAAGGATCTGATCAAGTCGGGCGGGGAGTGGATCAATCCCGCCGAGATCGAGGCCATCATCGGCCGCCTGCCCGAAGTCGCGCTGGCCGCCGTGATCGGCCGGGCCGATCCGAAATGGGGTGAGCGGCCTGTCCTGCTCGTGGAGTTGCGCGAAGCCCGCTCGATCACCGATGAGGCCATGCTCGCCGCACTGCGTGGGCAGGTGGCGCCATGGTGGATTCCCGACGCCGTGTTACGCCTGTCGCGGATGCCGCTGGCATCGACAGGAAAGATCGACAAGATGCGCCTCAGATTAGAATACGGCAGTGGTTGAGGCGCGGCTTGGAACCGGAAGGTCCGAATCGTCCGCGCATCGCCGTGCCGAAGACGATGGAGGCCGAGTCAGTGTCCGCGAATGGGTCAGTGAAAAAAGAGCAGGGCCGGCGCAAGCAGGCGAGCAAGTCGAAATCCGCCACCAAGGCTCGCGGCAAGCGCCCGACCAAGGCGGAGCAGCGCGCCGAGATGATGGAGCAGATCCTGGACGTGTCGGAGGATCTGTTCTCCAAACACGGTCTGTACGGCGTCACCTTGAAGGACGTGGCGAAACAGATCGGCGTACATCACACGCTGATGAATTATTACTTTCGAGACAAGAAGAAGCTGTTCGACGCAGTGTTCGGTCGCCGGGCCGTGGTGACCAGCACACGACGCATGGACGCCCTCGACGCATACGAGAAATCGACCGGCGGCAAGCCGACGGTAGAAGGCGCGCTGCATGCGTTCCTGGACACCGACCTCGATTTATATATCCAGGGCGGCAAGCGCTGGAAGAACTATGGCCGGCTCGGCGCGCAGGTCGCCAATACGCCGGAGTGGGGCGCCGAACTGATGGACAAGCATTTCGATCCGGTGGTGTTGAAGCTGATCGGTCTGCTGAAACGGGCGCTGCCGGATTGTAACGACGAGGATATCTTCTGGGGATATCACTTCGTCACTGGCGCGCTGTTGCTGACGCTGGCGCGCACCGGGCGCATCGACAAGCTGTCCGGCGGGCTGTGCCAGTCGGAAGATTTCGAGGCCGTGAAGAAACGCATGGCCAGGTTCATGGCCGGCGGTTTCCTGGCCGTGTGTGGCGGTAAATGAGATGAAGGGGAGCTCGAGATGAGATTGGAATCGCGCGTCGCGATCGTGACTGGAGCGGGCGGCGGATTGGGCCGTGCGCATGCGCTGCTGTTGGCCCGATACGGCGCGAAAGTCGTCGTGAACGACATGGATCAAGCGGCCGCGGCGCGGGTCGCCGATGAAATCGTTGCCGCTGGCGGCGAAGCGATTCCGGTGGGGGCGTCGGTGACGGACGAAGCGGCGGTCGCGACCATGATCGGCGGCGTGATGTCGAATTGGGGACGCGTCGACATTCTGATCAACAACGCCGGCATTCTGCGTGACAAGACCTTCGCCAAGATGAGCCTCGCGGACTTCCGTCTGGTGCTGGAGGTTCATTTGATGGGCTCGGTGATCTGCACCAAAGCGGTGTGGGACATCATGCGTCAACAGCAGTACGGTCGCGTGGTGATGACCACGTCGTCGTCGGGGTTGTATGGAAATTTCGGTCAGTCCAACTATGGCGCGGCGAAAATGGCGCTGGTCGGGCTGATGCAGACGCTGGGGCTCGAAGGCGAGAAGCACAACGTTCGGGTCAACTGCCTGGCACCGACCGCCGCGACGCAGATGACTCACGGTGTGATTGCGGAAGAAGCGTTGCAGCGACTCGACCCCAAGCTGGTCAGTCCGGGGCTGCTCGCACTGGTTGGCGAGCAAGCGCCGAATCGCGCGATCCTGTGCGCGGGCGCCGGTCACTTCGCGCAGGCCCATGTCACGCTCACAAAAGGTGTCCAGGTGGGTGGCGATGCCGACGCGGGCGAGCGCGTGATCGCGCAATGGGCACAGATCGGCGATCGCACCGATGAGCTCGTGCCCACCCACGGATTCAAACAAGCAGAGCGTGAGCTGGCGGCTGCCGGATACGTGGCGCCGACCCTGGCGGAGCGCTAGAAACAAGAAACCCCGCACGGCCGTGGGCTCGTGCGGGGTTTCAATGTCACATCGTCTTGGTTTACTTCAGTCCCACCAGTTCCAGCGCTTGTGATCCCAGATCCAGTCGTGGGGGCGGTGACCGCGGCGCGCCGGTCTGACTTCGACTTCCATCATCGAGCCGTCCCGGCTCACCGATTTCACCTGGATCAGAGTTTCGGTGTTTGGATTCTTCACGCCGGCCGCCGGCGCTTCCGCGCGCCAGTGCTGAACGCGATCGTCGAACACCGGGACGCCCCGCTGTGACGGATACTCATAATCCACGCCGAGGCGGCGCAGCCTCAACTTGTCGGTCCGCTCCAGACCGAACGTCGAGTCGAAGCTTTGATAGCGCGCGGCCCAGGGCACACCGCCTTCGCGGGTCAGCGGCGTGGGATGCGCATCGATCGGCAGGATCAGGCCCAGGCCGGGATGGGCGCTGGTGTTGTTGTCACCCATGCGCGTGTCCCAATAAGAGATGAGCAACCCTTCCTGATACGGGAAGTGCGTGACCCAGTCCTGCAAGGCGGGCGAATTCAGATCGCCGAACACATACGGGCCGGTACGCAGGCCTTTGTCGTAGCCCTTGTACTGACGGAACTCGGCGACGTACGCGTTGAAGAAACTGTCGAGGTCGCCTTGCACGACACGGAAGCCGCCAGCAGGCGGGCTGTAAACCCACGGCACGGTGACTTCGGCGCCGTCGGCTTGTTGGCCGGTGATCTGAATGTCATCGATCAGCAGGCCCATGCCGTTGGTGAAGCCGTCGGTCCAGTAGCGGAAGCCGATCTGCACCGTCTTGCCCGCGAACTCGGACAGATTCGCGGTCAGCGGCACCCATTCGAAGCCGGTGCTGCCGGTGATGCCCTGCCCGAAGTTCTGATCGTTGGGATTGGTCGTGGTGGACAGATTGGTGGGCACGAAATGCGTCGTGCCGCCGTCGATGACTACCAGATAGGCGTAGTCCCAATCCGCTTCGATATCGAACTGAACCTGCGCGCTGAGCGAGGCCGAGCTCGCTGGCAGCGTCACAGTTCGTAACATCGTGGTGTCGAGCAACGCGCCGCTGCCGCTGTAGTAGAAGGCGTTGCCCGCATAGGCGCCGATGACCTGATCCGGCAGGACCGTGATCAAGGCCTGAGCCTGGCGCGTGTTGTAAGTCGCCGGCCCGAGCTTGTGCTCCGACTTCTTGCCGGCGTGCGCCACTTCGTACTTCAGCCAGCCGAGCTGAAGTTTTTCCCACGCGCCCATGTGCACCGGCTTGCTGCCGATGTCGGTCTTGCCATCGTTGCCGTACGAGCCGGAAGACATCAGCGTCCAGAAGCCGGTCGAGTTGTCGCCGCCATTGGTGTCGTACAGATCGGGCAGATCGAGGTCGTGGCCGAACTCGTGCGAGAACACGCCGACACCGCCGTTCTCCGGCTCGACCGTGTAGTCGCCGACCCAGTATTTGCTCTGGCCGATGCGTACGCCGCCGGCCTTGTTGTTGTCGGGGCCGATCAGGCCGGCCATGTTGTAGTAGGCGAACCAGCGATGGCTCCAGATCGCCGCGCCGCCTTGCACGCCGCCACCGACTTCTTCGCCCATGCCGGCGTGCACCGCCTGGAAGTGATCGATATACCCATCCGGCTCGTCGAAGTTGCCGTCGCCGTCATAGTCGTTTCGATCCCACACGTCGAACTTCGCCAGCTCCGCATCGATCTGCGCCGCTGTCTTGCCCGCCGCGAGCTGCGCGTTGTACCAGCCGTTCAGCGCGTCGCGCAGAAACAACCAGACGCCGGCGCACGGATAGGCGCCGGGCAGCCCAGGGAAGGAGCAGTTGTAAGTCACATCGTCGTCGTAACGGTTGGCGTTATAGGGCACGGTGACCCAATCGGTGACCTCGCCGTCGACCGTGTAGCGGTTCGAGGAGAGCTCGATATAGAAATTGCGCATCGAGACCGCGCCGGGCTTTTCCGAAAACAGCAGCTGTTCGAAATAGGTGCGCGAGAAATCCGGCGCCCAGATGGTGCTGTTGTCCACGGTGCGGTCCGGTTGGGGAATCTGGTTGTGCAGCGGGCCGGGCAGACCGCCGAGCGCCGGATGGATTTGCGTGCCGAACTCGCCCAGCACGGTGAAGATCAAGTCCTCGCTCTCGCGTTCCAGCTCGATATATTTGCCTTGGTACTTGCCACGACCGATCCGGTGCACCTTGCGCCCGCCCTGGCCGAAGCTCTGCGCAGTGAGCTGACCCGAGGCCTGGCCCGAAGCTTCGGCGCGCACTTTTTCTTCAAGGCCCTGCCTGCGCATCTCCCGACGGCGTTCGCCCGCCGGATGTGGCACGTCGTCCGCACTGGCTCTGCCTTTGACTGAAAAGCCGGGCGGGGCGCGTTCACCCGGAGCAGTCAGCACCGATTCGGCCGTCTGCGCCAGTGCCGCCGTCGCGGTCAAGCCCAGGCAAAGCGAAAAGAAAGGGATCAGCCAGCGACCACGCTGGCGCGATGGATCACACATATATATTCCCTGCCTCTCTTGTTGTGGGGCTCACCGGCCCGTGCTGTGCTCCAACTCTGATCCGCATCGCGTTTGGAAGTCAACGACAGAAACAAACATTTATTGCGACCGGTCTGTATACAGCGAGACAGTCGGCATCGTGTTTGTATATTTGTAAATTCGACGAGCGGCGCGCACCTGAACGGTGCGGATGATGCGGATGTTTTTATTTCTCCGGTGCGGTTCAGGGTAGCCGGTGCGGCCCCGGCGAGCATTGCATGTCGAGCGCCGAGTGGGTCACGATGCGCGGCTATGAAGCTGCTTGCACACGCTCTTGTTCTCGCCGCCGCGTTCCTCGGCTCGACCGCATCCGCCGCGGAATCGAACGACACGGCGATCTTGCTTCGGCCCGCCAGGGTGTTCGACGGCAACACGCTGCACGAAGGCTGGCGGGTGCTCGTCAAAGGCGATCGCATCGTCGCCGCCGGTGCCGATGTGACGGCGCCGGCGGGGGCGCGTGAAGTCGATCTCGCCAACCGGACGCTGCTGCCGGGCTTGATCGAAGGTCACAGTCATCTGTTCCTGCACCCGTACAACGAGCGCGCTTGGGACGATCAGGTGCTGCATGAATCGGTCGCGCTACGAACCGCTCGCGCCGTGACCTTTGCACGAGCCACGCTGATGGCGGGATTTACCACCGTGCGGGACTTGGGCACCGAAGGCGCCGGCTTCGCCGACGTGGGTTTGAAACAGGCGATCGATGAAGGCATCGTTCCTGGTCCGCGCATGCTGGTGGCGACGCGTGCGATCGTGGCGACCGGGGCCTATGGGCCGAAGGGGTTCGAGCCCGGCGTCGAGGTTCCGCAAGGCGCGGAGGAGGCGAGCGGCGAGGGCGTCGTCCTTGCGGTTCGTCGTCAGATCGCGGCCGGCGCCGATGTGGTCAAGCTGTATGCCGACTATCGCTGGCGGCCGGGCGAAGAAGGTCGTCCCACATTCTCCGCCGCCGAGCTGCGCGCAGCGACCGAAGCGGCCCACGATGCCGGTCGCAGCGTCGCGATTCATGCAAGCACTGCCGAAGGCATGCGCCGGGCAATCGCCGCCGGTGTCGAAACGATCGAGCACGGCTACGGCGGTACCAAGGAAGTCTTCGCGTTGATGAAAGAGCGAGGCGTCGCGTTGTGCCCGACACTCGCCGCCTCGGACGCGGTCGCTCGCTATCAAGGTTGGGACGGGCGCGATCCGGCACCGAAAGCAGTTGAGCTGTCACGCGCGAGTTTCAATGCTGCGCGGGCCGCTCGCGTCACCATTTGCGCGGGTGGCGACGTTGGCGTTTTCGCTCATGGCGATAACGTGCGCGAGCTGGAGCTGATGCAAGCCGCCGGCATGCCGGCACGCGAAGTGCTGATCGCGGTGACCTCGGGCAACGCGAAGATCTTCCGCATCGACAACAAAGTCGGCTCGGTCCGTCCCGGGCTGCTCGCGGACCTGGTGGCCGTCGAGGGCAATCCGACCGAGGACGTCCGAGCGCTGCGTCAGATTACCTGGGTCATGAAAGGCGGCGCAATCGTTGCTAAATGAAACGATGGGCGGGGAGCGAGTCGATAGACTGCCCGACGCCATTCCCCGGAGATAACAACAGTGAATCTGAAGTCGACCCTCGTGTTTACGGTCATACTGGGCACGTTCGCCACGGCCGGCGTTCGAGCCGATCAGCCGGTGCTGTCCGATGCCGAGAAGGTCAAGTTTCAGTGGGGCGTGAAGATTCCCGTGCGCGACGGTGTGAAGCTCAATGCCACCGTGTACACGCCGAAGGAACAGAAAGAGCCGGCGCCCTGTGTTTTCACGCTCACGCCGTACATCGCGCAGAGCTATCACGATCGCGGCGTGTACTTCGCCGCTCACGGCTATCCATTCCTGACAGTCGACGTTCGCGGCCGAGGCAATTCCGAAGGCGAGTTCCGACCGTTGATACAAGAAGCGCGTGACGGTCATGACGTCGTCGAATGGCTCGCGCAGCAGCCCTATTGCAACGGCCAGGTGACGATGTGGGGCGGCTCGTATGCTGGCTACGATCAATGGGCTGCGGCCAAGGAATTTCCACCGCACCTCGCAACCATCGTACCGGTGGCCTCGCCCCATGCCGGCACCGACTTTCCGATGCGCGCGAATATCGCCGCTCCCTATCTGATGCAATGGCTCACCTTCACCAGCGGCAAGGCGTCGCAAGCCAATATCTTCGGGGACGCCGCCTTCTGGGCCACGTTGAATCGCGAGTGGTTCGAGTCCGGCAAGGCGTTCAAGGAATTCGATACGCTGATCGGCAATCCTTCGCAGACGTTCCAGGAATGGCTGGCGCACCCGCAGGTCGATGAGTATTGGGATTCGTACAACCCGACGGCCGGGCAGTACGCGAAGCTGTCGCTGCCGATCCTGACCATCACCGGCAGCTACGACGGCGATCAACTCGGTGCGCTCGAGCACTACCGCCAGCACATGAAACATGGCAATGCCGAAGCGAAGGCGCGGCACTACCTGGTGATCGGCCCTTGGGATCATGCCGGCACTCGCACCCCGCAGGCGCAGGTCGGCGGTCTCACCTTCGGCCCGGCAAGCCTGGTCGATCTGCCGAAGCTGCATCTCGACTGGTATGCCTGGACCATGCAGGGCGGTAAGAAGCCGGAGTTCCTGCAGAAGCGCGTCGCGTATTACGTGATGGATGCGGACAAGTGGCGTTATGCCGATACGCTCGAGGGCATCACTGCGGGATCGCGTTCGTATTTCCTGGACTCGAACGGCACCGCGGCCGACGTGCTCGCTTCAGGCTCGCTCGGCGTCTCGCCAGGCAAAGGCAAGCCCGATCAATATGTCTACGATCCGCGCGACCTGAGCATCGCGGAGGTGGAGCGCGACTGGGATCCTTCGTCGCTCACCGATCAGCGCACGATCTACGCGCAGCAGGGCAAGGTGCTCGTTTATCACACGGCGCCGTTCGAGCGAGACACGGAGATCAGTGGCTTCTTCAAGTTGTCCGCGTGGCTGGCCATCGATCGGCCCGACACCGATTTCGCGGTGTCGGTTTATGAGATCCGTCCGGACGCCAGCTCCGTGCTGCTGACCAACGATCAAAAGCGCGCCCGGCATCGGGAAAGCGCGCGCCAGGCGAAGCTCGTCACTACCGGCGAACCGCTCAAATACGAGTTCGACAGCTTCATGTTTACTTCGCGCATGGTCCGCAAAGGCAGCCGGCTGCGCCTGGTCATCGGGCCGGCCAACTCGACTTACAGCCAGAAGAATTTCAACAGCGGTGGCGATGTTTCCTCCGAGACGCTGAGCGATGCGCGGCCGGTCACCGTCAAGCTGTATCACGACCGCTCGCACCCGAGCACGCTGTTCGTGCCGATCGCCCAGCCCTGAGTGACGTTGAACGCATGACAGCGCGGCGGGCGCCGCTGCCAGCGCCCGCGCCGGATTGACGGCGCGGGCGGGCGTGGAACAACGCCGGACCGGATCGGTTTGGGTCGGAGAGGGCCAGGGACCGAGGCGCTCGTAAGCGGAGGTCACCATGGCTACTTTGAATGCAGCCCGCTCGGGCACTTTTCGGATTGGCGGCGAGCTGGAAGTGAACCGCCTGGGCTTCGGCGCGATGCGGATCACCGGAGAGGGTATCTGGGGTCCGCCGTCGGACGCGGCCGAATGTTTGCGCGTGTTGAGACGCTTGCCCGAGCTGGACGTGAACTTCATCGATACGGCGGATTCGTACGGACCCGACGTGTCGGAAGAGATGTTGCGCGAGGCGTTACATCCTTACCAGGGGATGGTGATCGCGACCAAGGGCGGGTTGCTCCGACCCGGCCCGGACCAGTGGGTCCCGGATGGGCGGCCGGAATATCTGATCAAGCAGGCGCGCGCTAGTTTGCTGAAGCTCGACGTGGAGCGTATCGATCTGTGGCAACTGCATCGGATCGACCCGAAGGTGCCGCGCGCCGAACAGTTTGGCGCGGTCAAGCAGTTGCTCGACGAAGGATTGATTCGCTTCGCGGGCCTGAGCGAAGTCTCCGTCGAGGACATTGAAGCGGCGTCCAAAGTGTTCCCGGTCGCGACCGTGCAGAACCTGTACAACCTCGCGAATCGTGCCTCAGAATCCGTTGTGGACTATTGCGAGCAGCAGGGGATCGGATTCATTCCGTGGTATCCGCTCGCCGCCGGCGAGCTCGCGCGCCCCGGTTCCGTGCTCGACAAGATGGCGAAGGAGCACAAGGTCGTGCCGAGCCAGATCGCGCTCGCGTGGGTCCTCAAGCGCAGCCCGGTGATGTTGCCCATCCCGGGCACTTCGAAGGTGAAACATCTCGAGCAGAACGTCGCGGCGGCCGAGATCGTGCTCTCCGACAGCGAGCTGGCGACCCTGAACAAACTCAAGGCGTAGCTTCGCCTCGCATCCTCGCGATCGCCACTTCGCCGAGCGGCTGCTTGTCCCGCACCCGGAAGCTGTCGGCCCATTCGCGTGCGAAGTCGCGTTGGTAGGCGATGTTGATGCACGCAGTCACCGTCATGGTGATCAGTGCACCGAGAGAGGCGAGTGCCATGTCCTTCTGGGCGTCCCAAACATCGCCTTGCGAACCGAGGAACGCCGTGCCCAGGTCGCCGCCGAAGCCGACGGCCGCGCCCCATTCGATCAGCTCGTACAGCATGGACGTGGACATCGTCAGATCGAGCGGCAGGAAATAACCCCAAAAGCCACGCACCGAGACGATGCGCAGGAACACTTCGCGAATCGGGTAGGCGAGCAGCAGTCCGTAGCTGAAGTGAACGACCCGATCGAAATTGTTGCGCTCCCAGCCGAACAGCTCGTCGATGGAAAACCCGAATAAGGCCCGCCCCGCCTGGTCGTATGGGACTTCGGAGTAAGTGAAATGCGCGCCGATCGTATGCAGGCAGAAGAACACGAACAGGGTGGTGTACGAGACGCGAGAGAGCGGGAAGACGCGTGAGGTCGCCACGATGCCGGCGACCCCTAGCAAGAGCAGCACGTTCTCGAGCAGCCAGTCCGACCGATGCGAAGGCGCGATGGCCAGCGCGACCCACAGTGCGGCGAAAGCAGCGGCCAAAGTCAGCAAATAAGCTCTACGAGTCACGCGGAGTCTCCGAATCCATCGGCGGCGGAATCTACCCTGGCGAATGTGGCGCAGCCAGCGTGCATTCGGCATCCTCGTAGCCGGACGCAGATTGTGAGCGGGGTCACTTCAATACTTGCCCCGACGATATTATGTTCTGCATCATCCTGCCGATGAACAAACAACGGGGACAACCCCGGGCCCATCGGTTGCAGGGCTGAGACTTGAATCACTTTTTTCGGGTAAGAGCGATGAGCTTGCGTGTCGCGGCGACGGTTTTGTTGGCTTCGATGGTGTGTGTCCACTCGGCGAATGCCAGCACGGGTTATCTGGCTCGCCCCGAGGTGCGCGAGTTCATCGAGGCCATGCAAGCCGAGCACGGCCTGGAAGCCGCCGAGCTCGAACGTGTGATCGGCGACGCCCGTTATCAGCCGGTCGTGTCCCGCTTGATCGGTCCGGAGCGGCCGAAGGCGGCGCCGCCGCCGGTGCGTTCCTATCCGAAGTATCGGGCCAAGTTTCTGACCAAGTCGCGAATCGCCGCGGGTGCCCGGTTCTGGGACATTCACGAAGCGGACCTGCGTCGTGCCCAAGCCGAGTTTGGCGTGCCACCCGAAGTGATCCTCGGCATCCTGGGCGTCGAGACCGCGTTCGGGCAGAACACCGGTTCATTCCGAGTCGTCGATTCGCTGACGACGATTGCGTTCGACGGGCCGCGACGCCAGGAGTACTTCCGTGACGAGCTCAAGGAGCTCCTGCTGTTGGCGCGCGATCTGAACATCGACCCGCTGACCATCAAGGGCTCGTACGCGGGCGCGATGGGTCTGCCGCAGTTCATGCCTTCGAGCATTCGCAAATATGCGGTGGATTTCGATCGGGACGGCATCATCGATCTCGCCGGCAGCAGCTCCGACGCGATCGGCAGCATCGCCAGCTATCTCAAGTCATTTGGCTGGGCCGATGGCGAGCCGGCCCTGGTGCCGGTGCGACTGCCGCCCGAAAGCGCCGCCGATCTGGTGTCGGGCCTCGAGCGGATGCACGACGTGCAGACGTTGATGCAAAAGGGCGTCAAATTTTCCGCCAAGCGCCTGCCCGAGGGCATGTGCTCGGTGGTCGAGCTGCCCACGCCCGGCAAGCCGTCCAGATACATGGCGGGCTTCGGCAATTTCGAAGCGGTGACTCGTTACAACCGCTCGACGTTCTACGCCACCGCCGTGCTCGATCTGGCCAATGCGATTCGCCAGGCGCGCAATCAAGTCACCGCGAGCCGTTGATCTCGCGCTGTCTCTAATGAGCCAGCGCCTTGCCGAATTGCACGCCGCCATCGTGAACCGCGATGTCCGGTTGCCCACGGAGCAGGGCGAGCATTTCCGCGCCCGCCAGGAACACCGGCCCGTAACCGTGCGCGGCCAGCACATGGACCGGGCGATACATATAAAACATCGGGTCCCAGCCCATGCCCGTGCCCACGCAGGTTCCTTCCACCTGACCTTTGTCGTTCACCTTGGTCGCGACGGCATTCCAGCCCAGTGACACGGCCGGTCCGAAAGCGCGAGCATCGAGCCAGCCACGATTGATTCCGCGAGCGAGTGCAAAGACGAACATCGCGCTCGCTGAGGTCTCCGCATACGACTCGCGTCGATCCAGCAGTTGATGCCACAGGCCCGCATGACCCTGCGCGGCTGCCAGGCTCGCGGCGTGCGCTCGATAAAGATCCAGAATCTTCATTCGAGCGGGATGATTCTCCGGCAATACTTCGAGCAGTTCGACCATCGCCATGATGGCCCAGCCGTTGGCGCGTGCCCACGGGAACACCGGATGGGGCTGCATGCCTTGCACCCAGCCGTGCATGAACAGACCTCGCTCTTTCACGAACATTCTTTCCGAGAACTGCAGGATCTGTTTGGCTGCATCGTCGAAGTAACGACTGTCGCCGGTGAGCTTGCCCGCCTGCGCCAGGCACGGCACGCTCATATATAAGTCATCCAGCCACAGCGCCTCCGGCAATGGACGATTGCGCGCCAGCGTTCCATCGGCGAGCCGGAACTGCGTTGCGGACACGAACCGGACGTAGTTGTCGATCCAGGGACGCAGCTCTTTGCCGGCGCCAGCGCGATGCGCCTTGATCATGGCGGCACACATCGCGCCGGCATCATCCAGTGAGCGCGGGCTGATGATGGATCGCATGCTCATGCCGTGCGCGACTGTGGGAACCGATCCATCGCCGGCCAGATGTTTCTTGGCGTGAGTGGCGACTGTCGCGATTCCGCCCAGTCGCTCTTGAGTGTACTTCCGATACCGCGCGTCGCCGGTGATCTCGGCCGCGAGCAGCATGCCTGAATACGTGACGCCCCATTCGTAGGAGAGGATCAGCAAGTCCGTTCGATCAAGCGCGACGAGCGGCGGCAGGTTCTTCAGGTCTGGCGCTGCCGCTCCGGTCGCGCCATCCACCACCCGCAACGGGCTCGCTTGTTCGAGATAGGCGTGAACGTGTTGCAGCGTGGTTTCGATGCTTCGGGCCGACGCCGGTTCGTAAGGCGTCGGATAGTTCGGTGTCACTCGTCCGGAGTACACGCCGGGATCGACTTGCGGTGAGGTGTGAATCTGATGGGCGGTGGATTGAGCGAACGCGGTGCCTGCCGTAATGAGCGACACCAGAGCGAACATTGAACGGGTCGTCGCGAAGCTCCGGAGCAAACGTTCCATGAAATGATTCCCTCGATTCGATGCTTGTTTTGACTCGATCGATGCTGCTATGACATCGATCTCGCGTCTTGCGTTGCTGTCCTCAGCGTTGCCGAGATGAAGGCACGTGGAGCGTATAACAATCCTGCTCGTCACGCTCTTCCGCGCGTGCCCCGAATCGCCCGTCGTAGTGCGCGCATTTTGTAAAGCCATAACCCGCTCGAAGCTCCGGCCTCGCAACCATCCTCGCCAAAGAGTTGCGAAATCCGGACGTCTAGTACCTTCGTCGGCGGCATCGGCGGTGCTCCTCCCAGTAATCTCGGTTGCCACAGGCGGCGGCACAGCGGAGCCGACACGCCGGGAGACCGCCTTGAGAATTCTGGCCATTGCCGAGCACTTCCCCAGCCCTTACAAGCCCTATCACTATGTGCAGTTCGAGCGCTTCCTGAAGGATGGGCACGAACTGGACATCTACGCCTTCGATCGGCACGAAGGGGGTGCAGGCGAGGGCAGCGCCGACGCCGCGTTCGTGAGCAAGACCCGGTATCTGCCAGCGACGCTGCGGGATGCACCGGCATTCCTGGGAAAATTTCTCGGCGCGATAGGCCGACAGCCTGTTTTATCGACTGTGCGAGCGATGCGTGCCTTTGCTCATCCGGCGGCCTTCAAGGTTCGATGTCTCAATCTGATTCGCGCCGTACTGCTGCCCTCGCAGCCACCCGATGTTTGCATCGTTCACAACCTGCGTGCCGCGATCAACACGCAGTTCTTGAAGCGCATCTATCCGGGCGCGGCGGTCACGATGCACTACCATGGCGGCGAGTTGCCGGGCGTGCCGGTGCCGCCGGCGGAGCTGGTGCGAAGTGCATTCAACAGCTTCGATGTCGTGTTAACGAATACCCAGAGCTCTCGACAGCATGCGATCAGTCGTGGGCAAGTGCCGGAACGGATCGTGATCTCGCAAGTGGGATTCGATGTCGAGACATTTCCCGATCCGAAAACGCGCGTGTATCGACGTGACGGACGACTCAACATTCTCATGGTTGGCCGGCTGAGCGAAGAGAAAGGTTTTCTGTTCGGACTGGAGGCGATTCGGCTGCTGGTCGCGGAAGGGCAGAACCTCGTGTTGCGTATCGCCGGCGACGGCCCCGAGCGTGAGCAGTTGACGCGCTTCATCGCTCGACATGGCCTGGAGCGGCACGTGGAGATGCTCGGTCGAGTCGATCAATATCGCCTCAAGCGCTTTTACGGCGAGGCGGATGTGTTTTTCCTGCCAAGCATCCCTCGCAATACTTGGGAGGAGAATCAGGCGTGCGTGGTGCAGGAAGCATTATTCATGCGAGCCATCGCCGCGGTGAGTCGCACCGGCGGTGTCTGCGAGTCGACCGCCCCAGCCATGTGGCCCTACAGCTTCGAGCCTGGATCGGTGGATGGTATGGTTGCGAGTCTGCGCGCACTTTCTAGACTACCGGAGGAACAACTGCAGTCGTTGGGAGCCGAGGGGCGCGCTTTCGTCGAAGCTCGATACGACATCCGGAAGCTCAATCGTGAGTTGCTCGACATCGCGTTGGCCTCGCGCAAAGCAGCCGTCGGGGGTTGTGCGGCCGGCCCGGCCGAATAGCGGGCAATCGCTCGGGCTCACCGATCGGCCCGTCCCGTCTACGTACTGACAGGAGCGTTGCCCGGGCCTAGCTTGCGGGTTTACGGGGGAGTGCGTCGGAGATCGACTTCGTGAACGCTCTATTCGCTCGTGCTCGCGGGGTAGCCGTGGTCGCAGTTGCCGCGGCTTTGCTCGTCGGCTGTACCGTCGTGAAGATCAATGGTGACGGCACCGACACGGTGGAGCACTCCGGTGGCGGAGATGTCGGTGCGCAACTCGCGAATCGAGTTTGCAAGAAGGCCCGTGCCGCACGGGCGGAGATTATTTCCACGGTGCCCAAGGATGAGTCGCAGCCGTCCGGCGAAGGTCGTAACGTAACCACGTTTCGTTGTATCTACTGAGTTCCAGCAGCCGGCGCGCGATTGTCATTGTGCGCGGCCTGCTTCCACGCCTCGGCATCGGAAAATACCCGTGCAGTCTGCCGTTACCGGCGAATGGTCGGCGCCACGCCAGGTTTCATCGAAGCGATAAGCGTCGCGGTGGTAGCTCGCGCTTGACTTCTACGCGGATATTCACAACCATATGGTTGTGAATGATCTGAACCTCACTTTTGTCGCGTTATCGGATCCCACGCGTCGGCTCATCATGGAGCGGCTGCGGCGCGGCGCCGCGAGCGTCAATGAACTGGCCGAGCCTTTCGGCGTTTCGCAGCAGGCGATTTCCAAGCATCTGGCGTATCTGGAACGCGCCGGCCTGGTGGAAAAGCGGCGCGAAGGCCGACAGCAGCTGTGCGCGCTCAAGGCCGCGCCGCTGCGGGCGGCGTACGACTGGATCGATGAGTATCGACAGTTCTGGGACGACGCGTTCGATCGCCTGGATATTCTGCTGACCGACTTGAAGCGCCAGCCCAAGGAGCGAAAATCTCATGCTCGAAAAAACAAGTCCTCCGCGCGCTAGTGGCGCTGAACGTACGATCTGTATCGAGCGCACGTTCGATGCTCCGCGCGAGCTGGTGTTCGACGCGTGGACCAATCCGAAATATCTGTTGCGATGGTTCGCGCCGGGCGCCTGTTCGCTGCGCTTTCTCAGCATCGACGTGCGTCGCGGTGGAACATTCCATTCGTGCATCAGCGATCCGTCGTTCGAGTGCTGGTGTGTCGGAACCTATCTGGAAATCTCGCGACCGGAGCGGCTCGTGTACACCATGGCCGTCGCCGATCGGCACGGTAACAAAATTGCGTCGGATGCCGCCGGTCACGATTCGCAGTGGCCGCCGGAAACGACCGTGGTCGTGACATTCGAAGAGGTCGACGGGAAGACCCGCCTGACCTTGGAACAGAATGTTTCCGAAGCCTTGGCCCGGAAGACCGGCGCATATCCAAGCTGGCTCAACATGCTGGATCGGCTGGATGAGTTGCTGCTCACGGCGGAGCCGATTCATGCGTAAGCAGCTTCTGATCTCGTGCTTCGCAGCCGTGCTTTCGATTGCGATGATCCCTGCATCGGCCGACACCGCCGCGGCGCGCGGAGCCTACGCGGACGTAAACGGCATTCACATGTACTACGAAGAGCACGGCCCGAAAACCGGCGTGCCGCTGGTGCTGTTACATGGTGGCGGCTCGACCATCGATGTAACTTTCGGCCGCGTGTTGCCATTTCTCGCCCGCTCGCATCGAATCATCGCGGTCGAGGAGCAGGGGCACGGCCGCACCAGCGATCGGAACGCGCCGGTCCGGTTCGAAACATCGGCTGATGACGTGGCGGCGCTGCTCGAGCATCTGCATGTTCCGCAGGCCGATCTGTTCGGCTTCAGCAACGGCGCGAGCGTCGCGATGCAAGTCGCAATCCGGCACCCGACACTGGTGCGCAACCTGATATTCGCGTCCGCCATGACCAGGAGAGACGGCGCGCGTTCCGAGTTGTGGGCCTTCATCGACAAGGGCGATTTTTCCATGATGCCTCAGCCGCTGAAGGATGCGTTCCTCGAGGTCACTCCCGATCCGGTCAAGCTCAAGGTCATGCATGACAAAGATGCCGCTCGCATGCGCGGCTTTCGTGACGTGGCGGATCAAGACGTGAAATCGATCCGTGCGAGAACGTTGGTGCTCATTGGCGACCGCGATGTCGTCAGGCCCGAGCATGCGGTCGAGCTGACGCACCTCATCCCCGACGCTCGCCTCATGATCGTGCCCGGTGGACACGGCGACTACATTGGCGAGGCGTTGACCAAGCCGGAGCCGGCCAACTTTCCGGAGCTGACAGCGGCGATAGTGGCTGCTTTTATCGGATAAATGCCGATGCGATGCGCGACCGTGGGCCGGCGCTCGTCAAATTCATGCACGAAAGGCGCGTTCGTTGGTTTAAAACTCTTGTGACACACAAATTGTTGCCAGCTGGTGAATCTGTGTGTCAAATTAATTTCGGTCATCACTGCCGGACCGCAGTAAGGCAGTATCCGAGATCGTTTGGAACAAGAGAGACATATGCGACGACTGCGGACTTTGGGGGTTCTGGCGGGCGCGACCGTGTGCGCTTCGCTGGCAATGGCCGCGGAGCAGACGGCGGACTACTGGCAATCGCCAGCCAGCACGGATAAAGAAAACTATGTACGCGTGCCGATGCCGGCGGGCATTCAGGTCATCGACACGGAGCTGGAAGGACCGGTGTTCGCCGATGCGAACGGCAAAACGCTTTATAGCTGGCCGCTGACCAAACTGCGCAACGGCGATATCGGCGATCGCAAGGACAGCGGTATCTCCAGCTGCACCGATGAAGTGCAGAAAACCACATCGGGCCTGATGAGCCCGTATCCGGGCGGGCTGTTGCTGCCGAATCTGGAGACGCGCAAGAGCTGCACTCAGGTGTGGCCACCGTTGCTCGCGCCAGCCGACGCCAAGCCGATCGGCTCCGGGCACAACCAGTGGACCACGATCAAGCGCCCCGATGGCAAGTTGCAGTGGAGCTACGGCGGCCAGCCTCTGTACACCTCCGATCTGGATAAGAAACCGGGCGATGTGCTCGGCGGCACGAAGATTCAAAGAGCTGGCGATGGGCCCGCCGTGCGCGTGCCAGTCGGGCCGCCGCCGAACGTTCCGCCCGAGTTCGCCGGCACCGATGCCGATCCGGCTCGATACGGTCCGCTGCAAACGGCCACGGGTCGCCTGGTCACGGATCACAAAGGTTTTTCGGTCTACACCTGGGACGGCGATGAGCCCAACAAGTCCAAGTGCGTTCGCGAATGCCTGAAGGACTGGGCGCCGGTGTCCGCCGCCGTGACAGCCGTGCCGAATGGCGAGTGGGGCATCATCGAACGCTCCCCGGGCATCAAGCAGTGGACCTTCCGTAAGAAACCTTTGTACACCTATGTTCTGGACCCGCACACGCGCAGCCTGTTGGGCAGCGACGTGCCCGGCTGGCACAACGTCTACACCCAGCGCGCGATCACGCCGCCGAAAGACTTCACGGTGCAGGACTCGATCGCCGGGCAGGTGCTCGGCGATTCCAAAGGCATGACGATCTACATATACAACTGCGGCGACGATGCGCTCGACCAGCTGGCTTGCGATCATCCCGACACCGAACAGGCGTATCGCCTGGCGATCTGTGGCAACGGCGATCCGCAGTTGTGCCAGCAAACCTTCCCGTATGTGCAGGCGGCACCGAACGCGAAGAGCGACAGCAGACTCTGGAGCGTGATGCTGATCGATCCGAGCACGGGCCGTCGCGCGACCAAAGGTCAGGCCGGCGCGCTGAGTGTGTGGGCGTATCGGGACCGGCCGGTGTACACGTGTTCGCTCGATCGACAGCCCGGCGATGCCAACTGCGATTCGTTCGGTGAATTCAACGGACGCCGCAACGGGTATCGCGCGTTCTGGCTCAGGGACGATTTCGGCAACAGCGCATACAGTTTGTAGTCGGAGGCTCGACATGAGAAGCGATCGACGGATCTCGCTGACGTTGGCAATCGCAATGGGCCTGGCGCTGGTCGGCAGCGCCGGCGCGGCACCCCAGGAAGAAAGTTTCGTCCTGCGCGACGGCGTCATCGGTTATGTGATGACCGAGAGAGTCTGGGCCGTGTACGAGACCAAGGACGGCAAGGAAGAGTGTCCGCAGGGCTTGAACGATGGCAATCGCGAAGAGTTCAAGAAACTCTTCCCCGAGGACGGCAAGCAGCGCACCGTGGTCGAAACGCAGCTCAAGCGCGAAGGCGAGCAGTGGCATCCGGACCGCGCCACTTACAAAATGCCGTACAAGGAAGTGCAGGGGAAAATCTCCTTCGGCCTGAATCTCGACGGCAAGGTCGATGCGGACGATTTCACCAGCCCCGAGGGCGAGCCGGGCATCGACAACCAGCTGTATCGAGCCAACGGCTGCATCGCCGGCTATCGCGCCGGCGGTTCGTTCGCGCACTTCGAGAACCTGTTCATGAAACAGAGCGAAGACAGCCGCGTGCTGATCGAGCTCACCGGCGTCGACGATCTGAGCAACGACGACGATGTGACGATCACGACCTATCGCGGCCTGGAGAACCTTCTGACCGACGCCACCGGCGATGCCTTCGTGCCCGGCGGCACGCAACGAATCGACATGCGCTGGGGCAAGCGTTACATCAGCCGCGCGAAAGGCAAGATCGTCGACGGAACATTGCTCTCCGAGCCCATGGATACGTTGCTCATCCCCTGGGGCCGCGGTGTCTCGTATCAGTACCAGGTGTTCCGCGGCGCTCGTTTCAAATTGAAACTCACACCGCAGACCGCCGAAGGCCTGCTGGCCGGCTACGCCGACGTGGACAGTTACACGCTGCGTAAGAACGAAGGCTGGTCCACGCATCATCAAAGTTATGGACAGTTCTCGTCGATCACGCAGCGGCAGGCGATGAATCGCCTGGCCGACGGTTATCCCGATCCGAAAACTGGCAAGAACACCGCGATCTCCTCGGCCATGCGCGTGAAATTCACGCAGGTCTTCATCCAGCGTCCCGACCAGGAGCTGGTGAGCAAGCGTTGACGGCGGTGGGCGGCTCGAGCAGCCGCTGGCAGCTCACGAACGATAAACCGAAGGTCGGCTCACGCGCTGCGTGCAGCCGACGACGGTCGAGTGTGGGCAGACGATTCCGGTTCGATTTGGCAAGCAAGGTAACGACATGCGCAAAGTTCTCAAGGCCAGCCTGGCGGCTGCATTCCTCGCGACGGCGACGCTGACACCGATGATGTCGGGCGCGGCATCCAAGTCACAGCCGGTCGAATTCGAACTGATGACCTGGCCCGAAGTGCGCGATGCGCTCGCCGCCGGCAAGACGACCGCTCTCATCTACACGGGCGGTGTCGAGCAGCGCGGTCCGCAGAATGCCAACGGCGGCCACAATCTGATGGCGCGAGGCATCGTCAAAGCCATCGCGCAAAAGCTCGGCAATGCCATCGCGATGCCGGTGTTGCCGATCACGCCGAACAATGCCAGCGCCGAGTTGCCCGGTACGATCGGTCTGACGCCCGAGCTGCTGGAAGCCGTGTTGGAGCGCATGACCGAGCAGTCGATCGCGACCGGGTTCAAGAACGTGGTGCTCATGGGCGATCACGGCGGCGGGCAGGGCGAGGGCGACAAGAATGTCTATCGTCGCGTGGCCACCAGGTTGAACGACAAGTACAGCGCCCAGGGCATTCACGTGTTCTATTGCGATCAGGTGTACATGCCGGCGAACGCGGCCTTCGACAAGGAGATCGCGGCGGAAGGTTATCCGCCGAGCCTGCACGGCGGCCTGACCGACACCTCGATCATGATGTACCTGGATAAAGACGGCACCTATGTGCGCAAGAACCTGCTGCCGCAGGCCGTCGGCATTCCGGTCGGCCCGGACGGCAAGCCGCAGGCCAGCTCCGATCCGAAGTTGAAGAACGGCATCGTCGGCGACGGCCGTCGCTCGAGCGCCAAGCTCGGCAAGCGCGCCTTCGATCTCAAGGTGGACTACGCCGTGAAGCAGATTCAAAGCTTCATTCCGTCGAACCGCTGAAGGCACGGAGCACGCCATGGAGCACGAGACGCCAGTCATCAACGAGATCGATCGCCGGATTCTCCTGCTCCTGCAGAGCGACGCGTCGCTCCCGTGCACCAGGATCGCTTCGGAAGTCGGTTTGTCCCAGCCGCAATGCTGGCGTCGGATCCAGCAGTTCCACCGGGACGGCTGGATCTCGAGCGTGGTCGCCTTGCTCAATCGCGCCAAGCTCGGCGTCGGCACGCAATTGTTCGTGCACGTCAGGGTGGCCAAGAAGGACCCGACCAGTCTCGCCGAGTTCTCGCGGGCCATTCGTGAGTTGCCGGAGGTGCTGGAGTGCCACGCGGTGCTGGGGGCCTTCGATTTCATGCTGCGCGTGGTCGTGCCGAATCTGGATGCGTACCAGCGGTTTCATTTCGACAAGCTCGATCGCGTGCCGCACATCTGCGAGGCGCGGTGCATGGCGTCGGTGGCGGAGGTCAAGTACACGACCTCGCTGCCACTCACGTCGCTGATGTAACCAACACGCGCGCCAGTAATTCTCAACGACCCGCCTCGGCACGGGGTGTGACGACGAAATATTGTCGCCGCGGGGCCGCTGCCTGCATCGAATTCCGATCACATGACAGGTTCGATTTAACTATCCAAAATAAAAAAATCTTCAAGTGACAAATGACGGTTGGATCCGCGGCAAGGAAGCCCTCTGGCTCGACTCGGAACGCTAACTAATTTCGCAAGGGGGATGGCTCGATGACGATGGAAACCAAATCGGTGGCCGCGGCCGTGCGCCGTACGCTGGGGATTGCCGGCGGCACGCTGCTGGTGCTGACGACGCTGGGTGCCGGTACAGCGCTCGCACAGGAGGCACAGACTCAGGAGAGCAGCAACTCGGTGCTCGACGTAGTCACCGTGACCGGCACGCGCATCGTGCGCGACGGCTACGAAGCGCCGACGCCAGTCTCGGTGCTGGGCATGGAGCAGCTCAGCGAAATGGCAACCACCAACCTCGCCGACTCGGTGAACCGATTGCCCGCGCTTTCCGGCGGCCGCAGCTCGCATAACTATTCCGGCAACATCAGCTCGGGCACGGCGGGCATCAACACGCTGAACCTGCGCGGCCTCGGTGCCAACCGCACGCTGGTGCTGTTGGATGGCAAGCGCATGGCTCCGGCCACGCTGGGCACGGGCGACAACGCCACCGGCGCGCCCGACGCCAACGCCATTCCCACAGCGCTGATCCAGCGCGTGGAAATCGTGACGGGCGGCGCCTCCGCCGTGTACGGCTCGGACGCGCTCGCCGGCGTGGTGAACTTCATTCTCGATAAAGAATTCACCGGCATCAAAGGCACGGCCGAATACGGCCAGACCACTTATCACGACAACGACAGCCAGCTGTATTCGCTGGCCGTCGGCGCACCGTTCGCGAGCGATCGCGGCCACTTGTTGTTCAGCGCCGAGTGGGCCGGCTCCGATGAAATTCGCGGCAACGATCGTCCGTGGAATCAACGGTCCTATCAGCTGATCAACAATCCGGCGGCCACCAACACCAATGGCCTGCCTCGCCTGATCAAGGTGTTCGACGTCGGCATGAGTCAGGCCACCGAGGGCGGTTTGATCACCGGTTGTTACTTTGGCGCGGCGACTTCTCCCACGGCTGCGGGCTGCGGCTTGCGCGGCACCGACTTCGTCGGCGGCGGCGCGCAGATGCCGTTCACCTTCGGCAACATCATCAGCAACCCGTACATGTCGGGGGGCGATTGGGAACGTTCGCGCAACGACAATCTACAGTCGTTGACGATGCAGATGGAGCGCAGCACCGCGTTCGGTCGTGCCAGCTTCGATATCACCGATAACACCACGGTCTACACCGAGCTTGGCTATTCCAAGACGCGCGCCATCAACCACCACGCGCTGCGCTCGTTCGACTTCAATCTGAAGATTCCGGTCACTAACGCCTTCATCCCGGATGACATTCGGCAGACCATGCTCGCCAACAACATCACGGCGCTGCAGATGGGCACGACCAACGCGGACCTGCCGGCGCTGCAAGGTGACAACACGCGCACCTTCAAGCGCATGGCGCTCGGCGTCGAAGGCGAATTCGAGCTGGCCGGCGACAGCTGGTCGTGGGATGCCTACGCTCAACGCAGCAGCACCGAGGCGTTGCAGACTGCGCCGGGTAACCGCATCAATGCCAATTACACGAAGGCGATCAATTCGGTTCGCGATGGCTCGGGCAACATCGTGTGCGCAGTCAACGCGGACGTGAGTACCGCCAACGACGATCCGGCGTGTGTGCCGTACAACCCGTTCGGCGTCGGCGTGAACTCGCAGGCCGTGATCGACTACATCACCGAGAAGGGTCGGGCCAATCAGGAATTGATTCAGGACGTCGCCGCGATCAGCGCCAGCGGCCAGCCATTCTCTTCGTGGGCCGGTCCGATTTCGTTGGCGTTCGGCGTCGAGCATCGCCGTGAGGAAGTCAAAGGCACGGCCAGCGCGCTGGACGAGTTGGGTGCTTTCTTCGCGGGTAACTGGCATGCCTCGCACGGTAAATACAACGTGACGGAAGGCTTCGTCGAAACCGTCGTGCCGCTGCTGGCTGACGTACCGGCCGCGCAAGCACTGGACCTGAACGCGGCCGCGCGCTGGACCGACTACAGCACTTCCGGCGATGTGGTCACGTGGAAACTGGGTACGACCTGGCAGCCCATCGATGACGTGCGCTTCCGCGTGACTCGTTCGCGCGATATCCGTGCTCCCAGCCTCGGCGATCTGTTCAACGCCGGCGCGAGTGGCGGCAGCAACTTCACGGACCCGCGAGACGGCTCGCAATCGGTGATCACGAGCGTCACCACCGGCAATCCGGAACTGGTGCCCGAAGAAGCCGACACGACCGGCGTTGGCGTCGTGTTCTCGCCGCGCTTCCTGCCGGGCTTCACGATGTCGGTCGACTACTATCAGATCGAGATCGACGGCGCGATTGCCTCGCTCGGCGCGCAGGAGAATGCCAATCGCTGCGAACGAGGCGTCACCGAGTTGTGCCGTTACGTGATTCGTGGCGCCGACGGCAAGATCGTCACGGTGCTCAACCAGCCGCAAAACATCCTCTCGCAGGAAGCGACCGGCTTCGACGTCGAGATGAGCTACACCGTGACGGTGGGCCCTGGCGATCTGCAGTTGCGTGCGCTGGGCACGTACTTCGACAAGCTGCTGACCAAAGACGAGCGCACCGTCGACGGCTCGGGTCTGAATGCCGGCGGCGCCGGTATCGGACTGGGCAATGCGCTGGCGTCGCCGAAGTATCGTTACCTGGTCTCGGTCGGTTACAACTGGGAGCCGGTCACGGCAACGCTCACGATGCGTGGCGTCAGCTCGGGCAAGTACAACAACGACTTCATCGTTTGTAATGGCGACTGCCCGCCGACCACGACTTCGTCGCCGTACCAGACGATCGACAGCAACTACATCGCTGGCGCGCGGTACTTCGACCTGTCGCTCAACGGCAAGCTGATGGACACGGGCGCCGAGCTGTTCTTCGTGGTCGATAACCTGTTCAACCGGGCCCCCGCGCTGGTTGCCGGTACTCGCGGCGGCGGGTACTACAACGGCCAGGACAACGCGGATTATTACGACCGCCTGGGTCGTTATTACCGCGCTGGCATTCGGTTCCAGTTCTAAGACTGGTGATGTCGCATACGGAGCGGACGGTAACGTCCGCTCCGTCCGGGCAACGTTGTTGGAGGTCGAATCGCATGAGCTCTCGTCGGCTGCTTGCTGGCTTGCTTTTCGCTGTAATGGCTGTTCCCGCGCTGGCTGCAGGTCCGGACTCGGTCCGCTCCTCGGCGCTCGCAGACAACGGGCTGAAGAAGGAAGCTTTCCCGCGCTGGCAGCGAGTGGCGCCGGACGCTTATATATTCGAAGGCGTGCATTCCCCGGATCCGTCCGGTGCGATCTTCACCACCGTCTCGCTCGTGGTGATCACGAAAGAAGGCGTGCTGGTCGTCGATGGACAGGGCACCGTGCCCGAGACTCAGCAGCTCATCGATCGAATCAAGAAAGTTACATCGCAGCCAATCAAGTATGTGGTGATCGGATCGGATCACGGCGATCACACCGGCGGCAATGCGGCTTTCACGGCCGCCTATCCCGAAGTCGTGTTCGTTGCGTCACCGGCTTCCAAGGCAGCACTCGCCAAGGCCAAGAATGCGGCTGTGCCAACCCGATTGGTGCAGGATCGCGACACGATCAAGCTGGGTGGCAGCGAGGTTCAGGTGTTGAACCTGGGACGCGCGCACACTGGCGGCGACCTGGTCGCTTATCTGCCGGCCAGCAAAGTTTTATTCATGAGCGAGGTGTATCTGCGAGGACTGTTCCCCGCGATGCGCAGCGCGTATCCGAGCGAGTGGCTTGCGACACTCGACAAGGCGCTGGCGATGGATGTTTCTTTGTACATCGCGGGCCACGGCTTCACGGACGCCGGGCCGGTCATGAAGCAGGACCTCATCGAGTTCAAGAAAGCGATCGAGGCAGTGATTGCGGAGTCGAAGCGCTTGCACGCGGCTGGCTTGAAGTGTGAATCGGCGAAGGAATGTCCGGCCATCGAGCAGGCGAATTGGGGCCCGTATAAGAAGTGGCCGGCTAGCGGCAGTCAGGGACCGGTCGCCGTGGCGAAGGTTTATCAGGAGCTGGACGGCAAGTTGCCGTGAAAGCGTGCCCGGAGTAATAACACCGGGCAGCGAGCAGAACCTCACCTCGGGCCGCCAGCGACACTGGCCGAACACGCGGAGCTGAAAGCTTTCTTCAGGCTCGAGACTCGAGCGCCCGCGCCAGGTTAGCGAAGTAGGCTTCGATGTTGCTCTTCGACATGGCTTTCAATGTCGCGGCGTCCTGGCCGATCGGCAGGAACCAAGTGCGAAGACTCACCATGCTTGCCGACGGTCCTGCCGCGATCACACGAACTTCGCCGCGATACTCCGTCCACGGCAACGACCCGTTGTCGGTCATCGAGTAGCGCATTCGCATCAGCGCATCGTCGTGCTCGTCGAGCCGCTCGACGACGCTGCCCGAGCCGATCTGCGGTTCGAGATGATAGATGCGCTCCGCGCCGATGCCCTGACCTCGGACTTCGACCCGCGCCACGTAACCGCGCGTCAACACGTCGCCGCCGAAATCGCCGACGATGCGCCACGTTTCGCGTGCCGGGGCATCGAAGCGCTGCCCGAGTTCGACCATTTCCATCGATATTTCCTCTGACCGTGGCTACGGGAGCCGGCGTCAGCGCCGGGTGCGGAAACTTAGACCAGCAGTCGGTGCGGCGGTATCCGCCGTAACGGGGGACGGCTTTCAGGGGACCGCGACTTGCGCCGCCTTCAGCGGCGGAGTACACAGCGCTTGTCATGCAGACGACCTGGATTGCCTCCTCACGAGTGACGCCGCCGCGTCAGCGTGCCACGTTGCTCCAGCGCCAGCGCTTGCTGGATCGCTTCCAGGCGCCCGAATCGCCGCGTCTGACCGTCCTCGAAGCACCCGCTGGGTTCGGCAAGACCACGTTGCTGGCCGAACTTCACAACGAGTTTCGCGCCCATGGCGTTACCGCCGCCTGGGTCACCGTCGAGTCCAACGAATGCGATCTGCATTGGTTGTGCGCGTATCTGCTGGTCTCACTGCGACGTAGCCACGTGGCGCTGGCTGGCGTGCCTCAGGCTTCGGATGACGAGTTGCTGTCTTGGACCAGTGCTGCTTTGAGCTGCGTACTCATCGCCTCGATCGAAGCTCACGGCGCGCCGACCGTACTATTGCTGGACGATGTGCATTGGATGACGCCCGAGATGCTGGGAGGCGAGTTCGCCGCTCTCATCGAGAAGTTGCCGGACAATGCTCGCGTCATCGTCGCTTCGCGCGCCCGCATCAGCCAGACCTTCTGGCTGCTGGCTGCGCGTGGTGAAGTGGACGTCATCGACGATCGTGAATTGCGCTTCACCGATACGGAGATGCGCGAGCTGCTTGGATCGAGCACGAGCGCCACGTTGCTGGAACGACTGATGGTCGTGACTGAAGGCTGGCCGGTAGCGCTGCAGCTGGCGCGCATCTGGTCCAACGATCCGCGGGCCGGTCGGCAGAATCTGGAGCAATTGGCGGCGCCCAGCGGCAACCTCGCGCATCTCGTGTGCGAGCAGATCATGTCGTCCATCGGCGAGGAAAAGCGCAACCTGCTGGTCCGTTGTGCCGCGTTCGAGCGGATCGGAGCAGACTTGTTCGATTACGTCTTCGGCCGCACCGACGGTCGTTCGTTTCTCGAATGGCTGGCGACACATACACCGATGGCGGTGCGCCTGGAGGACGACACGGGCTGGTATAGATATCACTCCTTGTTCACCGAGTTCCTGCGAACCGAGTTGCACCAGCTGCCCGCGGCGGAAGTGTTTCCGATTCATGAACGTGCGGCGGAATGGTTTCTGGCGCGCGGGCTGCTGCAGGATGCGTTCAAGCACGCCGAGCGTACCGGTCGAACTGACTTCATGGCCGAGATCGCCGAGCGCGCCGGCGGCTGGCGCATCGTGATGGGAGGCGGGCGCAGCGCGCTCGCGTGGATTTGCCGATTGCCGGTCGCCGATGGCCGCACGCATCCGCTCGTGCGGCTCGCTCAGATTTATTCGATGGTTCAGGACGGTTTGATTCGTGAAGGACGGGCAGCGTACGAGGACTTGCGTCAGGCGACACGCGGCTTCACGCGCGGCCGTCATGGCCGCTGGGACCCGGCGCTCGCGATCGAGTGCGAGATGATGGATGTGATCTTCCGCATCTACGAAGATCGTCCCATCCTGCCGCAAAGCATTTTCGCTTTCGATCGTGAGGTCGCGGCGCCCTCGGCGCTCGACCGTCGCGTCGCGAATCTGAGCTCCAATCTCGCCTGCTACGGTTACTTCGACGTCGGCGACTTCGAAAGCAGCTTGCGTTTCGGCAATCACGGCCTGGCGCGCAATCGAGCCATCGGTTCCACGTACCCGGAAGTTTATCTGCTGATCTACATGGGGCAGGCGTGCTTCCGTCTGAATCGAACCGCCGAGGCACGCGCGCACTATCAGCAGGCCATCGATCTGGCGGGGCGCTTTTATGGGCCGACCAACAATGTGTGGGCCATCGCTACGGTGCTGCTGGCCAGGCTCGAGCTGGAGCTGGGCAATGTCGAACGTGCCCACGCGGGTCTGCAAGCCGCGCTGGACGATGTGCTCGAACGCGATGGCTGGTTCGATATCTTTGCGGCCGGCATGGAGACGGCCTGCTGGCTGCGCTTGTTCACCGAGGGCGAGAGCGCTGCATTGGAAGCGCTCGCCCCAGTCGCACGGCAGGCACAAGCCCGCGGCCTCGGCCGTCTATCGCTGCTTGCCAGCTTGCAGCGGGCCGAGTTGCGACTGATGTCAGGGGACGTTGCAGGCGCAACTCGATTGCTCGAGCCCGAGCTCGGTCACGAAGCATTGGCGGACTCGAGCAACCCGGCGCCACGCGACACCATCATCGCCGCAATGTTCATTGAGCTACAGGCGCGTCAGTCGCTGTTGAGCGGGCAATCGGCCGCGGCCTTGGAGCTGGCAGTAGAGCTGGAAAGCCGTTTGGAACGTTCCGGGTTCGTGCATGCCCATGTGCGTGCGCAGCTATTCTCGATTGCGATCAGTCTCGCGGCACAGCGACCGCTGGCGCGCTCGAAGATGGAGTTGGCATTGCGAACCGCCGTGAAGTCAGACGTTGTGCTGGCCGCTGCCCGCTTGGGCGCGCCTCTGTGCGAGACGTTGGCCGGCATTGCCAGTACCGCTGCGGAAGCGGACTTTGCCGCTCGAGCGCTGGCTCTCGCCGAGCAATTGCACGCGCGTGGGATGCAACGTCTCGGCGCTGTCGGTCGTGAATCTCCGCTCTCGCCGCGCGAGCAGGAAATCCTGCGAGAGCTGGCCAATGGCTGCTCCAACAAGGAGATCGCCCGAAAACTGTCGATCGCCGAATCGACCGTGAAGACTCACAAGGAACGGCTCTACGAAAAATTGGGTGTCTGCTCCCGTTCCTCCGCGATCCAGGTCGCGAAGTCCCTCGCTTTGCTCTAACACGATCGGCGCCGGCGCTCCGCCGGCCCTGTCCGCCATTGCGGCGGATACTGTGCTCGCCCGGGGCGGTATAGCTTGCTGTCCGACGCCAACTTCGGTGTCGCGCAAGCTATATCAAGAGAACTCCCATGTGCGATTCCCGCAAAGTTAAAACGCATGGCAAATTACTGGTCGCCGCGATGGCAGCGTACTGCGGCACCGGGACGGCCCAGGAGGTCACTCCGTTCGCCGCGCTCGAAGAAGTCGTCGTGACCGCACGTCAGCGTGCGGAAAATCTCAGCGAAGTGCCCGATTCGATCACGGCGTTCACGGCGGAAGCGATCGAGCGGCGTGGCATAGAATCCATCGAAGACGCACTGTCCTTCGTGCCTTCGGTTTCGTTCGTGAATGCGCAGGACGCGGGCTTGTCCAGCATCAGCATCCGCGGCATCGGCCAGGTTCGTAACGGCGAGCCGCCGGTCGCCATCGTCATCGACGGCGTGCAGCTGAGCTCCGCCGACCAGATCAAACAAGTGCTCACCGACGTGGAGCGCATCGAAGTGCTGAAGGGCCCGCAAGGCGCGCTCTACGGGCGCAACGCCATCGGCGGTGCGATCGTGATCGAGACCAAGAAACCTTCCAACGATCTTGGCGGGCGCGTCACGCTCACCGCGGGCAACGGCAACGAGCGCACTGTCGAGGGCGTGCTCAGCGGTCCGATCGTTGCCGACGCGGCTGGGTTCCGGTTGGTCGCGGGCTATAGCGATTTCGACGGCGTGATCGATAACGTCACGCTCAATCGCAAGGTCGATTTTCACGAATCGAAGTACGCGCGCGGCAAGCTGCTGGTGGACACCGGCGGCCCCTGGTCGCTCGATGTCACCGGTTCATGGAGCGATTTCGACGGCGGTGCCTCGTGGTACATCCCGGTGCCGGACGGACAGCCGAACAATACTTCGATTCCCGTGCAGGCCGATGAGCTGGGCCACAGCGCGCGCGAGCTGAAGGATATCTCCGCGAAGCTCGACGTGGATGTCGGCGGCATGAGCCTGCGCTCGGTGACGGCTGCATCCAAAGTGGAAGTCTCGCTGTTCGAAGATCTCGATTGGATGCCGCAGTCGCTGCTCGCGGCCGCGCAGGATCGCAAAGTCGATTCCTGGAGCCAGGAGCTGCGTCTCACGTCCGCATCGGAGCAGCGCGTGCGCTGGGTCGGCGGACTCTATTACCTCGAAACCGATCGCGATACGGATACGACACTCCTGATTCCGCCGCGTCCTTTCCTCACCGTTCCGGCGGTTCGCTCCACGGAGTCGAGCGAAGCGGCGGCGGCGTTCGGTCAACTGAATATCGACATCACCGATCCCTTGGAGTTGACGCTGGCACTGCGCTACGACCGGGAGCAGCGCACGCTCACGGATCGACTCGCCGGCGGCGAGCGCGACACTACCTTCGATGCCTGGCAGCCGAAGGTGTCGCTCGCTTACAAACTTACGGATGTGACGTTCTACGGCACGGCCGCGCGCGGCTTCCGGAGCGGCGGGTTCAACGCGCCGAACACGATATTCCAGCCGATCTACGACTCCGAGCTCACGACCAGCTATGAGTTGGGCACGAAGAGCAGCTGGCTCGGCGGGCGTCTGCACGCCGATGCCGCCGTGTTCCTCACTCGTTACGACGATCAGCAACAGTTCGTGCTCTCCGGCGCGACGCAGGGCATCGTGAACGTCGATGAAAGTGAGATCCGGGGCGTGGAGCTGGAGCTGCGCGCCAGACCGACCGCCAGCCTGGAGCTCGCCGCGAGCTTCAGCGTGATGGACAGCGAAATCAAGAAATACAACGGCGCGGCCGCGATCGCCGGCAACGAAGTGCCCCTGACGTATGGCTGGTCCTCGAACCTTTCGGCGCAGTACACCTTCGATGTCGGGCCCGCCGAAGTTTCGCTGTGGGGCGGTTATGAGCGTCGTTCCGATCTGTATTGGCACATCGACAACGCCGACCGGCAGGAGGCGGTGAATCTCGCGAACGCGCGTCTCACCGTCGCTCTGAGCTCCTGGCGCGCCACGCTGTGGGCTCAGAATCTGTTCGACGAAAAGTACACCGAGGAATTCTTCGCGAACGAGTATCTCGGCGGGTTCAGCGATATCCGCTATCCCGGCACGCCGCGTCGCTACGGCGTGAGCCTGACCTATCAATTCTGACTTCAGCAGCGAGACCTTCATGGATATCACAGACGAAAACGCACGCTACTCGCTCGGCGAGTTCGCCGTCGAGCGCGGCATCGAAGCGCGTCGCACCGGTCGCGGCTTGACCTTCGAAGGCCAGGATGGATCGTTCACACAGACCTGGTTTCCGGTCTGTCGCTCCTCCGAGCTCGCGCCTGGAGCGGTGCTCGGGCGCGGCTTTCTCGACGGCAGAATCGCCATCTTTCGTACCGCCGACGGCGTGGCGCAGGTGGTCAGCGCCTACTGTCCGCACAACGGCGCCGACCTCTCGGTCGGTGAAGTGCATGGCGGCGAGTTGCGTTGCAAGTTTCACCGATGGTGTTTCGATACGCAGGGCCACTGCACCCGCACCGGCAGCGGCGATCGCGTGCCGCCCGGCGCACGCGTGTTTGCTTACCCGACGCGCGAACGCTTCGGCTTGATCTGGGCTTTCAACGGCGAGCAACCGCTGTTCGAGTTGCCCGATCTGGGCTTCCCTGACGAGGAGCTGGTGTTTCATCCGGAAGTGCCGTCGCTCGACATCAATGTCGAGCCCTGGGTCTTCATGTGCAACACGCTCGACTTCAATCACATCCGCTGCGTGCACGGCATCGAGCTGGATCATGCGGATCCATTCGAGAACATCGAGTGGGGTGCGCATCGGGTTGGATATTCACTGGCGGGCCGCTTCGCCGAGACCGGCGCGCGCGTCGAATATCAGCTGGCCATTCACGGCACCAACATCTTCTGGCAGTCCGGACAGATCAACGGCAAGTGGTTCGCCTTCCTGTTCCCTGGCGGGTTGCATCGTCCGGGAACGACACGCTGCTATTACGTGATCGCCGCGCACCGAGGCGACGGTAGCGAGGCCGCCTTACAAGCGGCGCGTGAGACGGCTGCCTTCGCCATGAGCCTGGAGAGGATGGTGGTTGAGCAGGACCTCGATATTCTGAACACGATCCGCTTCACGCGCGGCATGTTCACCAAGAGCGACCGTGCGCTCGCGCGGTTTGTCGATCACGTCATGAAGTATCCGCGCGCCCATCCTGGCGCCGCGTGGATCAAGTGATGGAAGCGAAGGAGTACAGCGTGAATCGATCCGTGTTGTTGATCGTGACGTCGCATGATCGCCTGGGGGACTCGGGACGCGGCACAGGCGCCTGGCTCGAAGAACTGGCGCAGGCTTATTACGTGTTGGCGAACTCGGGCCTCGAGATCGATATCGCTTCGCCTCGCGGCGGGCGCGCACCGCTCGATCCGTCGAGTTGCGAAGCGCCTTGGTTGTCCCCGCTCGGCGAGCGCTTTCTCGCCGATGGTGTGGCGATGGGCAAGCTCTATAACACGGTCGCGTTGGCTGCCGTCGATGCTGTGCGCTATCGCGGTATCTATATCGTGGGTGGCGCTGGCACGGTTTGGGATCTGCCGAACAGCGCGCCGCTCGGCGAAATCATCGGAACGTTGCTGGACGCTGGCCGACCCGTGGCGGCTGTTTGTCACGGCGTCGTCGGGCTCGCCACCGCGCGCAATTCGAAAGGCGAGCCGATGGTGAAGGGTCGAAGAGTGACCGGCTTCAGCAACGTGGAGGAAGAGCAGGTGGGCTATGCGCCGATCCTGCCGCTGCTGCCGGAGAATCTGCTGCGCTCGTTGGGAGCGGAATACGCCTGCTCGGAGCCATGGACCCAGTGCGTGGTGGTCGATGGATTGCTACTCACCGGCCAGAATCCAGCGTCGGCCGCAGCCCTCGCCGGCGCGTTGGCCGCGCAGATCGCATGATCTCTGTCACGAGCACTGACAAATGATTCTGCATGTCGTCGATCGGGACGGAGTCGAGCACCAGGTTGAGGCGCCCTCGGGCGGCAAGGTCATGGAAGTTCTACGGGAGCTCGACTACGGAGTCGCCGCCATCTGCGGCGGCCTGTGTTCCTGCGGAACCTGCCACGTCTATGTCGACCCTGGCTGGAGTTCGAAGCTTCCGGCGGCTTCCTCCGATGAGCTCGAATTGCTTGCCGGGCTGTCATGTTCGAACGCGGAGTCGCGACTGTCATGTCAGCTCATCATGACCGAGGCGCTCGACGGCTTGCGTGTGACGATTGCGCCGGACGAATAGGAGACCGGCCGCTCGCGGCTCGCCGGTATCGACCGGCGAACCGGAGCGAGCCGGCAGCTCAGGTCGCTGTCTGAGGAACGACGAACCCTTGCTCGAGCACGATCGTGAGTTGCGAGCCTGCCTGAAGCTGCACTTCCGAGCCTGTGTTCCTCGCCACCAAGGCGCCCGCCGCGCCGCCGAGGATGCCGCCGATCACTTTGCCCTTCGTGCCATGTTTGATCTGATGCCCGATCACCGCGCCGGCCGCGGCGCCGCCGATGATCTTCGCGGCGTCGGTGCCTTTCTCGCTGTCGCCGAGCTGCTGCAACTCGCCGCGGATCGGTATCTGCCGGCCATCGCTCAGTTCGAGCTGATCGAAGCGCAGGCCGAGCGCGGGTACGGCACCAATCCGACTGCTGCCAGAGACCACTTCGGTGATCGTTCCGGTAACGCGCGCGCCCTCGGGTGCGACCAGGCGATCGTCGCTGCTGCGTAAGGAGCTCGCCAGGCGAGCTTCGAATCGATCGCCCACCTTGGCCGTTTTGGTCGAGACGTCGGAGGCGAGCGCTACGACGAGCTGCGCACCGGAGCGCACTTCCAGCGGCGCTTGAACTGGGGCAGCGGCTGACGGGGCAGTGTTATGAGCAACGGATGCCGCAGGGGACGTGTGTGTGGCGGGCACCTTTTTGCCGGCCGCGCGCTTGGCGGCGGCTTCGTCGGCGGCTTTCTTCGCGGCCGCGACTTTCGCCGCTTCTCGTTCAGCGGCTTCCGCTTCGGCACGCCGTAGCGTTTCCTGTTCAGCTTCCTTGGCCTTGATTTCGGCCTCGCGCTGCGCGAGCTGTTGCTCGCGTGCTTCGAGCTCCGTTGCCTTTGCCGCCGCAGCCTGTTCGGCAGCATCGGTGGATGAACGGCCCGCGTCTTCGCGACCGCAACCCGTCAGGGCAACCGCGATCACGCAACCGACGACATATACACTCGCGCGCTGTGATTTCACTGTGAAAATTCCTCGAACGGCCCTTCGCCGTGTGCTGACATCGACGCACAAACTACGCCATCGAGACGGTGCATCCCGGCACGCATTTCACAGATTCTGGAAGCGCGCCGACACCAGTCGACATCGCGAAATCGACTCAGGCGATTGACGATGTCTGCGATAACCGACGTCGCCGGCCGTAACGCTCAGGTCACGTACTTGATGAGCAGGTCGCTCAGCCGACGCTTGCGTTCATTGTAGGGAGGAAAGAGCAGCTCCAGCGCCGACAGCGGGCCGGCGGTCATCACCGCGCGTTCGTGAGAGAACGCTTTGAACCCGAACAAGCCGTGCGCATTGCCGATGCCGGAGGTGTTCACACCCCCGAACGGCAGGTTGTGTTGAGCGAACTGTTGTAAGCACAGATTCACGCACAGGCTGCCGGAGCTCGTATTCGATTCGAGCGCCCGGACGGTGCGCTCGCTCTTGCTCCACACGTAAAGCGCCAGAGGCTTAGGTGCGGCATTGATCTCGGAGATCACGGCGTCGAGGGAATCGAATGTAAGAATCGGCAGCACCGGACCGAAGATTTCCTCGCTACGAATCTGCGCATGGGCAGGCACGTTCCGCAGCAGGGTCGGGGCAACGTAGCGTGCATTCACGTCGAATGTCCCGCCACATGCGATCTGGCCGCCGGACTGTACGGCTTCCTCGATCAGATGAGCGACGCGCTGCGCATGTCGACGGTGAATCATGCGTGGAAAATCGGGGCTGCTCTTGATCGCGGCCTCGCTATCGCCGAATCGCCGCGCAATGAGGGTACGACAGAGATCGACGAAGCGGTCCGCGACGTCACGATGCACGTACACGTAGTCCGGCGCGATGCAGGTCTGGCCGGCGTTCACCATCTTGCCCCAGATGATATGTTCCGCGGCCCCTCGCAGATCGGCGCTCGCATCGACAATGACCGGCGATTTGCCTCCCAACTCCAGCGTCACCGACGTGAGATTGCGAGCCGCCGCGGCCATCACGATCTTGCCAACCGCCGGTGAGCCGGTGAAGAAGATGTGGTCGAACGGCAAGGCGAGCAGGGCGGTGGCAACTTCCGCCTCGCCCTCGACGACAGCGACTTCGTCGGACGCGAACACGGTGCCGACGATCTCTTTGATGACGCGATTGGTGTGTGGCGTGAACTCCGATGGCTTGAGAATGGCCGTGTTGCCCGCGGCCACCGCGGAAACCAATGGCCCGAGGCACAGGCTCAACGGATAGTTCCACGGGCTGATGAGCAAGCATCGGCCTTTCGGCTGATACATCACGCGAGATTTCGTACCGAGCGTTGCCATCGTCGCGGCGATCCGCTGCGGCTTCATCCAGCGCTTCACGTGCGCGATGGCATGCTTGATCTCGCCGACCAGCGGCAGCACTTCGGTCAGGTTCGTTTCCGTCGGATGTTTGCTCAAGTCACGATTTGCGGCGTCCAGCAGCGCATCCTTGCGCTCCAGAACGGCGTCGAGCAGCCCGGTCAGTTTCAGGCGCCGCTCGCCGGCGCCTGACTGCCTCAATCTCAAAGCCGTTGCTGCTTGCGACTCGAACAGCTTCGCGACGGACTCATCCACTGGCGGCTCCATTCGTCAAAACGAGATCGTCGCTTCCACGCCCCACATGCGCGGCTCGGAGATCGACGCGAACGGCGTGCCGAAGGTATCGGTCGTGATGTTGTTGATGCCGGTCACGTATCGATCGTCGAGCACATTGGTGACGTAAGCCGCGAGCCCGTATGTGTCGTTCGCACTGGTCCAGGCCAGCCGCAGGTCGAGACGCTGCGTGTCTTCGCCGACTTTGAACACCGCCTGGAGCGCGCAGGTGCCTTGTCGTTCCGAGTCCGCGTTACAGCGCGACTTGCCGCGATAGGCGTACCGGCCGGACAGTTCCAGATCGCCCGCTGCGCCGAGCGCCCAACCGTAGCTCGCACCGAGTGAGGCGCTCAGGTAAGGCTCACCGGTCGGCTCGCCAGAGAGATCCAGCGGATCCGTACCGCGCGTAACTTTGTCCTTGTACGTCGCGTCGATGAAGGCAACGTTCGCGAATAGTCGGAGCTGATCCACCGGTCGCCATTGTGCGTCGACGTCGATACCCCACGCCTTCTCATCGCTCGTATCGATCACATACTGCGGAATGTCCGAGCCTTCAACGTCGTTGACCAGCGCGATCGCCTGCTTGTTGTTGTAGATGTAATAGAACGCCGAAGCATTCAAAGTCACACCCGCATCGGGGAACACGCTCTTGATGCCGGTCTCGACGTTCCACACGTCTTCGTTGTCGAACCGCGAGCCGACTTCGGTGCTGTTGTAGCCGCCCGCTTTGTAGCCCTTGGCGAGCGAGCCGAACATCATGACGTTGGGAGCGACCTTGTAATCGAGCACCAGGCGCGGGCTCACGTCGTCCCAGGAATCTTTCTTCGTCACACCGCCGGGGGGCGTGTCCACCTGGAACACGATGTCCGAGAAGCGATAAGCCTCGGGCGGAATCGGGAATTCCGAGAAGAAGCCTGCCTCTGCCAGCCCCGCGACGATCGCGTCGAGCTCCGGCGTCTCGTGCGAGCCGTTGATCCAGGTGAACTTCTTCGTGTCGTGGGTGTAGCGCAGACCGAACGTCAGGTTGGTCCGGTCGTTCAAGTGCCAGATCACGTCGCCGAACGCCGCGTACGCTTCGAAGTCGCCGCGGTTGTACATCGCTTCCCGCCATGGCATGCCGAGCATCGTGAGACCGAACGGCTCGACCAAGGCGCTCGTGAAGGCGTAGAGCGGGAATGGAATGCCCAGCGACTCGTAAATGCCGAGATTCGTGGCCAACGTATCGATGCCGTCGGTGAAGGTGTGCGTATCGCTGATCTGGTTGGCTTTCTCCTTGTAGTAGCTCACGCCGCCCACCCAGTCGATGCTGGCGGTTTTGCCGGAGAGCTTGAACTCCTGATAGAAGCTTTCGTTGTTCTCGATGTTGGCTGTATCGAAATAGACCCCGATCAGGTTCGTGCCGTCTTCGTCTTCACGATTGACCGTATCGAACTGGCGCCACGAGGTGCTGGAGCGGAAGTCCGCGGCGCCGAAGGAATGATCGATGAACAGATTCACCTGGTCGAGCTGGCGCGACTCTTCGTTGCCGACCACGTCGTTGTAGACCGGGGCCTTGCGAGGATCGAGGTAAGTCGCCGGGTTGGCCGGGAAGGGGACCTGCGTCTGGCCGGTCAACGCGGGGCGAACCAGGCCGATGGCGGGTCGCGCCAGCTGATCCAGATCGTCGTGATCCCAGGACAGGGTCGCACTGGTCGCCTCCGATACTTTCCAGCGCAGCGCGACGCGTCCGGCCCAGTTCTTCTCGGGCATGAGATCCTGGCCGGTGGCCGCATCTTCGAGCCAGCCATCGCTCTTGTTATAAACGCCGTTCATACGTAGCGCGACGCTGTCGCCAAGCGGCGCGTTCAACATGCCCTCATAGTATTGTTTGCCGTACTCGCCCACGCGGACTCGCAGCAGTGAGTGGAACTCGTCTTCAGGCTGGCGAGTGACGATCGAGATCGCGCCGGCGGCACTGTTGCGACCGAACAGCGTACCTTGCGGGCCTTTCAGAACTTCGATGTGATCGATGTCGTTGAATGCGAGCAGCGATGCGCCGGAGCGCGCCGCGTAGATGCCGTCCACATACACGCCCACCGCCGGATCGGTGCCGACGCCGAAATCGCCAGTCTGGATGCCGCGAATCTGATAGCGCGGTTGCGTCGGGCTGCCATCCGAAATGACCAGGCCCGGCACGAACCCGTTCAGATCGCCCAGATTTTCCGCGGCGACGCCGTCAATCAAAGTGCGGTCCACGACCTGCATGGCAATGGGCACGTCCTGCAAGGACTGCGTGCGACGCTGGGCGGTCACCAGAATCTCTTCGATCTGGTCGCCAGCCGTTTCCTGCGCCAGTGCGACTCCAGGAGCCGCGATCACGAATCCCGTCCCCGTCAGCACCGTGGCCACTGCATACGCGAGCCGGTTCCTGCGATTGCTCATCTTCTTCTCCGTCAGTGAGTAGGCACTAATTCGTCACTTGCAGCATGTATTGCGCGACGGCCAGACGGGTCTCGGGATCGAGATAGTCCTGCGGCGGCATTTCGGGATAGTCATCGCGTTTCTTGGTGGGCTTCGCGATGAAGTCGGCGAGGCCCTGCGGATTGTCCATGTACAGCGCCTGGATCACTTGCACGGGCGGGCCGATCATGCGGCCGTTATAGGTGTGGCAGCCGGTGCAGATACCGAGGTACACCACTTTGCCGCGCTCGCCCGGCTTGATCTCGCGCGGGGGCACCGGCGGCAGCAGATAGTTGGCCGTCGCAGCCGTGTTGGTGAAGTCACATTCGGTGAAGTCCTTCACGCCCACCGTCACATACTGATGACGATTGATGATGCAGCTGCCCGGGCTGGGGCCGACCCGCACGATGTCGAGATTCTTGGAGCCGACCAGGCCTTCGGCGAGCATCAGGGCCTTGGCTTCCGTGATCGTGTCGTAGCCGTTCCTGAGCATCACGTTGTCGAGGATTTTCACGCGATCCGAGTTCGGATCCGACTCCGGGTCGGTGGTGATGTTCTGAGCGTGCGCGTGATCCGTGATGATGATGCCCGACACCTTGTTGTCCGAGATGACGTTGCCTTCGATGACCACATCGTCGGCCGCCATGACCAGGATGCCGGTGCCGGCTGGAATGCCGGACACGGTCGAGCCCGGCGCGCCGAAGTTCGCGTGGTTGTTTCCCACGACGAAGTTGTTACGGAAGATCACATCCACCGTATCTTTGATCGGCAACCCGGGCGTGACGAACGCCAGCAGACCGCCCGAGTTGTTGTGCACGTAGTTGTGCTCGACGATCGCGTGGCGGCTGTTTTCGATCTCGATGCCGGCCACGCTGTCGAACACGTCGTTGTGCGCGACCAGGATGTTGTCGCTCATGCCGATGTAGATGGCGGCGTCGGCGATGCCCGAAACGACGTTGTGCTCGACGATGCCGTTCTTGCCGAGCTGCGGAAAGATGCCGTAGACGCCGGACTCCGCGATCACGTTGTTGCGGATCTCGAAGTTGTTGCCGGCCTGCCCCATGATGCCGTTGCCCTTGTAGTTGCGGATCTCGAGGTTCTCGGCGACGAAGTTGTTGCCCGAGTAGAGGATGGCGTCGTTGAGTTTTTTCTCGCCGTCGAGCACGGCACGGCGACCGCTCTCGATCACGCCGATGATGCGGATGTCGTCTTTGTCGATGTACACCGTTTCGTGGTACGTGCCCGGCATCACGCGCACGATGGTTCCTTTCGGCGCCGCCTTGATGGCCGCCTGGATCGACTCGCCGTCCTTGACGACGACGACGTTGGTCGGTGCCGGACCCGCGACCGATCGAATGGCAGCGCCGGGCGTCGCTGCGCCGTCGGCCTCGGCTTTGAAGCCGCCGCTATAGCTGGCTCCTTGCGTCGAGGAGCTGATCTTCAAGTCTTGTTTGCTGCCACGACCGACGTACATGCCGGTGCCGAACGCCAGCGCGGCCACCAGCAATCCTGAGATGAGAGCCTTCTTCACGTTTTATTCTCCTCGCTTGACGGGCGCCAGGCCGGAGGGGACTCGTGCCGGGGGTTGCGGCAGGAAGGTCTCGTCCGTTAGAGCGCCCAGAAAATCCACGATCCGATCGACTTCGGTGTCCGTGAGCTTGGGATCCGAGATATGCCAGTGCAGGTAGAGGTGCATGTCCTTCGGCACCGCGTTGCCTCGTCCCTTGTTATAAAAGTCCACGACGCTGCGCAGGTCGCTGAACGCGCCGGAATGAGAGTAGGGCGCGGTGCGCGCGATGTTCCGAAGCGTCGGTACTTTGAAGCCGCCCTTCAGCTTCGGGCTGTGCAGAATGGCTTCGGCGCCGACATCGAACGATCGGCCGGCCGGCTCCGGCATGCCGATCACCGCGATCTGCTCGTTAGTGAACAACGGCGGCGTGTGGCACTCGGAGCAGCGCGCGACGAATGAGCGAAACACGTTCAAGCCTTCGATCTCACGATCGGAGAGGGCGGCGTCGTAGCCGTGCACATAGCGGTCGTAGCGGCTGTTGAGGGAAATGAGCGAGGTTTCGAAAGCAGCCAGCGCCGTGAACACCAGTGGTTCGGTGATCGGACCCCGATGACTCGGGAATGCTTCCTGAAACAGACGGCGATAGCTCGCGTTGCCGTTCAAGCTCGCCAGCAGTTGTTTGGGCGTGTTGCCCATTTCGCGAGGTGAATAGAGCGGGCCGGGCACTTGCGCTTCGAGGGAATCCGCGCGCGAGTCCCAGAAGAAACGTTTGAGAAATGCAACGTTCCATAAGGTCGGTGCCGCGCGCCCGGCATCTTCGCCGTGAATGCCGATGGATCGGGGGCGTCCGTCGGAGAGGCCGCGGGCGGGGTCATGGCAGCTCGCGCAGGACAAGGTGCCATCGCCCGACAGCACTGGATCGAAAAAGAGATAACGACCCAGATCGATCTGCTGCGGCGTGAATCCGTCTCGGTGAGGTGGCAACGAAGTGCGTGTGCCGCCGAGGCCGCGATTTTCGAGCGAGTCGTAGAACTGATAGAGCGTGCGTAGCTCGCAGACGCCGGCGTTGGTTTTCTCGAATCCCGGCGGACAGGAAGGATTGAGCGTGAAGTCGGCCGCTGCAACGGCCGTCGTGGATATATTCGGTGCCGGCCCCATTGCGCCAGCGGTCCCTATGGCCGTGATGAGCAACACGAGGGCGCGTATCATTTCGGGCGGCCCTGCCGATGAATGAACGCGATGATGTCGTCGAGATCGCTCTTCGCCGGCAGCGTCTTGGCCATCATGGCCATCTGCCGCCCCGGCGTGTCTTGCGGATCGGTGCCGCGCACTCCGTCGCGAAAGTGCGCAAACTGTCGTTTGATATAAGCCGCGTCGAGACCGGCGAGCCGCGGTGACTTCAGCGTCGGATTGCCTTCGGCGGTGACGCCATGACAAGCGCCGCACTTGCCTTGATAGAGATTGTTTCCGTTGTGCAGATTTCCAGTCGCGGGAGCCGCAACGACCGTCTTCGGAAGACTCGCGACATAGCTCGCGACCTTCGTGACGGCCGCGTCGTCGGCGAGCATTGCCACCGCCGAAGCTTGCATCTGTGCTCCGATCGCATCGGATTTATCAGCACCGCGACGGCGATTGCGAAAATTGCGCAATTGTCGCTCGAGATACGCCGCGTCCTGACCGGCGATGGCGGGTGCGTTGAGCGTCGCGTTGCCTTCGCCCTTACCACCGTGACATGCAACACAAGGTGCGAACAGTTTTTCGCCATCGCTCGCGGCGAAAGAAACGGCACCGTACATCAGCAACACCGTGCCGATCCATGATGTGAGCGCAACTCGACGCACACGGCGGCTGGCGAGTGCCGCTGCCTGGAGCGATGATCGCGAGACTGTCATCTCCCCGGGAACGACGTCTGCAGATCGGGATTGAGTGGTGAGCATCAGAAAGAAAGATGCTGTTGTATGTTGATTGCTGTTGCATCGCGTTGATACCCGACCCGGAAGCGGAATGCAATCGGGGTGCGGAGGATGTTTGCTACCGCCGGCGCAATGCGAACAGAAACTGTCCGACAGTTGGACCGTGGTGCCCGGCGTGCGGCCAGTGGACGCTCGGTCTCATGCAGGCGGTCGCGAGATGGACGATCGGGCGGTTTCAGTCCGCCGCGAGAAAAGATCCCTATCGTAGAATTATTGTCTATTCAGGACAAAACGCCCTAAGATGTCGCTGCCGTGACGGCTGACGGGGGATATCGGTGCGTTCAGTAACGAGAACACGAGGCGGCTTCGCGCGCCTCCGGGTGCTGGTGTTTGCTGCCTTTATGGCCAGCATGCCGCTGATCTGCGGCGCTGAGGGCAGCAGTGCGACTGCCTTGCCGGCCGATGCCCGAATCGGCGACTACATCGGGCGCGATGTGATGATTCCGATGCGTGACGGTGTCCGCCTGCATGCGCAGATCTGGCGTCCCGCGACCGCGAGCGGCAACAAAAAGCTTCCCATGCTGATGCAACGCTCGCCGTACGGCTTCACGCTCGAGCGGCTCCAGCAATCGTTCGAGAATGAATACAAGGAGCTCGCCGCCGAAGGATTCATCTTCGTGCTCCAGGACATTCGCGGCCGCTTCGGCTCCGAAGGCGAATTCGTGATGTTGCGTCCGAAGGCGACCTCCGCGCGAGAGATCGACGAATCCACCGACACCTACGACAGCATCGAGTGGTTGACCAAAACGCTGCCGGACAACAACGGCAACGTCGGCGTGTTCGGGATCTCATACGGCGGCTGGACCGCAGCGATGGCGACGATCAATCCGCACCCGGCGCTCAAGGCGGTCTCCGTGCAGGCGTCGCCGGAGGACATGTTTCTCGGCGATGACTTCCATCACAACGGGGCTTTCCGCTTGCAGTATGGCTGGGAATACAGCGCCGCGCTGGAAACGGACGGCCGCACGCTGAATCCCTTCGACTTCGGCGGTAAGGATGTCTATGACTGGTACCTGCAAGCGGGCGAACTCGCGAAGTTCGATCAGGCGCATTTGAAGCGCACGCTGCCGACCTGGCGAAACTTCACGAGTCATCCGAACTACGACGGCTTCTGGAAAGAACAGGTCACCACGACCCGTTTGTCCGCCAAGGTCAGCGTGCCCAATCTCATCGTGGCCGGCTGGTGGGACCAGGAAGATTTCTACGGTCCGCTGAAGATCTATCAGCATCAGGAGAAGGGCGATGCGCATGGTCGCAACTTCCTGGTGATCGGTCCCTGGAATCACGGCGGCTGGGCGCGGGGCGATGGCAATGCGTACGGGCCGATCGAGCTCGGCAGCCAAACTTCGGTGTTTTTCCGCAGCGAAGTCGAGACGCGCTGGTTCCGTCACTGGCTGAAGAACGAAGGAACGCTCGACCAGGCCGAAGCGCTGGTGTTTCAGACCGGCAGCAATCAATGGCAGCGTTATCGCTCGTGGCCGCCACGCGACGGCGTGGCTCGTCGCAATTTGTACCTTCGCGAGGGCGGCAAACTGTCGTTCACACCGGCGAAGAATGGCGAACCCGCGAGCTTCGTGTCGGATCCCGCCAAGCCGGTGCCCTATCGCGAGCGGCCGATCGCTCCCTTGTTCGCGAAGGAATCGACCTGGCCGGAATGGCTGGCCGACGATCAGGCGCCATTCTCGCGCCGTTCGGATGTGCTGTCGTGGAGCACCGAGCCGCTGAGCGAAGATGTGACTATCGTGGGTGACGTGGCGGCCAAACTCTTCGCCAGCACCACCGGCACCGACGCGGATTGGGTCGTGAAGTTGATCGATGTTTATCCGTCGGATGAAACCGTGCCGCCGGCGATGCGCGGTCGACAACTGATGATCGCAAACGATGTCTACCGCGCGCGATTCCGTTCGAGCTACGAGAAGCCGCAGCCGGTTCCCGCCAATGAGGTCATCGGCTATGACATCGATCTGCACTCCGCGTCGCATGTGTTCCGCAAAGGTCATCGCATCGCCGTGCAAGTGCAGAGCAGCTGGTTCCCGCTGATCGATCGCAATCCTCAGCAGTTCGTCGCCAACATCTTCGAGGCGACGCCGCGGGACTACGTGGCGCAGACTCACAAGGTGTTTCAGTCGGGGCGGTACCCGTCCGCGATTTCAGTGAGTGTGGAGGGTGCCGGCAAGCTGCCGTAGCGGCGGCTGATCGGCCGAAAGCGTATGGCGAGTAACAACAGCGCCATCGACGCAGGTATCCAGTAAAGGTCCGTCGGTGTCGGCCGGCGCCGGGCAAAGTGCTGGTCGCGTAAGATTTCGCCCAGCGATCCGGGGCTCGTCATGCGCGCGTAGCTGAATCCGAGCTGGTCCGCGAGTGCGCGCAGATGTTGCTCGCGGACTGCGGACAGATGTTCGATGTCTGGTGCGCTGGTGTCGCCAATCGCGCTCGGCTGGATGACCTCGTCCGCGTGCCAGTAACCCTCGCGATGTCCTTCCTCGTCGATTTTCGGGATCGGGCTCGGCGTGTCGGCGCCTGCGCCGATGAGCCAGCCGTGAATCGATCGATGCGGCAGATCTTCGATGACTCGCGGCGGATAGGCAGGATCGAGCGGCGGCGCTTCCTGGCCGTCGGTGATGAAGACGACGTCGGGGTGTGGTGGCTGCGTCGGCAGCTTGATATCTCGCGCCGTCAGCACCGACCAGTACACGCCCTTGGTGATTTCGCTCGCATTGGACCAGCGCATTCGTCCATCGATCTGAGCGAGCGAAGCGAGCAGATCGTTGTAGTACGCGCAGACCTCGATGGGCGCCAGCAGCGGTACCGTTCGATATCCAGTGAACGCGGCCCATCCGATGCGAGAGCCACACGGCAGATCGCGCAACATGCGACGCGCGGCCTCGTGAGCGAACGCCAGGCGGCTGACCGGCGCTCCGTCGAGCTGATAGTCCTCGACGTTCATGCTCTGACTGATATCGAACACCAGCAGATAATCGTAAGTATCGCGCGGCAGCTCGATCGGTGGCATCAAGAGCGCGACCAACAACAGTGCAAGCGCGAGCGCAATCGCGAGCGAATCTCTATCCACGTTCAGGCGCGGCGCTTTCATGGCAGGTCGATCCTCGCCCCTTGCAGGGTGCTCGGACTCTGCTCCTTCTTCGGCGGTTCGTCCTTCTTTTCAGGCTCCTGCTCGAGCTCGGGCGCCAGTTGCAGAGCGCGGGAAAGATTGTATCGGGTATCCCAGTCGGCCGGCCGATCGCGCAATTCGTCCCGATAACTTTTCTTGGCCAGTTCGATCAGCGGTAGCGATCTGAATGCGTAGTTCACGCCTTCCGCGAGCGCGTCACGCATATATAAGTTGCCGAGGTTGTAGCGCGCCGCCTGGCTCAGATCGTGGCGATCGCCTTCGATCAGCGCCTTGTACGCTTTCATAGCTGCCTCAGACTCACCGGCGCGGGCCAGCGCCAATGCACGCGCAAAGCGCGCCTCGGGTACAGCTGCGTCGAAGTCCGATATGCGTGCACTCGTAATGGCCGCGTTGGTGCGTTCGACCTGGTGGAGGCGAACAGCGTGATAGACAACCAGGGTTCCGCACGCTAGCGCGACCACGGCGAAGATGCCATGAACGATCGATCGCCTCATGACAGGCTCCGCAGGAGCATGGATCGATACAACAACAGCATGGCGCATGAGAACGCCGCGAGGGCGAGAAAGTAACGGCTGTAGTCCTGGCGTGGAATCTGCTCCAAAAAATCGAGCGGCAGGTTCTGTTGTCGGCCGACATCGGCGACTGCTCTGGACAGGCTTTCGGGATCCTCGGCCTGATACACGCGATAGGGAGTTGGTAGCGTCTGGAAGAAGTGATGCAGGGCCATCTCCGGCGCGTTCTCCCAGCGTTGCTCGGTGCTATCGAGTTTGGCGCTGTTGTAGGAACGCAGGTAGATCCAGTAGAGCGCAATACGATTGCGCGCGAGCCCGAAGCGGATGCGCCTCATCGTCTCCTCGTCCAGATGCGCGCCGCCGTCCGAGACCAGCAGCATGATCCGACTGCCCGAGTAAGCCCGCTGATCGAACTGAGCGATCGCCGCGATGAGCGCGCGACCGACGTCGGTGTCGGCCAACCCACGGCCGACGGCACCCGCGGCGATGCCTGCTTGCACGACTGCGTCGTGCTGAGTGAACGGCACGACAGTCAGCGGTCGATTGCTGAAATACATTAGCGAGAAACGATCGTCGGGACGTCGCGCGACGAACTGTGACAACAACTCGCGCGCGACCTGCGCCTTTTGAGGACCGCGTCCCATTTGGTACAGCAGGGCGGTCGGATCGATCTCTCGCCAGTTCGCGGGCAGCATCCGATCGTCCATGCTCCGACTTCGATCCAGAAGCACGAGGATCTCCGCACCTCGGCCGGTCCGCTGCACCTGGGTTTGCGGGCGTCCTGGCTGAGCCAACGCAACGATGCTGCTCGCCAGAGCGAGGATCGCAAACACCGGCCAGAGCCAGCCGAGGATGCGGCCGGCACGATCCGGCGGTAGCCACGCGAGCGATGGAAATGCGAGCGTGTCACGTCGCCCGCGTAACAGGGGCAGCAGCGCTAGCGGCAATAGGGCCAGCACCCACGGATGCTCGAAAGCGAATGAGGCGCTCATTGCGCGTGCCGCCGTTCGAGTCGGCGCATGTCCTGGCAGAGCGCACGTACCGACAAGTCATGCCCCTGCGCACCGACACCGAAGAACCGCTCGTTCGACTGAACGAAGAAACGTTCTATCTCCGTCCGCCGCGGCCGAAGATACGGCGCACGCTCGAACAACGCCGGCAATGTATCTATTTGCAGCACGCGACCGGCGGTCCGGTCGAAGGCACGATGCAGAGCCTGCCACGCCTCCGGCGCCCTCTCGTCCATATGCCGCAGTTCGTGCAGAGCGTGTGCGAACGGGCGATCCTGACTGTCCCGCCGATTGCGCCACTGCACCCAGCCGAGCCACGCTGCCAGCGTGATGCCCAATGCAATCGACCAGAGCACTATGTTTGTGCGTGAGCGCGCGGTGTCGATGATCGTGACTTCGCGATCAGGTCGAAGCTCGTCGCTGGTGGAAGCGGAAATCAGTGGGCTGACACTGATCGACGCGGCCGGAACCTCGAGCTGCACATCGTGCCGCTTGTCCCCGAGTTTCCAGGAAGGCAGCTGCACCGTCGCCAGTGTCTGGGGCGCATTGATCAGCTGATAGTCGACCACCAGCCAACGACGGCCGTCCGAGCCCACTTCGATTCTCGGCGCGCGCCGCTCGAACCAGATGTTTACGCGCTGTCCACGCGGCAGCTCGCCGGGTTCGAGCTCCTGGCGCGGCGTCGTCAGCAGCACGCGCTGGGTGACCAGATCTCCAATCACGTACCCGAATGGCCGCGGTTGATCGACAATGGCCTGTTGAGCTGCCGCCATCGCGTTGGCCGCGGCGGCCGTCGTTGCGACCAGCAGCGAGATTCGTAGTATTTCGGTGCCGCAGATCATGCCGTGGCCTCGAAGAAATAGTGTGATAGAGCTTCACTGTCGAATTCACCACTGATGTAGAACGGACGAATTCCACGCGCACTGAATAGCGCGTTCAATTCAGCGCGTCGTCGTTCCACCGCGTCGTGCCAGCGAGCCCGCATGCTCGGCCGCAACCAGACTGTGCTTCGATTGCCTGATTCCAGGTCTCGCAGCGGCGCGAGCCCGTCACGCTCTGGCGGCGAGATTTCGGCCGGGTCCCAAACGATGAGCGGCACGATGTAGGAATGCGTGAGTAGATCGAGCACCTCGTTCAATCGATCCAATGGCCAATGAAAATCGGACGCGAGAAAGATCAGACCGTGTCGCCCGGCCAGATGCAACGCGGCCTCTTCCAATCCTTCGCCATTTCCCGCCGAGCCTTCGCAGCTGACCAGCATCGACGCCATCACGTCGCCGACGCCGCGGCTCAACAGCGCTGGAACGAAAAGATCGGAGCGCTCGCGCGCATCGAAGGCGAGCATGCCCAGCGCATCGCCGACACGGAACGCGCTCTGCCCGAGCGCGGCGACAAAATCCGCCACGACATGCAACTTCGATTTGGGGAAGCCGAAGCTCATCGAAGTCGAAACATCGGCGATGAGGTGAACCGGAACACTGACCCGTTGCCGATTCACTCGCACCAGCCAATCTCCTCGAACCTCGCGCAGACTGGCGCGCAGATCCAGCCGGCGCGGATCCGGCCGATCGTACAGACTCACGTGCGAGACGAACTCCTGACCGGCACCGAGGCTCGAGCCGGGATGCGAACCAGGCCGCCAGCCGCCGGATCGGCGCGGCAATCGGTAGTGAAACTCGCGTGAGGTGCTCATCGTCAGCGCGGCGTCGGCACATGTTCCAGCATTTGTTCGATGAGCGCCGGCGCGAGCTGCGTGCGTCGCAATTCGTATACCGGTGTAAAGAACACCCGATGGCCCAATGTCCAAGGGGCCGCGACATGGATGTCCGCCGGCGTGATGTGAGTCCGGCCGGCGAGCCACGCGATTACTCGCGCCGCTCGCGTTAGAGACATCATGCCGCGCGGACTCACGCCGGCCAGGATGAGTCTGGACATGTCGACGCCATCCAGCCGCACGCCGAATCGCACCGGGCTCTGGCTCGCATCCCACAAATCCAGCACATAACGTTCCAGCGCTTCGCTTGCGTGAATACTCCGCTGGATGGCCGCGCCGATCTCATTGAGCTGCTGCCACGGCAGGATCGCCGGAGCGACTCGTTCGATGAGTCGATCGACATCGTGAAAGGCTGGATCGAACACCAGGGCACGGCGGATTTCCGTCTCGGCCGGCGTAGGCATGCGCAGCTCGAACATGAAACGATCGCGAGCCGCGGACGCGAGCTCGAAGGTTTCTTCCTTCTCGACCCGGTTGCGGTCGGCGAACACGATCATGTGCGGAAACCGATATTCGCGATTGAATGCCGAGACGGTGCGTTCGGCCATCGCCCGGAGCAACAACGACTGCACCTGCGGACGGGCGCGGTTGATCTCGTTGAAGAAGAACGTCGCGAGCCGCTCGCCATGCCGCAGCAGCGGGCCGGGTTCGATTCGCGGCTTGCCTTCGGCGTCGACGTAAGTGTGATAGATGAGATCGCCGGGCATCAGATCGACGGTGCCTTCGACGCGCTCGAAGTCTCCGCCGATCGCGCGAGAGAACGCGCGTAGAATGGTCGTCTTGCCGACGCCGACATCGCCTTCGAGCAGCACGTGCCCGCGAGCGAACAGCGCCACGTTGATCAGCCGAATGGTTTCCTGCTGGCCGATGATGGCCCGGCCGACTTCCTGCTCGACCCGTAACGCCCGATCTCGCCAATCTTGCAGCTGTTCGTCGGAAGCCATCGGACCCTCGTTGAGGAGACTTTACCGACCCACGACTCGTGTCCGAGGGTAGTCTGGTGGCTTCTTCGCGAATTTGCAAAAGCGAGCTGGATGAGCCATTTAGCGCGGTTTTAAATCTGGTTCAGGCGGGCCGCCGAATACTGTGCCGATGATCGAGCACATTCGGCACAAACTCCGGCAGCTCTATCTGTTCCTGAAGGAAGCGAATCAGCTGCGCTTTCCTCCAGTGCGACATGTGAGCCAGCATCCACGGGCGATTCGATTGGCGGATGCGCCGGATCATCCGTGCGTGCGAATCAATCGCCCCGGTTCCAGTAACGGCGCGCCGGTCGAAGACGACTGTCTGCTGCGGATCGCGCGACCCGTCTCGACGCCGTGTCCGACGCCGCCATTCAATGTCAGCAATTGGCTATTGCCCGATTGGGACGATCCGACCAAGGCGGCGTATTCTGCCGCGACTCGCAACGTGGCGGCGGCCGACAGCTCACCGCTCAATATTCGATTCGACGCTGACGAGCAACGCTTGGCCGATTTCGAAGCCTGGGTTGCGCAACGTGAAGAGTGGGCGGTCACGGAGCTCGCCGCGCGCAAGGCGCTGGGCTTCTTCGAGCTATTTTATGAGATTCATTCCGCCATCGAGCGCGACGGTGAATTGCTCGAGCTGGTGGCCGCCGATGGCCGGCTCAACTGGCGCGCGATGTCCTCGATCGAAGGCAGTGTTCCCATCGATCATCCGGTGCTGCTCAAACGGGTGGAATTGCGGTTCGACGCCAGCGCCGCGGAATTCAGCATCCACGAGACGGACCGGCCGACCGAGTTGTACAGCGCGCTGTTCGTAGACTTGCAGAACACGGCGGCGGCCTCGTTACGGAATCGAACAGCTGAGCTTGAGAACGCAGCGCTGCACCCGTGGGGCGCCGACGACACGGACATGTATCTGAAGACGCTGGTGCAGACGTTGTCGCCGACCAGTGGTCGACTGTTCAAGGAGCGCGTTACCGACGAGCCGTCCGATGCGCCGCGCATGTGGCGCGATCCGATGCTGATCCTGCGTAAGCGCGTCGGTGGCATCGTGAATGCGGTCGACGCCATCATCGACGACATCGATCAGCGCAAGGCGTTCGCGCCGGCGATGGTGCAGATCACGGGCGCGTCGGTCGAAGAAACATCCGCGCCGGCCCCGGCCGCTGCGATCGAAGACGATGATGTGTTGCTCGGCAAAGAAGCGAACCAGGAGCAGATTCAGATCATCAAGCGTCTGAGCCACAGCGGCTCGGTGTTGGTGCAAGGTCCGCCCGGCACCGGCAAGACCCATACGATCGCGAACTTGATCGGCCACCAGCTCGCGCAGGGCAAGTCCATCCTGGTGACCGCGCAGACTGCGAAGGCACTGCGCGTGCTACGTGACAAAGTGCCGGAGGTGCTGCGTCCGTTATGCGTGGCCGTGTTGGGCAGCGACCAGGACGCGCGGCGCCAGCTGGAAACATCCATCGGATCGATCACCGAACGTTTGACGACCGAGACCAGCGCGTCGCTGCAGTCGCGGGCGACTCGGCTCAGCGAGCGGCGCAGAGCGTTGCTCACGGAATTGAAGGTGGTGCAACGTGATTTGCGCGAGGCGCTCGAAAACGAGTATCGCGAGATCACGGTCGACGAGCGTCGCTTCTCGCCGTCCGATGCCGCGAGGTATGTGAAGGCGCATGGCAGCCAGCACGCGTGGATTCCGGGGCCCGTCAAGCTTTCGATGCCGCTGCCGCTCAATTCCAACGAGCTCGGCCGCTTGTATGCATTAGGCGCCGCGTTCACGGCGGATGAGGAGCAGGACGCGCGTCGTCCGCTTCCCAATCTCGATGAGCTGCCCTCCGAGCGCGAGTTCGAATCGCTGGCTTCGGAACATCAGCGGCTCGCAGCGACGGATCTATCCGCTGGCACGCATCGATGGACGAAGTCCGGCAGCAGCGCTGCCATACAAGCACTGGCCGCCACGTTGGCGGAAGAATTCTCCGAGTTACGACGACGGCAGGCATGGCGGCCGTACGCCATCGTCGCCGGCATCAATGGCGGCACCCAGCGTGAAGTCTGGGAACAATTGATTCACGGTATCGAAGAGGCGGCGGAGGCGAACGCGCAATGTGCGCTGTTGCGCCATCATCGGCCGCAGTTGGCCAAGTCGATGTCGGCGGAAACCCAGCGGCGCATCGCTCAGGAGATCGTGCAACACCTGGAAGCGGGGCGAGGCTTGGGCTTCGTGACGATGGCGACGCGCTCGGAGTGGCGGCAGTTCGTGAAGGCGGCATCGGTCGCGGCGGGGGAGCCGTCGCGCATCGATCATTTCCATGTGCTGGCGATGGTGGCCGACCTGGAAGTCCGGCGGCTGGAAATCGAAGACGCCTGGAACGCGCTCATCGGCGGACACATCGACTCGCTGTTCCGGTCCATGGGGCCGGAGCCGGAGCTGGCCTGTCGCGCGCTGACCGAAGAGATTCGTCACTGTCTCGATTGGCACGAGCATACATGGGGCACGCTGGCCGAGCGCCTGCGCGGCGAAGGTTTGCGCCTGGACGAATTGGTTGCGCAGATTCCGCGCGAGCCGAGTCCGCTGGCCGAGTATCAGACAGTGGAGCGATTGTCCGCTGACGTGCTGCCGCCATTGCTGGCGACCGAAGCGGATCGACGCAAGCAGCGCGAGATCGACGAGTGGTTCGATCGGCTCGCGGCCCGTGTCGGCGACATCGATCCGAAGTCTGTCGGCGCGAGCTGTATTTCACGATTGCTCGCCGCTGTCGAAGCGCGCGACGCGAGCGCCTATAGAGCCGCTCGTGAGTACGCGCAGCGCCTGCTTACGGTGAAGCCGCTGACGGTCGAGCGTGACGAGCTGTTGTCTCGCCTTCGTGAGGTTGCGCCTCGCTGGGCCGACCGCTTGCAGGATCGCAAGGCGCCTCATGACAAAGGCCATCCACCCGGCGATCTGGAACTGGCCTGGATCTATCGTCAGTTGCACGACGCGCTGGTGCAGTTGGACCGGCTCGATGCACAGACGTTGCAATACGAGGCGGACCGGGCTCGCGACCGCCTGCGGCCGGTGACCCAGGAGCTCATCGATGCAACCGCGTGGGGCCAGCAGCTGGCGCGCTTGCAAGGAAACAATGCGATCCGCCAGGCGCTGGTCGGCTGGCTGGATACCGCGAAACGGTTGATGTCGACGCGTCATCCCGAGCGTCGGCAGACGTTGCTCACCGAAGCTCGCAAGCTCATGAAACATTCCGTCGAAGCGGTGCCAGTGTGGATCATGCCGATCTCCATGGTCGCCGAGACGTTCGATCCGCGGGCGACGCGTTTCGATCTGGTGATCGTCGATGAAGCCAGCCAGGCGGATCTCAATGCGCTCATTCCGCTGTACATGGCGAGGCAAGTGGTCATCGTCGGCGACCACGAGCAGGTGACGCCGCTGGGAGTTGGCAAGGAGCAAACAGCGCTCGAGAACCTGCGCAAATCGATGCTTCACGACTTTCCGAACGCGCATTTGTTCGACGCCATGTCCTCCATCTATGACATCGGGCGGCAGGCGTTCGGAGACGCGGTGCGCTTGATCGAGCATTTCCGCTCGGTGCCCGAGATCATCGCCTTCAGCAACCGGCTGTCCTACGACGGCAAGATTCTGCCGCTGCGTGCGTCGAACTCGACCCACATCAAGCCGGCCTGCGTTCCCTATCCCGTGGCGGGTGTGCGACAGGGCGATGTGAACCCGACAGAGGCCGAGGCCATCGTGTCGCTCATCAAGGCGATGACGCGTCATCCCGCCTACGAAGGCAAGACCATCGGCGTGATCTCGATGGTGAAGGACGAGCAGGCGCTGTTGATCCAGTCGTTGCTTCACAAGCGCATCGATAGCGTGGAACTGGAGAAACGTCGCATCCTCGCCGGCATCTCGGCGGAGTTTCAAGGCGACGAGCGCGACATCATTCTGCTATCGCTCGTGGACAGCGCGCCCGAGGACGCCGCGCTGCGCACGGTGCGAGAAGGTGCGTACGAACTGGTCAAGAAACGTTACAACGTCGCCGCGAGCCGTGCGCGGGACCAGTTATGGGTCGTGTATTCGTTCGACGCGGAGCACGACTTGAAGACCGATGACTTGCGTTTCCAATTGCTTCAGCACGCGCAACAGCCCAATCTCGCGGTGCCTGGCGCCGAGCGGGATCGTCTGGAGCCGGAGTCGCCGCTGGAACGCGAAGTGGCGAAGCGGCTGACCGCGGCCGGCTTTCGAGTGCGTCAGCAGATGAGCATCGGTCATTTCCGCATCGACCTGGTGATCGAGAGCGACGGCAAGCGACTGGCGGTGGAGTGTGACGGCGAGCGTTATCGAACGCCCGAAAGCCTGGGCGAGGATATTGCGCGTCAAGCCGTTCTCGAGCGCTTGGGGTGGGAGTTCGTGCGCATTCGTGGCAGTGCGTTCTTCCGAGATCCCGACGCGTCGTTGCGTCGCGTGTTCGATCGCTTGGAAGAGCTCGGCATCGTGCCGATCGCGCCGGAGGAAATAGATGTCGCGCCTGTCGAGGAAGCGCCCGCGAAGTCGCTCGTTGAGGAACTACGGGAAATGACGGGCCGGCCGCTCGTAGCTGCGACTACATCGGCGCCCGTGACGGCGCCGGATGAGACCGAAATCGGCAAGACGAGCAAGCCGCGCAGAAAATCCGGCCGACCGCTCTAGGTTGGCGGGAACGGGGCGCCGGGCCGTGACATCAAATGTCACGTACGTCCCTCAAACCAGGAGCGATGAAATGAACACCTGGCTCACCTCGTTCGCCGCGGCGCTAGCGCTCGTTGCAGTCGACGCCGTGGCGGCAAATGCCGGTCCGACCGATGCGGAGATCGCTCACATCGTCGTCACTGCCAACCAGGTCGATATCGATGCCGGCAAGCTGGCCCAATCGCGCGGTCACTCCGAGCAAGTGAAAGACTTCGGTGAGCGCATGGTCACCGACCACACCGCCGTGAACAAATCCGCGGAGACGCTGGCCACCAGCCTTCATCTGGCGCCGGAGCCGAATGCCACCAGCACGAGTTTGCAGCAGGGCGGGGAGGAGAACCTCGCCGCGCTGAAGAAACTCAATGGCGCTGCGTTCGATAAAGCGTATATCGAGCACGAAGTCGCTTATCACCAGAAGGTGCTGGACGCGCTGGACAACACGCTGATCCCAAGCGCGCAGAATGCACAGTTGAAGGCGCTGCTGGTAAAGACGCGGCCGGCCTTCGTCGACCATCTGGAACATGCCAGGCAGTTGCAGGCTTCCTTGGGTAAGGCCAGTGAGAGCGACAAAGCATACTGACCGGAGCCACTCCCGCCGGCGGGTGCTGGCGGTGGTAGTTGGTTCGGTTGTTCTGGTTGCGACGTTGCTCGCTGAACACGCAGGCTCGGCAGAGCCGGCGACTCACACGGTCACGGTGGAGAACATGCGCTTCAATCCGGATCAGCTGACGATCAAGCGCGGCGATCGGGTCGTCTGGGTCAACAAGGACCTGGTGCCGCACACGGTCACCGCGGATGAGAAGACATTCGACTCGGGCGACATCCCGGCCGGAAAATCCTGGACGTATCTGGCCGCTGCCTCGGGCCGCTATGCTTACACGTGTACCTATCATCCAACCATGAAGGGGACGCTGATCGTCCAATGACGACCGACATCGCAACATCGCTGCCGGAGAAGGATGACGTGTCGATCGCGCGTCAAATCGCGGGAGGAGATCATCTTGCCTTCGAGCAGCTGATGCGTCGCTATAACCGTCGCCTTTATCGTCTGGCGAGGGCGGTGCTGAAGGATCCGGTCGAGGCGGACGATGCGTTACAAGATGCGTACCTGTCCGCGTATCAGTCGCTGCGGCAATTTCGTGGCGACGCGGCGTTATCCACCTGGCTATCGCGTCTGGTCTTGAACGAGTGCTCCGGCCGCCTGCGTCGTAACAACCGCCGTCAGAACGTGATTCCCATGGTCAGCTCAACCGACAGACCCGAAGTCGACACCGTGGCCGGACGAGAGTCGGAGCTGCCCGACCAGGCGATCGGTCGTGCGCAGATCCGGGACCTGCTCGAACACAAGCTCGATCAGTTGCCCGAGCCGTTCCGAATCGTGTTTGTACTGCGCTCGGTCGAAGAGCTCAGTGTTCAGGACACGGCACAGACGCTCGATATTCCCGAAGACACCGTGCGTAGCCGACATTTCCGTGCGCGCAGTCTGCTGCGTGAAGCGTTGGCACGGGAAATCGATCTGGCCGAGCGCGACGTGTTCGAGTTCGGCGGCCAGCGTTGCGATGGCATGATTGCCCGAGTTCTCGCTCGTCTGTAGCAGCCGGCGGCACCCTGCCGCCACACGGCGGCGGGGACGTGCCATCATAGCGGCATGATCGAATTCTCCCCCGGGCAGTCGCGCCCATGACTTTTGCCTCACTCGCGCTGTCTCCGCCAATCCTTCGCGCGGTCGCAGAGAAAAATTACAGCGCGCCCACTCCCATCCAGAGCGCGGTGATCCCCGGTGTGCTGAGCGGGCGGGATGTCTGGGCGTGCGCTCACACCGGTTCGGGAAAAACGGCTGCGTTCGCTTTGCCATTACTGCAGCGGTACTCGGAAGCCGGGCACGACAGTCCGCGACGCATTCGTTCGCTGATCCTCGTGCCGACGCGCGAGCTTGCGGCGCAGATCGGCGCTTCGATCGAAGGCTATGCGCGCTTTCTGCCGGAGGCGGTCAAAGTGTCGGTGGTGTTCGGCGGCGTGTCTATCAATCCTCAGATGATGGCGTTGCGCGGCGGCGCCGACATGGTCGTCGCTACGCCCGGTCGACTGCTGGACCTGGTGGAGCACAACGCATTGAGCCTGCGGTTCGTGACGACGCTGGTGCTCGACGAGGCCGATCGGTTGCTGGATCTGGGCTTTGCCGAGGAGCTTGCCGGGATTCTGAGCTTGTTGCCCGAGCGCCGTCAGAACCTGTTGTTCTCCGCAACGTTTCCGCCGGCGGTCGACGCGCTCGCGGAGAATCTGCTCCGCAACCCGCTGCGAGTCGATGTTCCTTCTACGCCCGCGACCGTGCCGGACATCGATCAGCGCGTGATCCACGTGGACGCACCTCGTCGCACCCAGCTGTTACTGCGACTGATTCGGGAGCATGGCTGGACTCGCGTGCTCGTCTTCGTCGCCACCAAATATTCGACAGAGCATGTCGCGGAGAAGCTGCGTCGCGCGGGAATCAAAGCGGCGGCGTTTCATGGCGAGCTCAGCCAGGGGGCGCGAACTCGCGCGTTGGCGGATTTCAAAGCGGAGGAGTTGCAGGTTTTAGTTGCCACCGACGTGGCGGCTCGCGGCATCGACATCATGCATTTGCCCGCCGTCGTGAATTACGATCTGCCGCGTTCCACCGACGACTATCTTCACCGGATTGGTCGCACCGGGCGCGCCGGCCATTCCGGTGTCGCCGTGAGCTTCGTGAGCGCGAGCACGGAGTCGCATTTTCGGTTGATCGAAAAGCGGCACAAAATCCTGCTGACGCGCGAGGTCGTGCCAGGATTCGAGCCGGTGGACACAGCCGCGCCGGTCGCTCCTTCGCCCGGCGCGACCGGTGGGATCAAGGGAAAGCGCAAAAGTAAGAAAGACAAACTGCGGGAGCGGGGCGGTTTGGGCTAGCGCATCTTTATTTCCGTGGGCCGACCATGGCAAGGTAGCGCGGGCGCTTCAACAAGGACACAGACGCATGTATCGATCAAGGCTCTTGGCATTGCTCACCGGCTTGTTCGCAGTGGGCGCGCAGGCGGCGGATGCGCCCGCGGGTGACCCGAAAGCCACCGAAGTGTGGTCGCCGGTGCCGGCAAAAGTGACACCGGGCGCGACCGCCGGAGCGCCGCCGTCGGATGGCATCGTGCTGTTCGACGGCAAGAATCTGGACGCCTGGAAAAGTGAAAAGGATGGCGGGCCGGCGAAGTGGCGCGTGGAGCGGGGTGAGCTCGTGGTCGCGCCGGGCACGGGCGACATCCAGACTCGTGCCAGCTTCGGCAATATCCAGTTGCATGTCGAGTGGTTCGCGCCACCGCTGCCGGCGGACAAGGTCGGTCAGGATCGTGCTAACAGCGGCGTGTTTCTGCAGGACCTGTACGAGGTGCAGGTGCTCGACAGCTTCGAAAACAAAACGTATGTCAACGGCCAGGCCGGCGCCATCTACAAGCAGTATGCGCCGCTGGTGAATGCCACCCTGCCGGCAGGCAAATGGCAGACCTACGACATCATTTACAGCGCGCCGCGCTTTGCTTCGGACGGTTCGTTGCAATCGCCGGCACGCATGACGGTGCTCCACAACGGCGTGCTGATTCAGAACAACGTCTCGTTGAAGGGCGGCACGGTGTACATCGGCGCGCCCAGTTATAAAGCTCACGGCGATCTGCCGATCCGCCTGCAGGACCATTCGCACGAAGTCCGGTTCCGGAACATCTGGCTGCGCAAGCTCTGACGGAACCGACCCGATCCCGGGGCATTGCGGGCTCATGGACAACCGCCCCGATCGAACCGAAGATCTCCAGGCGACCGCGGAGCATCCGGCCGGCCGCGTTCCGGGGATGGCGCTCGATCCAGCCGCTTCCGGGCTCACCGCCGGTCCGCACAACGATCCACCGCCGAGCCATGGCGTGATCGATACCTCCGTGGCATGGCGGACCAATGAGTTCTCGCCAGACGGTCGCAGATCGTCCCGAATGAAAGCTTTTACTCACACACTGAATACCAATGCGCTGCCGTTGCTGATCGGTGCGGTGGGCCTGACGACGCTGCTGCTAAGTCTGCGCGGGGCTCGCCGCCATTGAGTTGATCACGACCGGTGCGTCACTGGCGCGAAGCGATGTGAACAGGCGCTCCGGGCGGCGCCACCAGCCAGGTTCGCCGAACAGATGCGCCAACTCGGGCGGTGATCCCGTCGCCATCTCCTTCACGAGCTGCGCCATTGCTGTCGGCCGCGGCCCCGGGGCGCGGATGTCGAACGCGCCTGCTTCGTAGTATCCGGCGTCGATCGTGAGCAATGAGTTCCAGTCGAAGCTGCCCAGCAATGCCCAGACGGTCATCGCACGCACGTCCACACCCATGGCCCGCAGCTGTCGCGTATCCGTCCAGGCTTCCCAAAGCCAGCGCAATTGCTCCTCGGGCGTGCAACCGAGGTGCACCTCCGTGATTGCGATCGGCAATCGATAGCGGTTCCAAGTCGCGCGCAACGCGCCTTTCAGTCCGGAAATGTTTCCAGGAACCGCGCGCACCGCTTCGACGTCGGCATAAGCGTGCCTGCCGTTCCCGCCCCAGGTGTTCCGTGGAAACAAGTGCAGATGCTCGCTCAGGTGTCGATCGCTGGTGATGTAATGATTCAACCCGATCACGTCGGGCGGGCAGGCGTGCTCCAGAAAAAACGTCAGCGCTGCTTCGGTTGCGCCGTGACCGAGCAGATAGTTCCAAAGCGAATGTCGTGGATCGACCTTGCCGCAAATCAGATCCCAGGCGAGCCAGCGCCGTTCGTTATCGAAGCGCGCCTGATACGCGAGCTTCGTGGTGCTGGTCGTATAGCCGACGTCGTCGGTTTGTATCAACTGCGCATGGGGATTCTCTCGACGAATGGCGCGCATCGCGAGCACCACGGCCTTGCACTGGTTCAGCACCGCTCGCACGAAGCTGTGGGCGTCGCGACGGTGCGGATACCAGTGCCCGTAAAGAGCGCTGAACCGCGCGGTCGTCAGCGGCTCGTTGATGGGAATGTAACGTTCGATCCAGGGATATCGAGCCGCAACCGCGCTCGCGTAATCGGTAAACAATTCCGGAAAGCATGGATCCAGCAGGTGTGTGTACGACGGCCCGCTGCCATGGTGCAGAAGCCCGACGATCGGATCGATGCCGAGCTCGCGCAGCCGGCCGAGTCGTTCGTCGGCCCATTGCCAGTGGCGCTGATCCGGTGCGCGCGGGGCCGTCAACTCCCACAACACTGGATATCGCAGGCGGCGGATGCCGAGTTGCGCGATCAGATTCAGATCGCTCGTGCGCCGGTCATGGCCGCTGCGCTGGAGCTGATCGTGAAAGGTGTCCTCGACCCGATTGACCGTGCATTCCACACCTCCCCATACCTCCGGCGCGTCCATGTCACAGCGAAGCTTGCTCGATGACACCCCGTTCGGCAGCTGCGCCGGGGACAACGCGATGCGCCGATTCCTTGCCCGCCGGGGAGCGGAGCACCGCTTCGGCGATTTTCCTGCCGGCGATGAATGCGTGATCCGAGTTGTAATATTCCCATTCGCTGTAGCGGCCGGCGAGCAGGATGTCGCGCTTCAGCAGCCACTGTCGAATCAGATCCACGCTGGATTTGCGTGCATGATCGTAGATGACATAGGCATGCGGCATGTCGACCTGATTGCGCACCAGGATGCGGTCGGACTCGCGCAGCAGTCCGACCTTGATGCAGTCCGCGATACAGCGATCGATCAACGCCTCGGCCTCGCAAGGCAAGGGCTTGGCCCGAGAGTACGTGATCTCACAAGTGAGGCCGAACCCGCCCGGCGGGTTGCAGTAGGGACTGGCGTTACCCTGCACGAAAATCCGATGGAACACCGGGTCCTCGGGGTAGTAGATCCAATGTTTGTCGGTGAGCCGATCCCGCGCCACGCCGAGATTCACACAGCGTACCGAGACGTAACGCAGCCGCCGGGCGGCAGCGTGGATCTCCTCGGGGGCGTCCGCGCCGATCATTTCGATCAATTTCGGTAACGGCGCGGTGCTGATCAGATGACGATAACGATAGCGACTGCCATCGGCCAACATGACCATGTGTGCTCGCGTCGAAACCTTCGTGACTTGCGCGCCGGTCCGCAGCTCGCCCTCGAGCAAGGGTAGAAATCCGTTCATCAGCGCCTGGAATCCGCCCCGGAGCGGATAGCCGAAGCGGGCGTTGGGGCCGACCGGTTTGGCGACCGGCCGCAACGCGCCTTCGATCATTTCTTCCAGGTCCGGCAGTGGCACCCGGCCTCCGAGCCACGAAGTTTCCATCTCGGTGAGCGGCACTGCCCACAACTTGCGGTTGTAGGGAATGGCGAAGTGTTTGGCGACGCCGGCGCCCCAGACGTTGTAAATGAATTCCTCGAAGTTCGCGGGCTCGATGTGCCGGCGCGCGCCGTTCGCGGGCACCCCGAGTCGCGCGGTGCTCTCCATCACACCGTCGCCACAGCAATCGGTGATCGACTCCGCCTTGCAACCGCTGGCCGAACTGCCCATCGGCGCGGACCTGGTGGAAGCTCGCGCATCGAGTCGGCCGAAGCGGGCTTCAATTGCGCCGACGATGCACTCTTTGAGCACGTCGGGTGGCAGTCCGTACAAGGCGCCCTGAAATGGATAGCGGGTATGAACGTTCTTGCTGTAAATCCACGCTTCGCGATCCTGCCAGTGCACGTTGTCGCCGAGCAGGCGCTGATACATCCGGTGCACATACGGATCGTTCGAGAACATGATGTGACCGGCATAGTCGAAGGTGAAGCCGCCGTCGTTCAGCGAACGGCACCAGCCGCCGACCGTGTCGTTCTGTTCCAGCAGCAAGCTGTCTGCGCCGAGATGATAGGCGGCGCTCAGTCCGGTAGGGCCGGCGCCGATGACGATGGTGGCGTACTCGCGGGAAGTCGCGCTTACTGGCGGAGCGGACGATTCTTCCGTTCTAAGCCGACGCGTCGGCGTTGCATTCCGCTTCGCTGCTTCCTCCAGCAACGTGCACATGCGATCCGCGGTCTGATCCCAAGATGTGTTTGCAACCGTCGCGCGCATGAGCTGTGCACACGAGGCCGACTCTTCATCGCTCATCCGCAGCGCGCGATGACACTCTTCGATGAAGCTGGCGCTGTCCCTCGCGATACGAACGATGTGACCGTGCGGCTCGACCACGTCCGCGATGGGCGTGCTGACGATCGGCCGCTCGGCGGCCATGTATTCGAGCGTTTTGGTGGGGCTGATGAAGCGGGTGGCCTCGTTCAACGCGAACGGTTGCAGGCATACGTCCCAACCGGCGATGAAACGCGGCAGGTCCCGGTAGGGCTGTTGTCCGAAATAATGCAGATTGGCGCGCCGGGGCAGTTCGGTGGGATCGATTTTCGCGGTCGGGCCCACCATACAAATCTGCCAATGCGAAGCGGCGTCCGCCAGCCGCGCGAGCAGATCGAGGTCGAGGCGTTCGTCGATCACTCCGAAATAACCCAGGCGCGGTTTGGTCAGCGCCTGCTGCAACGGATGCTCATCACATCTCTCACGGCCACGGCGGAAATGCTCGGTATCTACACTGCTGGGAAAACAATGGACGTTGTGGTGACGATCGCGCTTGGCGCGATACAGGCTCGGGCCGCCGGTGAACACCACGTCGGCGCGCTTCAGCAGCGCGCTTTCGCGTTGTATCAACTGTCTCGGTGCGTGGTGGAACGCCGCCAGCTCATCCATGCAGTCATAGACGACGACGAGCGGCGTCAACTCCTGCATCAGCGGCAACGCCATCGGCGAATAAAACCAAAGCGCGTAGTTCTCGATGCGCTCGGCGTCGACGATCTCGTGGATCATGCGCTGGAGCGCGGGAATGTGATCGTCGTGAAATCCAGCACTCGTCAGGGTGGAGTGAGGACGGTACACGCGTACGTTCGGCTCGGGCGTGTCGATTTCCAACCACTGTCGCGCCTGCGCTGGAACGGGTTCCTCGAAGAAGTGGACGCGGTAGCGGCGCGCGAGACGGCTCAGAAGATGTTGCGGTCGTTGGAAAACAAAGTTCCAGCGCAGGTGAGAGAACACAATGAGGGATTGAATCGGCGCCGGACGGGCCATCGGAAGCTCCTGATCGAAATGCGTACGTAGGTGCGCCGTCCGCCGCGCTGGGTGCGCCAGCCAGGGAGTGGTTCACTGCGAGCCGGTAACGCGACGAGAAACGAAATCGTTGCACGCGGCAGAAAAAAACTCTGTCCAGCAACATATGTTGGTTGCCGTCGAGCCGTTGTCCGCACACACTGACGCGTTCGCGGATGCAGGCTCATCCATGTCAGCCGTTTGGCTTCAGGCGCGCCATGGCAGTCAACAAATATCCCAGACCCTTGCTACGCCGGAGCGCGTGGCTCGACCTCAACGGCCCGTGGCGATTCGCGTTCGACGATGCGATGCGCTGGCGCCGCCCGGCGGATGTGCAGTCGTGGCCGGCCACGATCCAGGTGCCGTTCGCGCCCGAGGCCAAACTCAGCGGCATCGGCGATACCGGCTTTCACCGGTGCTGCTGGTACCAGCGCGATTTCGAGCTGCAACGGAATCCGGCCGATGGGCACGTCATCCTGCACTTCGGCGCGGTCGACTATCACGCGCGTGTCTGGGTGAACGATATGCCGGTGGTCGAGCATGAAGGCGGGCACACTTCATTCGCGGCGGATATCACTCACGCGTTGCTGCCCGGCAGCCAGCAGCGACTCACCGTGCAAGCGGAAGACGATCCGCACGATCTGGAAAAGCCACGCGGCAAACAGGACTGGCGTCTCGAGCCGCACAGCATCTGGTATCCGCGCACCAGCGGCATCTGGCAGACGGTATGGATCGAACAGGTCGCGAGCACCTACCTCGGTTCGCTGCATTGGACTCCAAACGTCGAGCGTTGGGAGATCGCCATACACGCGTTCGTCGCGGGCGATGAGCGGGAGGACCTGCGTTTATCGGTGCGCCTGCAGGCCGGCGAACAGATCCTCGCGGAGGACACATACGAAGTCGTCACTCACGAGGTGCATCGACGCATCGGGCTGTCCGACCCGGGCATCGACGATTATAGAAACGAGCTGCTGTGGTCGCCCGATCGGCCGACGCTCATCGATGCAAGGGTGCAGTTGTTGTCCGGCGAGACCGTGCTCGACGAGTGCGTTTCATACACCGCATTACGCTCGATCAGAGTACAACGAGAACGTTTGCTTCTGAACGGCCGTCCGCTGGCGATGCGCATGGTGCTCGATCAGGGCTACTGGCCCGACTCGCTGATGAGCGCGCCGTCCGACGAAGCGCTGAAGCGCGATGTCGAGCTGGCCAAGGAAATGGGCTTCAACGGCGTGCGCAAGCACCAGAAAATCGAGGACCCCCGTTATCTGTACTGGGCCGACCGGCTGGGTCTGCTGGTGTGGGAAGAGATGCCGAGCGCCTATCGCTTCACGCCGAAGGCGGTACGACGCACGGTGCGTGAGTGGACCGAAGCGATCGAGCGCGACGCCAGTCACCCGTGCATCGTGATCTGGGTGCCCTTCAATGAATCGTGGGGCGTGCCGGATCTGACCACCGTGCCGGCGGCGCGCGATGCGGTCGCGGCGCTTTACCACTTGACCAAGACGCTGGATCCGACCCGCCCGGTGATCGGCAACGACGGTTGGGAGAGCTCGGCGACCGACGTGATCGGCATGCACGACTACGACAGCGATCCGAAACATATGCGCACCCGTTACGGTCCGGAAGTGAAGCCGCAGGAAGTGGTCGATCGCCGCTGGACGGGTGGTCGGATCTTGACGCTCGACGGCTATCCGCATCGTGGTCAGCCGGTGTGTCTGAGTGAATTCGGCGGACTCTCCTATGTCGATCCGGACCGCTACACCGGGCCCACCTGGGGTTACCGGTCGGCCGCGAACAAAGAGGAATTCGCGGCGCGTGTCATCGCGTTGCTGGAAGTGGCCGGTACCACCGCCTTGTTCAGCGGCTTTTGCTACACGCAATTCGCCGACACGTTTCAGGAAGCCAACGGCTTGTTATACGACGATCGCACGCCGAAGATTCCGATGGAGCGGCTCTCGGCCGCGGTGCGCGGCGACGCTCATATGTAAACGACTTCCCGGCTGCCGCTCGCGGATTTCCCAGCCGATGGAACAGAAATGCTTCGGCGTGCCTCTGTGTCAACGTGACGAATGAGAGCGCGTACCTCGAGAGGGCACAGTGACTGGTCTGTTCCGTTCGTTCTTCCAAGGCGGTTTCGAATGTTCCACTCACCGGCGCGCCGACGGTGCGCGGCTGGATCTCATCGAGTCCTCCGGCCACGACGGCCTGGCGCTCGATGATTTCGTGCAGCTGGCCTCGCGCGGCATCCTGACGGTTCGCGACGGTGTGCGATGGCATGTCATCGAGCAGACCCCGGGCGAATACGACTGGTCGAGCTTCGTACGTCTGTTGCGTGCGGCGCGCCTCGCCGGCGTGCAGGTGATTTGGGACCTTTGTCACTACGGCTATCCCGATCATCTGGATATCTGGTCGGATGCGTTCGTCAACGCGTTCGCGCGCTTTGCGCGGCAGGCGGCGAGCGTCGTGCTGGAAGAGAGCGGCGCTGCGTTGTTTTGCCCGATCAACGAAATTTCCTACTGGGCGTGGGCCGGCGCCGAGACCGGTCGGATCAATCCAGCCACGCATGGCAGAGGCGCGGAGCTCAAGCGTCAGCTGGTGCGAGCGAGCATCGCGGCGATCCGAGCCATTCGAGAAGTCGCGCCGAGCTCGCGCTTCATCGTCGCTGAACCGTTGATCAACGTCGTCTCAGGCGCGCCGGCGCCGGAGCATCTCGCGGCCGCCGAACACTACCGTCAATGTCAGTTCGAAGTGCACGACATGCTGACCGGTCGTCGCGACCCCGAGCTCGGCGGTCGCACGGAGTTCCTCGACATCGTCGGCGTCAACTTCTATCCCGACAATCAGTGGTACCTCGGCGGCAGCACGATTCCGCTTGGCCATCACGCGTACCGACCGTTGCACGAGATGCTGGAGGAAGTGCACAAGCTTTATCGGCGCCCGCTATTCATTTCGGAGACTGGCGCCGAAGGTCGCGCAAAACATTACTGGCTGCATCATGTCTGCGAAGAGGTGCGGGTGGCCATCGCGCGGGGCGTGCCGGTGCGGGGCATTTGTTTGTATCCGATCGTCGATTATCACGGTTGGGACAATCACCGCGTCTGCGAAGTGGGCCTGCTCTCGTTACCCGATCGGGGCGGTGCGCGACGGCCATGCGAGCTATTGGATCGCGAGCTGCGTAAGCAGCAGCGCACCCTGGAGCGAACGCGGTTCCGAGCGCCGCTAGTCGAGGAACAACGTGCATAGTACGGAACAGCGCCGGCGAGCGGCACAGGCGAGCGACACTCCCAGCGATGAGTTTCGGCGACCGCCGCAGCTGGCCGGGCCCCGCGCCTTCATTCTTTATTACGTTCGCGCGTGGCGATGGCATTTCGCCGCGCTGATGACCATGGTGGTGCTGGCGGCAAGTTGTGCCGTTGCCTTGCAGTACGAGATGAAGCTGCTGGTGGATGCCATGGCGCGCGTTCCACAGCAAGTCGACGCGGCGTGGCTGGCGCTTGCAGTGTTCATCAGCCTGGTGGCGATCGAGAGCGTGATGTGGCGCTTGAGCGGCTGGCTCGGTTGTCGCACGACCATCGGCGTGGGCGTGCAGGTCCGGCTCGACCTGTTCAATCATCTCAGCCGCCAATCGATGCGTTACTTCGCCGACAACCTGGCGGGCTCGCTCGGCCATCGCATCACCGGCACCGCCGGCAATTTCGGTGCATTGACGAACACCCTGATGTGGCGGATCGCGCCGCCGATGGTCGACTTCATCGGCGCGCTGGTGATTTTCCGGTTGGTGAACTGGCACATGGCCGTGGCCATGGGCGCTTACGTCGTGATCGTCACCAGCGGTCTGATCTTATTGGGTGAGCGCGGCAGGCCGTTGCACAGTGCGTACGCCGCGAAGGCGAATGTCGTGGGCGGCCAACTCATCGATATCATTTCCAACATGTGGGCCGTGAAGGCGTTCTCCGCGAGAGAGCGGGAATGGCGCCGTCTGCGCGAGCGCTTCGAAGATGAAGCCGGGGCGCAACGCACGAGTTGGATGTACACGGAGAAGGTCAGAGTCGCCTACGACGTGGTGCTGTGGCTCATGGCGGCAGGCATGCTGGCGTGGGCGGTGTATCAGTGGACGCGACGGACCATCACGCCCGGCGACGTGGTCGTGGTGAGCGCACTGACTTTTCGTATCCTGCATGGATCGCGCGACGTGGCGTTGTCGCTGGTGGACCTGGTGCAGCAGTTCGGCTACATCGACGACACGTTACATGTGATCGGCAAGGTGCCGACCGTGGTCGACTCGAACGATGCCCGCGTAATGCAACGTCATCGCGGCTCGGTCGAGTTTCGGAATGTGAGCTTTCATTACGACCGGCGCGACGAGACGCTGCGTGACTTCAGTTTGTATGTACCGCCGGGCCAGAAGCTCGGCGTGGCCGGCCCGTCCGGTGCCGGCAAATCCACGCTGATCAACCTGATGCAGCGGCTCTACGATGTACACAGTGGCGCCGTGCTCATCGACGGCCAGCCGGTGGAGCGCATCAAGCAGGACAGCCTGCGTGCGTCGCTGTCGGTGGTTCCCCAGGAAATCAGCTTGTTCCACCGGACCATCATGGAGAACATCCGCTTCGGTCGACCGGACGCCAGCGACGAGGAAGTCATCGAAGCGGCCAGGGCGGCCTGCTGCGATGATTTTGCCCGGCGCCTGCCGGAGGGCTACGACACCATTGTCGGCGAGCGCGGCGTGAAGCTCTCGGGCGGCCAGCGTCAACGTATCGGCATCGCTCGCGCCTTCCTCAAGAACGCGCCCATCCTGATCATGGACGAGGCGACCTCGGCGCTCGACACGGAATCTGAAATGCAGATCCAGCGCAATCTCATCGAGAAGCTGCACGGGCGTACCGTGATCGCGGTGGCTCACCGGCTCTCGACGCTCGCCGGCTTCGATCGGATCATCGTGGTCGTCGATGGCGTGATCGTGGAGGAAGGAACGGCCGCCGAGCTGCGCGCGCGCCATGGGGTCTTCGAGAAACTGTGGCGTCTGCAAACCGAAGGCGTTGCCTTTACTGAACCTATTCAGCGCCGCCGCGCCTGATGCCGAAGTGAAAGCAACGGACGCCGTCCGGGCGGCCCGGGGAATGTTTGCTTGTTGTTGGTAGTTCGGACGTGGTGGAATACACGGACGGGTGCATAACAAGGAGTACAAACATGACAAGAGGATTCACGGCTGCGCTGGCCACCGTGTGGCTGGCGCTTTCATTTCCTACGATTCACGCCGAGGAGGCCGCGCCAGCGCAGGCCGAACCGGAAGATCCGGTCTGGGCCGCGGCGAATGCAGCCAAACAGGTCGGTCCCACGACGGTGCAATTCCGCGACCAGGCGAGCCTGCAACTGCCGGCGGGTTATGTTTATATCCCGGTCAAGGAAGGCAAGGCCGTCATGGATCGGATGGGCAATCAGACCGACGAGCGCTTCCTGGGATTGATTCTGCCCGAGTCGGAGGCGACCTGGTTCGTGACGCTCGACTACGAGCCGGCCGGTTACATCAAGGACGACGATGCCAAACATTGGGATGCGGACGAGCTGCTGCAGAGTTTGAAAGACGGCACCGAAGCCGCCAACGAACATCGTCAACAGATGGGTATCGCTCCCATCGAAGTCACGCGCTGGGTCGAAGTGCCCGCCTACGAAGAGTCCACGCATCGCCTGATCTGGGCCGCTGAAGCTCGCGACAAAGGCGGGGCGAGCCAGGATCCCACCATCAACTACAACACATATGTCCTCGGCCGCGAGGGATATGTCTCGCTGAACCTGATCACCGCGGCGTCCGCGATCGAGACCGACAAGAAGGCGGCGCACGAGCTGTTGAGCGCCATCGACTTCAATTCCGGCAAGCGCTATGCCGACTTCAATTCGTCCACCGACAAGGTCGCAGCTTACGGCCTGGCGGCATTGGTCGGCGGCGTGGCGGCGAAAAAGCTGGGCCTGCTCGCCGTGGTGGGCGCTTTCCTGCTCAAGTTCGCCAAGCTGATCATCTTCGGCGTCGTCGCGGCCGGCGGGGCCGTCATGAAGTTCTTCAAGAGCAAAAGCGCAGCGACCGAGAGCGCTCCGTGATCAAGCTGCTGCTGCTGGCGCTCAAAGCCGGCAAGCTGGGCAAACTGGCGCTCACCGGGGGAACGATGATTCTCTCGGTGATCGCGTACGCCTGGATGTTCGGCTGGCCGTACGCGGTGGGGTTCGTCGCGCTGATCCTGGTGCATGAGCTGGGACATTACTTCGCCGCTCGGAACAAGGGATTGAACGTGGGCGCGCCGACGTTCATTCCCTTCGTCGGCGCGTGGATCGAGTTGAAGGACATGCCGCGAGATGCGGAAACCGAAGCCTACATCGGCGTCGCCGGGCCGCTTGCCGGCACGATCGGCGCGTTGGTGTGTTTTTATCTGGCGCGCGAGCTCGACAGCCGCCTGTTGCTCGCGTTGGCGTACTCGGGATTTTCCTCAACCTGTTCAATCTGATTCCAATCGCGCCGTTCGACGGCGGCCGGATTACCGCGGTGATCTCGCCGATGCTATGGCTGGTCGGCGTGCCCGTGCTGATCGCCTTGTTCTTCTACCGCCCGAGTCCGTTGCTGGTACTGATGGGAGTGCTCGCCGCGCCCCAGGCATGGAAAGCGTGGAAGGCACTGCGCGGGCAACTCACATTGGAAGAGCAGCAGTACTACGTCGCCAGCGCCGATGCACGGCTCTCGTACGGAACGCTGTATGTTGGATTGATCGGTTTTCTGGCGTTGATGTGCCAGAGCCTGCACGAGGAACTGCCGCGGGCGTTTTGAGTTTGTCCCCAAGCCTCACTCGCGAAATACGACAACCGTGTTCGCGGCGGGCAACTCCAGATTGCGGCGTCCCGCGCCATTCGGAAATGGCTTCCAGCGTTCGCCCGTCGCGAAGGTCTCGATGTCGTCGTAGGCACCGAGCACTTCGAAGTTTCGGAACACATACGGAATGCCTTCGGCGGCAAGCTCCGTCGTTCCATCGGCCACGTGAAAATGAAGATGCGGGCCCGATGAGCTGCTGCCGGAGTTGCCGAGTCGACCCAGCACCTGGCCTCGCTGCACCCGGTCGCCGGCCTTGACCGCGATGCTGCCGTGCTGGAGGTGTTCGTAGAATGCGTAGCGGCCTCCGCCCAAATCCAGCGTGATGTAGTTGCCGCTCGCCTGCTCCAGGGCGAGCGGGCCTGATGCCTCCGATAGCTTCGCTCCCTCGGACATGTCGTCGACCGCGTCGACGATCTTGCCGTCGGCGACGGCGAGCACTTCCGAGCCGTAGCCATGCCAGTTCGAAATGTTCTCAGCATTGCCTCGCGCATGAGATGCATCGTCGGCGAGCTTCACCCAATCGATGGCGAAACGCGCTGGAATGCGAGCGCGACCGTTCAAGGTGTAGATGGAGGTTCGATGTCCACCGACCATCGTCGGGTCGTAGAGCGCGACCCAGGGTCCGCCTTTCAGTGGCGCGTCTAAAACCAGCGGCTGCTCCGTGCGCACAACGCAGCCGCTGTCGGTGACGACGGTGCGTTCACGGCCGGATGGGCGGAGCAGGTCGAGCTCGATTTGATGTTTTAGCCGGTCGGGTAGGGCTGTGCCATGTTCGATCGGCATCCACAGATAAACGACGGTACGCGCGCCGGCTGGGAGACGTCGTAGTTCAGAGTCTTTCGCAGCCATGCCTACACGACCGAGTCGAGAGGCCAGCTGTGTGCCGCTGAGCTCGGCTAGAGGACTGCCATCAGCGGCGTTTACGATCCCGACTCGAAGCAGTTCCACATCGAACGGCCGGAAATTCGTGACATGCACTTCGTAGGCGAGAACCCGTTTGCCCGCGACTGTTACGGGCATGGGCGCGAGTGGAATTTGGATGTCGACCGATTGCACCGCCGGATGGCGGGAGCCGGAGGTCGCCGCAGGGAGATCGAGGGGGGCCAACAGCGATGCAACCAGCAGCGCGGTGGCAATCGACGCAAGATTCATGGTCCGTCCTTGTTCCGGCGATATCGATGCCCGCCATTATCGGTGGCCACGCATCGACACGCCGGTGAACTCGGCGGGACGTTATCCCGCTGCGTTGAGTCGTTCCATCACCCGATCAGCGCGCGCCCCCGTCGAAATAATCGACGACGAGGCGCGCGACGCGACCCATGCCGTCTTCGGTTTCGGCGCGAGGACCGGCCAGCTCGACGTTATAAAGCGCAATGACGATGGTGCCGGAGCGGGCGTAGATCATGCCGACATCGTTGGTCACGGTGCCGGTCTCGCCCGTCTTGTGGCCGATAGGAACCGTCAGATAGTGCGGCAGCTTGATGACGCCGGACTGCTGTGCGCGCAGGATGCGCTTCATTTCCTCGCAGCTCTGCTTGGATGCCGCGGTTCCGAGCTCGATGCTTTCGAGCAGCCGGCCCATTTCCCGGGGCGTCGCCCAGCCGAACCAGTTCGCTTTGTCGCTCCAGGCCGCGTTCATGCGCTCTTCAGCGCCTTTTTCCGCGGAGCGCTTCGTGAACTCTTCGATCAGTGCGCGTCGAGGCTCGACGAACAATGGCAGCTCGGTGGTCAGCGCGAACACATCTTCGGGCTTGAGTGCTTTGTACTTGGGATCGAGCGCCTCGAAACCGACCCGGAAGAATTCGAGCGTAGTGTGATTCTGGCGCAGCACCTGGTAGCCGGCATCGCGCAGAAAACGATTCACGACTTCCTTGCCGCCGACCTTGGCGATCATGATGTCGGTGGCGGTGTTGTCGCTGGTGATGATCATCTGGGTCATGATGTCCCGGAGCGTGGGATTCATGCCGGGATCGTGATGCTGGAAGATGCCGGAGCCGCCGCGATAGTCCGCCTGCTTGATGACGTAACGCTGGTTGAGGTCCAGCTTGCGCTCGTCGGCCAGGCGATAGGCGAGCACCATGACGGCGACCTTGATGGTGCTGGCGCTTTCGAACTCATCGTTGGCGCGCACGCTGGCCTCTTCGCCGGTGCCCAGATGCTTGACATAGATGCCGGAGCGCGTCGGCAATCGGGACAGCTCGGCCTCCAGCAGGTGGGACAGATTCGAGTGGGGCGACTGCGCGCTCGCGTCGACCTGAAAGAGTTGCAACAGCAGCGCTAGCGTCACGGCCCAGATCGATCGCATTCCGTATCCCCGATGTCGAGACAACGACTGTTAACAGACTTCAATTCGCCGCTCACCTGACCTGCATGCACACGCTCGTAGTGTGACGCCAGTAGAGCAAACGACGACATTGCCGCAGCCATCGGACGAGTGCAACAGGCGGATGCGCAGGTTCGTGTCGGCCAGTGAGGCGTCGAAAGTCAGGGCAGACCGTGAAAGAAGGAGCGCTGCTGGCGCACGATTTACTGCGGCGTATTGAGGATGGTGACCCGCCGGACATCGGATGGAATCGTGTGCGCGACGATCAGCCGATGGTCATCCGCCGACAGAATCACACCGCGCCGAGTCAGGTTCTGCGCGTTCAGCACGTAGCCGCCCACATTCTGCTGATTCGAGTCGTAGATCCAGACGTCCTGATGCGTGTTCCAGTCGGGGCCGGCGGTGCCAAAACAATAACCGCGCCAGCCGCATTCGATCGCGGCGGCATAAGCCGTCGCTGGGAGAAATGCGCGGGAGACCAGGGTCAGCGGATCCGCCACGCCGAAGCCATACGGCGCGCCGTTCGCGCGGTACAAAGTCGAGTCGTCCTCGGTCAGCGCAATGTCCAGACCATTGCCGGGCGAATAGACGTTGTCGAGTGCGCCGGAGTATCTCAACGAGCGCACGCGCGAGAAGCCCACCGAATTCAGCGTGGAATAACGCACCTCGGTCAGCAGCATGGCGGTCGGGCTGTACCCTGCTATCTGCACGTAGATGCGACGACCGTCCTTGCTGGCGACGATCTGGCCGCCGCCGTCGACGGCTTCGGAAGCCAGCGCACCGGTTTGCACGTCGAACACCTCGCCGGTCTGTCCGCTGATCAGCACCGGATGACCGTCGGGCCGCGCATAGGTCAGGCTGAGCGGATTCGGCGGATAACTCTGTAACGACGTCTGATAAGAGCGCACCGGCGCCCCGGTCGTCGAGTCGACTCCGATGATGCGCATGGTCGTGCCATCGCCCACGTACAACACGCTGCCGTCGGCACTGAGCGCGAGCGGGCCCACGCCCACATTCGGCAGCGTGCGGACCAGCGCGCCGGTATAGACGTTTTTCACCTCGACGTCGCCGCTCGAGCCCACGCCGAAAAACAGCGGCTCGACGGGATGGGCGACCAGATAGGTTGCCGAGCTCGGCAGGGTCACCGTCACCGGATCGGTCGAGCCTCGCCAGAGTGCGACGCGCACGATCTCCTGATTCGTGATCAAGGGATCGGTCGAGGAAATGGTCACGGTCGCGCTGTGTAGCTGATCGAGGGCCAGTGCCGCTGAATCGGCGGTCAGCACCACCGAGGCGTTGTCCGGCGCCGAGGCCTGTAACCAGCTTCGATCGGAGCTGACCTGTAAGCGCACATCGGAACGGTCCAGCGAATTGAAGACCCGCAGTCTCCGAGTCAGCGTCTGTCGACTCGGGAAGCTCGACAGGCCCACGCCAGCCGCCGACGCCCAGATACGCTGGGCAGCCACGTTCAACGTGACCGACAGACTCTTCGTCAACTGCATGCCATTCACGGTGGCCGTGAATGTGAGATCGCCGGTGTACACGCCCGCACTCAAACCGACAGGGGCCGGGGTCATCGCGACCTCGGCGCCGGTGTCATTTATCGTTCCGGTCGCGACAGGAATCTGCAGCCAGTTGCCGCCGCTCGTCGGTGTGAAGGTGGCGCTCCACGGATGCGCCCGTGAACCCGTGCCGAGCCTGAAACGTGCTGCGCGAGTATCCATGACGAGGCCAGTCACGCCGCCGAAAAGCAACGGCGGAGCGGTCTCCACGGTGAGCGACGGTGCAATCATCGTGACCGAGACGCGCAGGGTCGCCGTGTCGGTCGCATCGGCGGTGTTGGTTGCGGTGATGGTTGCCGTCGCGCTGCCGCCCAACGTCGATGTATCGATTGTGAAAGGCACGCTGGCCGAGCCCTGCTGCACAGTCGTCGGCACATTGACCCAAGGAACATCGGCGGAGAGGGACCACTGTCGGTTGGCGGGCGCCACGACCGAGACATTGTTTGGGAAACTGGAGTTCGTATGCCCGAGCGTGGCGTTCACCGAGACCGGCGAGCTGAGGATGGAAACACCATCCACCAGCGAGTAACTCACCTGGACATCCTTGTATTGGAGGATGTTGCCGCTGGCGTCGGCCGTGCCGACCGAGATGGTGGTGGTATGAGTTCCCGCCGGGAGCTGAGTGTTGCTGGGTCGGAAGCTCACGACATAATTGGTGCCGGTGCCGATGATATCGACCAGCAGCCACGATGCCGGCGTCACGCCTGGACGATAGGCCGCGCCCACCGTGGCGATGTCCGTGCCGGTGAGCTGCAATTGGACCGTGACGGCCTCCGGGACCGGGGCCATGCGTTTCGCGTTGAAAGTAACGGACGTGCCGCTCAACGTGAATGTGCCGCGACCCGCGCCAGATTGCTTATCGCCGCCACCGCCGCCGCCGCCGCCACTGCAACCGGCCAGCGCGATGGCAATCAAAACCCACGCGATTCCCCATCGCAGAACCGTCCCAGCCGGTGCAAACATTCTCCAGCGCTCCCTTGCACCGGCTCCCCGCCGGTTATTGTTTTAGTCATATCGAAACCCGCGGCGGCATGATAATCAACGAAGCGCGCCCGTGGCCAACGCCGATCGGTGGATCGCGGAGCAGACCAAGAGCGCCACGCCAAAGCCATAGGCGACCCGTTTGCGCGATTCAACGTCGTATCGTGCGCAGTCAATGCGGTCGGCAGTCGCATATCTTGCCAATATATCGCGCCGCCGAATCTGGCGTCGTTTTGTAGCCATAAAACGCAGATTTGTATGCACGCGCTGCTCTCTCGCGACGTTTACGAGCACTAGAAGCCAGTGGATGACATCTTCGGACGGGATCTTCCATCATGCGCGCAACAAAAATTCCGAATGTCAGCTACGTTTGTATACCGACGCCGCCGCCGGCACCGACCGGCGTAGTCGCGCGAAGTCTTTGAATATAAATATTTTGTTATGAACCCGGCGATCTAGTACGTGCCCACGGCGCAGCTTCCCGCTGGGGGTCGTGCGTCAGTACTCTCCGCGCCGCCCAGGGGCGGGCCCGGATCGACACGCGTTGTCTGGCGAAGCTCGCGGGGCGTGGCTATCGCAGCGGCGCGATATGCCGCTCACATTTCAAAAACATCCAAAGACCGCGGGAGTCTTTTTCAATGAGCTGCAACAAGTTGATTCAACGCGCTGTACGGCGCGCACTACTGACGGGCATCGCGGCTGGCCTCGCAGCGCCGGTCGTCGGACACGCTCAAGACCAGCAGATCCAGGAGGTAGTTGTGACCGGCTCGCGTATCGCCAAGCGCGACGCGGTGGCCGACACGCCGATTCTCACCGTCGACCAGGAAGCGATGGCCGACAGCGGCCACACCACGGTCGATCATTACCTCAACACGCTGCCGCAGATCGCGCCCAGCTTCGGCTCGCAATCCAACAATCCCAGCCAGAACGGTCGCGCGCACATCGACTTGCGCGGACTGGGCGTCAACCGCAACCTGGTCCTGATCAATGGCCGTCGCGGCATGGGCTCGGGCATTCAGAACGGCGGTGCCGTGGTCGACGTCAACACCATCCCCGCGGCGCTGATCGAGCGCGTCGAACTGATCACTGGCGGCGCCGCCGCGACCTACGGTCCGGACGCGATCGCCGGCGTGACCAACTTCATTTTGAAGAACAGCTTCGACGGCTTCGCGGTGAACAGCAAGTACAACATCACCGAAGAGAACGACGGCCAGGAGTGGGGCGCGGACGCCACGTTCGGCGGCCAGTTCGCCGAGGGCCGCGGCAATGCCGTGTTCAACATCAGCTATTTCAAGCGCGACGCCATCTACAAGGGTGCACGCGAATTTGCCGCTCACGCGGCCAACACGACCGTGGCGTTCCCGAACGGCTCATGGACGACCGGCACGAATACGCCGAGCGCGACCGCGGTCGGTGCGTCATTCAGTGCGCCTTGTGCCGCCAATGGCGGCTCGGCCGGCTTCGGCTTCAATCCCGATGGCTCGCTGTTCTGCACCGGCGCCCCGGGCTACGGCATCGTCGACTACAGGGGTCCGGCATCCGACAAAGCGCGGGCGTTCGATGTCTTCTCGTACGAGTTCGAACCCGACAACATCCTGGTGCTGCCGATGGAGCGCTGGAGCCTGTATTCCAATTTCGATCTGGAGCTGAACGATCACTTCAAGCCCTACGCGACCGTGCAGTTCACCAACTACAACGCCATGCAGGAGCTGGCGCCCACGCCGGCGAACGGCACGACCGGCTTCACCATTCCGGTGACCAATCCGTTCGTGCAGTCCAACGCTCAGCTGATGGCGTTGCTCGCGTCGCGGGCCAATCCCAACGCGCCGTTCGCTTTCAACAAGCGTTTCAACGCGCTGGGCGGCCGCACCGGATACAACACTCACGACGTTTGGAACGCCACGCTCGGCGCCAAGGGCGACATCGCCGGCAGCTGGGAATATGACTTCTATGCTGCCTATGGCCGGTCGGTGCAGAACGAGGCGCAGGGAGGCAACGTGCGGCGTGACCGCGTCCAGGCGCTGCTCAACGCAGCGGATGGTGGCGCCTCGGTCTGCGAGGGTGGTTTGAATCTGATCGGCGCGGCGCCGATCAGCAAGTCGTGCGCGGACTACATCAGTCTGGAAGCGAAAAACCTCACGACCGTCGAGCAGAACATCGTCGAAGGCGTGGCCACCGGCGGATTGTTCGACCTGCCGGCCGGCGAGGTGCGCGCCGCCATCGGTGCGAGCTATCGCGACCTGATGCTCGACTTCAGGCCGGACAGCGGTTTGCAGCCGGGCCTGGTCGCCGGCTTCAACCAGCAGCTGCCGATGAGCGGCTCGTTGAACTTCACGGACGTGTTCGCGGAGGTCTCGGTGCCGTTGTTGTCCGAGCTGCCATACATGCAAAGCCTCGCGCTCACGCTCGGCGCTCGCACGACTGACAGCAACGTGACGGGCTCGGATGAAACCTGGAAGAGCACGCTCGACTGGACGGTCAACAGCTGGGTGCGGATGCGCACGGGCTTTCAGCATGCCGTGCGCAGCCCGAACATCAACGAGCTGTATGCGCCGGAGGTCAACAACTTCCCGACCTTCACCAATCAGGATCCCTGCAATACCAGTGGTCCGATCGCGGCGTCGTTCCGCAACGGCCCGAACGCAGCCCAGGTCCGGGCGCTATGCGCGGCGCAGTCGGCAGTTGCCGGTGGCGCGGGTTACGTGCAGCCCACGGGTCAAGCCAACGGCCTCACTGGCGGCAATCCCGACCTCAAGCCCGAGCAGGCAGACTCTTTCACCTTCGGTGTGGTGTTGAACTCGCCCTGGGACAGCAGTGCCGCGCTGGAGCGCTTGACGCTGTCGATCGACTACTGGTCGATCGATCTGGAGGACGTGATCCTGCCGTTGGAGGCCGCGACCATCGTGCAGCGCTGCTTCAATCTGGACGGCGCCAACCCGACGTATGACGTGAACAATTCCTGGTGCCAGATGTTTGCTCGCGACCAGGGCAACGGCGGCGTCATCGAGCTGGAGCAGTTCTCGGAGAACCAGGCGTTGATCAAGACCAGCGGCATCGACGTGGCGCTGAGCTGGGGCACGGGTCTGGGCGGCTTCGGCAACCTCGACTTCACGCTGGTCGGCACCTGGCTGGACAAGTTCGAACAGCAGACCGACAAGGACTCGCCGGCCTTCGATTACGCGGGCAGCATCGGCGTGCTCACCGGCCAGTCGCTGCCGGAGTGGAAGGGCACGTTGGTGACCAGCTACTCGTACGGCGATCTGCACGTGCAGGCCACGACCCGATACATCGGCTCGATGCAACATCGCAACGTGGTGAACGGCGGCTCGCCGATCTCGAACACCGGCGTTCCGGATACGTGGTATGTCGATTTGTCCGCTCGCTATGAGTTGACGGAGGCCGTCCGCCTGCGCGCGGGTGTGAGCAACCTCACCAATCAGCAGCCACGCCTGTACGTGCCGAACGTACAATCGAACACCGACCCGGGGCTCTACGACGTGCTCGGTCGCGGCTACTTCGTCGGTGTCGAAATGCGGATGTAATCCGCGCCGGATGATTGCTCCGGTTCGAGTGGGCGGAGTGGAAACTCCGCCCGTCCTTCTGTCGGCCGCTCCCGTTCTGCGAAACGGTGGCGGCCGCTTTTTTTTGCGCCCGAGGCCGATTGGAATCATGAGAATGAAACTGCTGGCTCGCTGTGTCATTGCTCCATGCGCGTTACTGGGTGCTGCCCTGGCACACTCGTCCACGCCGGATGCGCTCGGTGCGGCTGCCGCTTGTCGCGACAAGTATGCGGAGCAGCCGTCCGCGCATATCGCCTGTCTGGAACGAGCGCTGAGCGTTCGATGTGAGGAGCCCCGGGAGCAAGCTCTCGTTCAGCCGAGCCTGGGTGCTGAGCAGGTACGCGCGAGTCGCTCACAAGCGAGCGCCGAGCAGGTGAGGGTGGAAATCGAGAGCGCGACTTACAGCTACGACGGGCTGGGCCTGTTTCGGATGGTCGACGGACAAGTGTGGAAAGCGTCGGAGAGCACTTCTCGCGAACAACGCCTTGAACCCGGCAAGCGCTACACCGCTCGTATCGAGCGGGGAACGATCGGTGGTTACCGAATGTACGTCGACGGCATGCGGCGAATGATCAAGGTCAGGCGCGTGGAATAGAACGCGAGGCGCACAGAAGCGAATCGCAGCCCGCGAAATCGAGAGGCGAGTTCCATCTCCTGATCCCGCCAGCCAGCTCAAGATTCAACTTCGACCAGGACACGCCCGGCGCAATCGAGAGGCGAGTCTTGCCTCTCGATCTCGCCACCCAGCCGTGAGCTCTCGCCTCTCGAGCGCCGCTGTTCAGCTCTAGCGATCAGGTCGAACGTTTCCCGCGAGATTTTCCGGGGCCCGAGCCTGCGGCGGGATCGCGCGGCTTGGTCGCTTCGCGGGTATCGTCGACGTCCACTTCGGTGTGACGCACGGTGTCTTCGACGGTTTCGGTGCGTTCTTCAGCGGTCTTGCGAACCGCAACCTCACCGGTGACTACAGCATCTTTCGCGACTACTGCTTCTTCGCCGCGCTCGCTGACTTCGATGGTTTGATCGCGGAACACGTCCTCTGGGGCCGCCGCTCCTTGCACCGGCCGTCGCTCGACCTCAACGTGCTCCTCGCGGAGCGAGACATCTTCTCGTACCGGTTCCTCCACGACATACGAGCGTACTCGCACGCCGCCGCGATCCACCTCGCGCTTGCCGACTCGCAACCGCTCTTCCGCAACGGGAATCGATCGCTCGTCTCTCGTCGTACCCGCGCGGGCGGTCGGACTCTCCGAAGTGCGTTCCGTGCCACCAAGTTCGGGACTCTCTCCCGACCATCCTTCGGCGCGCCATTCTTCGGCGCGTCGGTCCAGATCCACGGCGTTCGTTCCTTCCAGCACCGCGATCGCTTCATCGCTCTGCTCATCTGTGACCCGCGCCGTGAGCAAACAGCCGCCGCGGCGAAGTCCTTCGGAGTACGTCGGCCGATCGTGCTCGCCGACAAAGAAATCTTTGATGGACTCCCAGATTCCTTTGTCTTCGCCGGTGTCGCTGCCGACGCGCCTCGAGCTCAGCTGATGGCTCACGATGCGCACGTCGCTGTCGTCCAGTCCATGGCTCAGCAGTTCCTGCCGGGCCTGTTGCGCCTCCGACTCCGAGTCGTAGATGGCGGTGATCGTTCGGGTAGTCATAGCTGTCTCCACGAGAAAATTACGTGTCCTCATCGTGCGATGAGGGGGTCGAATCCACGAAGACCTCGGTCGAGCGCAAAGTCACAGGAATCTCGACCAACTCCTGCTGAGCCTTGCGTTGTACGTGCAGCTCCTCGACCAGCACCAGGCGCTTCACCAGAACCGCGCGCTCTTCGACGATCGGGATGATGGTCACGTCTCCTTCGGTACGAACGTTGGGCACGGTGTCGACTTCCTGGTTCACGGCGACGCGACGGATATCCGCCTTCTCCTGGCGCAGAGCCTCCGCGAGGACCTCCTGATGCTCGGTCATGGCGGTACGGATGGTCACCCGGTTGCGTTCCACGACGCGCTTTTCGATTCGTGCCCGTTCCTCCGCCAACGGCACCCGTCGCTCTGTCTCGTCACTCACGATGTTCTCCGCAGGATGTCTACTGAACCGACTCACCGCACAAGAGTTCCTGGATGCCACGGCTGATAGGCCGTTGAGTGAGCAACGGGAAGATTTCTTACGTGGCCGGGACGTCGCGACGCGCAAACATGCTCGTGGCCCGAGCGCGGATCAAATTGCACCGTCGCGCATTTTTTACGGTCCCGCCCTGGCTGAGATCGAGGAGCCACGATGGTCCGCGCAACGTCTATTCTGCTTCGGCGCTCGCAGGTTCCGTTCGATCCCGGTCCCGACGATCTCGCAGCGAGCGGATCGACCGACGCGGCGTACCGGGATTACATCCTGCCGTTGGTGTCGAGAACATTCGCGTTGACGATTCCGGAGCTGCCGCAGCCACTGCGGAGTGCAGTCACGACGGCCTATCTGCTCTGTCGCATCGCCGATAGTATCGAGGACGAGCCGCGGATCGACTCGAACACGAAGCTCTCTCTGTTGGAGCGATTCTCGGCCAGCGTCTGCGGCCAGGTTGAGCCGCGCGCGCTGGCACAGGAAATCGTGCCGCTGTTGTCGGAACACACCTCGCCCGCGGAGCGCGATCTGGTCGGCAACCTGGATCGCATCATCCGCCTGACCGAATCATTGAGCCCAAACGAACGACGCCCGATCGAGCGCTGTCTCTGCATCATGTGTCGTGGCATGTATGACTATCAGGAGAACGCCAGCCTGAGCGGGCTGGAGCGGATGCAGGATCTCGACTCGTATTGCTACGTGGTCGCCGGCTGCGTTGGCGAAATGCTGACGGAGCTGTTCGGTGCGCATTGTGCCGAGTTCGCGCGCAAGCAGCCGGCGGTCCTCGCTCTTGCCGTCTCGTTCGGACAGGGACTGCAGATGACGAACATTCTGAAGGACATCTGGGAGGACCACGGTCGCGGCGCGTGCTGGCTACCACGGGAGGTGTTCGGCCGCTATCGTCTCGATGTCGAGCAGTTGCCGAGCTCCCACACATCCGCCGAGTTCGCCGCCGGCTTGCGTGAGCTCGTCGGTATCGCCCATGCGCATCTTCGCAATGCCCTGTTGTTCACGTTGGCTGTGCCGCCCGAAGAGGCCGGCATCCGGCGCTTCTGTCTGCTGGCCATCGGCATGGCGTTGCTGACCTTGCGCAAAATCCACCACAACCCGAAATTCACCGGCGGCGCGCAGGTCAAGATCGCGCGTACCGCGGTCATGACCACCAAGGTGTTGACCGATGTCGCTGTCGAGAGCGATTGGATGTTACATCTACTGTTCGAACAAGCCGCGCACGGGCTACCGCTACAGCGCCTCTCCCGAGGCCCGCTGAGTGATCGTTCCGATCTTTGGTAACGAACGGCAGGACGCCCATGAAGCAGTCAGCCGGATCTGTCGGCGCCGTGGCGCCGACTCAGTCATTTGTCACCACGGAAGTGTCGACCATCGCCGCGAGTCGTGAGATCGACGGCGAACAGCTGCAACGAGCTATCGAGGCGGCGCGCGACGCGTTGCTTCGTAAGCAGGCGCCTGAAGGGCATTGGGTGTTCGAGCTGGAAGCAGATTGCACGATTCCGGCCGAGTACATCTTGATGCTGCATTTCCTCGGCGAGATTGACGTCGCCCTGGAACGGAAGATTGCGCGGTATCTGCGCGCGCATCAGGCGGCTCACGGCGGCTGGCCGCTGTATCCGGACGGTGATTTCGACATGAGCTGCAGTGTGAAGGTGTACTACGCGCTCAAACTCGTCGGCGACAGCGTGGATGCAGCTCACATGCAACGCGCCCGCACGGCCATCCTTCAGCATGGAGGAGCGGCGCGCGCCAATGTGTTCACGCGCATCACGCTGGCGTTGTTCGGCCAAGTGCCATGGCGGGCCGTGCCTTATGTGCCGGTCGAGATCGTGCTGCTGCCGAAGTGGTTCGGATTTCATCTCGATAAGGTGTCCTACTGGTCGCGAACCGTGATGGTGCCGCTCTCAGTGCTTTGTACTCAGCGACCGCGAGCAAAGAACTCACGCGGCATTGGCGTGCGAGAGTTGTTCGTCGTCGATCCGGAGCTGGAACGACATTACTTTCCGCCTTCGCGAGGGTGGCTCGGCCGTTGTTTCCGTGCGTTCGATCGGCTCGCGGCGTCATGCGACTCCGCGGTGCCGCCGAGCGTGCGCGGGCGTGCGCTCGAATGTGCACGGACATGGATTCTCGCGCGGCTCAACGGCGAGCACGGGCTGGGCGCGATCTTTCCTGCCATGGTGAATGCCTTGGAGGCGCTGGTGGTGCTGGGCCACGGCGAGGACGATCCGCACCGTCGTGTGGCGAAACAGGCGCTCCAAAATCTGCTCGTCGATCGCGGTGACGATGCCTATTGCCAGCCCTGCGTATCGCCCGTGTGGGATACGGGGCTCGCCTGCCTCGCCTTGCAAGAGGAGGGGAGCGACACATCGTTGCATGCAGCCGAACGCGGTCTGCGCTGGTTGCAGCCGCTGCAGACGGCCGACGATCAGCCCGCGGACTGGCGGGCGAGCAGGCCGGTGAGATGCGGTGGCGGCTGGGCCTTCCAGTATCGCAACGAGTACTACCCGGATCTGGATGATACGGCGGTAGTCGCGTGGGCCATGGCTCAGTCAGCAGCGTGCGCGAACTATCGCACCAACATCGAACGCGCGGCCGACTGGCTGGTGATCATGCAAAGCCGCGACGGAGGCTTTGCTTCTTTCGATGCTGATAACACCTACTACTATCTCAACCACATCCCGTTCGCCGATCACGGCGCGTTGCTCGATCCGCCGACAAGCGATGTCAGCGCGCGTGTCGTGACGATACTCGCGAGGCTGCAACGGCCGCAGGATCGGACTGCACTTGATCGCGCACTTCACTATCTGCGCCGGGAGCAGGAAGCGGAGGGCTGCTGGTACGGACGTTGGGGCACCAACTACATCTACGGCACGTGGTCCGTACTGACGGCATTTCGTTACGCCGGCGTCAGCACGAAGGACCCGGCCGTGCAGCGCGCGGTGGATTGGCTTCAACGCATGCAGCACGACGATGGCGGCTGGGGCGAAACGAACGACAGCTACTTCGATCGATCGCTGGCCGGGAAGATGTCGCGCAGTACTCCCTATCAGACCGCGTGGGCGCTGCTCGCATTGCTGGCTGCCGGTGCACAGCACTCGCCGGTCGTCACAAGAGGCATCGCGTATCTCTTACGGACGCAGCAACCCGACGGACTCTGGGAAGATCGAAGCGCCACCGCACCTGGGTTTCCGCGGGTGTTTTATCTCAGATACCACGGCTACTCCGCCTATTTCCCGCTATGGACGCTCGCAAGTTACCGCAATTCACTCGGCGCCGTGGCGAAGTGAGGCGCACTGGGTTTATCACTGCGCTCGCCTCGGAAGCCCGTACACTGCGTCCGGCCTTCGACGAAGAGCGCGTTCTGATCGCTGTCGCAGGCATCGGCCCCGCAGCGGCACGCAGGGCGGCGACTGACGCGATGGAGGCGGGCGCCGGTGCGTTGGTGAGCTGGGGCTACGCTGGTGGTCTGGCGCCGACGCTGACGTGTGGGACGCTGGTGGTGCCCGAACGGATTTTATGTACCGACGGATCTGTTTTCGCGACCGACGAAGCCTGGCGCGAAACGCTATCCGATGTGATCGCCGGACAGCGCACGGTCCGCAACGAAGCATTGCTCAGCTCGCCACTGATACTCGCGGACGAGGAGTGCAAATCGAGACACTTCCGCGCCAGTGGAGCCATTGCCGTCGACATGGAGAGTGCGGCCATCGCGCGAGTCGCGCGGGCTTGGAAGGTGCCTTTCCTAGTGGTTCGCGCCGTGCTCGATACATCGGGCGAGCAACTGCCGCGCGCCATCGCCGACTCCATTGGCCCCGAAGGCAGCTTGCACTGGATGCGGCTGTGGCGAGACTTGGCTCGCTCTCCGCGAACTCTCAAGCAGCTGTTCGGCCTGAGCAGTAACTATCGCAAAGCGCGCCATGCACTCACGGCGGCAGCCGTCATCGGCAGACCTTACCTCGATCCGTGCGGCTCGGAGGTGGCGATGTGACGACCACCATCGAGACGTGCGAGAACGCGCTTCGCACCTGGGTGCAGATCAGCCAGGACCATGCACGCGTTGTTGTAGTGGTGGCGGTCGCTCTCGCCATAGCGTGCGTCTTCTATGTGCACGGACATTTCAGCGTCGACACGAGCTCGGAAAATCTGATCTCCGAAAAGCTGCCGTGGCGTCGCGCGGTCAAGCAGCTCGATCAGTTGTTCCCCGAGCTCAGCAACTCCCTGGTCGTCGTCATCGAGAGTCGCACCCCGGGGCTGGCCGACCAGGCGCAGCGGCAGTTGGTCACCACGCTGTCGGCCCGCAAGGACGTGATCAATGACGTGTTCGCGCTGGAAACCGAGCCTTTCTTCCGTCGTAACGGGCTGCTGTATCTGGATCCGCCGCAACTGCAGGCATTGGCCGACGACCTCACTCGCGCCCAACCTTTCCTGGGCGCATTGCGCGCCGATCTGAGCCTGCATGGTTTGTTTACGCTGCTCAGTCGGGCGCTGGAGAGGCCGACGGATGCCGCGCAGATCGGGGCGGCGCTGCCGAAGATCGCCGAAGCAGTTGCAGCCGCGCGCGAACAGCGGTTCTATCGATTGAACTGGGGCGAGCTGCTCTCGCCGGCGGCCGACGCGGGACGGTCCGAGACGCGCTTCATCGAGCTTGCTCCCAACCTGGACTACGCGAGCCTGCGGCCGGCGGAAAAGGTCATCTCCACGGTGCGCTCGATCGTCGCACAGCTGCATCTGACTCCCGAGCATGACGTGACGGTGCGCCTGACCGGCTCGGTCGCGATGGAAGATGAAGAGCTGACGAGCACGGCCCGAGGCGCGGGTCTGGCAATGCTGGGCGCACTCGTTGCCGTGATCGTCTTGCTTTATTTCACGTTGCGCTCGTTTGCATTGGTTGCTGCCACGCTCGTCACAGTGCTGTTCGGGCTTCTCCTCACCGCGGCGCTCGCGCCGCTTGTCATCGGAAGTCTGAATCTCATCTCGATCGCAGTCGGCGTGCTCTACGTCGGGCTGGGCATCAATTACGCGCTGTACTTATGCATGGAATATCGCGAGTTGCTCGGGCGCCAGGTGCCCCAGCGCGATGCCATGCCGCTCGCCGCCTGCCACGTTGGCGGCTACATGCTGGTCTGCGTTGCGACCACCTCAGCCGGATTTCTCGCCTTCGTGCCAACGGCGTTCACGGCCATTGCCGAGCTCGGCCTCATCACGGTGGTGGGGATCGTCGCCGCTGTTGTCAGTACGCTGACATTGCTGCCCGCGCTGTTGACGATGTGGCGTCCCCGCGCGAGTAGAGTGCAACTGGTGCTCACGCAAGGAGATCTGTTGTCACGCTTGCTGAACTGGCCGGCGGGCCATGGTCGCCTCGTGCTCACGGTCGGAGCACTAGCGCTCGTCGTGGGATTGTTCTTTGCGCCTCGCGTGACGTTCGATCCGGACCCGCTCAACCTGCGCGATCCGCGCTCGGAATCGGTCGCGACGTTTCGGCAGCTGCAGTCCACTCCAGAGATTCCGACGATGACGCTGTCGGCATTGACGCCGAACGCGCAGGGCGCGGAATGGCTGGTGCGGAACACTGAAGTCCTGCCGCTGGTGCTGCGATCGATGAGCATCAATGATTTCATCCCCCGACAGCAGCCCGAGAAGCTTGCGATCGTCGGCGATCTCGCGTTGGTCCTGGGTTCGCAGTTCGAAGGCGGCGGTCAACGGCCTGCGATCGTCGCGCATGCGAATGACCGCGAGAGTCTCGCAGCGCTGGTCAATCAGCTGGAACGCGCGAGCCAGGAACCCAAGTCAAAGATTGCGAATGCCTCAACGCTGTTGTCCGAACTGCAGCGATTCCAGGAGCAGATGGATGACGCAGGAGCTGCGGGCAGCGAGCGGCTGCTGCAATCGTTGCGTGAGACCCTTCTCGGCACACTGCCGATGCGTCTGACCGCGTTGACCGAAAGCCTGCAGGCCGGGCCTGTGTCGCTCGCCGACCTGCCACGCGCGCTGGTCACGCGGTGGGTCAGTGCCAGTGGGATGCATCGGGTCGAGATCTGGCCGCGCGAGGTGTTGGATCGCACCGACCGGATGCAGCGCTTCGTCGATCAGGTGCGAAAGGTTGCGCCCAACGCGGTAGGCCCGCCGCTGATCAGTCTCGAGTCGGGCCGGGCCGTGATCTCGGCCTTCCGCACGGCGTTTCTCTATTCGTTCGTCGCGATTTCGATCCTGCTCCTCCTGCTGTTGCGTAACGTCGTCGATGTGCTGCTCGCGCTCTTGCCGCTCGTGGCGGCACTGATCCTGACGTTGGCGGTGATGGTGATCTTCGATATGAAGCTGAACTTCGCCAATGTCATTGCCTTGCCGCTGATCCTCGGTGTGGGCATCGACTACGGCGTATATATCGTCCAGCGCGGCCGCGCCACAGATGCTGGAACGAGGATCTTCCAATCGGGCGCGGCGCGCGCAGTGCTCTCGGGCGGGCTCATCACCGTGGCGAGCTTCGGCAATCTGATGTGGTCCTCCCATCCCGGCACGGTGAGTCTGGGACTGGTGCTCGCGCTCGGTCTCGGTCTCGCCTTGTTCTGCGCGCTCGTGTTCCTGCCGAGTCTCATCCTCCTCCGCCAGCGTCGGCGCGCGTTGCGAGTGGGGAGGTCCGCGTGAAGGCGCTCGTTACAGGTGCGACTGGATTTATCGGTTCGGCGGTTCTGCGCCAATTGCTCGCCGGTGGCTGGGAGGTCCGTGCGCTGGTGCGCGCAGGATCGAATCGGCGCAACGTGGAGCATCTGCCGATCGACGTGGCGATCGGCGATCTCATGGATAGCGCTTCGTTGGATTCAGCCTGCCACGGCTGTGAAGCACTGTTTCATGTCGCTGCCGATTATCGTTTGTGGGCAAGAGACACGAGCGAGCTGTACCGTAACAACGTTGAGGGCACTCGCAATGTCATGCTGGCCGCCTTGCAGGCAGATATGAAGCGCATCGTTTATACCAGCAGCGTAGCTACGCTGGGATTGCCCGCGGACGGTCAAGCTGGCGATGAGAACACGCCGTCCACCGTCGCGGACATGGTGGGGGATTACAAACGCTCCAAGTTTCTCGCGGAGCAGGCGGTCCGTGAGATGGCGCGCGACGGTGCGCCGATCGTGATCGTCAATCCATCGACGCCCATCGGCCCGCGCGATGTGAAGCCGACGCCGACCGGGCGAATGGTGCTCGAAGCTGCGCGGGGCCGCACACCGGCGTATGTCGATACGGGTCTCAACATCGCGCACGTCGACGACGTCGCTGCGGGTCATTTGCTCGCGTACGAACGCGGGCGCACAGGCGAGCGCTACATCCTCGGCGGTGAGAATCTCACGTTGCGCGAGATCCTCACGATGGTCGCCGAATGCGCCCAGCGCCGGCCGCCGACTGTGCGTCTGCCGCTGAGCGTCGTAGTTCCCTTTGCGTATCTGTCGGAGGCGGTTGCCTTCGGCACCGGTCGAGCGCCTCAGCTTACCGTCGACAGTCTGCGCATGGCGCGCAAGCGCATGTTCTTCTCGTCTGCGAAAGCGAACCGCGAGCTCGGATATCGATCACGGCCGGCGCAACTCGCGATCGCGGACGCCGTGCACTGGTTCGAGGAGGCCGGATACTACACACGCGGGCGACATTGAGACGGACTCACGCGTCGGCGGGCAAGAGTCGACAGATCAGGCGCGCAACCGTTGGCACCAGTCGCGGCCGGGCCAGGCGCGCGTCGTATCGTCCGAGCCGGCGCTCGTTTTCGGCCAGGCAGATCTCGAGCAGCCGCCGCGCGCTCACATCCAATGACAGATTCTGATGCGCGGTCAATGTGAAGTTGTCGCCGTTGTTGTCCGTGCCCTTGCCGAGGCTGCGCGCGGTTTCGATCCGGCTGGCGATTTGTTTGAGAATGATCCAGCCACAGCGCAGTCGGAATGCCGGCCGCCGCCACCACGGCAGTTGCCTGCGGCGATACCGCACCCAGTTGACGAAGAACAGGATGTGCCGGGCTTCTTCCTGGACGACCGGCTCGAACAGCTCGACCAGTCTTCGATCGAACAGCCCGCCCTCGCGCGCCAGCGCGAACAGGCCGAATGCGAAGAACGAATCGAAACATTCGCCGAAGCCGCAGAACAGGAAGTCGTGCTCGATATCCCCGGAGCGGTACGCAACGGGGAATGAGACCGGGATGCCATAGTGAGAGGTGAGAGACGCGAGCAGTTGGGCATGACGTCGCTCCTCCATTCCCTGGAGCGCAATCGCTGCGCGGATATCCGCGTCGGGCTCGATTGCCACGGCGGCGGCGACGGTACAGGAGGTGAGGTTCTCCGTGGACACCGCCTCTTGCCAGAACGGCAGGCTGGCCAGGCGCGCTCGCGATACGTCGTCGAGCGACGGCCAGGCGATCTGTTCCGGTGCGTAAGCCTGGTGGCTCTCGACAAAGAACCTCGCGAGCAGTTGCCGGTGCTCATCCGATCCCGACTGCAGTCGGTCGGGCCTGCCCTTGAGCTCGCGCGCTTCAATGAGATGCCATCCGAGCAGGGCCGGCACGCCGAACAGGATTTCGCGCATTCGTTTGGCCAGCGAGAGGGCGAGTGCCGCTTCATTGGGAATGCCGAGCAGTGCGGCCACGCCCATCAATGCCGCTTCCTGAGCTCCAAGCCCGGCCGGCACGAAGAAGATGAAGTGGCGGACCGCCTGTGTGGTCGCTTCGAGCGCGATGCTTGCGGGAATGCTCACCGGCTGGTTGATCCAGCGAAGCACCAGCCAGGTTTCGAGTGCGCCGACGAGCAGGCCGGCGAACTGATACAAAACGGCCGCGCACAACCGCAAGGGCGCCGCGAACAAGCTGCGCATGGCACCGTTGAGCGATAGCGTCCATGCGACGATGTCGAAGCTGGGCGCGAACCGGCCGACGAGGCGTTGTGTCACCTGGCCAAGTACGGCGAACGCGCTCGGATTACTCAATAGCACACCCAACACGATGAGCAGCGGCACCGTGAGCACGAGCCAGAGTGTCACGTCCTGGATGAGCCGCGGTTGATCCGTGACACTGATCAGGCAGAGCACGCCGAAGACAACGAAGACACACAAGGAGACCAGCGTCAGGAACACCTCGACGATCACGCTGGCGGCGGCTTCCGTCGTCTCCATGCCGCGCAAGGCGAGCAAGCGCACGCCGATCAACTCGCCGCCGATGTTGGCCACCGGCAGCAGCCGAGTAACGGCCTCACGGACCGCCGCGATCCCGAACAGGGCCAAACTGCCGGGACGACGACTTCTGTCCAACAGGCTGCGCCAACCCAACGTATCCAGATACAGCGGCAGCGCGTGGAACGGAACGATTAGCAGCAGGATCCATCCGGCGCGGGACAGCACTTCAAGAATGCTGGCCGCGCCTTCGTGCAGCACCAGTGCGATCAGCACCAGCAGTCCAATGCAGCCCGCAATCCGAAACGCCACGCTCATGGGCGCGCCCGCTGCCGGCGCACGGCGTCGCTGTATCCGCCGCGTGCAATGAAGGCGCCGCGAACGCTCGCCCGCACCCGTCGACTGATGAGCGCCGCAAGCTCCTCTTCGGCGTCGTCGGAGCGGATTGCAGGATGTGAGTAGATCTCCGTGATGCCGTTGGGCAAGCGCTGCAAGATGCGCAGGAGGGCGCGCGTGTCCATATGTCCGCTCGCGGTCATGCCGAACAGCCAGTCATTGTGTAGCAGACCGGCACGCTCGATCCGACGACGCATCAACGTGAGCCATGGCGAGAGGCCGGCGTGCTGCATGGCCTGGCCGATGCCAGAGACATGTTCGTAGTCGAGCAGCGGTTCTCGCGGCCACCGAATCGCCTGCATCCCAAACTCGCGTCCGACTTCGACGATGAGGCGTAACAAGGTCGGATGCAGGTGGAAGTGCTTGTGCGCGTTCACATGATCGAGCTGCAGGCCGGTCGCGGCAAACGCCTTGAACTGGGCCCGAATCTCCGACGCGAGCTGTCGACGCATGCTCGGCGAAAACACGAACCGAAACGCATCGAGCACCATGTGATTGCCGAATCGCCCGGAGTCATCGACGAGCAGCGGGATCTGAGCGCGCTCCAGAATCGCCGTGCCGTCGACGAGCACGAGGTGCAAGCCGACGCGCAACTGAGGCAAACGCCGTGCGCGGACGACGGCATCGGCGGCAGCGGGCGCGCCCACCATCAAGCTCGCGGCAGTCAGCACGCCGCGACGTGTGGCGACCTCGACCGCTTCGTTCACCGATTCGCGCACGCCGAAGTCATCCGCGGTGATGATCAGAAAGTCGCGACGCGTACTGGCTGCGCGTACCGTGCGGGAGTCGTCTGATGCGAAGAGCATGATGAATGACGCGCCCTCGCTTCAGGTGCGCGCATGCAGGAAGCGGAAGAATTCCACTCCTTCGCGCAGACGACGCTTCGTCATGTCCCAACTGGTCATCATCTCCATCGTCAGCTCGGCGATCTTGCGTGGCCGGAAGTAGAAATTTCTGTAGAACGTTTCGACGCCGTGGAAGATCTGTTCGGCCGAGAGATGCGGATAAGTGATCGGCTCGATCTGCACGCCGTGGGCGTCGACCAGCTCCGCGGTGTTCTCCGACAGCCAGCCGTTCGCGAGCGCCTGGTCATAAAGCTGCGTACCGGGATAGGGCGCGGCGAGCGAGACTTGAATCGTGTGCGGGTTGATCTCCTTGGCGAACTCGATGGTTTCGCGGATGGTCTGCTCGGTTTCGCCCGGCAAACCCAGGATGAATGTGCCGTGGATAGTGATGCCGAGCTCGCGACAATCCCGCGTGAACCGCCGGGCGATGTCGGTTTTGAGGCCCTTGCGCACGTTGTACAGGATCTGGTCGTTGCCCGACTCGTAGCCGACCAGCAGCAGCCGCAGGCCGTTCTCCTTCATCACTCGCAACGTTTCGTACGGCACGTTCGCCTTGGCATTGCACGACCATGTGACGCCCAGGCGGCCTAAGCCGCGCGCAATCTCTTCCGCGCGCGGGCGGAAATCGGTGAAGGTATCGTCGTCGAAGAAGATCTCCTCGACCCGCGGCAGATGTTCACGCACCCAGCGCACTTCCTCGACGACGCTGCTCGGGCTACGGACGCGATAACGATGACCGCCGACCGTTTGCGGCCACAAGCAGAAGGTGCACTTGGAGCGGCAACCGCGCCCGGTATAGAACGATACGTACGGGTGCTTCAGATAACCGATGAAATAGTTCTCGACGCGCAGATCGCGCCGATAGATCGGCGTCACCCACGGCAGCGCGTCCATGTCGGTGATGAGCGGGCGCGGCGCGTTGTGCATGAGAGTGCCGTCGGCGCGTCGATAGCTCAGGCCCATGATCTCGCCGAGCGGTCTGCCGCTCGCGACCTCCTGGCAGGTGTAATCGAACTCTTCGCGTGCCACGAAATCGATGGCCTTGGACGCTGCCAGCGAGCCCTGCGGATCGACAGCGACCTTCGCACCGACCATGCCGATGAGCACACGCGGCCGGTCTTCTTTGAGCGCCTCGGCCGTGCGCACATCGGCGGCGAAGGAGGGCGAGCTCGTGTGCATGATGACGAGATCGAAGCCACGCGCGATGGAAAGCACATCGGCGAGGCTCAGGCCGTCCGCGGGAGCATCTAGCAGGCGGCTGTCGGGCACCAGCGCCGCAGGTTGTGCAAGCCAGGTCGGATACCAGAACGAGCGCACTTCGCGCTTCGCCTGATAGCGAGCGCCGGCGCCGCCGTCGAATCCTTCATAGGAAGGTGGATGCAGGAAGAGTGACTTCATGGTCGAGTCTCCGAGCGCACCGCTCAGCCGGTACGTTGCATGGAGCCGTCGCGCTCGACAGCGAACACTCCGGCGCGCCAGCGCACGCGGCGGCTCGCAAAACTCCAGCACCACAGCGCGAAGGCGAGCAGATCGCCGATCGGCACGAGCCACGGCGGCGCGCAGGCCGCTCGCGCAAGCCGATGCAGAAACACCCTGGCCACCACGGCCGTCGCGGCGAGGCTCAGTACGAACGAATCGGCGCCGGCCAACAATGTTCCTAGCGCAATCACGGGCAGCGTGAAGGTGATACCAAGAGGACCATAGCTGCGTGGCTGGACCGAGCGAATCGTGCGCAGCCAGCGCAATTCGTGGCGGCACACGGAGCCGAAGCTCGGTTCAGCGACGACTGTATCGACGATGCTGTCGGCCGCCACGGTCTTCAGCCCGAGACGACGCGTGTGCTCTCCGAGCCAGTAGTCGTCGGCTAAAACATTCGCGATGGCCGTGAAGCCACCGAGTCGTTCGAGCGTTTGCCGCCGCAACGCAATCGTCACACCGGAAGCGAACGAAACGCTTCCGAACAGCCGCGCGACGCGCACCGCCGGAATGAACCATTCGTTGATGAAGAGCGCCACCAGGTGCGACCACCGACCTCCCACGGCTCTCGCTCGATACAAAGAGGTCACCAGTCCGACTGTCGGGTCCGACAGCGGTGCCGTCACTCGCCGCAAATAATCCGGGTCGACCATTACATCGCTGTCCGATGCCACGAGAATCGGGTGGCGCGCCGCGGACAACATATTCGCGAGATTACTTACTTTGCGGTTGCTGCCGTGCGCGCGCGAATCGATCACGACGACGATGTCGTGTGTCGGCAGTTCCGCTTGCAGCCGGCGCACGGTCGCGAGCGCGCCGTCGGTGGCATCCTGCACGCCGAAAACGATCTGGTATCGCGGGTGGGCCTGCACGCAGAAAGTTTTCAGACATTGATACAGATTCGGCTCACTCCCGCACAGTGGCTTGAGAACAGTGACCGGCGAGCAACAGTCCGCGGCGGTAAAGGCCATCGCATCGGGGCGCGCATCGTAGTCGTGCGCGCGCATGACTCGCACGCGCTTTGCCGCCTGCGACTCCGCAAAACAAGCAAGCAGCGCGTACGCAGTTGCTAACGCGGCGAGCGCGATCCCCAGTGTGTGCAGCGTGATCTGCGCGATCGTGAGCACGGCGAACACCGTTTTGCTTGCAATGTGTCGGCACTAACGCGCGGCGCGCGAGGATGTGCCCGCGAATATCGCTGTTGTGGAACTGTATTAAGTTGGAGCGGATTTATGCCGCAGCTTTCGAGCTGAAGCATCGTGCGCGCTGTGATGACCTCTCGCACACATCGGCGGAAAACGGAGGTGGTCCTTGAACGAGCAAAGTGGCGAACACGATGCCCTCCGGTACACGCGGGTCTCGTCGGATCTGGAGCCGCTCATCCTGGTCGATACCAGCGACCGCGAAGTCGGCTTCATGAGCAAGGCGCGGTGTCATGAAGGTCGAGGCGTGCTGCATCGCGCCTTCTCGCTGTTCATTTTCAACCCCGACGGCCAGCTGCTGATGCAGCAGCGTAGTGATTCGAAGCGTCTGTGGCCGGGTTACTGGTCGAACAGCTGCTGCAGTCATCCGCGGCGTGGAGAAGGGTTGCAGTTCGCCGCTCATCGCCGGCTGTGGCAGGAACTGGGCATGCGGTGCGCGCTCTCGCCGCTGTTCAAGTTTCGCTACCAGGCGCAATTCGATGCCACCGGTGCGGAGAACGAGCTGTGTTCGGTCTACATCGGTTGCAGCAGCGGACCGGTGCGCGCCAACGTTCACGAGATCGCGGACTGGTGCTGGATCGATCCGTCGCAATTGCAGGCCGAGCTCGAGCGCGGCGCGCGGCCCTTCACTCCCTGGTTCAGGATCGAATGGATGCAAATCTGGACGCAGTTTCACAGCGCGCTGGCGCGAGCGCGAGACGCGAGCCAAGCATGAGTATTCCGCTGATTCAAACGTATCGCATCGGTCGCTACCTGCTCACGCAGAAGCTGCGCGGGCGGGAGCGATTTCCACTGGTGCTGATGCTGGAGCCATTGTTCCAGTGCAATCTGGCGTGTGCCGGCTGCGGCAAGATCGATCATCCCAAGGAAGTGCTACAGCGTCGGATGAGCGTCGAGCAGGCGCTTGCCGCGGTCGACGAATGCGATGCGCCGGTGGTCTCGATCCCCGGTGGCGAGCCGCTCATTCATCGTCAGTTGCCGCAGATCGTCGCGGGCATCATCGCCCGCCGCAAGTTTGTTTATCTGTGCACGAACGCGCTGCTGCTGGCCAAGCACATCGACGAGTACCGGCCCTCGCGCTATCTCGCATTCTCGATTCATCTGGACGGCAACCGCGAACGCCATGACGCGTCTGTGTGCCAGCAAGGTGTGTACGACAAGGCGGTCGCGGCGATCCGCCTCGCGCGCGACAAAGGCTTTCGCGTAACCATCAACTGCACGTTGTTCGCTGGTGAGGACGCGCCGCAAGTCGCCGCGTTCTTCGACGAGGCGATGCGACTCGGGATCGAGGGGATCACAGTGTCGCCGGGCTACAGCTATCAGCGCGCTCCGCGCCAAGATGTGTTCCTCGGTCGATCCGCGAGCAAGCGGCTGTTCCGCGACATCTTCCGCGCTGGCCGTCGTAACGGCAGTCATTGGAGGTTTACGAATACGAATCTGTTCCTCGACTTCCTCGCCGGCAACCAGACGTACCAGTGCACGCCGTGGAGCAATCCGACGTACAACCTCTTTGGCTGGCAGCGGCCCTGCTATCTGCTCGATGAGGGCTACGCCAGCAGCTTCCGCTCGCTCATGGAAGATACGAATTGGGACCAGTATGGCGTGGGTCGCAACGCGCGTTGTGACAACTGCATGGCGCACTGTGGGTACGAGGGGACAGCGGTCAACGACATGTTGGCGCACCCGTTGAAAGCACTGCGCGTCGGCCTGCGCGGTCCACGTGTGAGCGGTCCGATGGCACCGGAGTTGCCGGTGCTGTACACGCAGCGCCCCGAGCCGCCATCGGCCGTAATTCCTGTCACCGCGATTCGAGGCACACGGCGCGCGAACGACGGAGACCGAGATGGATGTGCGATATGAAAGCCGGCAGCCAGCGGCGCGGCGTGCTCTCATCTCGTTGCACATCCGCGTAGTGTCACTCGCGATGCTGTGCGCGCTCGGCGCATATGTGAGCGCGGCGGAAGAGCGGCCAGCGTCGGCAACCGTCGAGAAGCTGCAGGCGGCACTTCTCGATTCCATGAAGAATGCCAAAGCGCTCGGCGAGCAGGGCAGTTACGAGAAGCTCAAGCCGGTTGTCGAGGAGGTGCATGACTTCCCATACATCATGCGTGCGGTGCTCGGATCGAGCGCCAGTCAGCTCACGCCGGAGCAATTCAAGCAGGCGGCCGCCGCGTATGCCGATGGCAGTGCACGGATCTACGCGCACGAGTTCAACAGCTACTCCGGTGAGCACTTCGTGATCCTGGAGGAGAAGCCGCAGCCGCGCGACACGCGTCTGGTGCGGTCGGTATTGCAGTCGCCGGGGAATCCGGATGTGCACTTCGACTATCTATTGCGACAGTCCGATGGCCAGTGGCGCATCGTGAACACGACGGCCGAAGGAGTGAGCCAGCTGGCGATGGACCGCTCGCAGGCTCAGTCGGCCTTGAAGCAGGGGGGCTTCGACGGTCTGATGGGCTGGATCCAGGGCCGCGTGCCGAAGGAATGAGGGTGGGAGCATGCCGCGTGCCCGTCTTCAGCGCTCTCGGCTCACCTCCACCGGCTCGTTCGCGGCGCAGATGAGCGCGTGGCAGGAGCGCATGCATCTTGCGCTCGCCCGACGATTGCCCGCGGCGGACGAGGTTCCAGCACGCTTGCACGCGGCGCTGCGCAGCTGGGTGCTGGATCGCGAAGAGCGCAAGCATCCAGTACTGATGTTTGCTGTCGGAAGAACGATGGGCTTGCGCGAGGAGCACGTCGAAGTCGCGGCGTGCGCGTTGGAGCTGCTGCATTTGTTCGTCGAAGTTCACCGTACGCTGCCCGCACTCGCGCATGGGCGGGCGCCGAGACCGCATCCGGCGCTGCAAGCGTACGACGAGGCGACTCTGTTGCTGGTCGGCGATTCGTTGCCGCCGCTGGCGTTCAATCTGATCTGCGTCGATCCCGCTTTGCCGCTGGCCGCGAAGGTGCGGCTGAGGATCGCTGCCATGCTCGCATCCGCGAGTGGCTCACACGGCAAGCACGAAGAAACGGATCGATCGCATTACTGCGCGGGCGTGCGCCTGGCCATCGCCTGCAGACGCCGGCCACCTGGTCGAAAAATGAAAGGGCTGCTCGCGGATTTCGAGCGCGCACTGGCGCTGTCTTGGTCGGATGCCTACGCGGTCCTGCCGCGGCGAGGCGAACAGGCCGAACCGCTGCGTCGGGTCACGCGCTGGCTCGCTGAGCGTGAAGGCGAAGGGGGGACGTGATGAACGCAGGTGAGCGCTTTCCGCTGCTATCGACGATCGAATCTCCCGCGGACGTGCGGCGGCTGCCGGCGACGCAGCTCGAGCCGCTGGCGTGTGAACTGCGCGAATTTCTCATCGAGACTGTCAGTCGCATGGGCGGTCATTTCGCCGCGGGCCTCGGTACGGTCGAACTGACCGTGGCACTTCATTATGTGTTCGATACGCCGCAGGACCGGATCGTCTGGGACGTGGGCCACCAAGCATACCCACACAAGGTGCTGACCGGTCGGCGCGATCGCTTGCACACCATCCGTCACAGGGGCGGTCTGCTGCCATTTCCAGGGCGACAGGAAAGTGAGTACGACACCTTCGGCGTCGGCCACTCCAGCACGTCGATCAGCGCGGCGCTTGGGATGGCGATTGCCTCACAGCTCAGCGGCTCGCCGCGCAAGATCGTCGCGGTGATCGGCGACGGCGCGCTCAGCGCGGGTCTCGCCTTCGAAGCGCTGAACCATGCAGGCGCGACCGACCTCGATCTGCTGGTCATTCTCAACGACAACGAGATGTCGATCTCCGAAGCGGTCGGAGCGATCTCGAACTACTGCGCGAGCCTGCTCTCCGGCCGGCTCTATTCGCAGCTGCGCGAGCGAGGCAAGCGCGTGCTACGCAATCTGCCGAGTGCGTGGGAGCTCGCGCGACGCTCGGAGGTGTTCGTCAAAGGCATGGTGTTGCCCGGGACAATCTTCGAGGAGATCGGCTTCAACTACATCGGCCCGGTGGATGGACACGATATCGATACGCTCATCGCGACTCTACGCAACGTGCGCGATCTGCGCGGGCCGCAGCTGCTGCACGTGGTGACGCAGAAGGGCAAGGGTTATGCGCCCGCCGAGAGCGATCCGATCAAATGGCACGGACCGGGCAAGTTCGACCGCGAGACCGGTGAGATCTTCAAGGAGCCGGCGCCGGGGCTGACCTATTCCCAGGTGTTCGGCCGCTGGATCTGCGACATGGCGGAGGTCGACTCGAAGATCGTCGCGATCACGCCGGCCATGCGCGAAGGCTCGGGACTGGTGGAGTATTCCAAACGTTTTCCGGAACGTTACTTCGATGTGGCCATCGCCGAGCAACACGCGGTAACGCTGGCAGCCGGGCTGGCCGCCGAGCAATGGCATCCCGTTGTGGCTATTTATTCCACCTTCCTGCAGCGCGCTTACGATCAGCTGATTCACGATGTCGCTCTCCAACGCCTGCCGGTCGTGTTTGCGATCGACCGGGGCGGGCTGGTCGGCGGCGACGGCGCGACTCATCAGGGCAGCTACGATCTGAGCTATTTGCGCTGTGTTCCGAACATGATCGTGATGGCGCCGGCGGACGAGAATGAGTGCCGGCAGATGTTATACACAGCAACTCAGTGCGGTTGTCCCGCCGCTGTTCGCTATCCGCGTGGCACCGGTCCGGGTGTGCCCGTCGAAAGCACCATGACGGCGCTGCCGATCGGCCGGGCACACACGCGACGAATCGGCCGGCAGGGGCTCGCGGTGCTTGCCTTCGGCACCATGGTCTCGCTTTGTGAGCGGATAGCTGAGCGCCACGATCTGACATTGATCAACATGCGCTTCGTGAAACCGCTGGACGAGGAGCTGGTGTTCCGCCTGGCGCAGACCCATCGCGCGCTGGTCACGGTGGAAGAGAACGTCATCGCCGGTGGCGCCGGCAGCGCGGTGAACGAGTGCCTGCAGGCGCATTGCATTTGCATTCCGGTCCTGAACTGCGGCATCCCGGATCGTTTCATCGGGCACGGCTCGCGCGAGGACAATCTGAAGGAAGCCGGGCTCGATCAGCGCACGCTGGAGCTTGCGATCCTCAAATGGTGGCGCTCGCAGTTGCGGGTGATCCGCGCCAGCGCCTGCGCCAGCGCGTAGCTGCTGTCCTCAGCGCCGCTGTGGCTCCTTCGCGAGCGGCGCCACGTAAGTCACCAGGCTCACCACCATCTTGCCGGGCTCTTCCCACGGAATCATGTGAGAAGAGTGTTCGAACCACACGCCTTGTTTGTAGGGGCTTTTTACTTTGGAGAGCCACGCCGCCGTAGGTTCGGACGGAGTGGTGTAGTCGTGCCGGCCCATGAACATCACGACCGGGATGGGGAAGCGGGTGACGGACTTGTAGTCGACGTCCAGGAATTCATCCAGGACGCGACCCAGCGTGAACAGGCTGCCTTCGTCCACCGCGCAGACATCGGCGGACGAGTACTCGGGCGATAGCAGCGGCGCGCGGAAGAAGTACTTCGAATCTTCCCGATATGCGCTCAGCCCGCCGTAGAACTGCGCCCATTTTCTGGCGATGACGATGCGCTCGCGCGTGATGGGCTGATCGCCCGGATAGGGCGCGATGGTTTTCATTTCCTCGACGGCGGCCGTGTTGCCGTGAGCGAGCGCTTGCTTCATGCCGTAGTCGAAGCTCACGCGCTCGTTGTCATGTGTATTGATCACTTGGCCGATGCCGACGTAGGCATGGAACAAATCGGGCCGTTTGAGCGCCGCGCCCATGCCGACGACCGTGCCCCAGCTGTGCCCCATGAGGATGAGCTTTTTCTTGCCGTAGCGTTGACGCACGTACTCGGCGACTTCGATCGCGTCGTCGATGTAACGAGGAATGCGCAAGCTGTCGCCGACCGCATCGGAGTGATCCTCGACGTAAGTCTTGCCGGCACCGCGTTGGTCGTAGTTCACGACCGTGAAGTATTCCTCGATCGGACCTTGGAATTGCCACAGTGTCGGAATGAGCGGCGAGGCCGGGCCGCCGTGCACGAATAGGATGATGGGATTGTCGCGATCATTGCCGCGCACGTTCAGCCACTGCCCGATGCCGCCGATGCGAGTCTTGAAGCTCTCTTGCACGCCATTGGGCGTGAGGATGCGGTCGCGGTCCTCGATGATCTCACGCGCCTTCTGATAAGGCGCCAGATCGGCGCACGAATCGGCATCGGCGCGGCCGCAAAGGGCCGCGGCCGCGAACAGAAACAAGCACGCCAAAGGCTTCATGGTCGAATATTCCCTGATCGATTGCAGCTGCGAAATTTTCGCGGCCTGCGGGTTATGCGTCAAACGCTGTATGTCGAGGCCGGGTTGGCGCTATCGTCCGCATTCTGCACAGAGCGCTCGAGCAAGGGCGGTGAGCATGCGGGTTGGTTGGTGGGATGGAACAACGATGCGAAGATTTCTGAAGATTCTGGCGGTCGCTGGGATGGCTTGTATGGGTGCCGCCGAGGCGGACGAGGCGGCCGGCGTGCGAGCGAGACAGCTCGGCATCGAGCCGGGGGTGCTGCGGCCGGGAAAGTACAACGCGATTACCGATGTGGACGGTGTGCGGGTGGGGCACGTCACGCTCAAGAGGGGCGATAGCGTCCGGACCGGCGCCACTGCAATCCTGGCGCATGGAGGCAACTTGTTTCAGGACAAGGTGCCGGCGGCGGTGGTGGTCGCCAATGGCTTCGGGAAGTTGATGGGCTCGACTCAGATCGAGGAGTTGGGTGAGATCGAGTCGCCCATCGTGCTGACCAATACGCTCGCCGTGCCTCGGGCCGCCGAAGCTATCGTCAGCTGGGTGCTTGCCTACCCGGGCAACGAAAACGTCGTCTCGGTCAACGCCGTCGTCGGCGAGACCAACGACAGTCGTTTGAACGACATCCGCTCGCGACCGCTGACGGCGGAGTTGATCGGCCAGGCCATCACCGGCGCAAGCAGCGGGCCGGTTGCTGAAGGCGCGGTCGGCGCGGGCACGGGCACGGTAGCCTTCGGATGGAAAGGCGGCATCGGCACCAGTTCGCGCGTGTTGCCGAAGAAGCTCGGCGGTTACACGGTGGGCGTGCTGGTGCAGTCGAACTTCGGTGGCATCCTGCAGATGGACGGCGTGCCGATCGGTGAAGCGCTCGGCCAGTACTATTTGAAGCGCGAGCTGGACGATAGCAGCCCCGATGGATCCATCATGATGGTCGTGGCGACGGACGCGCCGCTATCGCCCGGCAATCTCCGCCGTCTGGGCGATCGCGCTATCGCGGGTCTGGCTCGCACCGGTTCGTCGTTCTCGAACGGCTCGGGCGACTACGCGATCAGTTTTTCCACGGCGGCGAGCGTACGCCGAACGCCCGCCGTCCGCGGCGCTGTCGCTCAGATCCAGGACCTGCCCAACGACCGGATTTCGCCCTTGTTTCAAGCCACCATCGAGGCGACCGAAGAGGCGATTTACAACTCGATGCTGATGGCGCGCACCGAGCGCAGCTTCAACACCATCGAGCGCAGCTGGGTCACGGTCGAGGCATTGCCCATCGATCGGGTCAAAGAGATCTTCAGGGCGCATGGCCGGAAAGTGCCTTGAGTCTCGCTATGCAAAGTCTGCATCGGGCGGCAACGCACCGATATCAGACTGTCGCGATGAGCGATTCAGCGCGGCGCTTGATCGGCGTACTTGGCGGCATGGGGCCGCTGGCCACCATCGATTTCATGACCAAAGTGGTCGCCTTGGCGCCGGCGACCTGCGATCAGGCTCACATTCCCTTGATCGTGCATCAGGTGCCGCAGATCCCAGACCGCAGCACCGCGATCATGAGAGGAAGCGATTCCCCGTTGGAGCCGATGCTGGCCGGTTTGCGGAGCTTGGCGCGGGCCGGCGTTGAGCTCGCGGTGATTCCCTGTAACACTGCGCATTACTGGTACGCGCAGCTCTCACGGCAACAAGAGTTGCCTCTGCTGCACATCGCCGAAGCCGTGAGGCAGGAGCTGATATTGAGAGAGTCGCACCACAAGCAAGTGGCGTTGCTCGCGACCCGAGGCACGCATCGTGCGGGCGTTTATTCCGGTCGTCTGGGCGCGGCGTTCGAGCCGTTGTTCTCGGGTGACGAAGCCGTGCAGACTCTGGTGGATGTATCCATTGCGGCCGTCAAAGCCGGTGAGTTGGAGAAAGGCAGGAGTGCCGCTCTCGAAGCAGCGGATCGCTTGTTTTCGGCAGGCGCGGAAGTGTTGATTCTCGGTTGCACGGAGTTGCCGGTGGCATTGGCGAACACAGCTGTGCAGGACCGATGTATCGATTCGACGCTCGCGCTCGCACGTCTGTGTGTGAAGGAAGCCATGCGTGACGATGTTGATGCATGCCGCGTGACGTCCCGGCACTGATATGGATACTCGCTGGCTGCAAGATTTCCTGACCATCGCCGAGACGGGGAACTTCACACGAGCTGCCGAGATTCGCAACAGCTCGCAGGCCGCCTTCAGTCGGCGGATTCAGAGTCTGGAGCAGTGGTTGGGCGTGCCACTGATCGATCGCAGCACGTTTCCCACCAGGCTCACGCCGGAAGGCGAGCGATTTCGCGAACGCGCCGCCGAGATCGTGCTGCAAGTGGCGGACGCGAAAGTGTCACTCACGGGTGCGGTGGTCGGGCGGGGGCAACAGATCCGCATCGCGCTTCCGCACGCTCTCGCCACCGGTCGCCTGGCTTCGTGGTGGGCGCAGTGGTCCGGCCATGGCATGGACGATGTCACGTGCACGGCGGTGCCAGGCAATGTTCACGACACAGTTACCGCGCTGGTCTCGGGCAACGCCGACCTGCTCATTTGTTTCCATACGGCCGAGCAACCGATCCATTTGTCCGCTCAATACGAGCGCGTCGTCATCGGCGCGGAACACCTGCGGCCCTACGTCGCGACGAGTCTGGCTGCAAACGTCCAGAAACATTTTCCGGGAACGCAGCGTTCACCGCTGCCGCTGTTGATGTATTCCTCCGGCGCCTATCTGGGGCGAATGGTGGAGCTCATCATCGAATCGGCGCGGCCGCGCTTGATAGGTCGATGTGTGTTCGAGGCCGACATGGCGGATGTGCTGCGCAATCTCGCCGTCGAAGGACGAGGCGTCGCCTGGCTGCCCGACTGTTCGGCTCAAGGCGCGCCACCGGGAAGCCTGGTGCCCCTCGAAGGCTGGAGCCAAAGCATGTCGGTGGTCGCCTATCGCGATCGGCAGTCCCGAAATTCAAAAGTAGAACGATTATGGCCGGCGTTGTCCGGCAAGCCGCCTGCTCGGGCCCGGCGGCAGAAGCGTAACGCGTGATCATGGATCGGCCTTCCGCGCGGATACCTCCTTCAGCAACCATCGGTGAAAGGCGTCGATAGCCGGGTTGCCCTCGGCGCCACTGCGTCGGATCATCCAAAAGGCGTAAGCGTTGGGCAAGGAAAAGTCGAATGGCTTGCAGAGGCGGCCGCGGTCCAGGTCTTCCTCGATCAGCGGACCGACCCCCAGCGCCACGCCATGCCCGGCAACGGCCGCTTCTTGCGCCAGATAGATGCTCGCGAAAACCGGGCCTCGAGTGGCATCCACCCGGCTTGCACCAGCGGCTTTCAACCATGCGGACCAATCCGGCACGCCAGCGCGAGCGACCGCGCTTTCGTCGTGCAGGAGCGTGTGATGCATCAGGTCGTTGGGTTCATTCAGCGGCCGGCTTGCATCGCTCATTAACGAAGGCGCGCAGACCGGAACTACGGGCGCATCCATCAGCCGCTCGGCCAACACGCCCGTGTAACCGCCCGGTCCGTAGCGAATGGCAACATCGATTCTGTCGCGAGCGAAATCGGTGTGCTCGTTGCCGGTCTCGATCCGCACCTTGACATCGGGGCAGTCGCGGTGGAATCGGTGCAGTCTGGGTGCGAGCCACTTGGCGGCGAAGGACTCCACCGTGCTGATGCGCAGATTCGCCGCCATGGGCGCGGTGACCTTTTCAAGCGCCAGGTCGAGCTGTCCGAACAGCTCGCCCAGAGACGCAGCCAGCGTCTCGCCCTCGGCAGTCAGCTCGACCGAGCGGAAGCCGCGACGAAACAGCTTCACTCCGAGGTACGCCTCCAGGCGCTTTACTTGATGGCTCACCGCCGCCGGCGTGACGAACAGTTCGGCGGCGGCCGCTTGAAAACTGAGGCTACGAGCGGCCGCTTCGAACGCCCGGAGCGCATTGAGCGGGACTGGATGACGGGGCTTCACGATCGTCCGAGCTTGCCGACGGAACAGCATCCTATCAAGTTAGCTTTGCTAATGCGGCTGCCAAAAACAATTCGTTTGTCGGCGCCGCGCGCTGTCGAAATGATGCGCCCATCGAAAGTGAGGGCATCACCGTGAGAGTCGAAGAGCTGAGCGCCGGCGTGTTGATGTTCGTCGGCGACGATTACGAGTCGGTCGCCACGGCATTTCTCGACGGCGACGAGGTGCTGCTGGTCGACTCGCTCGCCAGCTCGGCGGACGCGCGGCGGTTGCACGATGTCCTGTGCGGGGATATGGGCAAAACCGTGCGTGTAGTCGCGGCGACTCACTTCATGAGCGATCACATCGCCGGAATGTCGCTGTTTCCGGATGCCCTGACGATCGCGCACCGGCACTATCGTCAAACGTTCCTGTCGCAGAACCAGCGTGTCGATGAGTTCTATCGCGAGCCCCGGGTCGTGTTCGACAGTGCGCTGAAGTTCCGATGGGGCCGGCACGAGCTTCACTTCCTGCACAATCCCGGCAAGACCATGGACCATCTCAGCGTGGATGTGCCCACGGCCGATCTGATCTGCGTGGGCGACAACATCGTGGGGAACATCGTCTATCTATCGAAAGCGGATCCCGCGCTGATTGGTGCGGCGATCGGTCGGATACAACAGCTCGGCAGGGGCACGGTCGTCGGCGGACACATGGGCAGGTTTTCCGCTGCCACTCTCGATAACGCAATCCACTACCTCGCTCGGTTGCGGGAGACTGTTATTCGTATCCGCGTCGACGAACCTTCGCACGCGGTCGCCGACAGCATTGCCTCGATTCCAATCGAAGCCTGCGTGGCTGCGCTGGTGGAGCCCGCTCCATTCGAGCGCCAATGGCACCAGAATAACTTGAAAGTCATCGTCGAGCAGTCGGTCTTCGCGCTCGATGCTTTCGTTTCGCGAGCAGGTAACGCATGAACAAGAACGACGATTCGAAGGTCCGCAAACTTCTGGCGCGCCGGCAATTCGTATCCGCCTGCGTCGGCCTGACTGGCCTGGCAATGTTTCCTCGCAGTCGCGTCGTCGCGGCGGGCATCACAGAGGGCTTGCGCATCCAAAGGCTGGCGTGGGCGGGCATCCGTTTGCAGCTTCCGCAGGCGACCCTGTTCATCGATCCATTGATCAGTCCCGACGCGTGGGGAGCCGCACTCGCGGATCCGCTGATTCCCGTCGACGATGCGGTCGGCAATACGTATGTCCTGGTCACTCACACTCATAGTGACCATTTCGACGCGCAGGCCGTCGCGGCCGCGCTCGGAAAGGGTGGCGTTCTCGTGCACCCTGAAGGAACGAATCCGTTGCCGATTCCTCAGGGGGCGCGAACTCGTGCGAGTGCGCTGTGGGAGCCGCAACTGCTCGGCGACTTCACCGCCACTGCCGTGCCCGCATCGGACGGCTACGGCGACCCACAGGTGTCCTGGGTCGTGTCCGCCGGCAATCGTCGCATCTTTCACGGTGGCGACACGCTCTGGCACGGCCACTGGTGGCGAATCGGACGTCAATTCGGTCCCTTCGACGCTGCGTTTCTACCGATCAACGGTGCGCGCTTCGGCTGGCGCCAACCGGTCAGCGATCTGCCGGGCGTTCTCACGCCAGAGCAAGCCGTGGCAGCAGCAACCATTCTTGGCGCGCGCCGCCTGGTTCCCATTCACTACGGAGTGTCTGGCATTGCAGAGTATGTGGAGGTTCGGGATTCGTTTGGCCTGGTGCGCGCAGCCGCTAGCAAGAAATCCATCAGGGTGCAGTCGATGAAGCCGGGAGAGTGGCTGGACTGGGAAGAATGAAAGGCCGTTGCGACAGGGCGATGTAAACCTTCAGGCCGATGCGTGCATCTCACGTCGGTTCGGCGGCTCAAAGGAGGAGGCAAAATGAAGGTGGCACCCGCGCTGTTGCTTCTGGGGATGCTGGTCAGCCCCATCATTCTGGCCGGGGGGACCGGCGGCAAGGTCCTGATGATTTTCTCGAACGGTGTGTCGGTCGGAGCATTCGCGGCCAAGAACAATTTGTGGGAGTACGCCGAGCCGCACCACATATTCGTCATGCACGGCTTCACTGTGGATTTCGTCTCTCCCCGAGGCGGCTCGGTGTCATTCTCGCTGGATGCCGACGAGACCGATCCGCCCGGCATGGTCCACTACACCATCAAATATGAAGGCTTCCGGCAGAAGGCGGATCGCACGCTCAAGCCAGAGCAGATCAAGGCGGATGATTACAACGCGGTGTTCATCGGCGGTGGTACCGGCACGATGTTCGACGTGGCCGAAGACGCTCGACTCATGGCCATCGTCGCGCGCGTTTACGAGAAGGGCGGAACGGTTGGCGGCGGAGGGCATGGGCCGGCCAGTCTGGGCAACGTGAAGCTGTCGGATGGCCGCTACCTGGTGGCCGGCAAGCGAGTGACGGGCTTTCCCAATTCCAGCGAGCAAAGAAGCAAGTGGACTCAAGGTGGGAAGCTGCTGCCGTTTCGCGTCGAAGACCGGCTGCGCGCTCGGGGTGCGATGTTCGTGAGCAAGGAGGACCTCGCCGATAAACATGACGTGGTTGTCGACAGCAGAATCGTCACGGCCATGTTCTTGCCGTCCTCGGCCGCGGTTGCTCAGGAAATGGTCAACCTCATGAAAAGTGGTGATGGCGGCGAGATGCAATAAGCCAGGGTAGCGAATGATTCAGCGGCCGAGCGCAGAAAGTATCCATTGGCTCGCGTGTCTGATCGATCGGCCCGCGTAACGAGTAGTCGACGTATGTAACGTAGGACTGCACGGCGGTTGACGCGCTGTCGGTCTGTTCAGGCGGGCGTGTGTCCTTTTGAGCTCGGCCAGGGAGCGGAGCTTGCGGGCTTCACTCCCTTGCTTGCGTAGATGTAACAGTGCTTATACATTTGCGTCATGCCTGCTCGCGCCAATGCCACCCTGGGTACGTTGCTCAGACATCTGATCGAGAAGCTCGACGGAGCGGTCGAGCAGAGCTATGTCGAATCGGGGCTCGCGTACCGCCCTCGTTACACTCCCGTGATGCGCGCCCTGATCGAGTCTGGACCGGCGTCCATCCGAAGCATCTCGCGCAGTGCCGGGATCACGCATTCCGCGGCCAGCCAGACCGTCGCGCAGATGGTCGAGAACGGACTGGTGCGATTGGAGCAGGGGAGCGATGCACGTGAGCGTATAGTCGCGCTCACGCCCGCCGCGAAGAAGATGATTCCCAAGCTCGAGCAGCACTGGCGCGCGACCAACGACGCGGCTCGAATACTGGACTCGGAGCTCTCGATGCCGCTGTCCGATCTGCTGCGCGAGGCCATCGACGCGCTCGATCGGGCTTCGTTCGGTAAGCGTATCGATGCCGCAGCGGCGCAACACAAACGTTCCAAAAGCAGGAAGAAGGCGTGATGTCGAATCGTTTGATCGCGGCGCTGGCGATGTGTTGGATGGTTTGTGCCTCGGCGCTGGGCGAGCCTCGGTCGGCGTCTGCCGAGCTGTCGGCTTCCGAGCGAGGCGCGGCACTGAAATCCATCGTGAAGGAGTTCGAGGAGAAATATGTATTTCCGGACATGCGTCAGCGCATCGTCGAGCTCCTGCAATCAGCGGAGCGCAGCGGTCGCTACAGCACGGATGACCCTTTGGTGTTCGCCGAGCGCGTCACCGAGGATCTGAAAGAGGTCGGCCGGGACAAACATCTGTCGTTGAGCTTCGATCCCGCCGGATATGCCATCGCGAACAGCGGCGATGGGGGCACTGCCGGCGAGGAGGCGTTGTGGCAGCGGCTCGCGCTTCGTGAGCACCACGGGCTGACGGACATGAAAGTCCTCGGCGGCAACGTCCGCTATCTGAGAATCAGCCGGTTCGATTGGCTCACCGACCAGACCGGTGCCGCGTACGACCAGGCAATGCGCTTCCTCAAGGACGGCGACGCCGTGATCATCGATATCAGAGGGAACGGCGGCGGCGCCCATGCCCCGGTTCGCTACCTCGTGAGTCATTTCATGGATCCCGACGTGTTGGAGATGAGCTTCGTGGAAGGCTCGCAAACGCCGGCACAGTCCCGAACATTGGAGTACCTGCCGGCCGGGCGAATGAAAGGCATGCCGCTGTATGTTTTGATCGATCTCAGCTCGGCGTCGGCGGCGGAAGCATTCGCGTATGACGTGCAGCAGTTCAAGCTCGGCGAGCTGGTGGGCTCGAAAACCGTCGGCGCGGCCAACAACAACACGCTGCTGCCCATCGCGCCGAATTTCATTCTGAGCATTTCGTATGGCCGTCCGGTGCATCCCGTCAGCAACACCAACTGGGAAGGAGTGGGAGTGACCCCGAGCGTGCCGGCTAATCCAGCTCAGGCGTTGGAAGTCGCTCACTCCCTGGCGCTCCAGCGGCTCAGCGAGAAAGAGGGTGTCAGCGAAGAGAATCGCGTCGACTATGTGTGGGCCAAGGTCGCGGCCGACGCGAAGTTGAATCCTGTGACTGTTCAGCCTGCTCGGTTGCAGACTCTCGCGGGACGCTATGGCGCTGCGAAGGTCGACTACCGCGACGGAATTTTGTGGCTGAGCCGTCCGGATCGCGAACCGGCCCGCTTGTCGCCTATGACCGCCGATGGCTTGTTCGCAGTGGAACGCGTCGACGGCCTGCGCGTGAGGCTCACCGGCAAGACCATGGAGTTGCTGCGTGCTGGAATGACGAAGCCGCAAGTGGTGCCGCGAGGATAAGCGGCCCTCGTGCTATCGCTCGCCGTCATGCTGGCACCTTCGATGAATCAGCAGCCCAGGGTGTGACTGCCGTCGTTTCCGGAGAACGACGCACGCGGCAGACTTCTGTCAAGCAAGCGCACCTTGCACGGCACGGACGCACACGATCTCGTCGAGAAGCAGTGGTGTTTCGCGTAAGCCGGGCTCTCGCGCCTGCGCTCGAAACTACGCAGGACTTCTCTACGTGCCCCTCGACAGCTCCGATACTGCGAACAACGTCACAGTTCATCGCGCACAGCATCGCTCTCGCTTTCCCGGTCTGCTCGGCGCCGCGACGCTGCTGATGGCAGCGCAGGGCGCTCACGCCGGCATTCCCACAGTGTCGATCGCCATCGTGGATCCGACGCTGGGCGTGGGTGAAACCACGCAGGTCACCTTCACCTTCTCCGAAGCTGTCGCCGGCTTCGACGCTACGGATTTGACGGTGAGCGGCGGTTCATTGGGCGCTCGCTCCTCGGCCGACAACATCACCTTTACGGCCACGCTCACTCCGCCGCCGAATAGCACCAGCAGCGGCAACGTGATTTCGGTCGACCTCACCGGCGTGACGAGTGTTTCGACCGCCGAGGCGGGCGTCGGGACGGCGACTTCGCCGACGTACAGGATCGATACGATACGGCCGACCGCAACTATCGTCGTGGCCGACACGTCGCTCGCAATCGTTGAGACCTCGGCCGTCACCATCACTTTCAACGAGGCGGTCACGGGCCTGACGATCAGTGATTTCACCGTCGACAACGGCGCGCTCTCGGGATTGAGCACGGCCGATAACATCGTCTATTTCGCGACGTTGACACCCGCGCCGAATGTCACCCAAGGGACCAACACCATCACGTTGAACAACACCGGTGTGACGGACGTCGTCGGCAATACCGGCAGCGGCACGACCAGCTCGAACAGTTACGCTGTCGATACCGAAAGGCCGACCGCCACGCTGGTCATGTCGGATACCGAGTTGAACGCGGGCGAAACAGCGACGCTCACCGTCACTTTCAGCGAGCCGGTCACAGGGCTGAGTCTCGGCGATCTCTCGGTGACCAACGGCACCCTTAGCGCGCTCGCCACTTCGGACAACGTGACGTATACGGCGCTGTTCACGCCGACAGCAAACCTTCCGCTCGCGCCGACCAATCGGGTGCGTCTGGATAGCTCGGGAGCACAGGACAGCGTCGGCAACAGCGGCATCGGTTTCACGGATTCGAGCAACTACACGGTTCGAACGGAACTGCTCACGTTCCTGGTCACCACCAGCAGCGATAGCGGAGATGATGCAACCATCGCCGCCGATGTCACGCTCGACGAGGCCGATGGCGGCGGATTGAGCTTGCGCGAAGCGATTGCCTGGGCTCGGAGTCGGGATACCGTCACTTTCGATCTGGATGGCGGTGTCAGCGGTCGGCAAGGCGGCACCATCGTCCTCGGCGGCACGCAGCTGACCGTGAGCAACGACATCGTCGTCGATGGCGATCTCGATGACGATCATGTGCCCGATGTGACGATCTCCGGCAACAACGCCAGCCGCGTTTTCTTCGTCAACAGCAGTGTCGCGCTCGAAGGCCTCAGGCTGATCAATGGCAGCACCGGTGGGGGCGGCGCCGCGGTCGGAGTGGGTGGAACGGGTGTCGCGATCGCCATTCGTGACTGCGTGCTCGATAACAATCATGAGACGGGAAACGGCGGTGGTGCGATCTATGCCTCCAACACCGCCGTGACTGTGATCAATACCACGGTCTCGAACAACAGCTCCATCGGCTACGGCGGCGGTCTGCGAGTGGTGGGAGCGAACGGCTCGCTCGATCTCATCAATAGCACCATCGTCGGCAACAGCACCAATGGTTCGGGCGCCCATGGCGGCGGTATTCAGTTCGGCGGCTCGTCGAACATGAGGGTCGTCAACAGCACGATCAGTGGCAACGCGATCAGGGGGACGGGCTCGTTCGGCGGCGGAATCCGGGTGAGCCCGGGCTCCGGCGATGCTTTCATTTATAACAGCACCGTTGTCGGCAATGCCTCGGTAGCGGCCGGCGGTGGCGGCGGTGTTCACGCCGGAAGCAATGAAACGATCGTCAACACGGTGGTCGCCGGAAACGTGAGCGGCGCGGGCTCGCAAGCGGCGGTCGGCGGCTCACCGCTGGCAAGCGGCGGCAGCCCGGACGACGTCGCTGGTGCGATCGAAGTGGCGATGAACAGCTACTTCGGCTCGAATGTCACGATCACCGCCGACACGGGGTCCCTGAACAACCAGGGCACGGGCAATCTCCGGCTCGACAATCTCGCATTCAACAACGGCGGTTACGTCGAAACTCACAAGCCGCAAATCGGCAGCGCTCTCATGGGCGCAGGCGACGCGACGCAATTGCCTGCCGATGCATATGATCTCGACGAAGACGGAGATACCTCCGAGCGCTTGCCAACGGATGCGAACGGTAGCGTTCGCGTACGCGCGGGGCTCGATATCGGGGCCGTTGAGTTCAACTCTGCCGCTGTGAGGTCGGTGAGTTCCACGGCAGCCAACGGCAATTACTGGGTCGGCGCCATGATTCCCGTTACCGTGATATTCGACTCACCGGTGGTTGTGAATACCACCGGCGGGGTGCCCACCCTGACGCTCGAGACCGGTGCGACCGATCGAGTCATCGCTTATGTCGCCGGATCGGGCACGGACACACTGATCTTCAACTACGTGGTGCAGCCGGACGACGTCTCCGCCGATCTGGATTACCAAAGTGCCGGCGCGCTGGCGCTGAATGGCGCGATCGTCCGCGATCTCGACGGGCTCGATGCCACCCTCACGTTGCCCATTCCGGGTAGCCCGCGCTCGCTGGCGGGACAGAAGGCGCTGGTCGTCAGGGGCTTTCCCGCCACCGATCAGGACGGCGATGGCATGAGCGATGAGTTCGAACAACGGTATGGTCTGGATCCGCAAGATCCGGCCGATGCCGCGACCGATCTGGATCGCGACGGTGTTTCGAATCTGGATGAATTCCTGGGCGGCAGCGATCCGACGCGCGACGATCAGGCGCCGCTGCTCAGCTCGCCGGAACCCGTGACGATCGATGCGACCGGTCTGCTCACCGTTACGCCGACGTTGACGCCACCGACGGCGGTGGACGGTCACGACGGTCCGGTCGCGGTGACTCTGGCCGACGGTCAGGATTATCTCGCGCCGGGAACGCATCTCATCACCTGGCAAGCGATCGATGCAGCGGGCAATCGTGCAGAGACACTCCAAGCCGTCAACGTTCGACCGCTGATTTCCCTCGGGCCCGATCAGGTGACCGGCGAGGGCGCGGATGTTTCCGTGCGCTTCTTCCTTAACGGGACCTCGCCGACGTATCCGCTCGTGCTCGCTTACACCGTCGGCGGCACCGCCTCGGCCAGCGATCATGATCTGGTGTCCGGTACCGTGGTGTTCGAGCAAGACGAGGTCGAGAAAGCGGTGACGGTGCATGTTGCCAATGACGGCATAGCCGAAGGCGAGGAGACCATCACTGTGGCGCTGGCCGGCGGGGGCAACTTTGGCGCGCGTCGAGAGCACGTGATCAGAATCGTCGAATCCAATGTGGCGCCCCGGTTTGACTGGTCGATCATGCAAGGCGGGCGCGAGACGAGCGTGATCGTGCCCGATGGTGGCCTCGTGACACTGGCCGCGAGCGTACATGATGCGAATCCGGCAGACGTGCACAGCTACGAATGGAATGTTCCCGTCGGTATCACGACGAACGGCGTGGACAATGCCGTTCGGACCTTCGACCCGTCGTTGCTTGCAACGGGCTTTTATGAATTCGGGTTGACTGTCGCCGATAGCGCTACGCCCGCGATAAGCACGCGAGACGCTCGCGTGATCGAGATGGTGGCGGCTGCGCCCGCGTTGAGCGCGAGCGTAGATACCGATGGCGACGGAATCGACGACGCGTCGGACGGCTGGGTGGACGACGATGGTGACGGACAGCCCAACTATCTCGACGCCAGTGTCTTGCGGAACGTGCTCAACGAAACCGCGGACGATGACGGTCTGTTCCTGATGGAAGCGGATCCGGGCGTCGCGCTCGTTCTGGGTGAGCGCGCGTTCGAAGCGGGCGCCGACGGCGCAGCGTTGAACAATGCCGAAGCGACGGCCGACAGCTGCTTTCCCATCCACGCAATCAACTACGCCGGCGGTTACTTCGATTTCAAAGTGCGTGAGCTGCCGAGGATCGCAGGCAGCATCAACATCGTCATTCCTCAACGGCAGCCGATTCCGTCGAAGGCCATATACCTTCAGTGCGCGGATCGGCAGTGGAAGACTTTCAGCGAGGACTCACGCAACCAGCTTGCATCGGCGCCGGGACTGCTCGGCGTGTGTCCGCCGCCCGGCAGCGCCGCGTATCGAGCCGGGTTGAACGAGGGCGACTGGTGCGTGCAGTTGACGATCGAAGATGGCGGTGCGAACGACACTGACGGCGTCGAGAACTTCGCGATCTCGAGCACCGGCGGAGTGGGCGCAGTCACTGTTGTCAGCGCCACATCGAGGGGCGGCGGTGGCTCGATGACGCCATGGTTCCTGCTCTTGTTGTTGAGCGCGATGCTTTGTCGGGGGCGGTGGACCATGCGGGCAACCGCGAGGTAGCGCAGCGGTCCACCGGTCGTCATGGCGTCGAAGGGGTAGCAGGTGAGGAGCGTGATCGTGGGTTCGGCATCGTCATCGAACTGCAGGCGTTCTTGACGCGCATCGATGACGTGCGTCTCGTTGATCTGGAACCGCCGCTCGCGGCCGTCGGCGGTTTGTATCGTCAACTCGTCACCGGGCCGCAAATCCCGGAGAAACGCGAAATGAGTGTCGCGATGACCCGCCAGCACCGCGTTGCCTGCGCCGATCGGCGCACTTCCATTGACGTAGCCGGGACCGAACGCGAGGCTGCGGCCTGACGCATCGGCGAGCACATACAGATCGACATCCTTGTCGATTACTTGCAAGCGCGCGATAGGCCACGTATCCGCCCAAGGCCACGGTTTCACTTCGCGTTCACCTTCGAGTGTGCGCGTCCATGCCGAGGCGATCAGTTGCTGAGCGAGCCACGCCTTCGCGTGGATGTACGTGCCGCTGGCCACCTGCCACACGCCGATCGTCGCGAGGACGACGATCGCGATTCGATTCCACTCGGGTCTCATGACCGGCGTGCTCGCAAGTGCCAGCAGAGCGCGGCCAGCAGTAGCAATGCACCCAGGGTGAAGTTCAGTTGCGCCGGTGTCGCGGTTGTCGGGACGCCCTCGGCCGGCCAATCAAGACCGTTCGGTTTGGTATTCGGGATGCGTTGGCTGCGCAGCGGCTCACCGTCAGGGCGCGCCGGGGTGCGATCGACGGCGACCAGACTGGTGTAGTTGGAAACGAGTTGGTACTGCAGGGCCAGCGGCAACACACTCTCACGAATCGATTCATCGGTCGCGCCGCTCGCGCGCGAGTCCATCAAATCACCAATACGATTGCGTGCCCAGAGCGATGCGACACCGGTGCGCGGCTGCATGCCTGTCAGCGAGATCTGGCGCGTCCACGTGCCGCTCGTGCGGCCGCTGATGCTGAGCATTCCTTTCACAGCAGACGGCAGGCGAGCGGTGACGAGAATGGGTTCACCGGCATACAGATCGCCGATACTCGCGGCGGCGTATTCCGGCTGCACCCCTGCCGGCCAGCTCAGCTCGATGTCGGTGAGCACGGGGTGCGTGAGCTTGTTCAACAACCCGGTCATCTTGCTTTCGACTTCATCGATGGAGCCGATGTAAGTGAATGTGCCGCGACCGACGCGAGCGGCGGTGCGTAAAAAGTGACCGTTGGGTGCGGCACCGATTCCCACGGTGAACAATCGTGCGGACCCCAGCTCCTTTCGTATGGCGAGCATCAGCTGGTCTTCGTTGCCCACGGCAGCGTCGGTGATGAAGACGATCTGGCGCAGATGATTTCCGGACTCGGGCATCGACAGCGCGGCGAGCAGCGCCGGCAAGATCTCGGTGCCGCCGGTCGCGTGAAGCTGGCGTACGTAGCGTTGCGCCTGTGAAAGATTCTCCGGAGATGCGAACACGGGCGCATCGAACAATGCCTCGTGCACCGAATTGAACTGAATCACGGTGAAACGATCGGCCGGCTGCAAGGTGCGCAGCCCGTTAGACAACGCGGCGCGCGCCTGCTCGATCGATTCACCGGCCATCGAGCCGGAGGTATCGATGACGAAGATCACTTCTCGGGGCGTCTCGATGGGTCTCGTTTCCTGCGGGGGCATGAACATCAGCAGCACGTGCTCGCCCTGATCGGTCGACTCGCGAAACAACGCGATTGCCGGCTCTCCTCGGACGACGGGCGCCCAGCTCAGTTCGAAATCGCGATCCGGCGGCGATTGCTGGTTGCGCAGCTTGATCTGTGCGCCGTGCTCCGTCGCGTTTACAAAGATGGGGTGATAAGGACTGATGACGCCTTCCAGCGGCGCGCCGGCATCGATGTCGATTTCCATGCTCACGCTCTGGCGTTGTGGATCTGCATACGCCAGTCGCGGATGCAGATCGCCGAGAGTGGCTGTGTCATCGCCGGGAACCGCGAGCGTTACCGAGGCCGCGGGCGTCTCGCTGGTGAGCGGAGCTTCGGCGTTCATATCCACGCTCGGAAGATAGCGAGGCGTGATCGTGAGCGGGAAGCGCAGACTATACCGGCCGGCACTCTGATCGACGATCTGCAAGTAACCGATCACGACTTCGATGGTCTCGCCGGGGCCGATGTTGGCGACAGCGGTGCGGAACAGATTTGGCCGCTGCTGATGCACGACGCTCGCGCGCTGGCCTTGTTGGCGAGCTTGTTCGAAAAGCTTCTGCGCTTGAGCCTTTTCGCGGATTTCACCGGCGATGATGCGCTCGCCGACTTTCATGCGCAGCGTGTCCACCGCCGAGCTCTCCGGCAGCGGAAAAGCGTATAGACCTTCGACCCACGCATCGGTCTCATTGTGAAAACGCTGCGAGACCTCGACGCGCGCCACGATGCCTGACACTGTCATTCGCACAGCGGTCTGCAGGCGGGGTGCGTCGATGGCGTGTCCTTGATCGTCTCGCAGGGTCAACGAGCCGCTGCTGATGTCCTGCTCGATCGCTTGTGCGTGTGTGATTGCGAAGCTCTGCAGGATCCAGAGGAAGAAGAGCACGACAATCGGCTGCCGCGCTCTCAACAAGGATGGTGCTTGCCAGCGACGCTGCCGATGAAAGTAGGTGGCGCCCGATCGAGCATTCTTCTTCCGCACGATGACTCTCCCTTGTTTGACTGACCGTCACTTCAGCGGTCAAAGGCGCCGTCATCGGCAACACGTCGTGCCGGAGTGGCGATGAATTGTGGCGAATCGTGGCGAGCGAGCGCATCGAGCACCGGCCTTTACAGCGCAGCGGCATGAGGCACTCCCTGAGATGATCGTGCTCGCTTTCCGACGCGCGAGCTGTTTCGATCGCTGCGTCGACTTCCGGCGCCCGTGCGCAATTGCCACCATCAAGTTCCGCAGGGCGGTGCCGTCATACTCATGGGTAGACTTCATTCGCCGACCGTACGATCGTGAATCCAAGAACTTCGACAGCCGCGGAACTGCCGCGGATGAGCCTCAAGCAGATGATGCTGATCATGATGATCGGCACAGCCTTCGCGATGCTCGCTCTGGGCTTTTGCATTCAGCGACTCGGCGTCGCCACCGACGGCGTCGCCAAGGCGTACGAAGTCAGGTACACCTCGTACCTGCTCGCCGACGAAATGCGTCAGAGCTCGGACGATCTGACGCGTCTCGCTCGTACCTACGTGGTCTCCGGCGAGCGCAAGTGGAAGGATCAGTACCAGGAGGTGCTCGACATCCGTGCCGGCAAAGTGCCGCGACCGGCTGAGTATCACAAGATTTACTGGGACTTCCGTGCGGCGGACATTCGCCCCGCGCGCGGTGAAGAGCCCGCGATCGCGTTGACCGATTTGATGAAGCGGGCCGGATTCACTGCGGAGGAATTCGCGAAGTTGGCGGAAGCCGAGCGCAATTCCAACGATCTGGTGCGCACCGAGACGCAGGCGATGAATGCCGTCGCGAGCGGCAGCGCGACCGATCGCGCCGGCGCCCAAGCGATGATGCACGACGAGACCTATCACAAGGTCAAAGCCAGGATCATGCAGCCGGTGGATGAGTTCTTCGCCGCTGTGGACCGGCGCACGCAAAACTCGATCGAAGCGGCCGAGAGCAACAAGACGTTCTGGTACACCATGCTGGTCGTCATCGGCCTCGTGACGCTGGTGCTGCTCGTGACTTCGCTCTGGCTCGCGTACCGCCGTCTGTCGAGCTCGCTCAATGAAGCCGTGCTCGTCTCCGGCGCCATCGCCTCAGGACGCTTGAACATTCAGGTCACACCGAGTGGCCCGCGTGAAGTCGCATCGCTGCTTGGTGCGATGGCCGACATGCGCGAGCGGCTCGTGGGCGTTGTTTCGAATGTTCGGCAGAACGCCGATGCCGTCGCGACCGCCTGCGGCCACATCGCTCAAGGCAACACGGACCTCAGCGCGCGTACTCAAGAGCAGGCGAGTGCGCTCCAGCAGACTGCTTCCTCAATGGAGCAGCTGAGCGCCACTGTTCATCGCAATGCTGAGAATGCCGCGCAGGCTGACGATCTCACTCGAAGTGCCAGTGCAATTGCCACGCGCGGCGGCGAGGTCGTCGGTAAAGTGGTCGAGACCATGCAGGGGATCAGTGAGAGCTCGCACAAGATCGCCGACATCATCGGCGTGATCGACAGCATCGCGTTCCAAACGAATCTTCTGGCACTGAACGCAGCGGTCGAAGCGGCACGGGCGGGTGAGCAAGGCCGCGGCTTCGCCGTCGTCGCCGCAGAGGTCCGTCAACTCGCTCAGCGCAGCGCCGAGGCTGCCAAGCAGATCAGAGCGCTCATTCTGGACAGCGCGGGCCGCGTCGAACAGGGCAAGGCGTTCGTCGATCAAGCGGGCGCAACCATGACTGAGCTGGTTGCGGCCATCAAGCGTGTGACGGACATCATGGGTGAAATCAGCGCCGCCAGCTCCGAACAAAGCTCCGGCGTCACTCAGATCGGCCACGCCGTCACGCAGATGGACAGTGTCACGCAACAGAACGCCGCGCTGGTCGAAGAGTCGGCGGCCGCTGCTGAGATGCTGGAGCAGCAGGGTCGCGAGCTCGTCGCCGCGGTCGCGGTGTTCAAACTGTCGGAGTCCGATGAGCATGCACCTGTCGTGCGCTCATACACTCCGGTGGCTGGCAGCGGGTCCACAGCGCCATCACTCAAGTTCGATGCCGCTGCCTGACGGTGCGGGAGCGCCGCTCTTTTCGAGCGGCAGCCGATCCGGCCGGGGTGTGGGTTGAGCCGCGCCCCGGCGCTGGCGCGCCAGGTAAACGGCGATGCCGAGTGCGAACCACGCGAGCAGAACTTTGCATTGAGTTGGCAGGTGCGCGACGGGCTTCGCAATGAACGGCTCCGCGCAGGCTGCAAATAGAACGAGAGCTGCGACGAAAACGGTCACGCCGGACAGCACATCCCGATGGAGTTTCCACGCGGCGAGACACACGATCAGATAGGCAACGGTTACGCCGACGCCCGCGGCGTTGACGATCGGTACCAGGGCGCCCAGGCCGAACAGTGCGCCGGCGGATGAAACCACGCCGGTAAACAAGATCGCGGCGGTCGGCGCGCCGGTCTTCGGATTCAATTCGGCGAACGCCGGGAGCAACAGGCCCGCGGACGCAAGACGATGCAGGACGCGGATCGCGGCGAAGATGACGGCGTTCCATGTTGTGACCAATCCAAGCAGGCCCGCGATCAGGACGACGTTGCCGAGTGCTACGGAATCGAACGCGACTCGGAACGCCGCTGCGGCCGGCAGCGGCTGAGCAAGCAACTCCGGGCGCGGTAGCGACATGGCTGCGGCGATGACGACCAAAGCATAGAACAGTCCCGCCGTCAGAATCGCGAATACGAGCACGCGCCCGATGTCATTCGTCGTGACACCGGGTGCGCGTTCACCGATCGCCTGCGCGGCGAAATTGAATCCTCCGAAGAAGAGGGGCGTAACGACGAATACAGACAGGACGCCGCCCCAGCGCCAGCCTGTTTCACGCTCCGCGAACCACGGCGCGAGATTCGCAGTGTCACCAAACAGCAAGCCTGCGCCGATGAAGAGCAGAGATGTGATGAGCAGGGCGATCGTCAACACGTGCTGCATGCGTGCTGCCGACGCTGCTCCGCGCGCATTCAACCAACACAGCAGGAGGGTGCCCCCGATTGCGAGCGCGATGGTGCCGGCTTTGACGTCCGCGCCGAGCATCTTGTAGACGACGGGGCCTTCGATGCTCGGCACGAGCGTGCCGAGAATCCAGCCGATGGAAATGGCTTCGAACGAAGCCACCGCTATATATATGAAGCACAGAACCCAGCCCACCAGGAAGGCCGTGCCACGACCGAAGAAATGCAGCGCATAGGACACTTCCGCGCCGGAAATCGGAACGTGGCTCGCGACTCGGATGTAGGCGAGACCGATCAGCGAGATCAGCACGGTCGACATCAGAAACGAAAGCGCTGCGCCGAGCGAGCCGGCATCTCCCAGCCAGGCCCCGAGCAGCGGAATCCAGGCCACGCCGATCATCGCGCCGACAGCCATGCTGAAGAAATCGCCGGGACGGAGCGCTCCGGTGAGCGATGGTGATTGCGTCATTCAGTGTGAGAGAGCGCGTGCAGGCGGCTCGGTGAGCAGCCGAAGTGTCGTTTGAACGCCGCGGTGAAGTTGGAGACGTGACTGTAACCAACGCTGGCCGCGACATCCGTCACGGTCATACTGGCGAGCAACTCGTGAGCACGCTGCATGCGACGCTCGTGGATGTATTCGGAGATGGTCTTGCCGAATGCGTGTTTGAAGCCATGGAGCAGCTTGTTCCGATTCATTCCAGCGATGCGCGCCAGCTGCGCGGTGCCCGGCGGATCGAGCAGATTTGCGTCGAGCATGGCGCGCACCATGTCGATGCTCTTGCGGTCCTTGGCGGAAAGTTGCATCGGCAGAACGCCTTCGCCGCTGCGCCTCGCCAGCGCGGCGAGCGCCAGACACAGGAGCTGTTCGCCGGTCGAGCAGACGAATCGATAGAGGATCTGTCCGCTCAGCGGCATGTCGAGCAACGAGCGCGTGGCCGTGTTCATGATCGGCTGCAACGGAATGTCCGCTGTGTGATAAGCGCTCGTGCCGTTGTTGACCCAATGGCGCAACGGTGCCGGACAGTCGGCCAACAGCTCGCCGAGCCGGCTCGTGACGGCGGACGGTCGGAACGCGATGCTGATGCCGCGGCGGTCGACGGAGGTGTCGTCGCGCCAGCGCTGAGCACTGTGGGCCGGCAGGACGCTCAAGCTCACCGAAGGAGAGGAGAGCGTGATCGGCTCGGTGGTGTTGACGTCGTTTTCGCTCTCGCCCTCGATGCGGAAGTACAGCCAGCCCCAGCCGGGGTCGAGCATCTCTTCCCACACGCTGCACACCTGTGAGTTCGGCGTTGCGCGCCAGTTGACGATCAACACGTGCATCTCGTCGGAGACGCGCACGACATCGGTGTAGCCGTCTCGCGGCGGCGGGGCGGCGAAACGCACGCCGCAGCCGGGCGGATACGGCTGATCGGGCAGCGGCCGCATCGGGCCGATGTTGCGACCGAAATCCGGCGCGAACAGATCCTCCAACCGATAGCGGAAATTCGGCCGCCAGTCGTGTGCCGCCGCGCGCATGGTTGCTTCCCCCCAAGGATTCACCGGTGCCTCCGCAGAGTATAGGTGCAACGAGGTTCAGTGCAGCCGGTCGCTGACGATCTGGCCCGCCTTCATGATCAACCGCAGATTGCCGGGATCGCGAAACAGGGTCAGGTCCCGGGTCGGATCGCCTTCGAGCAGGAGCAGGTCGGCGTACGCCTCGGGCTTCACGCATCCGAGCAAACCCTGCATCTGTAGCAACTCGGCATTGACCGAGGTCGCGGAGCGTAGGACATCCAGAGGTGCGCTGATCTCGCCTCGCATGCCGAGCTCCCAGCCCTGCAGCGGATGAAATCGCGAGTCCAGCAGGTCGGCGCCGAGCCCGAGCCGCACGCCCGCCTCGACGCAATTCTTGATCGACTCGACCATGCGCTCGTACACGCCCCGCAGCTTGTCGCGTCCGGCCGGAGGTAACGCCAGGCGATCGCCATGGCGGCGGAGGACGTCCATCACGATCAAGGTCGGCACCACGAAGACTTGTTTCTCAGCGAGCAAGCGGGCGGTTTGCGCACTGATTTCGGTTCCGTGCTCGATGCTTCGTACGCCGAGCTCGGCGCAGCGACGCGCGCCATCGTCGGTGTGACAGTGAGCCATGACATACGTGCGACGACGCTGCGCTTCCTCAACGGCAGCGCGAATCTCGGCGTCGCTGAATTGCGGCATCCAGATCGGATCGGTCGGTGAAGCGATGCCCCCGGACACGAAGATCTTCACTTGAGTCGCACCTTTGCGCAGTTCCTCGCGCGCGGCGTGGCGCACGGCGTCGGCGCCATCGGCGATGCAGGTCATGGTTTGATCCGAGCCGCAACGACAAGGCTCGACCGAGTCGGCCGGTCGCATGTCGCCGTGGCCGCCGGTCTGACTGATCGCGCGACCGGAATAGAAAAATCGGGGACCGCGCACCAGGCCTTGTTCGATCGCGGACCACAGGCCGAAATCGCCGCCGCCCGCGTCGCGAACTGTGGTGAACCCTCGCAACAGCGCGCCTTCGACGATGTGACGAGCGTGTTGTGCCATCAAGGTGGCCGGCATCCGGATGCTGGTCGCGACATCGAAGCTCGGGCTGTAAGCATGAAAGTGCGCGTCGATCAGCCCCGGCATTAGAAAGCGTCCACCGCAATCGATGCTGCGTGCGTTGAACATCTTCACCGTCGAAGGCGCGACTTCGCGGATGCGGTCGCCTTCGATGACGATGCTGCCGCCGTCGATGATCTCGGCGCTGGTGCCGTCGAAGATGCGCGCGTCGCGCAGAATGATGAGTTCGTTGTTCATTCGAGCACGAAGCGCGGTTTGCGGCTGAGATTCCGGGCGCCGAAGGCGACGATGACGGCGAGGGCCAGCAGCCATGCGCCGATCCGAACCCATTCCCCCGCATCGGCGGAGTGATTGAACAGCCGCCAGGCGCTGTTGTTGACTGCGTGCATCAGCATGCAGACAAAGATGCTGCCCGAGGTACTGTTCAGCAGCCACGCCAGCAGGATGGACGCGGCGATGCTGAAGAGCGGTGTCAGCGCGACGGCCAGGGCCGCTTGGCCGAGGCTGCCGGAATCGATGAAAAACAAATTGATGAAGAACGGCAGGTGCCAGTAACCCCACGCGACGCCGACGATGACGGCTGCTTTCAGTGCCGACATGTTTCTTTGCAGCGCCGGCTGCATGACGCCTCGCCAGCCCAGCTCTTCGACGATGATGAACACCGTCATCGTCGCGACGCTGTACAGGAACGCGGGAATCGTCATGGCGGCGACGTCGCTCGCGCTCTTGTTGCCCAGAGGGAAGGGATGACCCATCGCCATTTCCACCAGGCCGGCGAAGCAGTGATACGCCAGCGGCAGGCAGAACGCGATCAGGTACCAATGGAATCCGACATTCACTGGCAACGCGCGTAAAAACAGCGCCCGGACCGCCGCGCCTCCTCGAAAGCGCCACGTCACCAACACCGCCGCAAGTATCGGTCCCAGCCCGCCCATCACGGTCAGCCAGTCGATGTCGTTGAGCGGGCGGGCGTAGGCGATCTTGTAGAACCATTCCGGGTCGTAAGGGGCAAGCCAGTCCGTGAGCCCGAGCCCTTCGAGCATCACCGGTGTCCACACCGTCCACGAAATGGCGCAGGCGATCACGTAGAACCACAACGCCTCCCGGCCACCGGTTCGTTGCACGCTGAGCTCAGTAGAAGCAGCCACCATTCAAACGCTCCCCGATTGCGGGCCCATGTTCGCGGATGTGTTCGGGCCTCGATGAACGCAAGCTAGCAGATCTCCACGCGCACACTTATGCGCGAATCACGGCCTGTTATGGGCGCGACACTTTCAACGGCGCTCGCGGCTGTTTTATGCGCATTTCGACCCCGCCGCCGCATACATTGCAACGACAAGAATCATGGGGAGACGAAAGCGGACTATGGTTGCAGCATCTCGACGATGGCTTGTTTGCGGCTCGTTGGCCTGTTCATTGGCTGCGGCGGCCACCGCCAGCCCGGCGGCCCCTTCGCAGTTGACCGCGGCGGATTACGCCCGCGCCGAACGGTTCCTGTTCTGGAACAAGGACAAGTACCTGCCGAACGGCGAGGTACAGCATCACTGGATCAACGGCCAGGATCGCTTCTGGTATCGACGCACGAATGCGCAGGGAGCAGCGGAGTTCGTCGTGGTCGACGCCGCCACCGGCGCGACCACGCCGGCCTTCGATCACGCGCGTGTCGCCGCAGGTCTAAGCAAGGTACTGGGGAACCCAGTGGAGGCGAGCGGCCTGCCTTTCACCTCGTTCCGCTACACGGCGGATGGCAAGGCGATCGAGCTCCTCGTCGCGGACAAGTTCGTCAGCTGTGAGCTGGAGCGCGATGAGTGCGCGAGCAAGGCAATGCCGCCGAAGATGGATCGCAGCTCGGTGGTTTCACCCGACGGCAAGTGGGCAGCATTTCTCAAAGATCACAATTTGTGGGTCCGTGCCGTCGATGGCACTGGGGAATTCGCACTGACCACCGACGGGATCGAGGACGACGAATACGCCGGATCCACCGGAAACAATCTGCATCCGGTCGCGCCAGTGCGTAGCGGTCAACAACCGGCGCCATCGCTCATGTGGTCGCCCGATTCGCGCAAGATCCTCACTCATCGAGTCGATCAGCGGCGGGTGAAGGAGTTGTATCTGCTGCAATCGGTGCCGGACGACGGCTCGATTCGTCCCAAGGCCTATCGCTACCGATATGCGATGCCGAACGACGAGCAGAAGGCTCTGGTGCGGCAGATGGTGTTCGACGTCAGCACCCGTGAGCGCGTCGACCTGGACTTCCCGGTCCTCGCGACGCCATACGTGACGCCGGTGGAAGTGCATGACGTATGGTGGTCCGCCGATAGCCGCGAAGTCATCTATGTCGAGCGCGGACCTTACTATCGCACGCTGACCCTGCGCGTCGCCGATGCAAGCAATGGCAAGTCACGCACGCTCGTCGAAGAGTCCGGCAAGACCTTCATCGAGCCGGCCGGTGTCGGGCGCCGCCCGATGGTGCGAGTGCTGTCGAACGGCAATGTTTTGTGGTTCTCGGAACGCGATGGCTGGGGACACTTGTATCTTTACGACAAGAAGGGCCGCGCTCGCCAGATTACGCGCGGTGAGTGGGTCGTTCGCGGGATTGTCGCAGTCGATGAGCGCAGGGGCACGGTGTACTTCACCGCGTCCGGCCGCGAGCCGGGTCGCAATCCATACTTCCGTCACCTGTATCGAGTGCAGCTGGACGGTTCGGGTCTGAAGCTGTTGACGCCGGAGAATGCGGAACATCAAGTCGCCATCCCGGGGGACTATCTGCTCAGTCTGTTCGGCCCCGATCCGCTGGCGCGAGAGGAGGAAACATTCGGATTCTCCCCGTCGGGCAAGTACTTCGTCGATGTCCATTCCCGCCCCGACAGTCCTGCGACCAGCGTATTGCGTGCAACTGACGGCCGGTCGATCGCGACACTCGCGAAGGAGGACATCACTTCGCTCACCAAGGACGGCTTCAGCATGCCGGAACCGTTCGAGTCATTGGCTGCCGATGGCAAGACCAGGCTCTACGGCACGATTTTGAAGCCGAGCCGCTTCGATCCAAGCAAGCGATATCCGGTGATCGATTCGATCTACCCGGGACCGCAGATCATGCGCGTGCCGCGGAGTTTCTCGATGACTGTGTTCGACATGATGGGCGTCAGCGCCATTGCCGAGCTGGGGTTTATCGTCGTCATGGTGGACGGTCGCGGTACGCCGCTGCGTTCAAAGGCATTCCTCGATGAGTCCTACGGCAAGCTCGGCGAGGCTGGCAGTCTCGACGACCACATCGCGACGCTACGGCAACTGGCACAGCGTCGCCCATGGATGGATCTGGATCGCGTCGGCATCTTCGGGCAATCCGGCGGCGGCTACGCGTCCACGCACGCGATGCTGGTGCATCCGGAGTTCTACAAAGTCGCCGTATCGGGGGCGGGCAATCACGACCAGCGCGGGTATCTGCCGATCTGGGGCGAAACGTACATCGGACCGGACGATGGGAAGAACTATCTCGAGGCCGCTAACGCGCCCCTAGCCAAGAATTTCCGCGGCAAGCTGCTGTTGGTTCACGGCGATATGGACGACAACGTGCACCCGTCGCTCACGATGCAGGTGGTCGATGCGCTGATCAAGGCCAACAAGGACTTCGACATGCTCATCGTCCCCAACGCCGACCACGGCGTGATGATGGACGGCTACGCGCAGCGAAGGCAGTGGGACTACTTCGTGCGCCACCTGCTCGGCGCCGAACCACCGAGCGATTACCGCATCGGTTTGCCCGCCGGCCCGGGCGAGTAACGAGCAACCATCGACCAACGTTTCGTGCCGGCGCCGGCGAGCGATGTATTGCCGCGCCGAAAACATGGGGATTCCGAGATGAACACGATCGATAAAACGAATATTGCAAGCAGCCTTCTGCTCGGCGCCACTTCGGTGCTGGCCTTGTCCACCTCAGCGATGGCGCAAGAAACGCCGTCGCCCACGAAGAACGCCGTGCTCGAGGAAATTCTCGTTACCGCGAACCGCCGCGAGGAATCGTTGCAGGATGTGAGCGCGAGCGTCACCGCTTTCTCGACCGCGGATATCGAACACAAAGGATTCGACGGATTTTCTGACTTCGCCGGCTCCGTGCCGGGGCTGACGTTGAATGAGTCCGTGCGCAATCGCGGCACGTTCAACATTCGCGGCGTCGCCCTGAACGTCACGGGCGCCAATACGCAGGATCCGGTTTCGATCTATATCAACGACACGCCGGTGTCGGATACGTTCGGCGCCATCGTGGTGCCCGATTTGCGACTGTTCGACGTAGAGCGCATCGAAGTGCTGCGCGGACCGCAGGGAACACTGTTCGGCTCGGGCTCGCTCGGCGGCACGGTGCGCATCATCACCAACAAGCCCGATGCGACGAAGACGGAAGCGGCCGGGCGAGTGGATTTCGGTCAGACTCGAGGCGGCGCCTTGCGTCAGCGTTACGACGGCATGATCAACGTGCCATTGATCGACGATGAGCTGGCGGTACGAGTGGTCGGTTATTACCGCGATGAGGAAGGCTGGGTGAAGAACATCACACTCGGCACGAAGAACAGTACCGAGGATTGGGGCGGACGCGTTTCCTTGCTGTGGACGCCGAACGATGCCTTCTCGGTCAAGGCCGAAGTGATTCATCAGGACAGCGATCCCGAGGACGGCGACAGCTGGAATCCGGCGCTCGGCAAGTTCAAGAAATCCTCCGCCATCGGCGAAGGCAGAAAGGCCGAGCTGACCAACTACAGTCTCACCGCCGCCTATGATTTCGTGGACTTCGCCACGCTCAGCTCCATCACGACCTACCAGGAGTCCAGGTCCGCCAGCATCGGCGATTCGGGCGATCTGTTCGGGATCGGCCTGCCCGTGATCGGCAATTCCGATCCCTGGGATTCGAAGTTTTTCGTGCAGGAGCTGCGACTGGTGTCGAACACTCAGTCGCGACTCGAATGGGTCGCGGGCGCGTTCTACATCGATCGTGAAACGTTCGCCGATTTCCTGATCGAAGTGCCCGGGCTCGACGCCATGCTCGGCGGCACGCTCGGCAGCGACGCGTTCTTCTCCAGTCCCATCACGACCGGTTCGCAGGAGGTCGCGGTATACGGCGATGTGACGTTCAAACTCACCGACGCATTGAAGCTCAACGCCGGATTGCGCACGTTCCGCACCGAAGCGTCCTATTCCGAGCCGAATCGTAACGTGCTCAACTTCGCGACGTTCACGTACGTCAACTCTTCATTCAAGAACGAGGGCGAGGACTCCGATTACACCTGGCGCGCCGGACTGTCCTATGACTTCAGCGACAGCGTGATGGTGTACGGCAACGTCAGCAAGGGCTATCGGGTCGGCCAGGTCAATCCAAACAACGGGCCGAGCTTCGTCGATCCGCGCGATATCGTGATCCCGGCATCCTACGCGGCCGACTCGACCATCAATTACGAGCTCGGCGCCAAGACCGCCTGGCTGGACAATCGACTGGTGGCGAATCTCGCGGTTTATTACATCGATTGGCGGGACATTCAGATCGACGGCGAGCGGGTCTCCGATCGTCGCAACTTCATTACCAACGCCGGCGCGGCCCGGTCCCAAGGCGCGGAGTTGGAGCTGAGCGTGCGACCCACCGACGGGCTCACGTTGTACACGGCGCTGACGTTCCAGGATGCCGAGATCACCGAGGTACCGACGAATATCATCGTTCCCGCCGCCAAGGGCGACGTGCTGCCCGGACTGGTGAAGTTCAAGTTCTCGGGTGGTTTCGAGTATCGCTGGGATCTCGGTCTGAACCAGCTGTATGTGCGCGCGGACGGGCAATACACCGACTCTTCGCCGAACGGGCTGCGTGGCGACGGCACCAATGCGTACTACGCGATCAACGACTCCTACGAGAACGTGGACGCGGCCATCGGTTTGATCACGAGGGGCGAGGTCGCCCTATATGGTGAGAATCTCACCAACAACGACGCTTATATTCTCAACGCCGGTCCGCCGGAGATGAATCCGATCAACACGCTGCGGCCGCGCACGGCGGGCGTGCGGATCAATGTGAAGTACTGAGAATAGAAACGACAATGAAACATTCGATCCGGCGTTGTGTGCTGGCTGGCCTCACCGTGCTGTTTGCGAGCACGGTGCAGGCGCAGAGCGGGCACGAAGTTTTCAATCGCGCTCCTTACTATCAAGGACGGCCGAATACGACGGATGACGTGCAGCGCATTCCCGTTCCTGCCGGCTATAACGAGCCCGCGGGATCTTTCGTGCTGGTCGGCGGCCGCGTGATCGATGGCAACGGCGGAGAGCCGCGTGCCGAGACCATTGTCGTCGAAGGTAAGAAGATCACCGCGATTCTGCCGGCTGGCGCGACCGAATGGCCGAAAGATGCGAAGGTGTACGACGTGACCGGCAAAACCGTCATGCCCGGAATGATCGACTTGCACACGCATCTGACTTACGTGGAGGAATTCGGACGACCAGCACCGCTCTCATCGGAAAGCGTCGCGGATGCGACGTTGCGCGGTATCAACCGCATGCATATCTACGCCCAGTCAGGCATCACGAGCGTGCGAGATGTCGCCTCCGATGGTGAAGTGCCATTCACGCTCAAGCGTTGGCAAAGCGAGGGGCGCATCGCTGGCCCGCGTGTCTTTCCGGCAGGACAACTGATCGTCGGTCGAGGAGGGCATGGCACGGAAGGATTCGGCCTCACGACAGCGCCGGAGTACCCACAGGCGGCCGTGCGCGAGGCGTCCGGACCGGATGAGTGGCGCGACGCTGTTCGCATTCAGTTCAAGCAGGGCGCGGACATCATCAAACTCGCGAGCCACTACTCGCAGACGGAAATCGATGCCGCCGTCGAGGAAGCACATTCACTCGGCATACCCGTGACCGTGGATGCCGAGACTCAATATATCGATCGCGCCATCCAAGCCGGCGTGGACTGTATCGAGCATCCGCTGCCGCGTACCGATCGAGCGATCGAGTTGATGGCGAAGAACGGCATCGCTTCGGTGCCGACGCTGGTGCCGTATCGATATATCAATCGCCTGGGCGGCGGCTACTTCGGCTCCACGTCGCGACGCTTTACATTGACCGAAGACAGCATCTTCGAAATGCTGAAAAAGATGAAACGGCGCGGCATCAAGATGGGTATCGGAACCGACCTGGTCGTCGACTGGGTCAAGTATCTGCCCTTCGCCTATATCGACGAGCTGAAGAGCTTCGTCGCGGTGGGTTACACGAACAGTGAAGTTCTGGTCGCCGCCACGCGAACCAATGCGGAAATCCTGCGCATGAGCGACCGCCTCGGCACGCTGGAGGCCGGCAAGCTCGCCGATATCCTCGTCATCGATGGCAAACCGGATCAGAACCTCGATGACCTCACCAGGATCGAGCGCGTGTTCGTCAACGGCCGCCTGACGGTCGCTGACGGCCGCATCCAGTCGGAGCCGCATCGGCCGGTGCCGGCGCCGGAGAGGAAGTGAGGCGAACGAGCGCCGGTCATGAAACAAGATGAGCGGCTCGCGGCTGCGAACTTGACGGAGACCGCCGGTATCGGTGTCGACAGAACCCGCAGTCGCGTTACTTGCGTTCTATGACGTGCGAACGTGTCCGATGTGACTAAAATGTTGTATCTCACAGGCTCGGACATCACAAATGAGAGCACGTCTGAATTCCGGCGCTGGTACCTCCATGGCGCGTTTCGAGGACCGAGCACACCCGGCGATCGCGGTTCTCTGCCTGGCATGCCTGCTTGTCGCATGGTCGTCTGGTGCAGCAGCGGCTGAGCAAGCAACCCAACCGGTCAAGCAGAAGGGCCCCACCAGCAAGCCGTTCACCGTTCCGATGGACGTGAACGTGCCGCTCGCGCCGACCGCTTTCAGCGCGGGCGGCAAGGCTCACCTCGCCTACGAATTGCACGTCACCAACATGAGCCAGTGGGACCTGTTGCTGTCCTCGCTCGAAGTGGTCGATGGCGACAACAGCTCGCGATCGCTCGCGAGTTTCAGCCAGGCCGATCTCAACGGCATGATGCGCGGTCAGGCCGGTGAGCAGACCGTGCTCGCAGCTCAGCAGGCCGGTGTCATTTACGTTTGGGTGACGTTCGATCGATTGCAGGACGCACCGGCCAGATTGAGCAATCGTTTCAAGGTGAAGCTGGGCGACTACACGGAAACGCTCGAGGTGCGCACCCGCTCGCTCGCGGTGGCCAGGAACTCGCTGGTGATCGGCGCACCGCTGAGCGGCGATCACTGGGTGGCCGCGAACGGTCCGTCCAATACCTCCGGTCACCGTCGCGCCTTGATTCCGATCGATGGCCACGCTGCCATCGCGCAGCGCTTTGCGATCGACTGGGTGCAGGTCGGCAAGGATGGCCAGACCTATCGCGGCGACCCGAAAGACAACAAAAACTATTACGCGTTCGGCCACGATGCATTGGCCGTCGCCGACGGAGTCGTCGCCGCGGTGCTGGATGGCATTCCGAACAACGTGCCCGGCATCGACTCACGAGCTCAGCCGATCACGCTGGCGAACGTGGGAGGCAATTACGTCCAGCTCGATGTAGGTGGCGGAATGTATGCTTTCTACGCGCACCTGCAGCCGGGTTCGCTACGAGTGAAGGTGGGAGACAAAGTGCGTCGAGGCCAGGTGCTCGGACTGGTCGGCAACACCGGCAATTCCACCGAGCCGCATCTGCATTTCCATGTTTCCAATTCGCCCGAGCCGCTCGGGGCCGAGGGCTTTCCTTACGCCGTGCCCGCGTTCGAAGTGCAGGGCTCGACGGAAGTGCAGGGCGATGAAATCAAGGCGCAGCTCGCTGCGCCGGGCAAGTCCGAGAAGCGCACCATGGCGATCCCGGCGGACGGGGAGATCGTCAGGTTCGAAAAGTAGTGGCCATGTGAATCGCCGTGAGGTGGCGACGGACAGTCACCTCATGTCTTCACCCGCTCGTGAATGGCGGTACAGTGCCTGACCAAGCCGGGTCGCGACAGCACATATCGCTTCAGCGGTGTGTCGATCTGATAAAAGTAGATGTTGGCCACGAAGCCGTAGAGCACGGCGTCGATTTTCTCCGGCTCGGCGCCGAAGAAGAACGGCTTATCGCCGAGAAAGTCGGCAACCACGCGCAGATTGTCCGTACCCCGCGCATAAACCCGGTCGGGCTCATACCGGCCGATTCCCTGGTAGTGATATCGAAGGCGGTTGTATTCTCGCGCGCCCTCCAGGCTTTCCGCCGTGATCTCGGGATGCGTGTCGAGCAGTGCTCTCTCGAAAGCGGGCCAGTAACGCTGGTCGCGCCATCGCGAATAGCTCATCTGCCAATACAAGTCATCCAGTGTTCGTCTCACCAGCAGGTCGAGATTGCGCTGCTGTGAATCCAGCTTCGCGTCGACGTTGAGGCCGCACTGCCGGTCAAGGTAGGCGATGATGGCGTCACTGTCGCCGATCGTGGCCGTGCCGTCGATCAGGTAGGGCAGCTGTCCGCGCGGCGCCTCGCGTGTGTCGAGAATGTGCCGATGCTCGAACTCGAGGCGATACAGACGCAGGAACGCGTAGACCTTGAGCCCGAACGGATTGTTGTCGGCGACGCCGAAGAGGTCGGGATAGGAATAGAGGGTTCGCATGGGCGTTTTCCGGAGGGAGGAAGGCTCCTGCCGCTGAGAACCGAATCCTGGTGACCTTGAAACGTACTCTGCTCCGGGGCCCGCGCATAGGCCGCTTTCCGCCGATGGGGATTCCGCGGATCGGCAAGATTCTGCCGATCGAGCTGTGCGTTCGCGCGGCCTGCCGGTGTGAGTAATCAGAGATTCACATGATCCCGACTCGGCCGCCGGCCCGCCACGGGCGTGGCATGGGGATTGCAATCTGGCCAGCACAGACGAACGGTAATCAGCGCGGTATCACAGAAAATGGCACAGATTGAGCTGGCGGTCGAAGCCGACATTGCGACAGCGGTGAAGAGTGCGCCCCTCGACGCCGCGGACATGCGTCGGCGGATCAAGGCGATCTTCATCGGATCGGTGGGCAATCTGGTCGAGTGGTACGACTTCTACGCCTATGCGGCCTTCGCGCTGTACTTCGCGCACCTGTTCTTCCCGGGCGAGAATGTGGTGGTTCAGCAGCTGAGCGCCGCGCTGCTGTTCGCGTTCGGTTTCATCGTCCGCCCGCTCGGCGGCATGCTGTTCGGGCATCTGGCCGACCATTACGGACGGCGCACGGCGCTCACGCTGTCGGTGCTGTTGATGTGTTTCGGCTCGTTGATGATCGCGGTGACACCGACCTATGGCTCGATCGGCATCGTGGCACCGATCATGTTGTTCGTGGCACGCCTCATTCAGGGCCTGAGCCTCGGCGGCGAGTACGGCACCAGCGCAACTTACCTGAGCGAGATCGCGCACGAGGATCATCGCGGCTTCTTCGCCAGCTTCCAGTACGTGACGCTCATCGGCGGCCAGTTGCTGGCCATCCTGGTGCTGTTGCTGCTGCAGAAGGTGTTCCTGACGCATGAGCAGCTGATGGACTGGGGCTGGCGCATTCCATTCATCATCGGCGCCGGTCTCGCGATCGTCGCGGCGCTCATGCGCCGGGAACTGCACGAGACCGACGCGTTCGTCGAAGCGAGAAAATCCAAGCCGCGTGAAAGCTCGACCAAGGCGCTGATGAAATATCCGCGCGAGGTGCTGCTCGTCGTCGGCCTGACGATGGGCGGCACCGCGGCCTTCTACACGTACACCACGTACATGCAGAAATTTCTGAAGCTGTCGGTCAAGCTCACCGATGATCAGACGACCATGGTGACCGCCGGCTCGTTGCTGTTCGCCATGCTGTTGCAACCGATCTATGGGGCGATTTCCGACAGGATCGGTCGCAAGTGGTTGCTGATCGGCTTCGGAGTGGCCGGCACGCTGTTTACCATTCCGCTGCTCACATCGTTGCAGGCGGCACGGGATCCGTTTCAGGCGTTCTGCCTGATCGCGCTCGCATGGATCATCGTGTCGGGTTACACGTCGATCAACGCGGTGGTGAAAGCAGAGCTGTTCCCCACCCGGGTGCGCGCGACGGGCGTCGGGCTGCCTTATGCAATCACGGTATCGCTGTTCGGCGGTACCGCCGAATCCATCGGGCTCTGGTTCAAATCGATCGGGCACGAGAGCTGGTTCTACTACTACCTGACCGGTTGCATCGCTACGTCGCTCGTGGTCTACCTGCTCATGCGCGATACCAAGAAGGCGTCCGCCATGGATCGGCATGACTGACACTTGACGCATTCGCACAGACTTGGTGACATCGCCGAGGGGACCGACGCAACCATCACGTTGGGAAAACAAGTAGCCGCGAAAATCCGTACTACTCTCGCTCATGAAGCTCGCGGCCAAGACTTTGCAGTCCCTTTGCGTTCGGCGCGCGGCGGTGGCCATTCTGATCGCGACAGCGATCGCCGGATCCGGATGGCTGGCCTACGAATTGGCTTTGCAGTCCGGCTTCGGCGGCTTGCAACGTGCGGCGAACGATCGGCTCTCGCTGCTTCAGCTCACGCTCGACGCGACGATCGAGCGATTCCGTTACCTGCCCACCGCGCTTGCCCAGGCGGCGCCGATCGCCGAGATCTATGAGCATCCCGATTCGCCGCAGGCGAGACAGGCCGCGAATCAGTATTTGAAATCGCTGAACGAGGCGGCCGGCTCCTCGGACATCTATGTCCTCGATCACAGCGGCGTTGCGCTGGCGGCCAGCAACTATCTCGAGAACAACAGTTTCCTCGGCAAGAACTACGCGTTCCGCCCGTACTTCACCGAAGCGCTCAACAGCGACGAAGGCCGTTACTACGCGGTCGGTGCCACCACCGGCAAGCCCGGTTATTTTCTGTGGCACTCGACCAATGAGAACGCAGGGACCGGAGTCGGCGTCGCGGTCGTGAAAGTGGATCTGCACCCGTTGCAGAACGAATGGAAAAGCACCGGCGCGCTGGTGGCCATGCTCGATCCGAACGGCGTGATCTTCCTGACCAGCCGCCCGAACTGGCAATACCGGCCCATCTCGAAGCTCTCCGAATCACAACTGCGGCTGTTGCGCGATACGCGTCAATACGGTCGTGCCATCGACGATATGAATCCATTGTTCAACGGCGAGCGGACCGATCACGGCATGAAGGTGGTGCGCATCAACGAACCCGAGGAGCGCACCGGTCATGAGTACGTCGTGTTCAACCGGCCGTTGCCGAAGCATGGATGGACGCTGGTCGTCCTGTTTCCTCTGCAATCCGTGCAGCAGCAGGCTGCGGTGGTCGCCGCTGCCGCGATGCTGGCGGTGCTTGCCGCCTTGCTGATCTACCTGGTCACGCATCAGCGCCGGCATATCGTGCGCGCCAAGCTCAACGCGCATCACGACCTGGAATTGCGAGTGACCGAACGCACGGCGGAGCTGGCTGCGACCAATTCGCTGTTGTCGGCGGAGATCAATGAACGAATCAGGACCGAGCGAGACCTGCGTCGTGCGCAGGACAACCTGGTGCACGCGACGAAGATGGCAAGCCTCGGGCAGGCGCTGGCGGGCGTCGCCCATGAGATCAATCAATCGCTCGCCGCGATGACGACCTACATCGCCGGCGCGCGCATCCTGCTCGACAGGAACGACAAGGACTCGGCCCTGAAGAATCTGCAACTCGTCTCCGCCATCGTCACCCGCATGGGGGCGTTGACCCAGCATCTGAAGACGTTCGCCCGCAAGGACACGGCATCCAGGCAGGCGACCGATCTGAACGCGGCGATTCGCTACGCGCTCAGCCTGGTCGACTATCGCCTCGGCGAGCAGGACGTGACTCTGCAAGTCTCGATTCCCGAAGAGGCGGTGTACGTGATCGGCAATGCCGTTCGACTGGAACAGGTCATCGTCAACCTGATCTCGAATGCGCTCGACGCCATGCGCGAACGGCCGGAGCGGCAGCTGACGATCGAGCTGGAGCGCGGCGAAGAGCGCGCGAGCCTCCGGGTTCGCGATACCGGTCGGGGCATTGCCCGCGAACACCTCAGCAGCGTGTTCGATCCTTTCTACACCACGAAGGACGTCGGCCAGGGGCTCGGCCTCGGGCTGTCGATCTCCTACGGCATCATCCAGGACATGGGCGGCGAAATAAGCGTCGAAAGCGCATTGGATCGAGGCACGACGTTTCGTATCGTTCTGCCGCTCGCCGGCGCCCTGGCTCCTCCAACCGCGGTGGCAATCCAGACATGAATCCCACAGTCCTCGTTGTCGACGATGAAGAACAGGTACGCCACTCGATCGCGCAATGGCTCGAATTGGGTGGCCACACCGTTGAGACCGCCGCGGATGCGGACGCCGCGCTCGCGGTCATCCGGCGAAGGGCGCCCAAGGTGGTCGTAACGGATTTCAAGATGCCGCGTAAATCGGGCATGGATCTGATGCGCGAACTGCAGCGCTTCGAGCCGGACATTCCCGTTGTGCTTCTCACCGCGCACGGCGACGTGCCGCTCGCGGTCGCCGCCATGCGCGAGGGCGCCTACGATTTTCTGCAAAAGCCGTATGTGCCCGAACACCTCTCGGCAGTGGTGGCGCGTGCCATCGAGCAACGCCGGTTGAAAGAAGAATTACAGCAGCTGTCCGGACGCGTCGCCGCCCACGAAGGATTGCAGGCTCACATTGTCGGCGCTTCGGCCGCGATCGCGCGCGTTCGCGACATGGTGGCGGAGCTGTCTCTGCACGATCCCAACGTGATCATCACCGGGCAGACCGGTACCGGCAAGGAAGTGGTTGCTCGCGCCTTGCACGATTTCGGACCGCGCTCGAAGGCGCCGTTCGTCGCCATCAATTGCGCGGCGCTGCCTGAAGAGTTGTTCGAAAGCGAACTGTTCGGCCATGAAGCGGGCGCGTTCACCGGAGCGCGCGGCGCGCGGGTCGGCAAATTCGAATTCGCGCACGGTGGCACGCTGCTGCTGGATGAGATCGAGAGCATGCCGCTGGCATTGCAAGCGAAGCTGTTGCGCGTTTTGCAGGAGAAGGTGGTCGAGCGCGTCGGTTCGAACAAGAGCGTGCCGGTCAATGTGCGGGTGATCGCGGCAACCAAATACGATCTGGAGGAACAGGGCCGGCTCGGCCGGTTCCGTCCCGATCTCTACTATCGGCTGGCCGGCGCCGAAATTCCGTTGCCGCCGCTGAAGGCGCGCGAGGGAGACATTCTGCTGTTGTTCGAACACTTCGCGACGCGCGCCGCTTCGATTGCAGGACAGCCGCATCGATCGTTGTCGTCCTCCGACGTCGAGGCATTGCTCACGCACAGCTGGCCCGGCAACGTGCGGGAATTGAAGAGCGTGGCCGAGCGTTATGCGCTGGGGCTGAAGTCGATGGGCCGAACGGTGCCGGAGATTCTCGGCAAAGCCGCGCCGATCCCGGCCGCTGGCGGCTCGGCGCTGGCGGATCGGGTCGCCGCCTACGAACGGCAATTGATCGAGGCCGCGCTGAAAGATCATGGCGGTTCGATCAGCGCAGTGATCGAGGTGCTCGGCATTCCGCGGCGTACGTTGAACGAAAAAATGGTCAAGTACGGATTGATCCGGCCAGGGCGCGACGCCGGCGCGAATCACCACGCCTGAGATGGGCGGTTTTCGGCCGATGCTCAAATCGGCAATCGGCGATTTTCCGCTGATCGGTCCCGGCGGGGCGCGCTCACCGGCCACTGCAGCCCCAAAAAAATTCCTACCGACAAGGCTTTACGCAGCGCGCGGCCGTTCAACGGCGAGCTGGCACGTGGATTGCTATATCTGATGTAGAAGCGACCGCAGGGGCCGCGAGCGACGCGCGTGATCCGTTGGCTCTACGCAATCTGTGTTGTTCCTCGTTTGAAACGTTGCTGCTCGTTTGATACGTAGTGCGTCGGAGGAGCGAGAGCCAGTGCAGTTCGAGCTCGTCCGTTTGAGAAGGGGGTTACATGCGTCTGTTGTCGAGTGAACGGTGTCCGTCAGTTGGACGATGGTCCTCGCGCCTGCTTGGATCGGCGGCGGGACTGCTGACCACCCTCGCATTGGCGAGCTATTCCGGAATATCGGCTAGCGCGCAGGGAGCGGCGACGTCGGCCACCGCTCAACAAACACAGGCGCCGCTCGAGGAGCCGCAAGACACGGGCTCTCTGAGCCGGCTGCGGTTGCTGACCGAGGAGCAGTACCTCAACACCGTCCGCTATGTGTTCGGCCCCGACGTGGCCCCCGAGCCTCACTTCCCTCCGGCGCAGCGTCGCGACGGTCTGCTCGCGCTCGGCTCTTCGATCACCGGCGTGACCACGGCGCAGCTCGAGCTGTATCAGAAGGCCGCGGTCACGATCGCCAACACCGTGGTCGATCCCAAATATCGCGCCTTCCTGATCACCTGCAAGCCCAGGAACGAGAAAGCGGCCGACAAGGCTTGCGCGACTCAATTCCTGAAGGAGAAAGGCCGACTGCTGAATCGTCGTCCGCTGGCGCGCGAGGAGCTCGATGCGTTCGTCGCCGAGGCAAACAAGTCAGCCGATCAGCTCAAGGATTTTTACGCCGGCATCGGCGTTGCGCTCGAAGCGATGCTGGTCAGCCCCAACGTGTTGTTCGTCGCCGAGACCACCGAGCCGGATCCGGCGCGTCCCGGTCGCGAACGTCTCGACGCGTTCTCGCTCGCAACTCGCCTGTCTTTGTTTCTGTGGAACGCGGTGCCCGACGACAACGTGCTGAAGGCTGCCGAGAGCGGCGAAATCCAGACGCCGAAAGGCCGCGCGCGCGTCGTCGACATGATGCTTGCAAGCCGTCGTCTCGACGCTGGTGTGCGCGCCTTCTTCGACGACATGTTCGGCTTTGACGATTTCAATTCGCTGTCGAAGGATCCGGCGACATACCCGCAGTTCACCGGCCAGGTAGCGCAGGACGCGCGCGAGCAGACCTTGCGCACCATCGTCGATCATCTCGTCAACAAGCGCGGCGACTACCGCGATCTCTTCACGACTCGCGAGACGTTCATTTCGCCGGCGCTCGCCGTGCTCTACGGCGAGCCCGCGCCTGCCGGTTGGACGCCGTACACGGAAGCACCCGACAGCCCGCGCGCCGGTCTGTTGAGCCAGGTCAGTTTTCTTGCACTCCATTCCCATCCCACGCGCTCTTCTCCCACTCTGCGCGGCAAGGCGCTGCGTGAGACGTTGCTATGTCAGCGCGTGCCGCCGCCGCCGCCCAATGTCGACTTCTCGGCGGTCGACAATCCGGACTCGCCGTTCGCGACTCAGCGTGAGCGCGTCGCATTTCATCTGAAGAATCCGGTCTGCGCCGGCTGCCACAAGATCACCGATCCGATGGGGCTGGCGCTGGAGAACTTTGACAGCAGCGGCCGCTATCGCGAAGAGGAGCGCGGCACCAAGATCGACGCGAGCGGCACGCTCGACGGTAAAGCTTTCTCCGGCGCAACCAGCCTCGGGCAGGTGCTCCACGATTACCCGGGTCTCACCTCCTGTTTAGTGCAGCGGGTTTACAGCTACGGCGCGGGCGGCGCGATTCGTCCCGAAGACAAGAAGACGCTCGATTACTTCAATGCGCGCTTCGCCGAAGCGGGCTATCGCGTGCCGGATCTGCTGCGCACGATTGCGCTCAGCAACGCATTCTCGGAAATCGTCGCACCGAAGTCGCCGGCGCCGGCTGTGAAGACAGCCAGCGCCGCGAACTGATGAAGAGGGGGAACAAGCAATGTCAAAACTCACACGCCGCCGTGTTCTTCGCGGAATCCTCCAGGGCGGAGCCGTCACGGTCGGATTGCCGCTCCTGAATTGCTTCCTCAACGACAACGGCAATGCCTATGCGGATGGCACGCCGCTGCCGATTCGATACGGCACCTGGCTCTGGGGCCTGGGCATGAGCAAGAATGTGTTCGTGCCGAAGAAGACCGGGCCGGGCTACGATCTTCCCGAGGAGCTGGTCGCGCTCAAGAACGTGCGCGATCAGATCAATCTCTACACGAACCTCACCGCGTTTCGCGACGGCGCGTTCTTCTGCCACTTCACCGGCTGGATGGTGTTCCGCTCGGGCACCTCGCCGACGGTCGCCAACCAGGCGCCCTCGGAGACGCTCGATGTGATCGTCGCCAATCAGATCGGCCGCACCACGCGCTTCAAGAACCTGACCGCTACCGCGACCGGCGACGTGCGAACGGTCGTGTCCTACGAGAACGCCAACACGCCGAACTCGCCGGAGTTCTCACCGGTGAACTTCTACAAGCGCCTGTTCGGTCCGGATTTCCAGGATCCGAATGCTCCCACCTTCGCACCGAGTCCCCTCATCATGGCGCGCAAGAGCGCGCTGTCGGCGGTGACCGAGCAACGCAAGGCGCTCGAAAAGAAGGTCGGTGCCGAGGATCGGCAGCGGCTCGATCAATACTTCACCGGCCTGCGTCATCTCGAACAGCAGTTCGATCATCAGCTGACCAAGCCCGAGCCGCGCGCGGCCTGCGTGGTGCCTCCGGCGCCGAAGGAAGATCCGAAGCTCGGCAACGAAGCGAGCCTGGTCGCCGAGCGTCACAAGATGATGACCGATCTGCTGGTCATGGCAGTCGCGTGCGACCAGACGCGCGTGTTCAACATGGCTTACTCGAACGCGCAGGCCAACACCACCAAGCCCGGTTACGAGAAGCCGCATCATACGACGACTCATGAAGAGCCGACGGATGCGCAGCTCGGCTATCAGCCCAATGCATCGTGGTTCCTGCGCCGGTCGATGGAGTCGTGGGCTTATTTCGTCGAAGCCTTCAACAACGTGAAGGAGGGCGACGGTACGCTGCTCGACAATTGTTTGATCATGGCCAATACCGACGTGGCGAACGCGCGCATCCATTCGCTCGAAGAGATGCCGGCATTCACGGCGGGCAGAGCCGGCGGCAGAGTCAAGACCGGCATGCACATCGACTGCAAGGGTGCGCAAGGAACCCAGCTCGGCTTTACCACAATGAAGGTCATGGGCCTGGATATTCCCTCCTGGGGAACCAAGAGCAACCAGACCAGCAAGGTCATCAGCGAAATTCTGGTCTGAGCCGCGCTCGCGGAGCGGATCGGGCGCTGAGCAAAAGGGGGATCGATGCGAGAGATTGCAGCCCTGATGGGCGTTCTGGCGGCCGTGTTTGCAATGGTCCCGGCGGAGGCGAAGAACCAGCAGTACCTGGAAGACTACGTGCGCGAACCGATGCCGCGCGGCTTCAAGGTGATCGTGGCCGAGTTCGAAGGGCCGGTGTATGCCGATGCCAACGGCAAGACGCTGTACAGCTGGCCCATCACCAATTTGCGCAACGGCGACGCAGGCGAGCAGAAGGGCAAGCCCACCTGCGACGATCACAAGTACACGGAGAATGCCGGCCTGATGAGCCCGTACCCGGGCGGATTGGAATTGCCGGAAGTCGAGACCCGACCCAGCTGCACCGATGTTTGGCCGCCCGTGTTGGCGAAGCCCGACGCGGAGCCGGTGGGGAAGTGGACGATCATCGAGCGCAAGGACGGCCGTAAACAGTGGGCATACGATGGCTATGCGCTCTACACCTCCGTGCTCGATCGCGAGCCGGGCGATGTCATCGGCGGCACCGACCTGAGGGGCACTTCCGAAGGCGGCGCTCAGCGCAAGCCGGTGGGGCCGCCACCTAACATTCCGCCGCAGTTTGCCGTGCGAACGGTCACGACCGGTCATCTTCTCACCATCGGTGCGACGGGCCGCTCGGTCTACTACTCGGATCACGATGCGCCGGGCAAGTCGAACTGCGACTTGAAGTGTCTGCACGACTGGTTGCCTGTGCTCGCGCCCGAGACCGTTCGTCCGCAAGGCGACTGGTCCATCATCGAGAGCTCACCCGGCGTGAAGCAGTGGGCGTTTCGCAAGATGCCTCTCTACACGCGCGCGCTGGATACACGTGCCAGCAGCCTCGAAGGTAGTGACGAGCCCGGCTGGCACAACGTATACACCCAGATGGCACCGCCGCCGCCCGAGGGCTTCACCGTGAACGACACGCACTCCGGCCAGGTGCTCGGTGACGCGAAGGGCATGACCATCTATATCTATAACTGCAATGACGATGCGATCGACCAGCTGGCCTGCAACCATCCCGACACACCACAGGCGTATCGGTTTGCGATCTGCGGTCGCGGCGATCCCGATCTGTGCCTGAAGAACTTCCCGTACGTGATCGCGCCGAAGGATGCGAAAAGTAACAGCCGCATCTGGAGCACGATGGACATCGATCCGAAGACCGGCAAGAAAGCAGCTCGCAACGCTCCCGGCGCATTGCATGTGTGGGCGTATCGCGATCGGCCGGTCTATTACTGCGCGCGTGACAAGAAGCCCGGCGACATCGAGTGCGATACCTGGGGCGAATTCAACGGTGCGCGCAACGGCTACAAGGCGTTCTGGTTACGCGATGACTTTGGCGGCAATGCCGGTGGCTCGCGCTGAGCCCGGCAGCAACGCAGCCAACGAAGCAATCGAGTAAGGGGGAGTTTCCATGCAGTCTCATCGATCCATGAAACCGGCCTTCGCCGCCCTGCTGGGATGCGCGCTCGGCGTAGCGACTGCACAGGCCGCGGAGAGCCCGTTACGCGCCGGTACGATCGGCTATGTGCTGACCGCCAAGAACGTGGCGATCTGGCAATCGCCGGACGGTAAGGTCGAATGTCCGGAAGGGCTGAACGACGGGCCGCGCGAGCAGTTCAAGACGCTCTATCCGATGGACTCCGGCGTTCGTTACAAGTTCGTCGAGACCCAGCTCGAGCGCGAAGGACAGATCTGGAATCCGACCACGGAGCCCGAGCCCAAGCTGCATTTCAAGGAAGCGCAGGGCAAGACCGCGATCGGCTTGAACCTGGATGGCAAGGTCGGTCCGCACGATTTCACCAGCCCCGATGGCGAGCCGGGCATCGACAATCAGATGTACCGGGTGCTCGGTTGCGTCGACAACTACCGGGGTCCCGACGGGTCGTACCGCCATTTCATCCAGGACTACATGCGGAAGTTCAATTACAACCGCTGGCTGTTCGAGCTCACCAACGTCGAGGACCTCACCAATGACGACCAGGTCGACGTGACGCTCTATCGAGGCAAGGATCCGCTGATGGTGGATACGCTTGGCGCGTACACCCCCGGCAGCACGCATCGTATCGATTTCCGCTGGGGCAAGAGCTTCATCTATCACCTGCGCGGCAAGATCAAGGACGGTGTGCTGACCACCGAGCCGGCCGATATCACTTTCCCCGAGTCGCAGGCTCGTGGTGTACCTTATCTCTCGGTGCGTGCGTGGCGCGTTAAGCTCAAGCTGACGCCGGAAAGTGCGGAAGGTCTGATGGCGGGCTACACCGACATCGAGCGTTACTACAATTCGCTCGGTCAGAACTGGTCCACTCACCATCGCAGCTACGGCGCCGAGCCGATGCCTTCGGAATACCGCGCCATGCGCAAGAACGCGGACGCTTATCCGGATCCGCAAACCGGAGAGAACACCGCGATCTCCATGGCATGGGAGGTCAAGTTCGTTCAGGCCTTCATCCTGCATGAAGAGCGCGGCGAGGAGGCCGTCTCCAAAGTGCAGGGCGGCGGCGCGAAGGCCGGCGCTGCCGGCGAATAACAGATCGAATGATGTTTTCGGAGGGGAATGTGTTGAAAAGATCCACCGCGCTGCCGAGGCTGGCCTGGGCAGGAATCGCGTTCGTCGGGACCTTGTTGCCCATCAGCGGTTTCGCCGATGACCAGGACGTGCGGGACTATCGCTCGCACGTGATGAAAACATTGGGCGAGCAGTTCGCCGCTCTCAATCAGATCGTCAAAGGCAAGGCGCCCGCCGCCGATGTGGCGGTCCAGGCGGAGGTGCTCAGTATCACCGCCGGCGCGGCCAAGATCGCTTTCACGCCGAAGGTGCTCGGGGGTGAGGCCAAGCCCGAAGTCTGGGACAAGTGGGACGACTTTTCCAAGCGCCTGGATGAAATGGTCGCCGCGGCGGCCGATGTGGCCAAGGCCGCCAAGCAGGGTGGAGTCGCGGCGGTGACGCCGAAGCTGAGCAGCCTGTCCTGCAAGGGCTGCCACGATGTTTACCGCGTACAGAAGAAGTGAGGCCACTACCAATGATCCGTGCGAGTAAAGCAGTTGCCTTCAGCATCACTCTGGGCGCCACTTTGTTGTTGCCCGTCATGGGCCACGCCGACGACAAGGACGTGATCGATTATCGTCAGCACATCATGAAGTCCTTGGAGCAGCAGACCGCCGCCCTCGGGCAGATCCTGTCCGGCGCCGGGCCGACCGAGAATGCCCTGGCTCATATGGAAACATTGGCTTTGTCGGCATCGGTCGCGCTGAAGTCGTTCGAGGCCAAAGTGCCCGGCGGCGCGGCCAAGCCCGAGGTCTGGAAGGATTGGGCGGATTTCTCCAAACGCATGAAGGAGTTCGCTGAGAAGTCCGCCGAGATGGCCAAGATCGGGCGGGAGCAGGGCGTCGAACAGGCGGCTCTGCATGTGATCGAGGCGTTGCCCTGCAAGGGTTGTCACGATGTGTATCGTGACGAAAAGAAGATCTGACGCGGTCGGCCAGACGCGTCGGTCGACCAATAGCGAGCGAGGGGGATGAAATGTCAACACGAATGACACGGCGTGGATTGTTGCGAGTAACGTTGGCCGGTGCCGTGGCCTCGGTCGCGGGCGTCGCCCGGGCGGACGGCGAACAAGCCTGTCTCGACGGCAAGATGAACGAGGGCCTGGCGGCTGCGTTGAACTTCACCGAGCAATCGCCCAATCCCGAGCAGAAGTGCGGAGGCTGTGGACTGTTCGATGGGGGCAGCGCGGCCTGCGGCCATTGCCAGATATTCAGCTGTAACGTCCCGGCCAAGGGACACTGCGACTCGTGGGCAGCGAAGAACTGAAGTGCGGTGAGCCGTCGAGAACGATCAGCTCCAACCATGCCATGTTTTCGCAAGCCGCCGCATTGGGTCGCGGGAATCCTGGGCGTCGCCGTTCTCACGGCACTGTGTGCCGGTCAGGGGTCGCGAGCCGATGACTCGACTCCGGAGAGCTCGACCGTAAGTAACGAGACCGCGCTGGTCGAGCGCGGTCGTTATGTGGCGCTGGCGGCAAACTGCGCCAGCTGTCACACCCGCCCGGGCGGCGCTCCGTATGCCGGCGGCGTGGCATTCGAATCGCCTGTCGGCACCATCTATTCCTCCAACATCACATCGAGCGCCGAGCATGGCATCGGCAAGTGGACGGTGGAGGATCTGCGTCGCGCGTTGCATGAGGGCGTCGCGGCGGAAGGTTATCGACTGTTCCCCGCGTTTCCCTATCCGTCGTTCACCCGGATGACGGACGAGGATGTGACTGCGCTGTATGCCTATATGCGCACGGTGACGGCGGATGAGTATCAGCCGCCCGCCAACGATTTCGTGTTCACGCAGCGCTGGGCCATGATGCTCTGGAATGCGCTGTTCTTCGAGCCCGCGCGCTTCAAGCCGGATCCGAAACAAACGCCGGAATGGAATCGCGGCGCCTATCTGGTCGACGCATTGGGTCATTGCGGCGCATGTCATACTCCGCGCAACCGCTTTCTAGCCGAGCGGTCGGACCAGGCTTATCACGGGGGCACGCTGCGCGAGTACGTGACAGCCGATAAGGTGCGCGATTGGTCCGCGGTGAATCTCACATCCTCGGCGGACGGCCTGAAAACATGGTCGGTGGACGATCTCACCAAATATCTGCACACGGGCTTCAGCGCGCGCGGTGGCGCCTGGGGGCCGATGAATGAGGTGGTGGCCAACAGCACCTCCAAGCTGACGCTGGAAGACGCTCGCGCCATGGCGACATACATAAAGAGTCTGCCCGCCAAAGGCGTGCCGGAAGGAAAACAACCGCCGTCACCGGTGAGCGCGGAGCAGGCCGCTTTGGGAGAAGGCATCTATAAAGACCGCTGCGAGAAGTGTCACGGCTCCTCCGGGCGTGGCGGAATGTTTTCCGGGCCGCCGCTCGCCGGTAGCGCCATCGTGCAATCCGCCGATCCCGATTCGCTCATCAACGCCGTGCTCTACGGCGCGACCCCGGCCGAAGGCATGAAGCTGGGCGCCTGGGAGACGATGAAGCCGTACGCGGATGTGTTGAGCGATGCCGAGATTGCCAACGTCGCGAACTATGTGCGCGGCTCCTGGGGCAACGCTGCGCCTGCCGTGGATGCAGCTCGCGTGGCCAAGCAGCGCTGATTCAAGGGCAGGCGATGCGCTTCGCCTGCCGATCCTTTCCGTCTGATTCGCAAGCTTCCATGTTTCAAACGATGGAGGCGTCGTCGTGCCCGCGTTTCGTTCGTCGACACATAGGCTAGTTTCCGCCGATGCGAATCTTCGAATCGGCAAAATTCTGCCGATGCCGCTGCGGATGTTCCGTATATGAGTTGTGAGTTTTCAAATATTCACATGGTCCGGACCTCGGGAGCGAAGCTTTCGGTGCGTGGCATGGGGATTGCAATCTCGTTGGTTGAGCACAGACGCGCGCGCCTGATTCGGGTCGGGGAGGAAGTCAGTTCGAGGCGGTCGTTTGCGGCTCAATAAATAATCGATATGCGCAGGCGGCATCGAGTGCAGCCGCGCCGAACCAACCAGGGGGAACTGCCGATGAATTCATCCAGAAAGGCTCGTCGCCGCGCGAAAGTTTGGGCGCTCTCGACGGTCAGTGCGACTGCGCTTGCCACCGTCGCCGTCACCAACACCCAAGCGCAGGAAGCCGAGTCCACGACCATCGATCAGATCGTCGTCACCGGCACGCGAATCACGCGCGATGGTTATGAGGCACCGACGCCCGTGTCGGTGCTGGGCGCCGACGAGCTCAATGCGTTGAACACGGTGAACGTCGCCGATGCGGTGAACGTGCTGCCGGCATTCTCAGGATCGGCGAGCCCGCGCTCGGCGAACGGCAATCTCTCCACCGGCGCCACCGGCGTGAGTCAGCTCAACTTGCGCGGCATGGGCACGAATCGCACGCTGGTCCTGTTGGACGGCAAGCGCTACATCAACGCGGCGCTCACCTCGGGCAACAGCGCTCCGGACATCAACTCGTTCCCGAACGCATTGATTCAGCGCGTCGACGTCGTGACCGGCGGTGCCTCGGCGGCGTATGGCTCCGACGCCTTGTCCGGTGTCGTCAACTTCGTGATCGATCATGACTTCACCGGGTTCAAGGGCGAGCTGCAGACGGGCATGACCAAATACGAGGACGACAAGAGCATCAGCGCGCAGCTGAGCTATGGCACGCCGTTCGCGGACGGTCGCGGTCACCTGCTCATGTCCGCCGAGCACACGCAGAGCGACGGCATCGAAGGCACCAACGATCGTCCGTGGGCCCGATTGCCCGCGGCGGTCATTAACAATCCGGCGTATGCCGAGGGGAACGGACAGCCGCGATACGTCGTTCGCCGCGACGTGGGCCTCTCCGCCGGTACGCCGGGCGGCATCATCACGAGCGGGCCGCTTCGGGGAACCTACTTCGGGCCGAACGGAGAGATCAATCGCGGCTTCAACTTCGGCACCAACGTCGGCAACAACCTGCAAGAGGGTGGCGATTGGGAATATTCGCGCATCGAGAACGGCATCGACATCGCGGGCAGCGTCAAGCGCACCATCGGCTACCTGCGCACCAGCTTCGACCTGACCGACAAGGTCAATGCTTATCTCGAAGGGCAGTATTCGGACACCAGCACCTCCAACGTCGCGAATCCGAATCGCCGCCTGGGCAACAACTCGATCAGTCTCGAGAATGCGTTCCTGCCGGAGTCGCTGCGCCAGGAAATGCTGGCGGCCGGACTCACCCCGACCTCGAGGTTCTCGATGGGCAGCACCAACGCCGACATGGGCCGGTTGGTCGGCGACTACAGTCGTTCGCTGTACCGGGTGGCCGCCGGCCTCGATGGAAGCTTCGGGGCGTTGGGCACGGACTGGACCTGGAACGGGTATGTCCAACATAGCGAAACCGACCTCAAGCCGCGCACCTCTCACAACGGCATCACGCCGAATTATTTGAAGGCGCTCGATTCCGTCATGGTCAACGGCACGCCCACCTGCCGCGTGAACGCCGACGCCAGCACGGCGAACGACGACCCGGCGTGCGTGCCGTACAACCCGTTCGGTATCGGCGTGAACAGCCAGGCGGCGCTCGATTACGTCATGGGCGTGTCGATGCGTAACGAAACGCTCCAGCAACAAGTCGCGGCGGTCAACGTGAGCGGCGAACCGTTCAATTCCTGGGCGGGCCCGATTTCGGTCGCGGTCGGTGCCGAGCATCGCATCGAAAAAGTCTCGGGGTGGGCGTCCGAGCGCGACGAGGCGACGCAATTCTTCGCGGGCAACTACAAAGCCAGCCAGGGCAGATTCCACGTCACCGAAGGCTATCTCGAAACGCTCGTGCCACTGGCTCGCGACATGACCGCCTTGCAGGAGCTCGATCTCAACGCCGCCGTGCGTGCGACCGATTACTCGACTTCCGGCTATGTCACGACCTGGAAGGGCGGCTTGACGTGGCGGCCGATCGAAGACGTGCGGTTCCGCTTCACGCGCTCACGCGACATTCGTGCGCCGAACCTCGGTGAGCTGTTCACGGCCGGTCAAACCGGTTCGGGCAACGTGTTGACAAATCCGAACCCGGGCGGCGTGACCAATCCCAACGGCTACTCGCTCACGCGGGGCAATCCGGATCTGAAGCCGGAGGAAGCGGACACGACGGGCTTCGGCGTGGTGATGGCCCCGCGCTTCCTGCCGGGTTTCCAGATGGCGATCGACTATTACAACATCGACGTCCAAGGCTCGGTGCAAGCGCCGAGCGCGCAAAAGGTGATCGACCTGTGCGCTCGAGGCAATGCGACGCTGTGTAACTCGATCATCTATGACACGGCCAACCCCAACATGATCTTCATGGTGATCACCCAGCCGCAGAACCTGATCGGGCAGGAAGCGAGCGGCATCGATGTCGAAGCGAGCTACCGCTTCCCGATGTCCGGTCTGGTGGGCGCATTGAGCGGCGACATGGTGATCCGCGCCATGGCCACCCGCGTGTTGAAGCTCGATACCGAGGATGTCGATGGCCATGTTTTCGATGGCGCAGGCGTCGTGGGCAGCTGGGGCGGCAGCATTCCGCCGTTCCAGGGCCTGACTTCACCGAAGCTGCGCGGCTTCCTGTCGATCGGCTACAAAGGCGATACGGCCTCGGTGACCACGATCGTGCGCTACACCGGTCCGGGCGTGTACGCCAACGGCTTCATCGAGTGCGCCTCGAATTGCCCGGTGTCGACCACGTTCGCGCCGACGATCGAGGACAACGACATCGCCGGCATGACCACGATCGACCTGTCCGGCTCGTACAAGTTCGAGAGCTTCGAGCTGTTCGGGACGATCGAAAACCTGACCGATCGGCAGCCGCCGACGATCGGCGGTAGTCTCAGCTCGACGCACTGGTCGGGTCAGGGCAACGCCGATTACGACCGCGTCGGCCGTCAGTACCGTATGGGTGTGCGAGTCAACTTCTAGAAACATCAGGCGATGGACCGAGGCGAAGTCGGCGCTCCGGCTTCGCCTCGTTCGGCAAGCTCGAATGACAACTTCAATACTCGGGACCAGGGGTGCGAATTTGTGTCATTTCATCGTGAGAAGCGTTGCGCTTACCTTGGTTACAGCCGCCACGCTCACTGCGCAGCCGGCCTTGGCCGCGAGCTCCGGCTCCCGGGCGGCAGTCGAGTTCGAGTTGATGACCTGGCCCGAGGTCAGGGACGCCCTTGCGGCAGGAAAAACCACCGCTCTTATCTACACCGGCGGTGTCGAGCAACGCGGTCCGCAAAATGTCAACGGCGGCCATAACATCATGGGGCGCGCGATCGTCAGAGAAATTGCGCTGCGCCTCGGCAACGCGATCGCCATGCCGGTGTTGCCGCTCACGCCGAACAACGCCAGCGCGGAGCTGCCAGGGACCATTGGCTTGACCAACGACCTGTTACAGAAAATTCTGGAGCGAATGGTCGAGCAGTCCATTACGACCGGCTTCAAGAACGTGGTGGTGATGGGCGACCACGGCGGCGGTCAGGGCGAGGGCGACAACAATGTTTATCGCAAGGTAGCGACCGAGATGGACGCCCGCTACAGCGCTTCGGGCGTGCATGTCTTCTATTGCGATCAGGTGTATGAGCCCGCGAATCATGCGATGGAAGAGAAGCTCGCTGCTAAAGGCTATCCTAGAGCCCGGCATGCCGGCGTACACGACACTTCCATCATGATGTACCTCGATCACGATGGCACGTATGTGCGCAAGTCATTGCTGCCGACCGCGGTAGGTATTCCGGTCGGCGCCGATGGTAAACCGCAGCCTGCCGCGGACTCGCCGAAGAACGGTATCGTTGGCGATGCCCGCCGTGCCAGCGCCGCGATCGGCAAAGAAGCCTTCGAAATGAAGGTCGACTTCGCGGTCAAACAGATTCAGACATTCATTCCGCCAAGAAGCTGAGTTCCGTGAAAAAGATCTATGCCTTCCGGGGCCTCTCCTGGGCCGCCCTGTGTATCGCCGCTGCCGCACCCGCCGTCGCCGAGGAGAAAGGTGGCCTGGATCTGACCGGCCCGTATGACGTGGTCGTCGGCTGGTTCAAGCCGGGCATCGAAGGCTGGAACCAGCGCGTCGTGTCCGTGAATGCCGAAGACCCCAATCGCGTCTTCATCGGCGCCGTCGACCGGAACGACACGCGCGAAGGTCATCCGATGCTGTCCGCCGACGGCAAGGTGATGAAGGAAAAGACCACCGTCGTCCGCGACAACAACAACTTCGAGAAGGGTGACGTCAACAACCTGCTGGTGCTCAACGCCAACGGCGAGGTGATCGAGAACTGGTCGCAATGGAACAGCGAAATTTCGATCGCTCACCACATCATCATCGACCCGTACGATCCCGCGCACGCCGTGTGGGTGGTCGATCGTTTCAATCATCGCATCCTGAAGTTCAGCAACGACGGCAAGCAGCTGCTGCTCAAGGTCGGTGAGAAGGGCGTTCCGGGCAACGACGAGAATCACTTCCACGATCCGGCCAGCCTGGCGTTCCTGCCGGATGGCTCGTTCTACGTCGCCGACGGCTACACCAACTCGCGCGTCGTGAAGTTCGATAAGAGCGGCAAGTACCTGATGTCGTGGGGATCGAAGGGCTCGGGCCCGGGTGAGTTCAGCCTGGTGCACTCGGTCGCGGTCGACGCGAACCGGGTTTATGTGGCCGATCGCAACAACGATCGCATCCAGATCTTCGATCACAACGGCAAGTTCCTCGACCAGTGGCCGGGCACGGCGCGCGTCACTCGTGTCATCACGACGGACGATAAGCGCGTGTGTGTGTCGGCGACGCGATATGGCCGTTTTGCCTGTTATGACCTCAACGGCAAGCTGGTGTCCCAATGGGGCACGCTCGGTGACGAGCCGGGCGTCAGCGACAACGCGCATCAAATCGACGTCGATAACGAAGGCAACTTCTATGTCGCCGACGCCAACAACAATCGCGTGCAGAAGTTCGTGCCGAAAAAGAACGCCAACAAGGCGCAGCTGATCGGTAAGGAGTTGGTGCTGAAGAAATAGTCGCGGCCGAGCAAGTGCCTGACGGCGTGCTCGTGAAGCTTATGCCGTCACGGTCGTCGTAAGCGGACGCGCGAGCGGCCATTCCGTGAAGTCGACAACGTCACCTCACTTTGGCGTGGGGTTGTCGCCCTGGCTCTTGCGTTCCGACTTGGCTTTCGCCTTGTCCTTTGCCACCTCGGCCGGGGTGCGCATGACAGGGCTGGAGTGGTGGACGTAGTCGGCGCTGCTTTGGGCTTCCTCGCTGGCCGGCTGCTTGGCTGGATCGGCGGCCTGCGCATCGATTTTTGCGGCCACCTTCTCACACTCTTTCTTCGTCGCCCCTTTGGCGTCCGCGCAATCGCGCTTCACGGATGCCTTGGGCGCTGGCGGTGGAGTCGAGGTCTCGCCGTCAGCCAGTGAAGCCTGACAAATCAACGCGAGCAATCCCGTGCAAAGCGCAGGGCGCAAGGTGCCGAATCGCATGGTCGCCTCCAGGGCAGCTGTTGTTTGTCACGGAAACTAACGTTCGGGTGCGGGCCCGGTTCCAGTCGGCGATCGCGGTAGATGACGAAACAAACAAAGTCGTCGCGAGATATCGGCATGGATAAATCAAGCGCACTGGACTATCTTTCAGCGAGGTCGGGATCACCGTCAGCAGCGTTAACCCGGGCGGGTCGTTTCGACACGCCCCGAACGACGGAGGTTGAAAATGCACAGGCTTTGCGTCCCGCTCGGCGCGGCATTCGTTCTCTGGACCTTATCGGCGGCCGCCGCCGAATCTTCCGTCGAAAGCAGTCCCTATCCCGGCGCCGTGGCTTTGGCCCAGAGCCCCACTGGAGCCTGGGGCTATAAATCCTTCCCGCAATTGCTGCCGCTATACATTTTCAAGGGCGAACCGGGCGGTCGTTCGCTGTGCGATCGGGATTGCACGGCGGTGTGGCCCATCATTCGCGCGGACGAAAATGACAAGCCCGTGGGTGCCTGGACCATCGTGAAGCGCGACGATGGCCGCTTGCAGTGGGCGTACAAGAACCATCCGGTCTACACCTACTTCGAGGACCGTCCCAACGATCCCAAAGGGGTCGGCAAGAACATGGATTGGTATCTGGACGAGCACGCGTACGCCTATCTCACCAGTGTGGGTGTGCAGATGGCGCCACCGGTCAAAGATGCGAAGAGCGACAAAGGCAAGAAGATTCAGGCCACGGCAGAGCTGCTCCAGCCGTAGCGAGGCGACACTCCTCATTTGCGAGAAGGCGCCCGACGACTGCTTCGAGTCGCACCGACGGCTTTGAGCGGGCCTTGAATCTTGACGTTCCTCATCGCGACCAGGGTCTTGACGCTTTTCACATGATTGTCCGCGTACAGCGCGCTGCGGGTCATGGCTTCGAAACTTTCCATGTCTCGTGCGACCACGCGGAGCACGAAATCGTAGCCGCCGGTCACGTACCACGTTTCGAGGATCTCCGGCACGGACTGTAGCTTGCGAATGAACTGATCGAGGATGGCCGTCCGCTCGCGCTCGAGCGTCACCAGCACGATCATGGTCAAGGGCCAGCCCATCACGCGGGGCGAGACCAGCGCGATTTCCCGCTCGATCGCTTTCGATCGTTTCAAGCGTTGAATGCGCCGATAACAGGTCGGCTCGGACAAGCCGGCGACCGCAGCCAGCTTGCCGATCGGCATCCTCGCGTCCACTTGCAGCAGCTCCAGCAATCGATAGTCGGCGGCGTCCAGATCGGTGTTCATGGGGCTCACGGCTTGGCGATAATTTTCATCATTGCAGCTTGAAAAGTTGCGAACCTGTCGCGGCGGGCGCGGCTAAGTTGTGGGCGAACTTCGGGAGATTCCGCTCATGACGACCACGCTCGAACAGCTCAAATCGATGGACCGCGCCACGGTCCTGCATCCATTCACTCATGCCCGGGACTTTGCCTCGGGAGCAGCCGATTGTTTTGTGGTGGAGTCGGCCGCCGGCGTTCGCATCAAGGGCGCGGATGGCAGCGAGCTCATCGACGGGTTCAGCGGTCTGTACTGCGTGAATGTGGGCTATGGGCGCGCCGAAGTCGCGGAGGCCATCGCCGCCCAGGCTCGTAAGCTGGCCTACTACCATGCTTATGCTGGTAACACGACGGAGGCACTGGCGCGGCTGTCGGCTCGGCTGATCGCGATGGCGCCGGCGGGCATGGCCAAAGTGTTCTATGGTCTGTCGGGCTCCGACGCGAACGAGACCAATGCCAAGCTGGTCTGGTACTACAACAATCTGCGCGGCCTGCCGCGTAAGAAGAAAATCATTTCGCGAGAGCGCGGCTATCACGGCTGCTCGGTGATTGCAGGCTCGATGACCGGACTGTCCTTCTATCACGAGCACATGGATCTGCCGCTGCCCATCGTCCGCCATGCCGGCGTTCCTCATCATTATTGGGGTGCCGGGAAAGGCGAGACGGAGCGCGACTTTTCGAAACGGCGCGCCCGCGAGCTCGAAGCGTTGATCGTCGCGGAGGGACCGGAGACGGTGGGCGCATTCATCGCCGAGCCGGTGCTGGGAACTGGCGGATTGATCCCGCCGCCGGAGGGCTACTGGGATGAGATTCAGGCGGTGTTGAAGCGACACGATGTGTTGTTGATCAGCGATGAAGGCGTTTGCGGGTTCGGCCGTGTGGGGACGGCGTTCGGCAGCGACCGATATGGGATGCAGCCGGATCTGATCACCGTGGCGAAAGGTCTGACGAGCGCCTATGTGCCGATGTCCGCGTCTTTGATCGGCGAGCGGATCTGGGAGGTCGTGCGCGACGCTGCCGAACGTGTCGGTGCGTTTTCGCATGGCTACACGTACAGCGGTCATCCGTTGGGAGCAGCGGCCGCGAACGCGTGTCTCGACATCCTCGAACGAGAGCGACTGGCGGACAACGCTGAGCGCGTCGGCAACTACCTGCGTGAGCGACTGGCGAGTGAGTTGGCAGCGCATGACTTCGTTGCTGAGGTTCGTGGCGTCGGCATGCTCGCGGCCATCGAGTTCGTCGCGGACCGTGCCGGCAAGCGTCGCTTCGATCCCGCATTGAAAGTGGGAGCCCGCTTGTCCGCCGCCGCGCGGCGGAGAGGTCTGATAACGCGTGCCATGCCCCATGGAGACATTCTCGGTTTCGCTCCACCGTTGATTTTGTCGCCGTCGGACGCCGATGAGATCGTGGCAATCACGCGCGCGGCAGTGAAGGAGGTGACGGACCAGCTCAAACGCGAACGGGCTGTGTAAGCTTTCGATCAAGGGGCGCCGGCGATGCAGATGTACTTCAGCTCCAGGTACTCATCGAGTCCGTGACGCGATCCTTCGCGTCCCAGACCGGATTGTTTGATACCGCCGAAGGGAATCGGCGGGCCGGTAAAACGATCCGTGTTGATGGCAACCATCCCATAGTCCAAGGCGTCGCTCACGCGCAGCGCCCGGTCCAGGTCGTGAGTGCAGATGTAAGCGGCGAGCCCGTAGATCGTGTCGTTGGCGATCTCGATCGCTTCCTGCTCGTTGTCGAACGGCAGAATCGCCGCCACCGGACCGAATGTTTCCTCGCGATGGATCAGCATGTCAGGCGTAGTGTCCGCCAGCACCGTCGGAGTGACGAATAGCGGGCCGGCCGAATGACGACCGCCGCCGAATCGCAATGACGCACCCTTCGCGATCGCGTCGTGAATCTGCCGCTCGCACCGGGCCACTGCTCGCTGCGAAATCAGCGGACCGATGTCGACGCCGGGGTCGAGGCCGTTGCCAACTCGCAGCGCCCGGGTGAGCTCGACGAAGTGATCGACGAACTCTGCGTAGCGCCGGCGCTGGATCAGGATTCGGTTCGCCGCCAGGCAATCCTGTCCCGAGGTCTGAAACTTTGCAGAAACAGCGAGGCGCGCTGCCGCGGCAATGTCCACATCGTCGAAGACAATAAAAGGAGCGTGGCCGCCGAGTTCGAGCGATACACGCTTCACGCTGTCGGCACATTGACGCAGCAAGGTGCGGCCGACCTCCGTCGAGCCGGTGAAGGACACCGCACGCACGATTTCGCTCGTCGTTAATGCTTGCGCGATGGTGCGCGCGTCCCCGGTGACGACTGAGAAGACACCGGCAGGTAGTCCCGCACGCTCGGCAAGCGCGGCGAGCGCGAGGGCAGAGAAGGGAGTCTCATCGGCGGGCCGCACGATGACCGGGCAACCCGCGGCAAGCGCCGCCCCCGCCTTGCGCGTGATCATCGCTGAAGGGAAGTTCCAGGGAGTGATGGCTGCAACCACGCCGATCGGCTGGCGTGTCGTCATCAGTCGCCGGCCGGTGAGATGGCTGGGAATCGTTTCGCCGTACGCCCGACGGCCTTCTTCGGCAAACCAGTCGAGAAAGCTTGCGGCATATTCGATTTCGCCGCGCGCTTCGGCGAGCGGCTTGCCTTGTTCGAGTGTCATGATGACTGAGAGGTCCGCGCTCGCTGCACGCATGAGCGCACCCCACTTCCTGAGCAGCCGACCGCGTTCGTCAGGAGTCAGTGCGCGCCAGGCCGGCCAAGCGCGTTGCGCGGCCTCGATTGCCTCGTGCGTTTCACTCTCACCGGCGGCCGCCACGGAGCCGAGCCAGTCGCCGTTCGCGGGATTGCGCACTGGAAACAAACCGCCATCGCTGGAGTCGCGCCAGCGTCCGTCGACGTAGAGCTGTCCTCGGACCAACTCCTTGTCGGCAACGTGTGCCTGCATTCGGTGCTCGGAAAAGGAACTCGTCGCTGAAATCACTGCACGCTCTCTCGCCGCATCGACCATGGACGGGCAGTGTGCGTTACTCGTCGCCGACAACTTTGCGGATCCCACCGACAGCACACGGAGCTTTTCCCGCGCGGACGCTTCGTCACAAAAGGTTTTTCTGCGCGACTTGTCTCGCGCAGCGCGGGCCAACAGACGCGCCTGGACAAAACCCGCGATGCTTGTGCCGAACGGGGGAAAGTCCCGCCAGTCGTGCCGCCGACACGAAGTTTCTCAAGTCATTCGCTGCTAGCTTGAGCGTGGCTATGACTTCAAGAAAACGGCAGAGGCCGGGTCTGCGGTTGACGGAGCACGAGATTCCTGGACGCCAGTCGAGCTAGGGCCTCGCGTCGCAACCCACATGATCGTGAGCCAACCGCGCGCGGCGGGACTCAGGTTCGGCCAGAAGTTCTAACTCAAGAGGATGGAATCCGATGTTTGATACTCGTGCACCGATCAATCGCCGCGACCTGCTCACTGGCGTCCTGGCGGCCGCCGGGCTGGTCGTTCTACCGCCGCGCGTGCTGGGCGCGTCGTCATCATCATTTCCCGAATGGCTCCAAAGCACAGCGTTCGACGATTTCGTGCGCGCCCAGCTCGCGTCCGCGTTCGATCCGGGCCTGAGTCTGGGGATCATCTACCAGGGCAGCTTGCTTCGCACGGCGGGCTACGGCTGGGCCGACATCGCCGCGCAACGTCCCATGGAAGCGAACACGCTCATGAACATCGCTTCAGTCACGAAGACGATCACCTGTACGGCGGTGATGCAACTCGTGGAGCGCGGTAAGTTGCGGCTCGACGATGACGTCAATCGATATCTGCCGTTTCGGGTGCGGCACCCGGCGCATTCGGATGCGCGCATCACCGTTCGCCGACTTTTGACGCATACGTCATCGATCACCGACGGTCCGGCTTACCAGCAAAGCTATGCCTGCGGCGATCCACGCGTCTCGCTCGGTTCCTGGTTACGCAGTTATCTCGTCCCGGGCGGTTCGAATTACGACGCGGCTGCGAACTTCGGTGCGTGGCGGCCGGGCGAGCAATGGAGCTACAGCAACGTGGCATTCGGTTTGCTGGGGCTGCTGATCGAAAGCGCGTCGCGCTGTTCCTATATGGATTACGTGATCAAGAACATTTTTCGCCCGCTCGGCATGACCAGCAGCCGCATTCTGTTGGCCGGTATGCGCCCGGAATCTCATGCGACACCTTATACATACATCACCGATGGCGACGTCTCGGCCGTGCCGTTGCGTGATCCAAAGTGGAGTCCGCCGCCCGGCCAGATGACACTCCAGGTGCCCCATTGTTTGTACAGCTTCGCGACGCCACCCGACGGGCTTGCTCGCACCAGCGCCGCGGAGCTGTCTCGATTTCTGCTCGCCTACATGGGCGGCGGAACGCTGGACGGCTTCCGACTGCTGCGCTTCGATACTGTGAGGCAGATCCTGAGCGATCAACGCGTGCCATTCCCGGAAGAGGGCGGCGTACAAGGTCTTGCGTGGGTCGGCGAAAAGATGCAGAGCTCGCAAGCGAACTGGAATCACTCGGGCGGCGATCCCGGAGTGACCACGCTCATGATGTTTCGACCTTCCGATGGCCGTGGCCTGGTGATATTCGCGAACTCATCCAACCCCGAAGCGCTGGTCGCGGTCGCCAACGCAGTGTTCGGCGACGCGGCGGTGACGTAAGTAACGTCGATCATCCCGGCAGACGATGACGCTTTCTCGAACGTCAAGCGAGCTTCTCACGCCCGTGGCGATAGCGTGGCGGTCAGGGGCACGGAATAGGCCGTCTTCAAAGTCTTGCTGATGGGAAAGGTCACGAACTCGAATTTCACCGCGTCCTGGTTCGACAGGTCCTCGATGATGCGCTGATAGCTGTCGACCCCATCGGCGGCGATGGTCAGGAAGTAGTCCACCGTGCCGAGCACCGCCTGGCAGCCGACGATTTCGTTGACGTTGGCGACCAGCCGCTCGAACTGGCGTGCGCGCGCCACCGATGAGCCGAGCAGCCGTACTTGCACTACGAAGTAGGTGAGCCCGGCCAGACGTTTCATATCGATGTCCGCGTGATAGCCGCGAATGAACCCTTCCTGCTCCAGTCGTCGCATCCGTTCCCAACAACGCGTCGCCGACAGACCCACCTCGACGCTCATTTTGGTTTTCGACATGCGCCCGTCCCGATGCAGGGCCGCCAGGATCTTGTAGTCGAGTGCGTCCAAGGCGGAGGAGCGGGGTTTCGGACTGGACATGAACGGTTCTCCCAACAGACAGGGCAAGAGAATAAACCGCTTGCTCGACGACCAGCCACCGCGCACTCCCTGGCGGGGATTTCTCTCGCGACCAATCTCGCTGGCGAAGGAATCCCCCGCGCCTCAGATGGTCCTCGGCCGGTGCGGAAGCGGTGAGGCGAGCCATGCGGTCGCCGTAGAAGCGCCTGCATAGGAGCTTCATCGCGGGAGACTCATCCTCCAGCCTCGGCCCAATCCGAAAATTCGTTCGTCGCCCCGAACCTACACTTGCGAGCGCCGCGGGCCACCGCCTGCAGGGAGCTTGCATGAGAACGAACCTGGTCCGAAGAACGCTCGCAGCGCTGGGTCTCACAATTGCGGTTGTCGGAACTGCGTCTGCCGAAGCGCCGAGGCTGGCGGATCTCGCCGGGACATGGCAGATGCGTGGCTACGGAAAGGTCCTGGATATCTCCGCGCAACGTTTGGTGATCTACGACATCACCGACGTGAGCTGCGCGCGGGAAAAAGAGCTGCCGGTCGGTGACGCGACCGCAGAGTACGACCGGATTGCTCTGACACCGACCGGCTTCAGTGCCTTCGCCCCCGGCGGCATCACTCGATATGCATTCGAGCGGCTGAAAGCGTTGCCCGATCGATGCCGAGGCGGCGATGAGCAACCGTTGCGCGATCCGGAGCTGAACTTCTCGGTCCTGTGGCACGCCTTCCGTGAGAACTACGCATTCTTCGATCTGCGCGACGTGCGCTGGGACGATATCTACGCGCGCTTCCGCCCGAAGGTTCTCACCGCGTCCACCGAGGAACAACTCTTCGACGTGCTCTCGCAGGTGCTCGCCGCGCTGAACGATGGTCACGTCGGTTTACGTTCCGACAAACGCGAATTCAGCAGCGGCGGCCACGGTGAGATCTTCGACCTGTGGTCATCCGCCAATCCCATTAAAAGTCTCGAGGAAGCAGAAGGGCCATACCACAGCGCGATCGACTCGTTCGTGGTCGACGGCGTGCTGAAGGGGAATGCAAAGCATGGCGCGAACGGCATTTTGACCTGGGGCTGGGCCGCGCCGCGAGTTGGATACATCAACGTTGCACGCATGTACATGGAACCGATCGAGAACGGCATCGAGCTGCCCGAGCAGATCGAGCTGGTCGATCAAGCCATGCAACGCGCTTTGCAGGATCTGGCCAAAGCGCGGGCGCTCATCATCGATGCGCGCTTCAATCCGGGCGGCCACGACGCGATCGCGCTCAGCATCGTCGGTCATCTCACAACGGAGAAGCGCCTCGCGTTCACCAAGAAGGCGGTGACGAGCGACGGCTACACGGACACGCAGGAAGTCCACATCTCCCCGCGCGGCAAGCGGCAGTACACCGGACCGGTGTACTACCTGCAAAGTGGCAACACGGTCAGCGCCGCGGAAATTTTCTCACTGGCGATGATGTCGCTCCCCAATGTGACACGAGTGGGCACACCCACGTATGGCGTGCTCTCCGATGTGCTGGTGAAGAAGTTGCCCAACGGCTGGTCGCTCGGGCTGTCGAACGAGCTCTACGTTGCCCGCGATGGCAACCTCTACGAGGGCAAGGGGATCCCGCCACATGTCGCGGTCCCGGCCAAAACGGCCAGGAATTTTCGAGAGCGCGTCCAGCTCGATATCGATACGGCACTCGCGCTGATCCGAAAAGCAGACTCGGCTCCACGTTGAGCCCACGCGCGGTACGAAGAATAACGGGGGATTTCCATGACTAGAAACACACGAAGCCGCCGCTGCAGGGAAGCGACGCTGATATCGGTTGGCTGCCTTTCTGCGGTCGCCGCGCTGGCTCAGGAGGAGCCTTCCAGCGTGATACAGGAAGTGGTCGTCACGGCGACCAAGCGCACGGAGCGGCTGCTCGATGTGCCGCTGTCGGTATCGGCCATGAGCGGTGGGGATATCGAAGCGCGCGGCTTCTCACAATTCGCCGATTATCTGAATACACTGCCCGGGGTGTACTTTCAGAATAGCGGGCCGGGCAGCTCGGACATCCGCATCCGTGGCATCGTCGCGACCGGCGGC
>JAEWAF010000065.1 GCA_023391815.1 Pseudomonadota bacterium
AGATAGAACCGCCCCGGCGACGCAGACCGCTGACCCCTCCGACAGCGCGGCAGAGATAGAACCGCCCCGGCGACGCAGACCACCGAGGCTTACAGCAACGGTGGCAAATGACAGCAATCGCAAATCAGAACGCGTTGATTCCGGTCAGCGCACGACCGACCGTCAATTGATGAACCGTCTCCGTACCTTCATAAGTGATCACGCTTTCCAAATTCAGCGCGTGACGAATCGGTGAGTATTCGACGCTGATACCAGCTCCGCCCAAAACGTCACGCGCATCGCGCGCCACTTCGATCGCCGCGCGGGCGTTGTGCCACTTCGCCACGGACACCTGCGTGGGCTGCATGAGGCCCTGGTCCTTCAAACGTCCGAGCTGCAATGAGAGCAGTTGAGACGTGGTGATCTTCCTCGCCATCTCCGCCAGGCGAATTTGAATGGCCTGCGTCGCGGCCAGCGGCTTGCCGAACAGAATGCGGGTCTTGGTGTAATCGATGACGTCTTTCAAGCACGCCTGTGCCGCGCCGGTCACGCCCCAGCAAATGCCATAGCGTGCCTGAGTGAGACAGGACAGCGGACCTTTCAAGCCAACCACGCCCGGCAGCATGTTTTCTTCCGGCACCACCACGTTGTCGAAGAACAAGCTGCCCGTCAGCGACGCGCGCAAGCTCATCTTGTGTTTGATGGTGGCCGTCGTGAAACCTTTGAAGCTCTTCTCGACCAGGAAGCCTCGGATGCCGTCGTCCGTGCGCGCCCATACGACCGCCACATCGGCGATCGGCGCATTGGTGATCCACATCTTCGCGCCGTTCAATACCCAGTCCTTGCCCTGGCGCTTCGCGTGCGTCTTCATGTTCGCCGGATCGGAGCCGCCGTGCGGCTCGGTCAGGCCGAAGCAGCCGATGAGCTCGCCCTTCGCCATGCCCGGCAGCCAGCGTTGTTTCTGTTCTTCGCTGCCGAACGCATCGATCGGATACATACACAGGCTGGATTGCACGGAGACAAAGCTGCGCAGCCCCGAGTCGCCTCGTTCCAGCTCCTGACAGATCAAGCCGTACGACACGCCGTTCAAGCCGGCGCAGCCATAACCGTGGATCGAGCTGCCGAGCAAGCCCAGCTCGGCGACGCCGGTCACCAGCTCGCGTGGGAAACGTTCGTGCTCGAAGCAGTCGCCCATGATGGGAATGACCTGCTCGTCGACGAATTTCGCGACCGAGTCCTGGACCAGCCGCTCTTCTTCGCTGAGCATGGCGCGGACATTGTAGAGATCGACGGGATCGAGTTCGGCGGCGGTGGCCGGCGCTGCTTTGGGATTGGCTGACATGTGGGCTCTCCTGACCGGCGGGAATCATAGCGCACGACACTGGCAGTCACTTGGTGCGCACTTCGGCGGAGGTGGTGTCCCGAGCCCGCCGCTCGAGCGCCGGCAGAAGCGGGAAAACCCTGAATTTCCCGGCATTCGACGCTGCCGGCGAGGGCGGTACTGCACGGCAAGCCTACAATTCTTGTCGGTGACGGCCGACCGAGGTAGCGTGTGGCGGTCACTGCGGCGAGCGAAGTCACGATGAGCAAGGGGGAACGATGCGCACCGTGGAGCAATGGCTGGAGGAATACGGCGAGAGTCACCGGAACGCCACCAACAAGACGTTGCATTGGATCTGCGTGCCGGTCATCGTCGTCAGTCTGATCGGGTTGTTGTGGTCGGTGCCCGCGCCGCGGACCTGGCAGCAGATATCGCCGCTGCTGAACTGGGGTTCGCTGTTTCTATTGGCGGGCGTGGCGTACTACCTGACCATGTCGTGGTCGCTCGCGCTCGGCATGGCCGTGTTCGCGGGCCTGGTGATGTTGTCCATCGTCGGCTTGCAGACGCTGCCTTGGCCGTTGTGGAGCGCGTGTGTCGCGTTGTTCGTGCTGGCGTGGATCGGTCAGTTCATCGGACATCACTACGAAGGCCGGCGACCGTCGTTTTTCAAAGACATTCAGTTTCTGATGATCGGTCCGCTATGGTTGCTCAGCTTCATCTATCGAAAACTGCGGATCCCTTACTAGATTCAACCGCGAACCGCGCCGGACACTCACGAATTCAGTGGTGGTTCAGTCCGTTTTTTCCAGGCTGATCCCGAGTGTTGCGCGGGTGCATAGTGCCGCGCGCTTTTTTCAGCGGAGAGGAAACCTATGGTCGATCGTTTTTCCAAGCTCGCCGGCGTCGGCATCGTTGTGACCGCGTTGCTCGCGGGCTGCACCACGGTCAATCCGTATACGCGCGAGACGCAAACCAGCAGTGCCGCCAAAGGTGCGGGCATCGGCGCCGCCGCCGGCGCGGTGGTTGGCTTGCTGACGAAAGGCGACAAGCTGCAGAACGCGCTGATCGGCGCCGGCGTCGGTGCGCTGGCCGGCGGTGGCGTGGGTTATTACATGGACGTGCAGGAAGCGAAGCTGCGGCAGAAGCTCGAAGGTACCGGCGTGAGCGTCACTCGCATCGGTGACAACATCACCTTGAACATGCCGAGCAGCATCACGTTCGCGACCAACAGCGCGGATCTGAATGCGCAGTTTTATAACGCGCTCGGTGGCGTGGCGATGGTGCTGAAGGAATACAACAAGACGGTCATCGAAGTGGCCGGCCACACCGACAGCACGGGTAGCGATCAATACAATCAGCAACTCTCGGAGCGGCGCGCTTCGTCGGTCGCCAATTATCTCGTGGGCCAGGGCATCAGCCAGCAACGCTTGCTGACGGTCGGCGCCGGCGAGACGCGCCCGGTCGCGTCGAACGATACTGAGGCCGGCCGCGCTCAGAATCGTCGGGTCGAGATGACGATCGTGCCGATTACGAAGGGCTGAGAATAACGCAGCAACTGTTTATCGTTTGACGCTGCGTCGCCGGGCCGGAAAAGAGAGTTTTTTCGGGCTGGTGGCGGCAGCCGGCGGACGCGGAAAAGAAGCGGGCGCTCGCAGCTGCAATCATTTCGAGCGAGTCGTGCCTGGCGAGGACGACTCCGGACAAGCGCCCCGCAGGCGAAAAATAACGCTGCCGCGTGATGAGATACTCGCAATGAAAAAGGGCCGGCTCTTCACGAGTCCGGCCCTTTGGTTTACAGGGTCCATAACACTTCAGGTCAGTCCATTAGTTCGCTCATGCGGCGTCAGCCACCAGGCCACGCAGTTTCTTGATCGCGTTCGCCTCGATCTGGCGAATACGTTCCGCGGACACGCCGTACTTGTCGGCCAGCTCGTGCAGGGTCGATTTCTCGTCCTGCATCCAACGGCTGCGCAGGATGTGCTGGCTACGATCGTCCAGTGTTTCCAGCGCCTGAGACAACCGCTCCGCGGTGTCCTCATCCCACTGCTCGCGTTCCACGGCGACCGACGGATCGGACTCGGGGTGCTGCAGGTAAGCCGATGGCGAATACGAACCGTCCTCTTCATCCGCATCCGGGGCCGGATCGAAGGACAGGTCGCGTGAGCTCAACCGCTGTTCCATGTCGGTCACTTCGGCGGTGGTCACGCCGAGGTCGCGGGCAATCGCCTTGGTCTCCACGTCCGTCAGCCAGCCCAGGTTCTTCTTGAACTTGCGCAGGTTGAAGAACAGCTTGCGTTGCGCCTTGGTGGTGGCGATTTTCACCAGCCGCCAGTTACGCAACACGTACTCGTGGATCTCGGCGCGAATCCAGTGCACCGCGAACGACACCAGTCGCACGCCCACATCCGGATCGAACCGCTTCACCGCCTTCATCAGGCCGACATTGCCTTCCTGAATCAGGTCGCCGACGGGCAGCCCATAGCCGCTGTAACCGCGGGCGATGTGAACCACGAAGCGCAGATGAGACAGCACGAGTTGACGGGCCGCATCCAGGTCTTCCTCGTTACGCAGGCGACGAGCCAGTTCCAGCTCCTCCTCCCGCGACAACACCGGAATACGCGACACGCGGTCGATGTACGAATCGAGGCTGCCGACCGGGCCGGCCAGCATGTGCAGAGGGCTGGCGGCAAGTTCGGTGCTTGAGCGAACAAGCGCAGTAGATGTCATGTCGAAGATTCCCCTCCAGTCAGTGGTCAGAAGTTTAGCAATCGCGATGTTTGAGTGCTAAGTCGCCTTGAAAGTTCCGGAGGTGCCCATAGGTTCCGAACGGTTTATGCCTAGCTAAACCATTGATCTGATTGAGGTCTTTTGACCTCCGGGCCGCCCGTGAAAGTCAGTCACGAATGCCGTGACTGAGTATGGCTAGTCCGAAAAGCGACTTGGGCATCCTGCCACTCGCGCTATAGGCGCAAGGGGAAAAGGCGTGACTTTTCCCGTGCGCCCGCCGCCTGAGGCGGCGCGCACGCCCCTGTGCCTGGGGTGCCACTCCCTGAAATCTGTAGGCTTTTCAGGTGGGTTCGATCGCGCGGAGATGGCGGGTGGCCGCAAGGTAGGACCCCAGCCAGCCCAAAACGATCCCGCCGCCGAGCAGGATCAAGGTGGCGCGCGGGTCGAGGCCGCCGAGCTGGAAGGCGCTGCCGTACAGGCCGGCGAGGCGACCGATGGGCTCGCGTAGGATGGCGATGACGGCCGCCGTGATGATCCAGGCGATGATGCCGCCGCCCAGCCCGTACCAGATGCCGTTGTACAGGAAGGGTCGACGCACGAAGGCGTCGCTGCCGCCAACCAGCTTGGTGACTTCGATCTCGGCGCGACGGTTCTGGATATCGAGGCGGATGGTATTCCCGACGATGACCATGACGCCCAACGCCAGCAGAGCGGCGGCCAGCACCAATCCCCGGCGCACGGTATCGAGAATGGCGTTGAGACGATTCACCCAGGCGGTGTCGAGCTGCACGATTTCGACCGACGGCATGGCGCGCAGGTCGGCGGCGAGGCTGTCGAGATTGGCGGCGGTCGAGAAGTCCGCGGAAGGCGTGACCACCAACGTGTGCGGCAGCGGGTTCTCATTCAGCGCGTCGATGGCCGAGCCGAAGCCCGAGTCATGACGGAATTCCTTCAATGCTTCATCGGCGGTGATGACTTCGACGTTGCTTACGTCGCGTCGTTGCTTGATGCGACCGGCAGTGCGCGTCGCTTCCTCGGCGGAAGTCGGACGCTTGAGAAACACCGTGAGGTCGACGGCCTTGTTCCAATTGCCGGTCGCGGTCTGAGCGTTCGTGATCAGCAGGTGCAAACAGGCGGGCAACGCGAGCGCGATACCGATGACCAGCACCGTCAGCAGCGTCGCGAGCTTCTGTTGTGACAAGCGGCCCAGCGAGCCGATCATGGTCTGAGCGTGTCGAGTCAGCCACGCGCTCATCGCAGCGCTCCTTCGGAGCCGGTGATGAGCTTGGCCGGATCGACCAGTTTCTCGCCCACGCCGACGCCCGCCGGAATGTCATCGACGACGCGGCCGCCTTCGAGGCGCACGCGACGCACCGGAAAATGTTCGAGCAGATACAGATCGTGGCTCGCGACCAGCACCGTGACGCCGACTTCGTTGAAGCGACGGAAGATGTTCATCACTTCCAGCGACAGCTCCGGATCGAGATTGCCGGTGGGCTCATCCGCGATCAGCACCGGAGGTTTGCTCACCACGGCGCGCGCGATGCCGACGCGTTGTTGTTCGCCCGTCGAGAGTTCCAGCGGCACGCTCTGCTCGCGACCGAGCAAGCCGACTTGATCCAGCGCGGCGCGCACGCGCTTACCGATTTCCTTCGTGCCGACGCCCGCGATGATCAGCGGCAGCGCGACGTTGTCGAAGATGGTGCGATCGTGCAGCAGCTTGTGATCCTGAAACACCATGCCGATCTGGCGCCGGAACGCCGGCACCTTACGACGCGACACGCCGTTCACGTTCTGGCCGTTGACGACGAGCTGTCCGCGCGTCGGCCGCTCGATCAACGAAATCAGTTTGAGCAGGCTGGATTTGCCCGCGCCGGAATGACCGGTGAGGAACACGATCTCGCCGCTGTCGATGTCCAGGGACAGATCGCTGAGCGCCTCGCGCCCGTTCGGATAGCGTTTGAAGACGTGATCGAAACGAATCATGCGGATCGTGTCAGTCCCGCTTGAGCAACGCATCGACGAAGGCCGCGGCCTCGAAGCCGACGAAGTCTTCGACAGTCTCGCCGACGCCGAGATACCGGATCGGCAGTTTTAATTCGCTGGCGATGGCGAACACGATGCCGCCCTTGGCGGTGCCGTCGAGCTTGGTGAGCACGACGCCGGTGACGCCCAGCGCTTCATGAAACAGCTTGGCCTGCTGGAGCGCGTTCTGGCCCTGGCTCGCGTCCAGCACCAGCAACACTTCGTGGGGCGCGGCCGGGTCGAGACGACCCATGACCCGCTTCACTTTCTTGAGCTCGTCCATCAGGTTCGATTGCGTGTGCAGGCGACCGGCGGTATCCGCGATCAGCACGTCGAACTTGCGGGCCTGCGCCGACTGCAAGGCGTCGAATGCGACGGCCGCGGGATCGGCACCGGTCGCTTGCGCGATCACAGGCACGTCATTGCGTTGGCCCCACACTTGCAACTGCTCGACCGCGGCGGCACGAAACGTATCGCCCGCCGCCAGCATCACTTTCATGTCGGCCGCTTTGATGATGCGAGCGAGCTTGCCGATCGTCGTGGTCTTGCCGGCGCCGTTCACGCCGACCACCAGCACCACGAACGGAATGTATTTGCTGTCGATCACCATCTGGCCCTGGACCGGCCGGACGATGTCCATGAGCTGCTCGCGCAGGGCCTCGAGCAACGCGTCCAGATCGTCGAGCTCGTGGCGCGCCACTTTCTTACGCAGCGCGGTCAGAATGCGTTCGCTGGTTTCGACGCCGACGTCGGCGGTGATCAGCCGCATCTCGAGCTCATCGAGCACGGCTTCGTCGATTTTGCCACCCGGAATCAGGTTGGCGAGGTCGTAGGTCAGCCAGGAGTCGCCCCGGTTCAACTTGGCGCGCAGGCGCGAGAACAGGCTGCCTTTCTCCTCGGCGGGAGCGGCGGCGGGCGGGGTGGCGGGAGGCTTGTTCCTGAAACCGAACATTACTTCAGCTGACGGGTCTCGCGGCGGGGCGCGCAATTCTAACAGCAACGGCGGCGCCCGCCGGGGCTATCATCCGCCGCGCACATGGCTAGAGAACCCAGCAATCGCCGCGCCGTCGGCAAAAGCACCGCCCCGATCGGCAAACCGGCACCGAATCGCCTGCGCATCGTCGGCGGCCGCTGGCGCGGCATGCGGATCGATTTTCCCGCGATCGAGGCGATTCGCCCGTCGCCGGACCGGGTCCGCGAGACGCTGTTCAACTGGTTACAGCAGCACATCTCCGGCGCGCGCTGCCTGGATCTTTTCGCGGGCAGCGGTGCGTTGGGCATCGAAGCGCTGTCGCGTGGCGCGTCGGCGGTGACGTTTGTCGACCGCGAGCCGCGGGTGGGCCGTCACTTGACGCAGACCCTGGAGCGCTTGGGCGCCAGCGGCGCGACTGTCAAAATCGAAGAGGCGAGCCGTTTCCTGGAGCGAACGCCGCAGCCATTCGACGTGGTGTTTCTCGATCCGCCGTTCGCTTCGACGCTGCTCCAGTCGGTATTCACCAGGTTGCCGCAAGGTTGGCTGGCGCCGGAGGCGCACATCTACGTGGAATGCCCGGCCGACACCCCGCTGCCGCCGTTGGCGGCCGGGTGGAGCGTGTACCGTTCCAAGCAGGCCGGCCAGGTCGGCTATCATCTGCTGCGAGTCACAACGGCTCGCATCCGTTCCGCTGAAGAGGTTTCGCCATGACCGGCGCCATGTATCCCGGCACCTTCGACCCGATGACCAATGGCCACTATGACCTGGTGCGTCGTGCCGCCGGCATTTTCGATCGCGTCGTGGTCGCAGTCGCCGCCAATCCGGGCAAGGCGCCGCTGTTCACGCTGGAAGAGCGCGTCGAGCTGGCGCGCGAAGTGCTGCACGATATTCCCAACGTCGAGATCACCGGTTACTCGGGCCTCACCGTCGAGTTCGCTCGACAACATGGGTTGGGCGTGGTGGTGCGCGGCTTGCGAGCGGTCTCGGATTTCGAGTTCGAGTTTCAGCTGGCGACCATGAGCCGACATCTGTCGGATAAAGTGGATTACGTGTTCCTGACACCCACCGAACAGTTCAATTTCATTTCTTCCACGCTGGTGCGCGAGATCGCCAGTCTCGGCGGCAACGTCGCGCAGTTCGTTCATCCCACCGTCGAGGCTGCCTTGCAGCGCGCCTGGGCCAAGCGCCGCGCGCAGCAGTAAGTTTCTCGCCGTTCGGCGCTCGCCCCGTTTGTGGGCGCTCGCATTGAAGATCCCATGAAAGTCATTCCGCTGCTTCGGATCCGTGTTCTATTGATTGCAGTCTTCGTGTTGCCGCTGGCGACGCTGGCGGATCAGCCGGAGCGACCGGGCAAAGCGGGTATCGCCAGCGCGCATCAGCTGGCGACCGAAGCGGGCATGGAGATTCTTCGTCAGGGCGGCAATGCATTCGATGCAGCGGTGGCTGTGAGCGCCGCGCTTGCGGTGGTGGAGCCGAGCAGTTCGGGATTGGGCGGCGGTGCTTTCTGGTTGTTACATCGCGCCTCCGACGGTTTGGACACGATGGTCGATGCGCGCGAAGTCGCGCCTCGCGCCGCCACTCGCGACATGTTTCTCGATGAGAAAGGCGATGTGGTCCAAGGTCGCTCCACCTCGACCGCGCTCGCCGCCGGCATCCCGGGTGAGCCTGCCGGTTTCGAATATGTTTCCAAGACATACGGCAAGCTGCCGTTCAAGACGGTACTCCAGCCAGCCATTCGCCTGGCTCGCGAAGGTTTTCCACTGAACGATCGACAAGCGTGAGACGTTCAACGCGGGCGCCGCGGCGAAGATATTTCTTGATAAGGGCCAGGTGCCCGCGGTCGGCTTCATCATCAAACAACCGGAGTTGGCGAAGACGTTGACCGCGCTCGCCGAGCGCGGCGCCGATGGCTTCTACAAAGGTCCGGTGGCGAAGCAACTCGTCGATGGCGTGAAGAAGATGGGCGGCATCTGGTCGCTGCAGGATCTCTCCGAGTACAAAGTCAAAGAACGCAAGCCGTTGTACGGCGAGTATCGGGGCGCGCGCGTGATCACCGCGCCCCCGCCGTCGTCGGGCGGTATCGGTCTGATCAATGCACTGAATATTCTTTCCGGCTACGACTTGAAGGCGGTCGACGATGCGACGCGCGTGCATCTGATCGTCGAGGCGGCTCGGCGCGTGCATCGTGATCGAGCCGAATATCTCGGCGATCCGGACTTCGTGAATGTGCCGATCTTTCAGTTGTTGAGTCCGTACTACGCCGCCGGTCAGCGCGCCTCGATCCGCATGGATCGCGCGACGCCCAGCGATGCGCTGCCCAGTATCGCGGCCGCGCCGGCGGGCCCCCAGACCACTCACTTCTCCATCATCGATGCCGACGGCAATCGGGTGGCGGGCACCATGTCGATCAATTTTTTCTTCGGCTCGGGCTTGATGGTGCCCGGCGTCGGCATTCTGCTGAATAACGAAATGGATGATTTCGTTGCCAAAGCCGGCGTGCCGAATGGCTTTCGCCTGGTCGGCGCCGAAACGAACGCGATCGCGCCGGGCAAGCGGCCGTTGTCGAGCATGACGCCCACCTTCGTCGAACGCCCGGAGGGCGTGATGGTGCTCGGCACGCCGGGCGGCAGTTACATCATGGGCATGGTGTTGCTCGCGACGCTGGACTGGATGGAAGGAATGTCGCCCGAGGAGCTGGTGAAGAAGGGCCGTTTCCACCATCAATACATGCCCGACGTGTTGTCGTTCGAGCCCGGCGCGCTCAGCGCCGTCGAGCGGGCCACGCTCAAGAAATACGGCCACACCCTGCGCGAGTCGCGCCAGCCCGGCAACATGCAAATAGTCACCTGGGACTACAAGACCCGCAAGGTTGAAGCCGTATCCGACCCGCGTGGCGTGGGCGTTGGCGTTGTCTACTAACGAGTCAACGTCAGCTGCGCATGTTAGTCAGTTAAACCTCCCGGCGCGGCATCCCGACAGGGACGCAAGCGCTACTTCTGACACTGCGGACAGAAATACGTCGAGCGCTGTCCTTGTACGAAATGTTTGATCGGTGTCTTACACACTCGACACGGATCCTTGGTCCGCTCGTACACATACAGCTTCTGGCGAAAATACCCCGGCATGCCCTCCGGGTTGATGTAGTCGCGCAGCGTCGTGCCGCCTTCGCGAATTGCATCGTTCAGCACGTCCTTGATCGCTTTCACCAACGCATCGAGCTCAGGTCGCTTCAGTCGACCCGCCGCGCGCCGAGGTCGCACGCCGGCGCGAAACAACGCCTCGCTCGCGTAAATGTTGCCAACGCCCACGACGACCTGGCCGTTCATGATGAGCTGTTTGATCGCGACGCTGCGACCCTTCACGGCCCGTGCCAGATATTCACCATCGAATTCGTCAGAGAGCGGTTCAGGCGCCAGCGGCTTGAGCAGCTTGTGTTCGAGTGGATCGCCGTCAGTCCACAAAAGACTGCCGAAACGTCGCGGATCGTTGAACCGCAGGCACTGCCCCGTCGTTATGACGATGTCCACGTGATCGTGCATGGACGGCGGCGTGGCCGCTGGCAGAACGCGCAGACTGCCCGACATCCCGAGATGCAGGATCATGCTGCCGCGTTCGAGATCGAACACCAGATATTTGGCGCGTCGTCGCAGCTGAACCACGCGCTGACCGGCCGCCAGTTCAGGCAGCTGCTTGGGTACGCGCCATCGCAACCGTGGCTCGCGCACGATCACCTTCTGGATGACCTGTCCGAGGACCGAGGGCTCGATTCCGCGGCGGGTAGTTTCTACTTCAGGCAGTTCAGGCATGACAGTCGCGATCGGGACCTGCGTGATTTTTTACCCATTGAAAGGCGCGCATCGGCCTTCAACATAGCTGGACCCTGCGTGACACCGCTGCTCAGGGAATGGCTCATTTGTGAGGGCTTTCGGGGTCCGTTATAGTCCGGCAGCTGCGTTTTTCAATCCTATACGCTTGCGTAAGCTTTGCGGTCTTTGCAGGGGCATCCGTGAATCTCGATTTTCTGTACGGCGTTTTCAACCTCAGTTTCTGGGAATACGTGCTGGTCACCTTCGTGCTGATCCAGATCACGTTCATGGGCGTCACGCTCTATCTGCACCGGGATGCCACCCATCGCGCGCTCGATCTGCATCCGGCGCTGCGCCACTTCTTCCGCTTCTGGTTGTGGATGACCTCGGGCATCGTCACCAAGGAATGGGTGGCCGTGCATCGCAAGCATCACGCCCGTTGCGAGACGCCGGAAGACCCGCACAGCCCGGTCATCGTCGGCTTGAAAAAGGTGCTGCTGGAAGGCGCCGAGCTGTATCAGGCGGCCGCTCGCGATCCGGAAGTGACCGAGAAATTCGGTCGCGGTACGCCCAACGACTGGATGGAGCGCAACGTCTATTCCAGGTATCGGAACATGGGCATCGTGCTGCTGATCGTCACCGATCTGGTGCTGTTCGGCGTGCCGGGCATCATCATCATGGCGGCGCAGTTGATGGCGAATCCGCTGCTCGCGGCCGGCGTCGTCAACGGCGTGGGCCACTACTACGGCTATCGCAATTTCGAGTGCGCCGACGCGGCTCGCAACGTCTCGCCCTGGGGCTTGCTGCTCGCCGGCGAAGAACTGCACAACAACCACCATGCTTTCCCGAGCTCGGCGAAGTTCTCGGTGCAGCGCTGGGAATTCGATATCGGCTGGCTCTATATCACCGTCTTCAAGGCACTGGGGCTGGCTCGTGTCCTGCGCACCGCGCCGGAGCCTGTGAAGGTCGAGCCTCGCGTGCATATCGATCTGGAGAACGTCCGGGCCGTGATCGTGAACCGCATGCATGTCCTGCGTGACTACACCCGCAACGTGACGTTGCCGGTGTTCCGTGAAGAGCTGCGTAATGCCGGTGGCGTGTTGAGTGGTCGCGTTCGCAAACTGCTGGTGCGCGAGCCGGCGCTACTCGACGTGCAAGCCCGCTCACGACTGAGCGAAGTGCTGGCGGCGAACCAGACGCTCAAGACCGTCCACGAATTCCGCGAGCGCCTGGCGGTGATGTGGAGCGGGGCGAACATGAGCAACGAAAAGCTCATTCAGCACTTGCGCGAGCTGATCGCCCAGGCCGAAGCCAGCGGCATCAAGGTGCTGCAGGATTTCGCCAACACCCTGCGCAGCTACTCGATGCCGATGCAGCCGCACGCGGCCTGATCTCCAGGCGTTGGTCGCGAGGCCGACGGAAAAGCCCGCCGAAAGGCGGGCTTTTTATTGGTACCCGAAAAGCAAAAGGCCCACCGAAGTGGGCCTTTCACCGATTCAGCCAGGCAGCCCGCCGCCAGCGGGCCGTTGCTTACTTGATCTTCGCTTCCTTGTAGGCCACGTGCTTGCGGGCCTTCGGGTCGAACTTGCGCACTTCCATCTTGTCCGGATGCAGACGCTTGTTCTTGGTGGTGGTGTAGTAGTGGCCGGTGCCGGCGGTGGACACGAGCTTGATCTTTTCGCGCATGACTACTGCTCCTACCGGTTAGACCGCGACGCCTTTGGCGCGCAGTTCGGCAACGACAATCTCGATGCCCTTCTTCTCGATGGTGCGCAGGCCGCGCGTCGACACGCGCAGGCTGACGAAGCGGCGCTCGCTCTCGACCCAGAAACGCTGCACGTGCAGGTTGGGGAGGAAGCGGCGACGACGCTTGTTGTTGGCGTGTGACACGGTGTTACCGGTCATCGGCCCCTTGCCGGTGATCTGACAGACTCTGGACATGGCGGATTTCCTAATCTGAGGCACGCCGATACGCAGACCGGGGGCCTAAAAACGAGTCGCGCTTTATACCAGCCGGCGCCGGCTTAGGGAAGTCGTCGGCGCCCCGAAAATGCTTGAAAGGCGTTCCTTTACAGCCAGCCGCGCTCGGCAAACGACTCGCAGACCCCGTCCCCGACCACCAGATGGTCCAGAACCTTGATATCCACCAGCGCCAGGGCATCCCTCAGTCGTACCGTCAGATTCCGATCGGCCGGGCTGGGCTCGGCGATGCCGGAGGGGTGATTGTGAACCAGGATCAGCGCGGCGGCGTTGCGCGCCAGGGCTAATCGAAGCACTTCCCGAGGGTAAACGATCGCCTCGTCGATGGTCCCCCGAAACAGCTCCTCGAAACCGAGCACCCGGTAACGGCTGTCCAGGAGCAGGCAGCAGAACACCTCGTACGGCAGGTCTCGCAGCCGGAGCTGAACGAATTCCCGCGTTGCCCGGGGATTGTCCAGGGCCGAGCCCACTGTCATCAATTCCTGGTAATGGCGACGGGTGAGCTCCAAGGCTGCCTGTAGCACCACATACCGGGCTGTGCCGAAGCCGCGCGCCTTGCATACGCGCGTTTTGTCGGCGGTCAGGAAGGCCCGCAAAGAACCGAAATCCGCGATCAGATCCCTCGCCAGATCCAACGCGTTTCGACCGCGAACGCCGGTGCCGAGCAGAATGGCGAGCAACTCCGCCTCGCTCAGGCTGGCCGCGCCTACCTTGAGCAGCTTCTCTCTGGGCCGGTCGTGCTCCGGCCAGTCCCGTATCGATATCGACATTCCCTGTCTCCGGCCAACAACCCAAGTAACAGCTGCGGGCGGGTCAGTATGACGGCTGATATGAGCGGCCGGGCTCGAACAGGGTGGCGGGCGGTCGCGAAATGATCGCCCCGTGGCGGGTCAAGTTGGGCTAGGGCGGGTGCGAGCGCAGGGATGCTGATCTGGCGACGAATTCTTCGGAACGGGCCGACTTTGGCCGCCAAGTCGCGCCTGGCGGGCCGGTCCGGCGCCATAGCCGCGCGGAATGGCTCCATGCGACACGGACGTTTGCCGGGTTTCCGGGCCGCCCCCATAATCGGGTCCATGAGCTCGCAGCCTCGCAAAATTCTTCTGGGTGTCACGGGCGGCATCGCGGCCTACAAAAGCCCGGACCTGGTGCGCCGACTGATGGACCAGGGCGCCGAAGTCCAGGTCGTCATGTCACGCGGCGCTCAGCAATTCGTCACCGCGCTCACGTTCCAGGCCGTTTCCGGCCGGCCGGTGCGCGATGACTTGTGGGACGAGAGTGGCGAGGCGGCCATGGGGCATATCGAGCTGGCCCGCTGGGCGGACGAGATCGTGATCGCGCCCGCGACGGCGGACTTCATCGCCAAGCTCACTCACGGATTCGCGGAAGATCTGCTGACGACACTGTGCCTGGCCACGACCGCGCCGATCACGATTGCCCCGGCGATGAATCGTCAGATGTGGGCGAATCCCGCCACTCAAGCAAACGTTCGTATTTTGAAAGAGCGCGGCGTGCGCGTGCTCGGCCCGGCGAGTGGCGAGCAGGCATGTGGCGAAGTGGGCGTCGGGCGCATGCTCGAGCCGACACAGATCGCCGCTGAAGTGTTCACGACGCGTGGCGGCGCCGGTCCGCTGCAAGGGTTGAAAGTCGTGGTCACCGCGGGCCCGACGCGCGAGAAGATCGATCCGGTGCGATTCATCAGCAATCGCAGCTCCGGCAAGATGGGTTATGCAGTTGCTGAAGCTGCGCGCGAAGCAGGGGCTCACGTCGTATTGGTGAGTGGCCCTGTCCAGATTCCCACGCCGCGCGGTGTCGAGCGTGTCGAGGTGGAAAGCGCCGAGCAAATGTTGAGCGCCGTTCAGAGCAACGTCGTCGGGGCGGATATTTTCATCGCCGCGGCCGCCGTTTCGGATTATCGCTGTCGCGAGATCGCCTGCGAGAAGATCAAGAAGACCAGTGACACGCTGAATCTCGCACTGGCCCGCGCACCCGATGTGCTCGCCACGGTGTCCCGTAACGAATCGCGTCCCTTCCTGGTCGGCTTCGCGGCCGAGACCGAGCACGTCGAGCGTAACGCGCTCACCAAGCTCGCCAATAAGAACCTGGACATGATCGCCGCCAACAAAGTCGGCGACGGTCTGGCGTTCGACAAGGACGACAACGCGCTGACGATCTATTGGAAGGACGGCAAGCGCGAGCTCTCGCTCACCAGCAAGGCGGCCCTCGCGCGCCAGCTGGTGGAACTGATCGCCGAGCGCTATCGGGCGCGCGGCGAGCCTCAAAACCAGAACACAACGCCTGCTTTAACCGCCGCTCATGCCCGCTGATGGAACCTTCGGTGACGGCGCCCGCCGTCGCCTGCAGATTCGTGTGCTCGATCCCCGGATCGGTCGCGACTATCCCTTGCCTCAATACGCGACGTCGGGTTCGGCGGGTGTGGACCTGCGCGCCTGCATCGATGCGCCGCTCGAGTTGCATCCGGGCGATACGCAACTGATTCCCTCGGGTATCGCGATCTATCTGCACGATCCAGGCTATGCGGCCATCGTCCTGCCGCGCTCGGGACTCGGTCACAAGCACGGCATCGTGCTCGGCAACCTGGTCGGACTGATCGACTCGGACTATCAGGGCCAGATTTTCGTGTCGTGCTGGAATCGTGGGCAGAGCACGTTCACGATTCAGCCGGGCGAGCGTATCGCGCAGCTGGTGGTGGTGCCGGTGGTGCAGGTCGAGTTCGACGTGGTAAACGAATTCGTCGCCACCGAGCGTGGCGCGGGCGGCTTCGGCAGCTCCGGCCGCGGCTGAGCGACGCGAATCAACGGATCCCTTTCAGTTCCTTGAAGCGCTTGATGTCGGCGGTGAAGCTGCTCTTCACCTCGGCCTGCTCGGCCTGATTCTTTTCCAGGGACTCCTCGTACACCTTGAGGCTGTTCACCGTGTTGACCATCTCTTCGGCGAGATGGTCGGGCAGCGGCGGCGCGTTCGGCTTGTCGTTGTAGGGCTTGAAGCGCGCGATCTGGGCTTCGAGCCGGCTCTGACGCTCGCGCATGTTGTTGATGGTCTGTTCGGTGGCGCGGCTTTGCGCGACCAGCATATCGAGGCGCTGATCTCGCAGCCGCTCGATGTCTTCCACGCTCAGGTATGTTTCGAGCAGCATGCGATCACGCAGATCGCGTTCCTCCTTCAGCTTGCGTTCCTTGCTTTCGGTCGCCTCGCGCGCCAACCGGGCAGCCTTGGTCCGGTCGCCTTCGATCACCCGGAGCACGTTGCCGCTGCCGCTCAGCACCTCGGTATCTTGACCGGCGCAGCCCAGCGGCATGCTGTCGCCATAGAGCGGTTGTCCCTGAGCGTCCTTGCAGCGGTAATAGGCCTCGCCCTGCTTCTGCTTTTGCGCGGCGAAAGCAGTGACCGATGCGAATGTCGCAGCGATGACCGTCAGTGTGCGTATCCCGCGCATCGTTGTGAATTCTTCCCCGGAATTTGGCTCGTTATTGTGCCGTAGGGCGACGTTGGGTCAACTTTGGACAAATCGGGTCACATTCGGCTCGAGTCGGACACGCCATATTCGCTGCGGTACCGTTCGATTGCTGCCAGCTGTGTCGCATCTCCGCTGCGTTTCAGATAGTCGATCAAGTCGGACAGCCGCAGGATGCTGCTGACTGGTAGTTGCAATGTCTGTTCCACTTCCTGAACCGCGGACAGCGGGCCCTGACCGCGCTCCTGCCGGTCCAGCGCGAGCATGACTCCGACGGGCTCTGCGCCGGCGCCGCGAATGATGTCGATGGCTTCGCGGATCGCCGTGCCTGCGGTGATCACGTCATCGACGATCAGCACCCGGCCGCGCAAGGGTGAGCCGACGATCTTGCCGCCTTCGCCATGATCCTTCGCTTCCTTGCGGTTGAAGGCCCAGGGCACATCCCGGCCGTGCTGGTCATTGAGCGCGACCGCCGTGGTCGCCACCAGTGGAATTCCTTTATAGGCGGGGCCGAACAGCACATCGAACTCGATGCCGGCGCTGTGAATCGCCTGCGCATAGGCGCGACCGAGCTCCGCCAGCGCGCGCCCCGAATTGAACAGCCCGGAGTTGAAAAAGTACGGGCTGACGCGGCCGGATTTGAGCTTGAACTCGCCGAAGCGGAGCACGCCGAGTTGCAGACACAGGTCGATGAAAGAGCGCATGACCAAAGATGGTAGTCGATTTGCACCCGGGATCGGATATAGATCTCGCCTGATTTCGTGACCCATCCGGTCAATGCGCCGCGCGGGCCTTCTATAATCGGCCGCCATGAGCACAGTGGCAGCGAGTTCAGCACCGGCGCCGGCGGCCTCCAAGCCGAAGTGGCGCGACATTCTGGCCAGTCCGAAGATGGTCGCCATCATGGTGCTCGGGGCCGCGTCGGGCTTTCCGAATCAGATCACCGAAAGCGCGCTCCAGGCCTGGTTGAAGGACAGCGGCGCGAGCAACACCGACATCGGCATTCTTTCCTACGTCGCGCTGCCTTACCTGCTCAAGTTTCTCTGGGCACCGGCGATCGACCGGTATCCGCTGCCATTTCTCGGCCGGCGGCGTGGCTGGGTGGCCCTCATGCAGATCTGCCTGGCGCTGGCGATCGGACTGTTCGCGTTGCAAAACCCGGAGGTCTCGCTGACGCCCATCGCGATCTGCGCGGTGGCGATCGTGTTTTTTTCGGCGACTCAGGACATCGCGATCGACGCTTATCGAACCGATGTCGCGCAACCGAACGAGCGAGGCCTCGCGGCGGCCGCCAACAATCTGGGCTATCGCACGTCCGCGTGGATCGCCGCCGCGTTCGCACTCGTGGTCGCGGACTACTTTGGATGGAAACTGGCCTTTCTCATTCTCGCCGCCGTCATGGCCGCGTTCTGTTTCGGCACGCTGCTGGCGCCCGAGCCGCATTATGAGAGTCAGCCGCCGCGTACGCTGACCGAATCCCTGGTCGTGCCACTGCGCGAGCTGCTCGGCACGCCGAGCGCGATTGCATTCATCCTGCTGGTGATCCTGTTCAAGGTCGGCGATGCGTTCGCGCTGCGCCTGTTCACGCCGTTCATGATGGATGTCGGATTTACCAAGACCGAGATCGCGCTGGTTTTGAAAGCGCTGTTCACGGCGAGCGCGATCATCGGCGCGATCCTGGGCGGCGTGGCCATGGTGCGCCTGGGCTTGTTGAAATCGATGCTGATCTTCGGCCTGCTGCAGGCGGCGTCGAACTTCCTGTACTACGCGCTGGCGCTGACCGGCAAAAGTTACCCGCTGATGATCGTGGCGGTGAGCATCGACAACATCGCCGGCGCGATGGGCAACATTGCCTCGGTCGCGCTCATCATGGCGCTGTGTGACGTCCGCTACAGCGCCTTTCAATATGCGCTGTTGTCGGCCGTCGCGATGACGCCGCGATATTTGCTCGGCGGTCCCGCCGGCTGGATCGCGGATCATGCCGGTTGGGATATGTATTACGTCGTCAGCGTGCTGCTGGCCATGCCCGGCCTGCTGCTGGTATGGCTGATGCGCGAGAAGATCAAGCTGCTGGATCAGCCTCGCGCGTGAGCGCGGGCTGAACTAAACAAACATCCGGAATCGGATCAAAGGTCGCGCGGCGACGGCCACTCGGAATAACCCGAGGCCTCCGACCGATCCAGGCTCATCAGCGGATCGACCCAGGAGCCGTTCGCCGTGATTTCCCGCTCCGAGTCATAGTCCTCGGGTTCGACGTCGACCGAGCCGGTCCAGTCCTCGGGCGCCTGCGCTTCTTCGAAATCCTGTTCGTCCCAGGCTTCCAGATCGAACTCTTCGAGGGTGCCGTCGAAGTGCTGTACTTCCACGGTGCCATCGTCGCGATCGACCGCGACCACTTCGAACAGGGCGCCATTGAGGCGGCGATACCAGTCACCCACGACGGGGCTTGGCGAAGTCATTGACCATCCTCCAGCAGGAGTAGGGGAGCGTCCTTGCGGAAGCATCCATGCGTCATGAGACATGCGCGCAAACGTCGAGGTTTCTTTTAGTCCCGCGCCGCTTTGGATTCAAGTGGGATTTTTTCTGCAAGGCGTCACGAGTGTCAGCGGCCGCAACGTGAATTTTTTGCTAGCGACCGGAAATGTGACTTTATTGCGATGCTGTGACGATGCGCGTGTAGCTCAGGTCCCAGACGCCGTGGCCCAGCCGATGGCCGCGACGCTCGAAACGCGTGAGCGGGCGCTCCTCGCTGCGGGGGACAAAACCGCCCTCCGGCGCGTCGTTGGCGAACGACGGCGAAGCATCGATGACCTCGCGCATCTGCAGAGCGTAATGTTCCCAATCCGTCGCGAGCCGCAATTTACCGCCCACTGCCAGCACTCGCGCCAGCAGCTCCACCAGCTCGGGCTGAATCAGCCGGCGCTTGTGATGACGTTTCTTGTGCCACGGATCGGGAAAGAAAATATGGATCAGCTGCAGCGAGGCGGGCGCGAGTTGTTGTTGCAACACCTCGACCGCGTCGTGACAGATCACCCGCAAGTTCTTCAGCCCCGCGCTTTGCGCGCCGAGCAGCAAGTGACCGACGCCGGGTTTGTGAACTTCCACGCCGATGCAATCGAGCTCCGGATGCGCCTGCGCGAACGTGAGCAACGCTTCACCGGCGCCGAAACCGATCTCCAGCATGCGAGGCGCCCGACGACCGAATATACGATCAAGATCGACCGGCTGGGCGCTGAACTCCACGCCATAGTGCGGCCACAACTCGGCCATCGCACGCTCCTGAGCGACGGTTTGGCGGCCGCCGCGAATCACGAAACTGCGGATGGTCCGACGCGACGGCGCCGACTCGCGATCTGCCGACGGGCCTTCTTTATCTTCTGCGGTCATTTCTGGACGGCGTGAGCCTGCAAATGGTCGTAAAGCGATTTGGCGGCCGAGTGCAGCGGCGCCCCGGTGCGAATACAAAGAAACAATTGCCGGTGCGCCCACGGGTCGGTCAGCGGCACCGAGGCGAGCGACAACGAGCGAATGTATGCGCTGGTCGCCGCTCTGGGCACGATGCTGACGCCCAGCCCGGATGCAACCATTGCGCAGGCGGCGTCGAAACTCGTGACCTGCACGCGCCAGTTGAGCGAGCGATCCACTTCGGTCGCCGCGCGCGTCAGCAACCGATGCAACGAGCTGCCGGCATGCAGACCGACGAACGGTTGATCGAGCAGTTCCGCGAATGACAACGAGCTGCGTTTCGCCAACGCGTGATCGGGCTTCAGGACCACGACCAGATCGTCGTTCCTGAAAGGCACCGTGGTGAGGCCGTCGATGGCGGGTAGTTCGCTCACGATGCCGAGGTCGGCGGAGTTGTCCGCGACCGCCGCCGCGATCGCCGAGCTGACATGCTCTTCGAGATGCACGTGGATGTCGGGATGCCGAGTGGCGAACGAGGCCAGCGCGTCGGGCAGGAATTCGACGATCGCGGAAATGTTTGCAAACATCCGTACGTAGCCGCGAGTGCCGGAGGCATGACGGCGCATCTCATCGTCGAGCTGGGCCGCCTGATGTAACAACACGCGGGCTCTTGCGAGCAGCGCATGGCCGGCTGCGGTCAGCTCGACACCTTTCGCCCCGCGCAGCAGCAGCGGACAGCCCAGGTTATCTTCGAGGTCGGAAACGCGCTTGCTCACCGCCGAGGCGACCGTGTGCGAACGTTCGGCGGCGCGCGCGATGCTGCCCGCATCGGCCACGGCCACGAACAGTTCCAGGTCACGTAAATCGAATCTCAAAGCCACGGAAGACATCGGCGGGGGTGAACGCGGGGGCGGCAGTATACCGTCCGCGACGCCAGATCCGGGCCAATTGATCGGCGGCAGATCAGCCCCTAGAATCGGCCAAACGCGGGTGTAGCTCAGTTGGTAGAGCACAAGTTTCCCAAACTTGAGGTCGCGGGTTCGAGACCCGTCGCCCGCTCCAGATTCCAGCCGGTCGGGCGCCCGCCCGACGCTGCCTGGACCATCAGCACACCTCACCTTGCCGCAAGTCTCACGGCATTCGTTGCCGCGAGCGGGCTTATTCTTTTGCCAGAGGGATGACCAGCAGATGACCGCCAGCCGTCGCGATTTCATAGTGGGGACCGGTGCCGCTCTGGCGTTGGCCAACCTGCCCGCCAGCGTTCGGGCCAGTCAGTCCGGTGGGGACCAGGCCGTGGAGAAGGTGCTGGCGGAGCTGGCCGAGGAACTGCTGGTCGACTATCCGGAAAGCGCAGCCGGCTTGGGTATCGATACCGGGCCGCGCGCGCCGTTGAAGTCGAAGCTCACGGACCGCTCGGCCGAAGGACAGCACGCGATCGCGCAGCGAGTGGCGAAACGCTTGCAGCGGCTGAAGGCCATCGACACTTCGAATCTGAGCGATGCCACTCGCATCAACGTCGACGTGATGCGCACCTCGCATGAGTTCGCCAGCGCGGGCTTCGCGTTCCCTTATGGCGATGTGGCCACCCTGGATCAGAACTGGTCGTATCGGAACGCGCCCTACGTGGTCGCGCAGAACACCGGTGCATTCCTGGAAATCCCCAGCCTGCTCGACACGCGCCACACGGTGGAAACACCGGCCGATGCCGACGCGTATCTGTCGCGGCTCGAAGCGTATGCCGGGCAAATCGAGGGCGAGACCGGCCGGTTGCACTCGGCGGCCGCGCAAGGCGTGATCGCGCCGGACTTCCTGCTCGACAAGGCGCTCAAGCAATTGCGCCTGGCGAGCGGTGGAAACGTTGCCGAATGGTCCGTGGTCACTGCCCTGGCGGACCGGACCAAGAACATGAAAGGCGATTACGCGGCGAAGGCTGCGAAAATCGCCAAGGACAAGATTGCGCCCGCGCTTCAGCGTCAGCTCGCTGAATTGGAAGCCCATCGCAAGAAGGCCACGAGCGACGCGGGCGTATGGAAGCTGCCGCGCGGCGATGAGTACTACGCTTGGGCTTTGAGCGCGGGCACGACGACGCGCATGACGCCCGAGCAGATTCACGAGCTCGGTCAGGAAGAGTTGCGCGCCTTGCAGTCCGAGATGGATGTGATCCTCAAAGCCCAGGGGCTCACGCAAGGAACGGTCGGTGAGCGCATGACCGCGCTCGGCAAGCAGGAACGCTTCCTGTTTCCCGACAACGATAAAGGTCGCGAGCAGATCATGCAGCTGCTGCACGATCGGGTGGCGGATATTCGCAAGCGATTGCCGCGCGCATTCGCGACGCTCGCGCCGGGCAACTTCGAGATCCAGCGAATGGCGCCGGAAGTCGAGCCGGGCGCGCCGGGTGCGTATGGCGGCGCCGGCACCATCGACGGCAAGGTGCCCGGCAAATTCTGGATCAATCTGCACACGACCAAGCTTTGGACCACGTATGCGTTGCCGACGCTGACGTATCACGAGTCGATTCCGGGCCACGTGTGGCAGGGCGAATATACATTCAAGCTGCCGCTGTTCCGTTCACTGCTGTCCTTCAACGCGTACACGGAAGGTTGGGCGTTGTACGCCGAACAGCTCGCCGCCGAGCTCGGCGTTTATGACAACGATCCGTTCGGCCGGCTGGGCTACCTGCAGTCGATTGCATTCCGTGCCTGTCGTCTGGTGGTCGACACCGGCTTGCACGCGAAACGCTGGACGCGGCAGCAGGCCATCGAGTGGTTCGCGCGCACCAACGGCTCGGGCATCGACGAGGTCACCAGCGAAGTGGATCGCTATTGCGCGTGGCCGGGCCAGGCGTGCGGTTACAAGGTCGGTCACAGCGAGATCAACCGGCTGCGCAAGAAGGCACAGCAGGCGCTCGGCAACAAGTTCGACTTGCGCAAATTCAACGACGCGGTGGTGACGGGTGGCGACGTGCCGATGGTCGTCCTGGCGCGCAATATCGACGCGTTCATCGCCAAAGGCTGACCGATGCGGATCGCCACTTACAACGTCAACAGCATTCACGCCCGCTTGCCGAGTCTGCAGCGCTGGCTGCAGGAAACATCGCCCGACGTGGCGTGCCTGCAGGAGTTGAAAACTCCCTCGGAGAAATTCCCCGAAGCCGCGATCCGCGAGCTGGGCTACGGCGTGATCTGGCACGGACAGAAGAGCTACAACGGCGTCGCCATTCTCAGCAAAGGTTGCGAGCCCACCGAGATCCGTCGCGCGTTGCCCGGCGATCCCGAAGATTCTCACAGTCGTTACATCGAAGCGGTGGTCCGCGACACGATCATCGGCTGCTTGTATCTGCCCAACGGCAATCCGGCGCCGGGCGAAAAATTCGATTACAAACTTCGCTGGCTGGAGCGTTTGCGGGCCCATGCGGCCGAGCTGATCGGCAGCGGCAACGCCGTCGTGCTGGCCGGCGACTACAACGTCATTCCCACCGGCAACGATGTTTACAAGCCGGAACGCTGGGTCGACGACGCGTTGTTTCGTGTCGAGACGCGCGAGGCGTTCGGTCGCATCATCGAGCAAGGCTGGGTGGATGCGATCCGGCATCTGCATCCGGACGCGACGATTTATACCTTCTGGGATTATTTCCGGAACGCCTACGGTCGCGACGCCGGTCTGCGCATCGATCATCTGCTGTTGAACGCGCCGGCCTTGCGGCGGCTCAAGTCGGCCGGTGTCGATCGCGACGTGCGCGGCTGGGAGAAGCCGAGCGATCACGCACCCACCTGGATCGAGCTGGCAGACTGACCGCTCGAAGCGCGGCCGCTTGCTCCCGAGCCGGCGGCCGCTCTAAGCTCGGGACCACTCCTCGCTCGTGACGTTGTCCTGGCCCGATGTTTCGCTGGCGCAAACAAGCCGCTCCCGCCGCGCCTGCCGCGGTCGATTCGGTGGAATTCCTGGTGCATCTGGACCGGCGCTATCGGCGCCCGTTGACCAGCTATTTCGAAAAGCGCATTCGCGAAAGCTACGACATCGACGATCTGGTGCAGGAAGTGTTCATCCGGCTGGCGCATCGGCCCAACTTCGCGGACATCGAGTATCTGGAAGGTTATGTCTTCCAGGTGGCCGCCAACGTCATTCGGGATCGAGTGCGACGGCGGGCCGTGCGGCATGCCGCCGATCACGATCCGCTCGAAATCTGCGAGCTGCCCACTAACGATTTTTCGCCGGAGCGCGTCTTACAGGGAAGGCAGCTGCTCGACCGGGCGCTCGGCGCTTTGCTCGAGCTGCCGGCGCGCACGCGCCAGGTGTTCGTGTTACGTCTGTACGAAGGTATGAAACAGGAGGAGATCGCAGCCAGCCTGCGGATCAGTGTCGAGACGGTGCGTTTTCATTTGCGGCGTGCCAAGGAGCACATGGCGCGGGGGTTGGACAAGTGAGCATGGAGCCCCTCAACGAGGATGCATATGCCGCAGCTGCGGATTGGCACACTCGTCTGGACGAGGATGATTCGGCCCAGACTTACGCCGAGTTCGATGCGTGGTTGGCCGCCGATCCTCGTAACAAAGCGGCGTTCGATGCCGTCGAGCGCGCGTGTGGTTCGCTTGCGGAAGCGCGCGTCGATGCGCGCGTGTTGAAGTTGCGTCGTGAGGCATTGAGCGCGACTCATCGTTTGCGTTTCTTCCGGTTCGCCGCGGCCGCTGCGGTTGTCGGCGTAGCAGTCGCGATCGCGTACGTGGTCAGTCCACTGTTCAAGGACCTCGACACCGCGCGTCCGGCGATGATCATGGGCACGACGACCGAGGGCGGCGCATTTCGCACCGCTGTCGGCGAGCGCTCCAACATCACGCTTTCGGATGGATCGTCCGTCGTGTTGAACACCAACAGTCGGGTCGAAATCCGGTTCACGCCGGAACAACGCAACGTTCGTCTGCTCGCCGGCCAGGCGTGGTTCCAGGTCGCGAAAAATCCGGACCGTCCGTTCGTGGTCGAAGCGGGCAATCGGCGCGTGACTGCGCTGGGCACCGCATTCGACGTGCGGCTCGATACTCACGACTCGGTCCAGGTCACGCTCGCTGAAGGCAAAGTCTCGGTCGAGCCGATCTTGTCGCCGTTGGCGCGATGGATCAGCGCGCCGCCGATGCCTGAATTGCTAGTCGCCGGTGAGGCGCTGATCGCCTCGGACGATGCGCCGGTCGAGAAGCGCAAGGCGGACGTGGCGAAGGTGGTGAGCTGGCGCCAGGGCCAGGTCGTGTTCGACAACGACACGCTCGCGGCGGCCATTGACGAGATCAATCGTTACTCCTCGACGCGCATCGAACTGGCGGACCCGGCGCTCGGGCAGTTGCGCGTCAGCGGCGTGTTCAAGGCCGGGCACAGCGACAGCTTCGTCGAGACCGTCACCGGTCATTACCCCTTGCGAGTCGCCCGCCGCGATGAGTCGCGCATCCTTCTGACTGGCGAACCCTGATCCGCAGCTTTAACGGTTTTGCATCGCCCTGCGTCTTACTGGTTACACAACACCAGAACGGGGAGTAGGTTCATGCGGAACAAGGTTGCGGGACGCCCGCATCTGAAGGCAGTGATTGCTTGCGTGCTGGCCGCCGCAGGCAGTGCCCCGAGCCTGTCGCAGGCCGTAGCCGCGACTCGTGCGGAAGCGCGGACGTTCAACATCGAAGCGCAGGATCTGGGTAGCGCGCTCAAAGCATTCGCATTCCAAAGCAATCGCGAAATATTTTTCGCGCCCGAGCTCACGCAAGGCAAGCTGACCCACGGCGTGGTCGGCCGCTACGACGATCTGGATGCGCTGAAGAAAATCCTGGCAGACACCGGGCTGACTTACACCGTCACCGATTCCAACGCGATCCTGGTACGCGACCTGTCGAATGTGACATCGCGTCCCGTCTCCGATACACGCAGCGGCCCTGCGGTTCGTCTGATGCTTGCTCAGGCCGAGCCGCCGCCCGCGTCCGCTCGCACGAGCGCCGCCGCGTCCGGTCCCGGTGCCGCTGCGGAGACCGCCGACTCGCTTTATGAAGTGATCGTCACGGCGACCAAGCGCCCCGAGCGCGCCCGGGACATCGCAGGTTCGGTGTCCGCGATGTCGGGTCAACAGCTCGAAGCGATCGGCGCGCAGAGCTTTCAGGACTATCTGACGCGCACTCCCGGCGTGGTGTTCAACGCCGGACCGCTCGGCGACTCGACCGCCATCATCCGCGGTGTCGGTACGTCGGTGGGCAAGGATCAAGGTCAAGGGCCGACCGGCTATTACATCAACGAGATTCCGCTGACCGAGCCCGGCTACGCCGTCGCGATTCCCGATGTGGACGCCTTCGACGTGGAGCGCGTCGAAGTGTTGCGCGGTCCGCAGGGCACGTTGTTCGGTTCATCGGCGCTCGGTGGCGCGATCAACTATGTCGCTCGTGAGGCCAGCACCGATGGCTTCGACGCTGCGGTACAAACATCCGCCAGCAGCACGCATCATAGCGATGGCAATGCCAACTACTCCGCGAAGGGGATGCTGAACGTGCCGCTGGGCGATTCGTTTGCGATTCGTGGCGTCGCTTATTACCGGAGCGAAGCGGGCTATCTCGACAACATCGGCACCGGCCGCAAAGCCAGCAACGAGCAGACCGACCGGGGCGGACGTTTCTCCGCCGTCTGGACGCCCGCCGAAGGCAGCAAGATTTCGCTGCTCAGCCTCTACGACAAGAATCGCACGCCGGACTTCGGCTATCGCTATCCGGAGCTCGGCGAATTCACCCGCGACACGCTGGTGAACGAGCCGGTGGAATACCAGCTGCAACTGCATAGCCTGCGACTCGATCAAGACCTGGGCTTCGCCACCTTGACGGCGCTGGCCGGCTATAGCGAGAAGAAGCGCAGCCTGACCACCGATTACACCGCCTTCTATGGCGCCGGATTGCCGAACCCCACGCCGTATATCGATACCGGCAAGAGCGAGAATCGCAGCTTCGAGTTGCGCCTGGCGTCACCGAAGGGCGAGCGATTCGACTATCTGGTCGGTGTGATGGGTACGTCGACCGACAAGGTCTTCAAGGACTACATCGCTTCGGCGGGCTCTTATCCCATCCTGTCGCAGACCAACGATCCGGCCGATCTGCGCGGCGACATGTTCTATTGGGGCGTCGGCAAGACCGATGGCGAGGAAAAGGCCGTGTTCGGCGAAGCGAACTATCGCTTCACCGAGCATTGGACGCTGACCTTCGGCGGGCGTTGGTTCGACACCGAGGTCAACAGCAACGCCACTTACTACGGCGTGCTCTATCCGGGCTCGTTGTCATTGCCGCACGGTCATCAGACGCAGAGCGGCTTCGCGCCGAAGCTGTCGCTGGCCTGGCGCCGCGACGACGATCTGATGGTGTATGGACTGGCGTCGAAGGGCTATCGGTTCGGCAATCCGAACACCATCTTCCCGCTCGATGGCTTCACCACGCCGGCTGGCTGGAAGACCGATTCGTTGTGGAACTACGAGCTCGGCGTGCGCGCCAGCGCGTTCGATCGTCGGCTGCAACTGGACCTCACCGCGTTCCTGATCGACTGGAGCGATCTGCAGGTGCGCCTGTATCGCCCCGACAACGTGACTTACGGCACCAACGCCGGTAAAGCGCGCAACGTTGGCCAGGAGTTCAGCGGGCTGTGGCGCGTGACTGATTCCTTCGATCTCTCGCTCAACCTCACGCACCTGGATGCACAGTTGACTCAGACCGTCATCAGCTACAGCACCGTGACCGACGCGAATGGCAACGTCCAGCAGATTCCCAACGTGGTTCTGCGTGACGGCCAGCAGCTGCCGGGCTCATCCGAGTGGCAGATCTCGGCGCTGGCGGTCGCCCGTCTGCCCTTTGCATGGGAGCCGACGGTCACGCTGGCGCAGCGCTATCTCACGGACGCGCCACAATCGATGCAAACACCGGACTTGCGGATCAACGGTTACGGGCAGACGGATCTGCGCTTGAGCGGTCAGTTCGCGAATGTCGGCGTGACTGCGTTCGTAAACAACCTGACTGACAAGCGCGGGGTGACGTTCGGCTACGGCGACTTCGGTCTCGGTGTGCAGGACTTCATCATTCGTCCGCGCACCATCGGCGTGATGCTGGACTGGAAGATGCGCTAACCCGCTGTCGGTACCCCAAAGGCGACGAGGCTGTGGCGTGCATCTCTGTGCAATTCAGCCGCCACGCCCTTCCCTCCGTCACGATTGCCTTTGTCGCGATAATTTTTTCGCCGCCGGGATCTCCGGCCCCATCGCTCGCGTTACGCCCTGGATTGTTCCTATAACAAGCGAGGACGGGGACTCGATTGAGCGACGCGCATCCGCCCCTGTGGCAGCGCCTGGTGTGGTACGCCAGTGGCGCGCTCGTCTTGCTGTTGGTCCCGGTCTTCAAATACGCGCAGTTGTGGGGATCGCTGCAACGATCTCACAAGCTCGCGTTGCTGGTGGCGCTCGGCGCCTTTGGCGCTGCCTGTTTGCTATCGCTGTTCGTGGACCGGGTCGCCAGCTGGCCGACGGCCGGCAAGGCGCTGATCCGCTCGTTCGCCGTGTTGAGTTTGTTCTTGATCGCCGCGGCGGCGGTATCGATTTCCCTGCCGCGCTTTTTGCTGATTCCCCTGGTCATCGTCCTGGCCATCGCCGTGCCACTGGCGATCAGTCCGGTGGGCTTGCGACGGATTCCGGTCGGGGCGATGGTCGTCGGCGTCGGCTTGTTGGCCGTTTACGCTTTCCGCAACGTCGATGCGCCGTCGAAGGTCGCTCAAACCACGACCGAGGCGTTCTTCTCGACTGCCTTCTATCCCCTTCGCGCGATCATCAGAGAAGGCTGGATTCCCGAGCCCGCCACTCGCGGCGGCGGACTGACGATGGTCGGGGATCGGGTGCTGCTCGGCACGGGCGACGGACATTTATATCTGATCGATGCTCCCGCCGGGCGAGACGGCTTCAAGGTCACTGAGCTTTCGACTCAGGTGCCCGCAAACCGCGAAGAGTTCGCGAAGGCGCTCGGCGGTTCGCCCCGACAACCGAAACGATCCATCGATTGGCGCGAGACCGGGCCGCCCCGAGTGCAGACGTGGCGCTTTCGTGTCGCCGACGTGGTCGCTCGGGTGCAGGGCGACGACGTTCATGTGTTCGCTTCCCATCATTATTGGAACGCCAAGGACGAGTGTTTCGTCGCCCGCGTTTCCGAGCTGACCGCGCCGCTCGCGAACTTCGAGCAGAGCGTCGCCAATGCGCAGTGGTCCACGGTGTTCGAGACCACGCCGTGTGTGCCGCTGAAAGGCCCGGATCGGAAGCGCGGCAAGAATCCGTTCCGAGGCGAGGAGATCGGCGGCGAGCTGCTGCTGTTGGAAGGAAACAAGCTGCTGCTGACGGTCGGCGACTCCGGCTTTTCCGGGATCGAATCGACGCAGGTCTTCGCCCAGGATCCGGCCACGGATTTCGGCAAGACCATCCTGATCGATCTGAACACGCACGAGCACCGCATTTTTTCGATGGGCCATCGCAATCCTCAAGGCATCACACGCACGCGCGACGGCAACGTGTGGGTGACGGAGCACGGCGAGCAGGGCGGCGATGAGCTCAATCTGTTACGAGACCGGGCGAACTACGGCTGGCCGAATGTAACTTACGGGACCGAGTACGGCTCGAACCTCTGGCCTCGCAGCCAGCATCAAGGTCAGCACATCGGTTATCAGCAACCGACGATGGCTTGGGTGCCGAGCATCGGAGCGTGTGACATCGCCGCTCTGAACAGCAAGCTGTTCCCGATCTGGGAAGACAACCTGCTCGTGGGCTCGCTGTCGAGTCGATCGCTGTATCGACTGGTGGTCGTCGAGGACCGGGTCGTCGTGCAGGAACCGATCGCTCTGAACAAGCGAGTGCGCGACATTCTGCCGATGCCCGATGGTCGCATCATGATCTGGAGCGATGATTGGGCGCTCACAGTGCTCGAGCCTGCGACTCAGCAAAATGGCGCGAGCCTGTTCGCGACCCAATGCTTGGGCTGTCACACCGTCGCGGACGGCATGACGCATCGGATCGGGCCGGATTTGTTTGGCGTCGTCGGTCGTCCGATCGGCGAGGCGAAGGGCTACGACGAATATTCGGCGGCGATGAAGGCGCAGCAAGGGGAGTGGGATGCGGCCCGGCTCGATAAGTTCTTGCAGCAGCCGGCCGCGGTCGTGCCGGGGACATCGATGGCGTTCCCGGGAGTGTCGGATGCCGAGCAGCGAAAGGCGATCGTCGAGTATTTGAGTCGGAAGGACGCGCTGGATAAAAGCTGATGTCGAGCCGGCCGTGCTACTGCGCCCTGCACGCCGGCTGCACTCCGGGGCGCCGAAGGTTGCCCCGCGCGCAGCCAGTCTTTAAGCTGGATTCACAACTCATCGATTCAGCTTTTCATAACGCGGGCGAGCTCCTTGTCAACCCGATCCTTCTGCACACTCCTGCTGTGCTTGTGGTCCGCGCTGGCGTTGGCGGATTACGCGGCTGCGCCCAAGAAACCCATCGACCTGACCGGTTTCTGGATCTTGAACGCCGCGGCCAGCGACGATCCCGAAGCGCTGCTGTCGGCGAAGCAGGCCAAGGAGTGGGAGCGGTTCGAACGCATGCGGCGCCGGGAAGAAGAGTCGCGGCCCTCCAACATGCCTCCCCCGATCGACGTGGATGCGCCGCCGCCTGACGAGAATGGCAATCGACGGCGCGGTCCGCGCCCGTGGCAGAAACAGCAGCAGGAGAACCTGCGCCAGATGCTCGGTGTCAGCCCCACGTTGGAGATCAAACAAGTCGACGCGGGGCGCTTCGATGTGATTTCAGCGGTCGACTCACGACGGGTCCAGGCGGGCAGCCACACCCAGGTCTCGATGCCGGAAGGTCAGCTCGCCGACTCCTGGGTCGGTTGGGATGGTGAGTGGTTCGTCATCGAGCGCAAAGTGCGCAGCGGTCCGCGGGCATTGGAGAAGTTCCGGCTGACCAGGACCGGGCAGCTCGAATATCTGATGAGCTGGGGCGGCGACAGCGAGCTGTCGGGAATCAAAGTGCGGCGTCTGTACGATCGCCGCAGCGGGCCCGCGCCGGAAGGAAATCCGGATCACGGGCCCTTGCCGTAACGGCGGACCGTCAGGCCGCCGAGTAACCCATCATCGCCTTGACCTCGAGGAATTCCTTGAGGCCTTCCTTGCCCCACTCGCGGCCGTTGCCCGATTGTTTGTAACCGCCGAACGGCGCGTTGATATCGCCGGAAGCGCCATTCAAATGGACCATGCCGGTCCGCAGCCGTCGCGCGATTTTGCGAGCGTGCTCGATGTCGCCGGAATAAACATAGCCGGACAGCCCGTACACCGTGTCATTGGCTATGCGCACCGCTTCTTCTTCGGTTTCGTACGGAATCATCACCAGCACCGGGCCGAAGATTTCTTCGCGCGCGATGGTCATGTCGTTGTTCACGTTCGCGAACACCGTGGGCTTGATGAAGTACCCCTTGTCGATGCCGTCGGGGCGGCCCGGGCCGCCGATCACCACCGTGGCGCCTTCGTCGATGCCGGTCTGCAACAAGCGCTGGATCTTCTCGAATTGCGTCTTGTTGGCGACCGGGCCCATGGTCACGCCTTCCTTCTTCGGATCGCCGACGACCGGCTTGGTCGCGACCGCCTTCGCGATGTTCACCGCTTCCTCGTACAACTTCTTCGGCACGAGCATGCGCGAGGGAGCGTTACACGACTGACCCGTGTTCGACATCATCGACAACACGCCGTTCTTCACGGCGGCGTTCAGATCGGCGTCTTCCAGAATGATGTTTGCTGATTTGCCACCGAGCTCCTGCGATACGCGCTTGACCGTGTCGGCCGCGGCCTTTGCGACTTGCACGCCGGCGCGCGTCGAGCCGGTGAAGGACATCATGTCGATGTCGGGATGGCGTGAGAGCGCCTCGCCGACGGTCGGACCGTCACCGTCGATCATATTGAACACGCCCTTCGGGACGCCGGCCTCGTGCATCACCTCAGCAAAGATGTGGGCGCTGAGCGGCGCGACTTCACTCGGCTTGAGCACCATCGTGCAACCCGCCGCCAGCGCTGGAGCGACTTTGCAACCGATCTGGTTGAGCGGCCAGTTCCACGGAGTGATCAAGCCGCACACGCCGACCGGCTCGCGACGAATCATGGTCGTGCCCAATGTTTCTTCGAACTCGAATTCCTTGAGCGCGGCGAGGGTCGACATGAAATGACCCAGGCCGCTGCCGGCCTGCGCGTTCAACGCGAACTTCATCGGCGCGCCCATCTCATCGGAGATCGCCTCCGCGATGTCCTTCATGCGGCGCTGATAGACCTTGATGATGCGCTCGAGCAGCGCGACGCGCTCGTCACGCGAGGTTTGCGAATACGTTTCGAAAGCAGCGCGCGCTGCTTTGACCGCCACGTCGACGTCCTCGGCGGTACCGAGCATGATCTTGCCGACTTCCTGCTCGGTGGCCGGATTGATGACCGCCAGCTCGCGGCGACCCGGCGGGGTCACCCAGGCGCCATCGATGTAGAACCGCTTGAACTCGTACATGTGTCCTCCGCCAGATGAGCGCGATCCGCACACCAGAACGGTCCGCAGGGCGGGCCGGGGTACGGCGCAAAAGGTGATGAATCATACCCTGGTCCAAAGCGTACTGCCCCGGGTACATGGATGTACCCCGCCGCTGCAAGCGGCGGCGAGCAGCAAAAAGTCACGCCTTTTTGCAAGCTCGCACGAGGGTCGTGGCAGGATGCCCGATCCCGAGTCGTTGAAGCAGGGCGCGCGTTACCGGCGGACGTCGCCGCCTTTCTCCGATAACAACAGTTCCACGTCGGACACGCCCAGCAGATTGAAATCGCCGGGAATGGAATGCTTCAGGCAACCCGCGGCCGCGCCGAACTCGATCGATTCCTGCGGGGTCATGCCTGTCAGCAGTCCATGCAGAACGCCCGCGGCGAAAGCGTCGCCGCCGCCGATGCGATCCACGATGCTGTGCAGGGGATACGAGCGGCTGGTGTAGGTGTTCTTCGAGTCGAACAGCAATCCAGTCAGTTGCTGAAGGTCCACACTGTGACGGGCGCGCTCGGTGCACACGATGTAGCGCAGGTTCTGGAATGTTTTAAAAGCGAGATCGGCCGCTTCACGTCGCGCATCCGCCAGGGACGCCTTGAAACCCAGCATGAACGCGATGTCACGATCGTCGCCGAAGATCACATCGGCCTGCTCGCATAGACGAGTCAACAGCTGCGGCGCTTCGGCAGCGCGCGCACCCCACAGGCGCGCACGGAAATTACAATCGAACGAAATCTGCACGCCGGCGTTGCGTGCCGATTGCATCGCCTGTGACACAGCTTCCGCAGTCGCGGCGCTCACCGCGGGGGTGATGCCTGAAACATGCAGGCAACGCGCATTCGTCAGCAGCGATGGCCAATCATATGTAGACGGGGGCGCGATCGCGAACGCCGAATTGGCGCGATCGTAGAGAACTTCCGCGGGGCGATGGCCGGCGCCGTGCGTGAGGAAATACATTCCCATGCGACCGTCGCCAAACTGAATCGAATCGGTTTCGACGCCATGGCGGCGTAACTCATCGGCACACGCGCGACCCAGCGTCGTGTCCGGCAACGCGCTGACGACCCGCGTGCGATGGCCGAACTTGTGCAATGACACGGCCACATTGGCTTCGGCGCCGCCGATGTGAGCATCGAAGCGCGGAGATTGCAACAGCAGTTCTTTACCGGGCGATGACAATCGCAACAGGACTTCGCCAAAGCAAACGATGACCGGTTTCATCAGGCAGATATTCCGTAAGAAGTGTGAAGAGGAGCACTGCGTCGCGATTGTAGGCGTATCACGCTTCGCCCGCGCGTGTTGCGAGAAAGCCAAACGGGTGTCTTGCCGGCCGACAGTCTGCTCTGTTAGCCTGCCTATTGTCACCGGTGTCATAATGCATGAACATTGTGCCACCGGTGTCAGACATCGGGATGGCCGTTCGCAGGGTTGCGCATGTCGGCCATACCCGGGCGCCAGGAGCCGATGGCCGAGTTCAGCGGGTTTTTAGGCGATTTCGTATGGGGGTTACATGATGTCCAAGGTAGGTCGTCACGGTGCGATCCGTGTCGCGGTTCGGGCTGTGCTGGCGATGGCGGCACTCTCCGCCAGTGGTGCGGCTTTTTCACAACAGGCGGCACCTCGGCAAGAGGGTGCGCTGGAAGAGATCATCGTCACTGGCTTTAAAGGAAGCCTGAGTCTTGCGCTGGATCAGAAGCGCGATTCGGTCGGTGCCGTCGATGCGATCATCGCCGAGGACATCGCCGATTTCCCCGATTTGAACCTGGCCGAGTCCATTCAGCGCGTGCCTGGCGTGTCCATCGCTCGCGACGCGGGTGAAGGTCGAAACATCAGCGTGCGCGGCCTGGGTCCGCAGTTCACGCGTGTACGCATCAACGGCATGGAAGCGATGAGCGCAAACGGCGGCACCGACGCTGCCGGCGGTACCAATCGCGACCGCTCGTTCGACTTCAATACTTTTGCTTCGGAGTTGTTCAACTCCATCACGATTCGCAAGACCTCGGCCGCCGAAGTTGAAGAGGGTTCGCTCGGCGCGACCGTCGACCTGCGCTCGGGTCGGCCGTTCGACTATGACGGCTTCACCGTCGTGACCAGCGCGCAGGCCAGCTACAACGACATCAACGAAGATGTCGATCCGCGCGGCGCTTTCCTGATCAGCGATACGTTCGCGGACGGCAAGTTCGGCGCGTTGTTGTCGGTGGCTTACACCAAACGCAAACTACTCGATGAAGGCTCGAGCACGGTGCGCTGGCAAGACGCCAGCTCTGGAACGCCCTTCGCCGGCGCGAGCGCTACGGACCCGGTGAATACGGCATTCCGCCCCCGCATTCCCCGCTACGACATTTATCAGCACGACCAGGAGCGCCTGGGTCTCACCGGCTCGTTGCAGTGGCAGGCGACCGACAAGACCCTGATCAGCCTGGATGCTCTGTACGCGAAGTTCGAGGCCGAGCGCAACGAGATCTTCCTGGAAGCGCCGGGCTTCAGCGGCAACAACTCGGGCAGTCAGAACGTCCGTGTGCGCGAGGCCGTGATCGACTCCACCAATACGATCGTCTACGGCGTGTTCGACGACGTCGATATTCGTTCCGAAGCGCGTCATGACGAGCTGGAGACCGATTTCACTCACCTGACGCTCGAAGGCACGCACGAGTTCACCGATCGTGTGCGTTTGAAAGGCCTGGTCGGTTATTCCGAAGCCGAGCACGACAACCCGGTTCAGACCACGCTGCTGTTCGATCGCAACGACGTCGACGGTTACAGCTACGATTTCCGTGGCAACAACCGACTGCCGTTGATCACATACGGCGACGCTGTGGTTACCGATCCGACGGCGTGGCGGTTGTCGCAGATTCGCTTGCGCCCACAGTCCTCGGAGAACACCTTCAAGACGGTCTCGTTCGACGTGGCTTGGGACGTGACGGACGCGGTCACGTTGAAGGCCGGTCCGCAGTACAAGAAGTTCGAGTTCGATACCACCTCGCTGGTGCGTTCGAACGGCACCACCGCGAATCAGGAAGGTCAGCTTTCGGCGGCGATTCGCGCTACTCCGATCGCCGATTACAGCGAGCTGGCGCGGATCAGCGGCAATCTGAATGTTCCGGCGGGCTCGGCTCGCAGCTGGATCATTCCGGATATCGATCGGGCAGCCGCGTTGTTCGGGTTGTACGACCGCTCGGCGTTCCCGCTCGGCATCGAGCCGGCGCTGGGCAACAACTACAGCATCGAGGAAGAAGATACCGGCGGCTACGTGCAGGCGGACTTCAAGACGGAAGTCGCCGGTCGGCCGCTGCGCGCCAACGTCGGCGTACGCTATGTCGAAACCAAGCAGACCTCCTCGGGTTACGCGGCAAACATCGGCTCACCGCTGCTGACGACGGTGGAGCGTACTTATGACGATACTCTGCCTTCGTTGAATGTCGCTTTCGACGTGACCGATGAGTTCGTGATCCGCGCCGCCGCCGCCAAGGTGATGGTGCGCCCGAACGGCGGTGGCGGAGCGACTGGCCTGGGTATTCTCGCTCCGGGTGCGTCGGCGGCCATCAACGGCGCCAACAAGGTGCTCACCGTCGGCAACCCGATGCTCGATCCATATCGCGCCAAGGCCTACGATCTGTCCTTCGAATGGTATTTCGCCCAGGACTCCCTGCTGTCGTTGGCTCTGTTCAAGAAGGACGTGGACAGCTTCGTGCAGATCGTACGTAGCACCGGCACCTTCTCCAGCAATCCTCTGGGACTGCCTGACTCCGTGGCGCTCGCGGCCTGCGGTACGGCCATTCCGGATCCCGCGACTTGCGTCTCGGGATGGCAGTTCGCGGTGCCGACCAACACCGACGGCGGCGACGTCGATGGCTTCGAGATCAGCTATCAGCAGCCGTTCACCTTCCTGCCCGGCTTCTGGAGCAACTTCGGCTTGATCCTGAACTACACGGGCGTGGAATCGGAGATCGAATATCTCTCCGCGACCGGCGCGGTTACCAAGGACGATCTCACCGGTCTGTCGAAGTCCGCTTACAACGCGACGCTGTATTGGGAAAACGAGCGGTTCAGCGCGCGCGTGTCGGCGGCCTATCGCGATGAGTATCTGACGACGGTCCCGGGTCGTAACAACAACGACGTGGAAGGCACGGCCGAGACCCTGACCATCGATGCGTCCTCGACCTTCACGGTGAATGACAACCTCGATCTGACGCTCGAGGCGCTGAACCTCACCGACGAGTTCCAGGACCAATATGTGGATTCGGCGGGCAATCGCCTGTCGTACTACCACCACCAGGGTCGTCAGTTCCTGTTGGGTGCGCGTTACAAGTTCTAACGGACGCGAACGCGTCACACGAGGGTCATAGTTTGGAAACAAGTCCGGCGGCGGAGCCGCCGCCGGACGAAACAAATGTAGGGGGATAGGCGTGCGAAGGGGATACTGCGCGCGGGATGCCTGTTGGCGGCTTCAAGCTGCACAACGGCCGACGAAGTCGAAATCATCTACATCCAAGGCGCCACCGATGCTCGGTGCCGACCTTGAACTATCAATTATCACCGGCGTGGAGCACGGCGCAGACCGTGCCGATGTTCGCCGGGCCCGTGTTTTTGTGAGACCAGTACCGATGAACTGAGACGAGCGCTCGTTGGCCGACGGGCGCTTGCTTCGGTCGGTAAATGTTACCGATACCATTCCAACGAAGGGGGATTTCATGTCGCAGCCGATGTCTTCGCACAAGCTCCGTGGCGCTGTGCACGTCTTGTTGGCCGGTGCAGTGGTGGCCGGCAGCGCCAGCGCGCAAGAGCAAAACCCATCTCCGGCGAGTGCCGTCGAAGAAGTGATTGTGACGGGCTATCGTCAGAGCCTGGAGCAATCGCTCGATGCGAAGCGCGCCACGGCGGGTGCCGTCGACGCCATCTTTGCCGAAGACATCGCCGACTTTCCGGACACCAATCTGGCCGAGTCCGTGCAGCGCGTGCCCGGCGTCGCCATCGATCGGGTCGGCGGCGAAGGCCGGCAGATCAGCATTCGCGGTTTGAGCCCCGAGTTCTCGCGCGTGCGTATCAATGGCATGGAGGCGTTGACGACGACGAGCGCCACCGACGGTGTGGGCACGAATCGCACGCGCGCGTTCGACTTCAACGTGTTCGCGTCCGAGCTGTTCAATCAGATCGCCGTGCGCAAGACGTCGAGTGCAGAAGTGGACGAAGGCTCGCTGGGCGCGACCATCGATCTGTTCACCGCGCGTCCGCTGGATTTCGAAGGCTTCAAGTTCGTGAGCTCCTATCAGCAGGGCTACAACGAGCTGGCGGACAAAACCGATCCGCGTGCCGTGGCACTCGTGAGCATGACCAACGACGCCGGTACATTGGGAGCGTTGTTCTCGGTTGCATATTCGAAGCGGCAGACGCGTGAAGAGGGATCTCAGTCCGGCGGCTGGGAGCGTAACGGCAACACCGCGACCGATCGCTGGAACAGCGTGCCGACGGGATTGAGCGCGGACGAAGTCGCTCGCGTCAACAACTCGGTGCACGCGCGTTTCCCGCGTTACGTGAACTTCGAGCACGATCAGGATCGTCTCGGTCTCACCGGCTCGTTGCAGTGGAAGCCCGGCGAGCACACCACCCTGAGCTTCGACGTGTTGCACTCCAAGCTCGACGCCGAGCGCACCGAGCCGTTCCTGGAAGCCATCTCTTTTGCTCGGGGCAATGCCACCGGCCGTCGCCAGACCGACGTGCGCGCTTATGAAATCGACCAGAACGGCACCATGGTCTACGGCGTGTTCGACAACGTCGACACCCGCTCGGAGAACCGCCTCGACGAATGGAACACGGTGTTCAATCAGTACTCGCTGAGCCTGGATCACGAGTTCTCGGATCGGTTCAAGATCAATGCGCTGGTCGGCACGTCCAAGTCGGAGCTGGAGGTCGAGCGCGCGACCACCATCATCCTGGAGAACTTCGACTCCGACAATTTCGTTTATGACTTCCGCGGCAACGACAAGCGACCCTATGTGTCCTACGGCTTCGATGTGACCGACCCGGCGAACTGGGTCGTGTCCGAAGTTCGCGAGCGTCCGAGCGATCAGACCAACGAGTTCGACACCGGCCGCATCGATACCGCGTTCAAGCTCAACGATACGTTCACGCTGAAGGGCGGCGTGTCGTGGAAGGAATATGGCTTCGACGTGGTGGCCGGCGCGCGTGACACGACGCTGCCGATCAACAATGCCAGCTGTCAGATGGCTCGCGTTCCGGTGACGGGATCGCAGGGTTATCAGCAAGGGTACGGAGACAACGACCTGCCTGCCGGCATGGCGAGAAGTTTCTTCGTCGCGGACGTGCGCGCATTGGCGGATGCAATCGGCCTCTACACGAACGATGCGTGCTTCCCGCTGCGCTCGCTAGCGGCAGACGTGCGCAGCGTGACCGAAGAAGATCTGGGCTATCACGTTCAAGTCGACTTCGACACGACGGTGTTCGGTCTGCCTTTGCGCGGCGACGTGGGAGTTCGTTACGTCGAGACCGATCTGACCTCGACCGGCCTGCAAACCATCGGCACGCAAAATGTCTCCGTCACGGTGGATCGCAAGTACGACGACACATTGCCCGCCGTCAACCTGGTGCTCGAGCCGTTCCAGGACTTCCTGGTGCGCGGCGCGTATTCGAAAGTGATGTCCCGTCCGCCGCTGGCCTCGCTGTCACCCGGCGGCAGCATCGGCGGCTTCTCGACGCCGCCGACCGTGACTTTCGGCAATCCCGACCTCGAGCCGTTCCGTGCCGACGCGTACGACCTGTCGTTCGAGTGGTACTTCGCCGACGAGGCGCTGGTCGCCCTCGCTCTGTTCCGCAAGGACATCGAATCGTTCGTCGTCAACAATGTGGACTTCGCCTTCTGGTCGACGCTCGGCTTGCCCGACAGCCTGCTGGATCAAGTGCCGGCCGATCCGTCGATGGAGTTCGAAGTGCGTCGTCCGGTGAACGGCAATGGCGGCAAGCTGGAAGGCTTCGAGATCCAGTATCAACAGCCGTTCACTTGGCTGCCCGGGCCGGAGTGGCTCGGCGACTTCGGCACCATCCTCAACTACACCAACGTGGAGTCGAAGGTGAACTTCGCCGATGCAGGCGCGGCGCCGAGGATGTTGAATCTCGTCGGCCTGTCGGAACAGGCCGCGAACGTGACTTTGTACTACGACAACGACGTCTTCAGCGCGCGCGTGTCGCTGGCATATCGCGATTCGTTCATGACCAACGCGGCCTCGCGCGTGCCGAACGACATCGACTTCACCGACGAGTCGACCTACGTGGACTTCTCGACCAGCTACAAGGTCAACGAGCATTTCAAAGTCTCGCTGGAAGCACTCAACCTCACGGATGAATACCGGACCGATCTGATGGACAGCCGGGCCGAGCGCATCAACAACTATGTGCACACCGGCCGCCAGTACTATCTCGGCGTTCAGTACAGCTATTGATCCGGCGGTGACATGACGGAAATCACTCGACGCGGGCTGCTGGGCTCGGCGATTCTGGGCGCGGCGGCGGGGGCTCTTCCCGTCGCCGCCCGAAGTGCAACCGCCTGTGAGGACAGCACGCCGACAAGAACATGGCGGCGAGGCATCGAGGGGCAACGCCAGGCCGATCTGGGCGACGGCACGTTTCTGAATCCCATCGTGCCGGGCGATCACGCCGATCCGACCATTCTCAAGGACGGCGACGACTACTACATGACGTTCTCCTCGTTCGATGCTTATCCGGGCGTCGTGATCTGGCATTCGCGCGATCTGGTGAACTGGCAGCCGATCGTGGCGGCGCTCACCAAGCCGATCGGCTCGGTGTGGGCCTGCGAGCTCATCAAGCACAAGGGGCGTTATTACATCTATATTCCGGCGCGCTGGCCGGATCGCAAATCGACCTACGTCATCCATGCGGACAACATTCGCGGGCCGTGGAGCGATCCGATCGATCTGGATCTGCCCGATCACATCGATCCCGGTCATGCGGTCGGCGAGGACGGCAAGCGCTATTTGTTTCTAAGCGGCGGCGATCGGGTCCGGCTCACCGATGACGGTTTGAAGACCGACGGCCCCGTGGAGCATGTTTACGATCCATGGCGCTACCCCGAAGATTGGGTCGTCGAAGCATTCGCACCTGAAGGCCCGAAGGTCATGCGGCACGGGCAGTACTTCTACATGATCACCGCCGTTGGTGGGACGGCAGGGCCGCCGACGGGGCACATGGTGATCGTAGCGCGATCCAAGTCCATTCACGGCCCGTGGGAGAACGATCCCGCGAATCCCGTCGTTCGCACGTATTCAGCGAAAGAGAAATGGTGGTCGCGCGGGCATGCCACGTTGGTGGAAGGGCTGGCCGGCGATTGGTGGATGGTGTATCACGGCTACGAGAATGGTTTCTGGACACTCGGCCGTCAGACGTTGCTCGATCCCGTGGAGTGGACCGACGATGGTTGGTTTCGCGCCAAGGGCGGCGACCTGTCACAGCCCATCGCCAAGCCGGCGAACGGACAGCCATCGCCGAATGGCATGCCGCTGTCGGATGATTTCTCGACCCATCGCTTCGGCGTGCTGTGGGGCTTCTACAATCCAGGGCCGGATGAGATGTCTCGTGTGCAGTATCGGACCAGGGCGCTGCGGATCGCAGGCAAAGGCTCGCAGCCTAACGACTGCTCGCCCTTGTCCTTCATCGCGCCCGACACGTCGTATCGAGTGTCGGTGGACATCGAGCTCGAAGGCAACGCGCAGGCCGGGCTGCTGTTGTTCTATAACAAGCGCTTGTACTGCGGCCTGGGCTTCGATGCTCGCGAACTGACGATGCATCGCTATGGGCTGGAGCGTCGTCACAAGCTGCCGCCGGGAGTGGAGGGGCGCTTACACCTGCAGATCGAGAACGATCGTCACATCGTGACCATCCGCTATAGTCCGGACGGCAAGCAGTGGAAGAAGTTCGACGTGCAGATGGAAGTCTCGGGCTATCACCACAATGTGGCCTACGATTTTCTCAGCCTCCGGCCGGCGCTGTATGTGGCGGGCCGAGGCGCGGCGGTGTTTCGTGACATGCGTTACCAGGCGCTGGAGGATTCCGCGAAGTGATGATGTTCAACGACAAGGTGCGCCGTGGCGCATTTGGTTTGCTCGGGTGGGTTGCAATGATGACTGCGGTCGAGGCGGCCGAGCCGCCCGCGCAACCTTTGTACTCAGGCGATATCCCCGGTGCCATCGCGGCGCCGGATGAGGAATCGGTGCGCGACCCCAAAGATCCGTGGCCGTTCCTTCAGAACATCTCTCGCCCGACGATCACCGCCTATCGTCCGACGAAGCAGGATCCGAAGCGCGCGGCAGTCATCATTCTGCCGGGCGGCGGCTATCGTGGCACCGCGATTCTCAAGGAAGGTTACGACGTGGCGCGCGCCTTCAATGACATGGGCGTCACGGCGTTCGTAGTGAAATATCGAACGCCCAGCGACAAGCATATGGAGGACAAGCGCGTCGGTCCGCTGCAGGACGCTCAGCAGGCGGTCGCCACGGTGCGGCAGGATGCGGCGAAGTGGAACATCGATCCGAATCGGATCGGTGTCATCGGGTTCTCCGCCGGCGGACACCTGGCCGCCACCACCGGAACCATGTTCAAGACGCCCGTGCTGTCGACGTGGCGCAGCGCCGACGTGCGTCCGGATTTCTTGATGTTGATCTATCCGGTCATCACGTTCACTGAGCCGACGCTGCACAAGGGCTCGCGCGATCAGCTTTTGGGAACGACGCCCTCGGCCGGTGACGTGGAACGTTTTTCGGCGGAGCTGGCGGTCACTGCCGAGACGCCGCCGACATTCCTCATTCACGCGGCGGACGATCAAACGGTGCCCGTCGCGAACAGCATTCTTTTCTTCGAAGCCTTGCAGGCGCGGAAGATTCCCGCGCAGCTCATGATCTATCCAGCGGGTGGCCATGGCTACGGCCTGAACAATGCTACGACCGGCGATCGCTGGATCGAACGTTGCCGGCAGTGGTTGCAGAGTCAGGGCTGGATCTCGTGACGGTGGCGCGCTCGACTGATGAGATCCAGATGAAAGGTCCGGCGTCGATTTCCCGTCGCGAGCTGCTCGGCCACTCGCTGGTGCTGGCGGGCGCGTTGAGCTTGCCGTCGCTCGTTCATGCCAGTGGCGACAAGAGTAGCGTCCTGCAAACTCGCTTCGGCAAGGTCGCGGGCATCAAGACGCAAGGCGTGCATGTCTTCAAAGGGATTTCTTACGGTTCGGATACCCGGAACACGCGCTTCCGTCCGCCATCACCTCCGGTTGCGTGGAAGAAGACACGCGACGCGTTGACGTACGGGCCCTCGTGTCCTCAGCCTGGCTCGCGCGAACAGATGAGTGAGGACTGTCTGGTCCTCAATGTCTGGACGCCGGCGTTGCAGGACGGCGGCAAGCGACCGGTGATGGTTTGGTTTCATGGCGGCGAGTTCAGTAGCGGCTCCGGATCGAGTCCGCTCTACGACGGCACGCGGCTCTGTCAGCGTGGTGACGTGGTCGTTGTCACCGTGAATCACCGCCTGAATGTGTTCGGCCATTTGTATCTTGCGCGGCTCGCGGGGGCCGAATACGCGTCGTCGGGCAACGTCGGCATTCTCGACCTCGTGCAAGCGCTCGCCTGGGTGCGCGATCATGCCGAGGCGATCGGCGGCGATCCTCAACGGATCATGGTGTTCGGGCAGTCTGGTGGCGGCGCAAAGATCGCGACGTTGATGGCCATGCCCGCCGCCAAGGGCTCGTTTCACCGAGCCGCGACCATGAGCGGTCAGCAGATCACCGCCGCCGGGCCGCGCGGGGCGACTCAGCGTGCGCGGGCGATTCTGGAGGCGCTGAAGATCTCCGATGTCTCGAAGTTAAACGACGTGCCGACCGCGGATCTGGTCGCGGCCACTCGCGTCAACGATCCCTCGATGGTGGGTCGCAATGTTTATTTCGGGCCGGTGCTCGATCAATCGGCGCTACCGCGTCACCCGTTCTATCCCGATGCTCCGCCGCTGGCCGCGGGCATTCCCATGATCATCGGCAATACTCGCGATGAGACGCGCGCCTTTCTGGGCAATGAGCCCGGCGTGCACGAGCTGACTTGGGACGAATTGCCGGAACGTTTGTTGCCGCAGTTGCATGTCGACCTCCAGCCGGAGTACGTCATCGCCGAGTACCGGAAGCTGTACCCGAAATATTCACCGACCGAGGTGTTCTTCGCCGCGACGACCGCGGGACGATCTTGGCGCGGAGCTGTCATCGAGGCGGAGTTGCGCGCGGCGCAAGGCTCGCCGGTATATGCGTACCAATTGAATTATCGATCGCCGCTCGAGAACGGACGCTTCGGTGCGATGCATGGCATGGATATTCCGCTGGTGTTCGACAACATCGCTCAGCCGGGTTCGCCGTCCGGCAAAGACGCGGATGCGCAGAAGGCGGCGGATCAAATGAGCGAGGCATTCATCGCGTTTGCTCGCACCGGCAATCCAGCGAACGCGAACATTCCGGAATGGAAGCCGTACGAGCTGCCATCGCGAGCGACGATGGTGTTCGATGTGAGCTCGCAGCTGGTCAACGATCCTCGGGGTGAGGAGCGCAAGCTGTTCGCGCAGGTGCCTTACATTCAGCGCGGCACGTACTGATGCTGTAGCTAGCTTGCGGCACGCAACCTGTACAGGCTGCGAGATTGCTCCTGGTCGCCGGCCGGGGCTGTGTTCAGACC
>JAEWAF010000077.1 GCA_023391815.1 Pseudomonadota bacterium
GGCGGGCGACATCATGTACCCGAGGCGGTTCTGGATGGCTCCGTGACGTTCGATCGGGCCATCCCCCTACCAAATTTATCTTCCGCGCGAATCTTGTTCCGTGCGCGGTGAGATGCGAGATTGCTCGCATCATGACCTCCTTCGACAGTTTCTTCCGCGCGCATGGTCGTGAGCTCGCGGCATATCTGCGCCGAAGGACCGCCACCGAAGCCGACGCGCAGGAAATCCTGCAGGAGAGCTACGCCCGCATTCTGGGCTATGGCTACGGCGACTCTCGACCGCCGGAGGTCTGGAGATCGTTGCTGTACCGGATCGCGACCAACCTCGCGATCAGCCAGCAACGCATGAACCGCGTGCGGAACATCGGCAATCAGTGCGCGGTGGACGAGCTCGATCTGGCTTCGGAAGTGCCGTCGCAGGAGCGCCAGCTCGCGGCCGAGCAGGAACTCGCTTTAATCCGCGCGGCCATCGAGGACCTCTCGCCCAAGTGCCGGAAGGTGTTTCTGCTGAGCCGGGTGCACCAGCGCACCTATCCCGAGATCGCGCAGCTGTGCGGCATTTCGGTGAAGATGGTCGAAAAATACATGTCACAGGCATTGGCTCGCATGCGTGACGCGCTAGGGAGTCGGCCATGACAAGCGTCTCAACCGGCATGGATCGCGAAATCATTGCCAGGAGCGAGGCCGAGGCCTGGTTCGTGCGCCTCATGTCCCCCGAGTGCTCGGCCGCCGAGCGTCGCTCGTTCGAGCAATGGCGCGCCAGTTCTGCACTCAACGAACAGGCTTATGTCGCCACCGAACAGCTCTGGCAGCGGCTGGAGGGGATGGAAGCGGACGATGCCATCGGCCGGCACGCCGCCGCTGCGCTCGAACCGGAGCCGGTGACGCGTCGATGGCCTTTGGCGCTGGCTGCGAGTCTGATCGCTGTCGTGGTGGGCGTCGGTGTCGTCAGCCATGTCATGACGAGCGCGACGGTCGAGCACTATCAGACTCTGAGTCAGTCACAAACTGTGACGTTGTCCGATGGCAGCCAAATCACTCTGGATCTCGCCACCGAGATCGACGTACGTCTGAGTCGGGGCGAAAGAAACATCCAGCTGATCGCGGGCCGCGCGCTGTTCGACGTGGCGCACGACGCGAGTCGACCGTTTCGCGTCGATACCGGCCATGGTCGGGTCACCGCGCTCGGTACTCAATTCCAAGTCGACGTGGATACGGATCAAGTGGTCGTGACGCTGCTCGAAGGCGCCGTGTCTGTATCGCCGCAAGATGAGCGTCGACAAGAGTCGACGCTGCGCCTCGCGCCAGGACAGCAAGCCCGCTACTCGAATGAGAGTGCTCATTGGACTCAGCGTGACGTCGATCCTGCCGCCGTGGTCAGCTGGTCATCCGGGTTCCACGTGTTCGGCGCGACGCCGCTCGACGAGGCCGTGCGTGAGATCAATCGTTATTCGGCCACGAAAGTGCGGCTCGCCGATCCATCGCTGCAGTCGCTGGTCATCAGCGGCAACTTCAAGACGGGCGATGCCGAGACCATCGTCAGTGCCTGGCCCATGGTGCTGCCCGTGCAATTACGAAAAGTCGGTGCGGAAATAATCATCGCGCCCCGGTAGGGGGCTCCGCGTCCCGCGCGTTTCAGCTGACGAAGGCTCGTGCCGGCACACGAGCGACAACAGCAACGATGGGGAAACGCGGCGATGGTGCGAACGACGGGACCTTCCATGGCAATGTCCAGTGTGCGGCGGGCTTGTCTCAGCTCTTTGATTGCTTTGACGCTGGCCGGGCCTGCACTGGCGCAGAGCGCCGATACCCCGCACGACTATGACATCGCCGCCGGCGCGTTGACGCAAGCGATCAACGGCATCAGCCAGCAGAGCGGGGTGCAGATCGTCTATGACATCACCCTGCTGAACGATAAGAAGGCGCGCACGCTCAAGGGCCGGCTGTCGCTCAAGCAAGCGCTGGATCAGGCGCTTGCCGGCAGCGGGCTCACGTATGAGTTCGCCAATCCGAGCACGGTGGTGATTCGCCAGGCGCCGGCGCTCGCCCCGACCAGCCACGATCGGACCGCGACCGCGACCAGCCGCCAGGCATCCGCTCCAACGGTTCAGGACATAGAAACATTGGATATTCTGACGGTCACAGGCACGCGCATTCGGGGCGCGAGCTCACCGTCCCCCAAGGTCACGATCAGCGATGTCGAGATCCGACAGGAAGGGTTCACCGATCTGGGCGACGTCATTCGCAGCGTGCCGCAGAATTTCTCCGGCGGGCAGAATCCAGGCGTCGCGAGCGGCGCGGCCGACGGTGGCATCGCCAATCAGAACATGACCGGCGGCTCCGCGCTCAACCTGCGAGGCCTCGGGCCGGACGCCACGTTGACGCTGCTCAACGGTCGGCGCATGAGTTACGAAGCGTTCGTGCAAGCGGTCGATATCAGCGCCATTCCCGTCGAGGCCGTGCAACAGATCGAAATCATTCCAGATGGCGCATCGGCGATTTACGGTTCGGACGCGGTGGCCGGCGTGGCGAACGTCATCCTCAAGCCGGATTTCGACGGCGTAACGGTCGGTGTTCGCTACGGCGCGGCGACGGAAGGTGGATTGGATACGCGCGAGTACGACATTACCGCCGGCACGCGCTGGTCGACCGGCGGTGTGATCGTCACCTACAAGGATGTTTCCACCGATCCCATCTGGGCGAGCGATCGCGATTACACCGATCGCATGGACGCTCCGCACACCCTGTTCAACGGCGGCGATGTGCGCGGCGCGCTGTTGAGCGTGCATCAGTCGCTGGGCGATTCGGTCGAGGTGAAACTGGATGCCTTGCGTAACAAGCGCGATCAGATCGGTTACTTCGGCTACCCGACGCTTTATGTCACCGCGGCTTCGCAAACCGAAGTGACCGTGCTGGCGCCGAGCATCAAGGTCGATCTGCCGGCGCGCTGGACGCTGCAAGCCGGCGCCTCGCTCGCAAAGAACGAAAGTGAATTCCAGCAGGTCACCGTCGACAAGGAGACGGGCGAGGTGTCGCCCGGCAGTGCCGCCTGTTATTGCAACGAAGGCAAGTCATATGAGCTTGGCGCGGAAGGACCGCTGCTGGAGATGCCGGCTGGCGAAATGCGCCTGGCCGTGGGTATCGGCTCGCGACGCGACGATTTTGTCAGGACGCTGCGGGCGACCGGCGCACGGCAAGGCGGCGACGAGCGCAGCAAGTTCGGATATGCGGAGCTGAGCGTTCCCGTCGTTGGCGCCGACAGCGAGTTGCCGGCAGTACATCGCCTGGATCTGAGCGCGGCAGTACGCGGTGAGGACTATGACAGCTTCGGCCGCGTTACGACGCCGAAGTTCGGCGTGATCTACGAGATCACGCGCGATGTTGGCCTGAAGGGTTCCTGGGGCAAGTCCTTCAAGGCACCGACACTGTCGCAACGTCATCAGAGTCGCATTGCCTATCTGTGGTCGGCTCGAGACGTCGGTGGCATCGATTATCCACCCGACGCCACCGTGCTCATGTCCGATGGCGCCAGTGACAACCTGGATCCCGAGCGCGCCGAGAGCTGGACCGCGTCGCTGAGCCTGCATCCGCGGGCCATTCCCGAGCTGAACGTCGATCTGAGTTATTTCGAGATCGATTATCGGGATCGCGTGATCCAACCGATCTCGGCGTTCGATCAGACGCTGGGCAATCCGAACTATGCCCGCTTCATCCAGTACGCGCCCACAGCGCAGCAGCAGGCGGATCTGCTCGCCGAGTATCGCGACCTGTTCTTCAATTACGCCGGCGCCGACTACGACCCCGCGAACGTCGTTGCGATCGTCAGGGACGAATACGCCAACGTTGCCCGTCAGCGAGTGAAGGGCGTGGACCTGTCCGGCTCCTATCGAATCGATCTGGCCGCGAGCCAGCTGAACATCCGGGGCGGTGCGAGCTGGCTGGAAAGCGTTCAGCAGAACACGGCCGGAGAAGCGCCGTTCGAGCTCGCGGGCATGATTTTCAACCCGGCGAAATGGCAGGGACGCATCGGAGCGGTGTGGCTTGCGGGCGGGCTCAGCGTCGGTATGTTCGTGAATTACACCGGCGGCGTGACCAATCAGCTTTGGACGCGGGTTGCGCAGTCCGGCGCTTCCTTCACGACCGTCGATATGAGCGTGCGTTATGAGATGCCCGAGCGCGGCGATCTGCTCTCCGGCATCGCGTTGGCAGTGACCGTCGACAATCTGTTCGATCGGGAGCCGCCGCTGTATACGCCGCCGTTCGAAGGCTACGTTCCCTACGATTCCACCAATTACTCGGGCATCGGCCGCTTCATCGGCATTTCACTCTCGAAACATTGGTGAGCGCAGTGACGGTGCGAGCATGGATGAGCGTGGCTGTGGCGGTCGGCTGCTTGCCGGCCGTTGCGTTCGCGGCCAAAGCAGCGTTCGAGGTCGACCCGAAGGACGCGTTTCCGATCGAGCTGGCATTCACCCGACACGAGTTTCCCATTGGCGAAGGACCAGTCGCCTCCGCATCGGGAGAGTACGTCGCGTACGTCGTCATCGCTCCACTGCCAAAGTCATCGCAAGCCGATCGTTTCCTGCCCAACGGGACACCGGTGACCGCGATCGGCGCAAGCGTCCATGTCGTCGCGACGGATGTTTCGAAGCCCGCGGACGACGCAGGAGTTTGCGCCGGACGGGGCAACCAGTGGTCGCCGTCCTGGTCCGCCGACGGCAAGCAGCTGGCGTTTTACTCCGACGCCGATGGCTTCGTGCACATATGGACGTATGACCTGGATGCCAAGCGCTGTCGCCGAGTCTCCGATGCAAATATTCGCGGCAGCCTCTTTTCCGGCTCCGAGCCGAAGTGGTCGCCAGACGGCGCGACGCTGTACGTGCCGCTGGATCCAAATCCGCCGGGACAGACCTTGGGTTCGAGTGCGTCGAGCGTAGCTCACCCAACCAGCCCCATCGTTCTTTACGGTGGTGACGAAGGCGGTGCCGCGCTTGCTGCGCGAGAAGGCAAGACCGGTTCGAGCGACGAGTTCATGATGCGTTACTACAGCGCGTCGCTTGCCGCGATCTCCGTGAATACGGGCGCTGCGCGCACTCTGGTGCCGGCTGACGACGCGTCACGACCTCATCGTCTGGACCTCTCGCCCTCCGGCAAGTGGGTCAGCTATGACTCGGTGCCTTATTCCCAGCAGGAACTGTCTATCGCTCAGGCGATGGACCTGCTGGTCGTGCCGGCACGCGGTGGCGCTCCGCGGTTGTTGGCGAAAGCGCTGCCGAGCTCCGAGCACTTGGTGAACTACACGCGCCTCGACTATCGATGGCATCCGTCGCGCGACGAATTGTTCTATCTCCAGAACGGTGCTCTTTGGTCCGTCGTGTTCGATGACCAAGGCCCGCGAGAGCCGCGTCGGCTCGGCGCGGACTTGGGTGAGCTCGCGCCCACCGTGCTTTATTTCACCGCCGATGCGACAGCCTTGGTGGTCGGCCTGAACGCCCAAGGCAATGGACGCGATCGCGCGCCTCAAGAGCTCGCGCTCGTGCCGCTTGATGGCGGCCCGGTGTCGCGACGGCAGTTGCCCGAGCTCGCGAAGTGGCAGTTCGTCGATCTGATTCGCGCGAACGAAGATTCTCTCTGGCAACCGGATTCGCACGCCTTCGCCGCCGTCATGCGCGATCGAAGCAGTGGAGAGCAGGCGATCATGCGCGTCGATGTTTCTTCCGGCGCGACCGGCATCGTCGCCAAAGGCATGCACCGCACGCCGTTCTTCGCAGCCGGCGGCGACCATCGTCGCCTGATCGGGATCTATGAAGACATCGGCACGCCGCCGAATCTCTACCGGTTCACCACCAAGGCAGCGCGTAGCCAGCAGATAACTCAGATCGATTCGAGGCTCGCGGGCCATCGTTACGGCACGGCGGAAGTGATCGAGGTGCGCACGCCCCGGTACGACGGCTCGCTTGGCACGGTGAGGACGACGATTCTGCTGCCGCCGGGCGCGAAGCGCGGCGACCGGCTGCCCGGGATCGTGATGATCTATTCGGGTTCGGATCTGTCCACCCGCGCGAGCTACTTCGGTGGCGGAATGGGTAACACGGTGCCCAATCAGGTGTTCACGAGCCGGGGCTATGCCGTCGTCATGGCGAATGTCGTCCTTGCGCCCGAGGGGATCGCCAGCAATCCAGCGGCGCAGATGACCGATGAAGTGCTCGCGCAGGCTTATGCGGCGGCTCATGCGGGCTACATCGACATCGATCGGCTCGCCGTCAGCGGGCAATCGTATGGCGGCTACAGCACAGGCTCGATCGTGAGTCACACCAACCTGTTTCGCGCCGGCATCCCGGTGAATGGGCCGTTCGATCTTGCGTCGTTCTACGCGAGCATGGCGGACGAGGGCGACAGTTTTTGGATTCGTTGGGCCGAGCAAGGGCAGGGTCGGATGGGCGACAGCCCCTGGGCCAACCCGCAACGTTACGTCGACAACTCTCCGTACTATCGCGCGGAGCGGATTCGTACACCGTTGTTGATCGTCGCCGGCGAGAGCGACGATGCCGTGCCGTACTCGGAGTCGAAGAAACTGTTCGTCGGTCTGCGACGTCTGAACAGGCCGGTGCAACTTGCAATCTATCCCGGCGAGGGACACGTGATCGCGGAGTGGTCGACCGCGCACGCGGTCGATGTCAGTCAGCGCATGGTGGACTTTCTCGACAAGCATTTGCGTCGGCCCTGAACGACAAAGGGCGACATGACATCGCGCGCGTGAGGACTGCGTCACATACCAGGTCATTCAGGCGCAGCTCTCGGGGCATCCGTCGCTAGACTCAGCGCGACGGATCACTCGGTAGGGAAAGTCAGCGTCGATGGCATTTCGCGTCAGCTTCGATCTCGGCGAGGCCGATCTGCAGCACCTCGCGGAAGTCGCGCAGGTTCGGCAGTCGGCGGCGCGTGCGCAACCCATCGAGCGCATCGTCGCTTCGGCACGCGAGGTTTATATGAAAGGCGCGCAGGCGCACCTCGCCGACTTCGTGAAGGAGCGCTACTCGCGCCTGGGCACGATGCTGGAAATGGTGGATGACGCGGAGTGGCGGCTGAGCGCCGAAGACTCGCAGCGATTGGTCAACGCGCTGGCGTGCTTCACCGAGCCGGCCTCGGGTGCGTCGTCGGCATTGCTCGATCAGGCCATCATGATCGAGCTGGTCAGTCGCGACCTGCACCACGATCTCGAGGCCTACCGCGACTTCTGTAAATTCCGTACGGCGCAGCTGGCCAAGCGCCATTCGCCACCCGGCGCGGATCGCGAGCAATGGTTGAGCCAGCGGCGCGAGTCGTTGCAGAAACGCATGCACACACGCCGTAAGCGCGATCTGGACGCGGCGGCGGGACCGGTGCGACGCCTGTTCTCCCTATTCGGTCTATAGCCGTCATCATCCGCGTAACGGGCGATTAATCATTCGCCTGATGGCGCCTCATAGCGCACGGCGGTTATTACATAAGCCTTGGAACCGCCAGGAACTTCCACGCGGACTTCGTCATCCAAACCTTTGCGCAGCAACGCGCGGCCCAGCGGCGAATCCATGCTGATCCAGCCTTTGGCGGCATCGAATTCATCCGGGCCCACGATGCGGTATTCGCTCTCGACGCCGTTGTCGTCTTCGAGCGTCACCCAGGCGCCGAAGAACACTTTGGATGAATCCGAAGGAGGCTGGCTCACGATCACCATGCCATCGAGTCGCTGCCGTAAAAAACGCACGCGGCGATCGATCTCGCGCAGCTGACGTTTGCCATAGATGTATTCGGCATTTTCGGAACGGTCGCCCTGAGCCGCGGCCTCTTGCACGGCCTGTGTGACTTGCGGGCGTAGCACGCGCCACAGATGGTCCAATTCGTCCTTTAGTCGTTGTGCACCGACAGGAGTAATGAACTTTGAACCTTTTGGTTGAGGCGGTCGGTAACGGGACATGTGAGCTGATTTGCCAAGCTTTCGTAAGGCCGTCGCTGATAACGTCAAATGGCGGAAATTCTGTGGAATCCTTCACGGTCGCGGCTGGCCGCGCTCTTTACTCTGCCGTCCCATGAGCATCAAGTACTACACGCACTTTCTACTGCAGGAACGGGCTCCCAAGGGCATGAGCGAGTTCCGCGGCGTCGTCGAAGTGAACCGCACCCTGCTGCGTGGCGACCTCAAGGAAGCCGCGACGGTGCTGGCCAAGAACTTCGAATGCGACACCAAGGATATCAAGGTTCTGCAGTGGTCCCGACTGCACTGATGGAATAGTTGCTGTCTCCTCGAATCCCCTAGCGGGCTTTACTTCCCTTCAGAAAGTCCGCTTCTCTGCCCCGAGCCACAAGCTCGGGGTTTTTTTTGCCCTCAAGATCTAAGACGAAAGGCTCGGTGGCTCGCGTCGCCGGGAGGGGGGCCCGACGACGCCGATGCGTCGGTTTGGTTTGTTGGGGGCCCAAAGGTCGGTCAGGTGGCCTCGGTCTGAAACGGGCGCGCGGCAGCGACAAACTCCGGTTCTCCTTTCCTTCCCCTGCCAAACCTCTCCCACAAGAGCGAGGTATGCTTGCGTGCATGCCGATCTATTCCGAGAACTCCTACCGCTCACGCGACGGGTTGAAGCTCTACTACCGCGATTATCCGGGCGACATGAAAAAGGTGCCGGTCCTGTGCCTGCACGGTCTGACGCGCAATTGTCGCGATTTCGAGGCGCTGGCGCTGAAGCTCACGCCCGGCCGGCGGGTCATCACGCCGGATTTCCGCGGGCGAGGGCAATCGCAGTACGACTCGATGTGGATGAACTATCACCCGATGACGTACGTGGAGGACATGTGGTTGTTGATGCGCGAGCTCGGTATCGATCGGGTGATCGCGATCGGCACATCGCTCGGCGGCTTGGTGGCCATACTGATGGCCGCGGTTCGGGCGCAAACTTTCTCGGGCGTGGTGCTCAACGATGTCGGCCCGGAAATCGATCCAGTGGGCGCGGCGCGAATCAGAAGTTATGCCGGCCGATTTCCGCCGCCGCGCACTTGGGATGACGCGATCGAGCAAATGAAGTCGGTGTTCGGCGTGGCGTTGCCGGACTTTAGCGAGCTGCAGTGGAGCGACTTCGTGCGTCTCTCCTACAGCGAAGACAGCACCGGCTCGCCGAGGCTCGAAGCCGATCCTCGCATCGGCGATGCGGTACGCGCCATTCAGCCCCCGCCCGGTGCGGTCCAGGGAATGTGGATGGCGTTTAACGCCCTGCGCGATACGCCGACGCTCGCGATTCGCGGGGCGCTTTCCGATGTGTTGTCCGTAGAAGTTTTCGATCGTATGCAACGTGAGCATCCGGGGCTGCGACGCGTGACCGTGCAGAACAGAGGTCACGTGCCGCAGCTGGACGAGCCGGAAGTGCGCGCGGCGCTCGATCAGTTCCTGGCGGAGTTGCCATGAGTTTCAAAGATCATTTTTCCGGTCACGCCAACGCCTACGCGAAATATCGTCCCGACTATCCGCCGGAGCTGTTCGAATATCTCGCCTCGCTCACGCCGCACAAGAACGTCGCGCTCGACTGCGCCACCGGCAGCGGGCAAGCGGCGGTCGGGCTGGCTGAGCACTTCGACCTGGTCATCGCGAGCGATGGCAGCGTGTCTCAGTTGCAGAATGCCGAACAGCATGCCCACGTTACATACATTGGCAATCTTGCCGAGCAGCCGGCGCTGCGCGACGGCACGGTCGATCTGGTGGTCGCCGCGCAAGCCGCGCATTGGTTCGATCACAATCGTTTCTATCCCGAAGTGAAGCGCGTGCTGAAGTCCGACGGCGCGCTGGCGCTCTGGACCTACGGGCTCGCGTACGTGGAGCCGCAGATCGACGCGATCGTCCGGCACTTCTACAACGATGTCGTCGGCAGCTACTGGCCGCCCGAGCGGCGCTGGGTGGAGAGCGCATATCGAGATCTGCCGTTTCCGCTGCAGGAGATCAGCGCGCCGGCGTTTCAGCTTCAGCTGCAATGGGACCTGGACAGCTTGATCGGCTATCTCGGCACCTGGTCCGCCGTGCAACGATACAAGCGCACCACCGGGCACGATCCTTTGCCCGCTCTGCGGGCGGAGATGGCGCCTTGCTGGGGCTCGCCGGTGAATCCGAGAACGGTCACGTGGCCGCTGCATCTGCGAGTCGGCAAAGCGCACTGACTGTTCAATCGCCCCTCCGAACTTCGGGCCGTGCCGCTATGATCGCGGCATGAACGCCAAACCTTTGCTCGCTGCATTGAGTTGCGCCGTCGTGCTCGCGGCTTGTTCGAGCCCACCCACGAACGCACCACCGGCTGCGGCCCCGACATCGACACTGCGCTCCGGCGTCTACGGTGCGAATCTGGATAAAGCCGTTCGGCCACAGGATGACTTCTACCGGTTCGTGAACGGCCAGTGGCTTACCAACACCACGATCCCGGCCGATCGTTCCAACTACGGCACGTTCGCGCTGCTCGAAGATGGCGCCGAGCAGGATCTCAAAGCGATTCTCGAAGCAGCCGCGGCAGCCAACGCGCCGGTCGGCTCGGACACGCAGAAGGTGGGCGATCTGTATGCAAGCTATCTCGATGAAGCGACCATCGAGGCGCGCGGGCTGGCGCCGCTCGCCGCCGAGCTGAAGCGCATCGATGACTTGAAGACCAAGCAGGATGTCGCGCATTACATCGGCTACGCTCAGCGCATCTCGGTCAGGCATCCGTTCATCTATTACGTTTCCGTCGATCGCAAAAACTCCAGCCAGTACACCGGCGTGATCGCGCAGAGCGGGCTGGGCATGCCGGACCGCGATTATTATTTCTCGAGCGACGAACGCCTCAAGAGCATCCGCGAGAAGTACCAGGTCTTCGTCAAGGATCTGCTGACCGCGGCGGGCACGCCGAAAGCGGAGCGCGTCGCCGGCAAGATCGTCGAAATCGAGACGCAGCTGGCGAAGTCACATTGGACGCGCGTGCAGAATCGGGACGCGCAGAAAACATACAACCGCTATGAAGTCGCGGCCCTGTCCAAGCTCATGCCAGGGTTCGATTGGAATTCGTTCTTCGCCGGCGCGCGGATTCCGATGGATAAGACGCCTGCGCTGGTGGTCGTGCAGCCGAGCTTCTTCGAAACGCTCGGCAAAGTGATCGCGACCACTTCGGTGGCCGATTGGCGCGGCTATTTTCGTTACAAGCTGTTGACCACGTATGCGCCCGATCTGCCAGCCCGATTCGTGCAGCTGCATTTCGATTTCACTCAGCGCACGGTGTCGGGCATCGAAGAGGTGAAGCCGCGGTGGAAGCGGGCGGTCGATACGGTCGACGGCTCGCTCGGCGATCTGGTCGGCAAGATGTATGTGGAACGTCACTTCAGCCCGGACGCGAAGCGCCGCATGGACCAGTTGGTGGCCAACCTGTTGACGGCCTACCGGCAGGGGATCGATTCACTGGAGTGGATGACGCCGGCCACCAAGGAGAAAGCGCATGCGAAACTGGCGTGCCTGACCACGAAAATCGGTTATCCGTCGATGTGGCGCGACTGGTCCGAGCTGGAGATTCGCCGCGACGATCTGCTCGGTAACGACCTGCGAGCCTCGACCGTCGTGTTCGATCGCAATCTCGGCAAGCTCGGCGGGCCGATCGATCGCACCGAATGGTTCATGACGCCGCAGACCGTGAACGCTTATTACAATCCGCCGACCAATGAGATCGTGTTTCCGGCGGCCATCCTGCAGCCGCCGTTCTTCAACGTGGACGCCGAGGACGCCATCAACTACGGCGCGATCGGCGCGGTCATCGGTCACGAGATCAGCCACGGCTTCGACGATCAAGGTCGCCGCTATGATGGCGCGGGCAATCTGAACGACTGGTGGGCGCCCGAAGACAATGCCGAGTTCACGCGTCGCGCCAAGCAACTCGGCGCCCAGTACAACGCGCTCAGCCCGCTGGACGGTCTGTTCGTCAACGGCGATCTGACCATGGGCGAGAACATCGCCGATGTGGCCGGACTCGCGATGGCTTATCGGGCCTGGCAATTGTCTTTGAATGGCAAAACCGCGCCGGTCATCGACGGCTACACCGGCGAGCAGCGCTTTTTCATCGGCTGGGCCCAGGGCTGGGCGCGCAAATATCGCGATGACGAGTTGCGTCGCCGCTTGCTCACCGATCCGCATAGCCCCAGCGAGTACCGAACCAACACGGTCGTCGCGAACCTGCCGGAGTTTCATGCGGCCTTCGGCGTGCAGCCCGGCGACAAAATGTACAAGGCGCCCGCGGACCGGGTCCGGATTTGGTGAAGTCGCCGGTGACTTTGCCGCATTCACCGGCACCGGCTTGAAACCTCGGGCGGAATTCCCCAATTTAACTGTCGTTGTCAGCGGAACTCTCACCAAGCTCGGACGGTTTCGCTGACGGGTCCGGCGTGCGTGGCTGACGTCCGCATCCGGCCACACGCTCCACGACGACTATTATGAAGGGCTCCGTCATGTATGTTCTGCGCGTAGGTTTGCTGATGCTGCTCGGCGCGCTGTTGACCGGGTGCGGTTACAACCGGTTGCAGCAGCAGGATGAGCAGGTGACCGCGGCTTGGTCCGAAGTGCTGAACCAGTATCAGCGCCGCGCCGATCTGGTCCCGAATCTGGTGAACACGGTGAAGGGCGCCGTTCAGTCCGAGAAAGACATTCTCGACAGCGTGGTTGAAGCGCGTGCGCGGGCCACCTCGATTCAAGCGACGCCGGAGCTGATCAACAATCCTCAGGCTTTCCAACAATGGCAGGCCGCGCAAGGCGAGCTGAGCCAGGCGTTGTCGCGACTGATGGTGGTCGTCGAGCGTTACCCGGAGCTGAAATCCATTTCCGGCTTCGACGATCTGCGTGCCCAATTGGAGGGCACCGAGAATCGGATCGCCGTTGCGCGCAAACGTTACATCGAGGCGGTGCAAACGTATAACGTCACCGTCCGCTCGTTCCCGACCAACCTCACCGCGAAAGTGTTCGGCCATGATGTGAAGCAGAACTTCTCGGTGGAGAACGAGCGCGAGATTTCGCGCCCGCCGGCGGTGGACTTCGGTCGGACCGAGTCCGGGCCGCAGCAGCAACGCACGCCGCCCCAGCTCGAAAAGCCGGGCTGAAGCGACCTCACGGATCCGAGATCAGCGCGAACACTTAAATGACCGCCTTCGCCAACTCCCGCGGACGCCTGCCAGCGCCGCGGGCTGTGCTTCCCTGGCTGTTGCTGACACTGCTGCTGCTGACGCTCACCGCGTTCGCGCAGGAAGTGCCGGTTCCAGCGCCGCCGACGGATGCGCCGGTGCTGGATCTCACTGGCACGCTACGGCCCGAAGAAGCCGCGGCTCTGAAGAGCCGGCTGCTCGCGTTCGAGCAGCAGAAGGGCAGTCAGATCGCCGTGCTCATCGTGCCGACCACGCAGCCGGAGTCGATCGAGCAATATTCCATTCGCGTCGCCGACAAGTGGAAGGTGGGGCGCGCGGCGCCCGATGACGGCGTGATTCTGCTGGTCGCGAAGAACGATCGCGCGGTGCGTATCGAAGTGGGCACCGGCCTGGAAGGTGCGTTGCCCGACGTCATCGCCAGTCGCATCATCTCTCAGGTCATCGTGCCGCACTTCCGTGAAGGCGATTTCTCCGGCGGCATCAACGCAGCGATTACACGCATCATCGCGGTGATCGAAGGCGAGCCGCTGCCCGAGCCGGAGCGACGCTCGTCGCGTCAGCCGGAAGGATTGGGCGGAATCGGCAATGCGCTGCCGATCCTGCTGATGTTTGTTTTCATCGGCAGCGGCATTTTGCGTGGCTTGCTCGGCAGAGTCGGCGGCGCCGGCGCGACGGCGGGCATTGCCGGCGTATTGATGTGGATACTGACCAGCGTCATGGCGCTCTCCATCGGCGCCGCGGTGCTCGCGTTCCTGTTCGCGCTGTTCACCGGAGGTGGCTTCGGCGGCGGTGGTAGCGGCTGGAGCAATCGTCGGCGCGGCGGTTGGG
>JAEWAF010000089.1 GCA_023391815.1 Pseudomonadota bacterium
GGCCTGCTCCTTGCGACCCGCGGCGCCACTCATTTCGAGTAATGCGTTGACACGCCGCCTTCGCCTTTCTCACTTCGGCGCGACGTGCGCATGTGCATTTCATCCCTTTCTTCTTGGTAGCCACTGCCCCTGTGTGAGAAATCGCCACGAGCCGTGGGAGTGGTAAGTGATCGATTCCAGGAAGATTCGCGAGTCCGCTCGTGCTTGAGCGGCGACGGGTCACTGCCAACTCCCTGTCGGCTCGTGATCATCGCGTGCATCCATGCACGACTCGCGCTTCCTTGGATCAACAGCGTCCCTTCCGTAAGAAGCTGCTGTTCCTAATAGATAGAGCGACAAACGTCACACTTTTCCGTCGCAAGAAGATTCGTTTCGCTGAAATATTTTCTGGTTATGACGTGTCGTGGCGCGTCAGATACATATGATCTGACAGGTTCATCGCTGCGCGGCTGGTTCACGCGTGATTGTGCGCGCAGCGCTTACGCCTTGTGTGCGCGAAAACTAGCGTGGGACTTGTCGCGCGTGACGATCATTTGGAGCGCTCTTACTCGAGCGTTCGAGGAGATCAAGTTAACGGGCTGGCCGGTCAGGGTTTCCTCGCGTAGCCGAGGGCTCGTCATGACATCTGAGTGAGCCTAGAGGCTTGTCCGGAGGATTCGCGAGCCCGCTCGTTCTTGAGCGGCGATGGGCCGCTGCCAACTCCCTGTCGGCTCGTGATCATCGCGTGCATCCATGCACGACTCGCGCTTCCTTGGATCAACAGCGTCCCTTCCGTAAGGAGCTGCTGTTCCTAATAGATAGAGCGACAAACGTCACACTTTTCCGTCGCAAGAAGATTCGTTTCGTTGAAATATTTTCTGGTTATGACGTGTGGTGACGCATCAGATACAAATGTTCGTGTCACAGTGCTGTCTGATGCTCTGGGCGTACACAATTGGAAGCGCCGCGAGCTGCTTGTTCGCAACTCGCGGCGGGGCTCAAGGCGAGCAGTGCATTGACGCTGCCACCTTCGCCTCCAAGGCTCTTGCGTGGCGCGCGTATGTGGTTTCTTCCTGTTCTATTTTCTGGTCACTCTCCTTGTGCGAGAAGTCGGTCACGAGCCGTGGGAGAGGATCGTGTTCGACTCCGGAAGATTCGCGAGGCCGCTCGCTCCTGAGCGGCGATGTCACGGCTGACTCCATGTCGACGCGTGATCATCGCGTGCATCCTGCACGACTCGCGCTTCCTTGGAACAACAGAATTGCTTCCTTGATAAATCCGATGTTCCTAATCTATCTAGCGACAAGCATCACATTTTTCCGTCGCGTAAAGAATCATTTCCATGAAATATTTTCTTGTTATGACGTGTCGTGCTGCATCAGTTACATATATTCGGTGAGTGTGGCTTACGCGCAGATCGACGCGCGAGCCAATGTTTCGCAGGTGCATCATCGCTGATCCGAGTTCGTTCATTTCATCTCGATCGATTGAATTTCTTCGTTGCTGATTTGAAGTCGCAAATTGCGACATCAAGTTCTCAGGCAGGGCGGTCTTGAACATTACACTCGGCGTTTCCGGGGAAACGCATGCGGTTAGATCGGGAGGGGTGCGGTTGCTTGCGCGGGGCCGCGCGCGTGGTGTCGGGCGGCAAGTCCTCCGTGAGGATCAGAGCGGCAGATTCCGCGCGCTTAGCGTCGGCAAGGCCCGCGGAGCGAGGATTCGCAATGAGGCGAACTGATTATTCATTGGCAGTCAGAAGCTTGTTAACTCGCGGCAGTCCTGTTTATACTTCGCTCCGAAGTCTGAGCCCGCCCCTTTGGTCGGTCGTAGGACTTCCCCCGCCCGCCGCAAGGCGGGCTTTTTATTTAGGTCGGCCACACCACGATGCCCGGTGGTCCGCCACGCAGCGAGTTCACTTCGAGCACTCGCGCTGCCCCCAGTTCGTCCCAAACCTCTCCACCAAAGGTTGTGCTCGGAAACACCTTTCGATAGGCCGCATAAGCGTTGAGGTCGGCCAGCTGGATAAAGAAAGACTCCCTGGAGCGCCGATCGGACGAGTCTTCCACGATGTTCACTGCATTCCGTCCGAGGGTGCCTCCGCCAAAGGCCGATGGAACATGGTTGAACCGACGCATGAGTCGGATCTTTTTCCTGATGAAGTCGCCGTGACCCTCGTCCGGAAGCACATGTAGATTCTCTTCTGATCCCGTTCCGAATCGCTCGAGCCGCTGAAGCGCATAGCGCCATGCTATTTCGCGTACATCGGCAGATGGCGTGCTGATACGGGTCTTGTCAATCAGGACCGAGAAGCTGCGAAACAGCTCGGCCTTTCGTTGAAACCTCATGGCCGCTCTGTACGCAGCCAAGCGCCCCGAGTACGAAAGCCCACTCTCGCGCATGTCACCTTTGTTGTGTACCAGCCAGGTCGCTTTCAGTTCGGATCTCGGCGAGATATGGAAATGGTCGGCGAGGAAGCGGCGAAATGCGATCGTCGCGTCCAGGGCGGCGAGCCAGTCGCGATCATGGATGAGGACGCACGACAGTGCGAAAACCCGGGTTGGTGACTGCTGGTTGCCCGTGTCGCCGGATTCGTCGAAGTATGCGAAGAACATTCATATGAGTTGTCGGCCACTGATGGCTGACGATAGTAGCCACGACGTATGGCGCTCTATCGATAGTTAGGCTTGAAGAAGTCGCTTTGATTGAGAGCTCCGATACGTATATTGGGCATCTGCGCTCCTGCTTCTGTCGCGGTGAATGTCTCGCTGGCGCTGAGTGCGCAGGCACGCGGTTCGCCGCGTGGGTTCGGCCATGAAGCACTTCCGTGGATAAAGGCCGCGCAGCATTCACGGCCGGCATCGACGCTGTAGCCGAGAAGCTCGTCGGAACCCAAGGTTGCGGGATTCTGCAGGCGGCTGGTAGGACCATCTGCCGGGGCACGAGGTTCCGCTCCTCGTTCCCAGCCAGATTCCCACGCGTACCCAGCGGACAAACTTGGCGTGATGCGCGTCACACTCACCGTCTCCGAGTGCCGCCCGCTATCGGCCCTCTAGGCCGTCCCCTTAGCGTCTCCTTTCCAAACTGTGACCAACGCCCGCCGGGCGGGAAGGCCCGTGGTCCGGGAGTTGCACCCTATAGGGCGTGCGCCGGAATACCGACGCCGAAGCAAGACAACGGATTTTTGACGACGACGAATGGCCAGCGCCACTGCAACCAGCCCCAAGCTCGACCTGAAAGCGCTCCTGCGCTCCGGCATCGGAGTGCCGGTGGGCGTGTTGGCGACGTTGGCGATGGTGATCCTGCCGTTGCCGCCGATGGCGTTGGATGTGCTGTTCACGTTCAACATCGCGCTGTCGTTGATCGTCGTGATGGTCGTGTTCTACGTGCAGCGGCCGCTCGAGTTCGCCATTTTTCCGACGGTGCTGTTGCTCGCGACGTTGCTGCGCCTGGCGTTGAACGTCGCCTCGACGCGTGTGGTGCTTCTCAACGGTCATACGGGCGGGCACGCGGCGGGCAAGGTGATTGCGTCGTTCGGTGAGTTCGTGATCGGCGGCAACTACGCCGTCGGTGTGATCGTGTTCGCGATTCTCACCATCATCAACTTCATCGTCGTGACCAAGGGCTCGGGCCGTATCTCCGAAGTGACGGCGCGATTCACCTTGGACGCCATGCCCGGCAAGCAGATGGCGATCGACGCCGACCTCAACGCCGGCTTGATCACGCAGGAAGAAGCTCGCACTCGTCGCGGCGAAGTGCGGCAGGAAGCGGACTTCTACGGTTCGATGGACGGTGCCAGCAAGTTCGTCCGGGGTGACGCGACCGCGGGCATCCTGATTCTGGTCATCAATATGTTGGGCGGCCTGGGCATCGGCATGATGGCGCACGGCATGTCGTTCAGCGACGCCGCTCGTACTTATACGTTGCTTGCGATCGGTGACGGTCTGGTCGCGCAGATTCCGGCGCTGCTGCTGTCGACGGCCGTCGCGATCATCGTCACTCGCGTGTCGAGCGCGCAGGACATGGGCGGCGAGTTGTCGAAGCAGTTGTTCGGTCAGCCGCGAGCGCTGGCGATCGCTGCGAGCTTGCTCGGTATCATGGGCATCGTTCCGGGCATGCCGAACCTACCGTTTCTGATGATGGCGGCGCTCTGCGGCGGCGGTGCTTATATGCTCCACAAGCGCGCTCAGCAGCAGCCGTCTCAAGAAGAAATCGCTGCGGCTGCCGCGGCTGCCGCGCCACCGCCGCCCGCGTCGGAATCGAAGGAGCTCACGTGGGACGACGTGCAGCCGGTCGACATCATCGGCCTGGAAGTCGGTTATCGATTGGTGCCGCTCGTTGACAAAGCACAGGGCGGCGATTTGCTGGCGCGCATTCGGGGTGTTCGTCGCAAGCTCACCCAGGATCTCGGCTTCCTCGTACAAACCGTACATATTCGCGACAACCTCGACCTCGCACCGAATTCTTATCGCATCAATCTCGCCGGCGTGCCGGTGGGCGATGGCGTGATCTATCCGGAGCGCGAGCTCGCCATCAACCCGGGCAAGGTGTTCGGTCGGCTGACCGGCATCGAGACGCGCGATCCGGCGTTCGGCATGGAAGCGGTGTGGATCGAGCCTTCGATGCGCGATCACGCGCAGACGCTCGGTTATACGGTCGTCGATGCCAGCACCGTGATTGCCACGCATCTGAGCAATGTCATTCAGACACACGCACATGAGCTGCTCGGCCACGAGGAAGTGCAGCACCTCCTCAACACGCTCGCGAAGACTGCGCCAAAGCTTGTCGAAGATCTCACTCCGCGACTGCTGCCGTTGGGCACGGTGGTCCGCACCTTGCAAGGATTGTTGGCGGAGCGCGTTCCGATCCGAAACATGCGCACGATCGTCGAAACTTTGGCGGAGCACGCGGCCCGGACGCAGGACCCGGTGCAGTTGCAGTCGCATGTTCGCGTCGCGCTCGGTCGTCAGATCGTGCAGGACATCGCGGGCATGTCTACCGAGCTGCCGGTCATCACGCTCGAGCCCGATCTGGAGCAGCTGTTGACGAATTCGCTGTCGGGGAACAACGCCGCGACGCCGGGTCTGGAGCCGGGCTTGGCGGAACGCATGCAGCGCCGGCTGGCCGAAGCCGCGCAACGCCAGGAGCTGACGGGCGAGCCGGCAGTGTTGCTGGTGCCGCCGCAGCTGAGGCAGACGCTGGCGCGCTTCATGCGCTCGATCGTGCCGAACATGCACGTGCTGGCGTGGAATGAGATTCCGGACAACCGCAAGGTGCGATTGGTGACCGCGGTGGGTCGCTGAGAGTGATTAGCAACTTATGAAGATCAAACATTATCGTGCGGCTGACATGCGGACAGCGTTGCGCCAGGTGCGTGACGCGCAGGGTCCCGACGCGGTGATTTTGTCGAGCCGTCGGGTGCAGGGTGGCGTCGAAGTGGTCGCCGCGATCGACTATGACGGCGAAGAGGCGGCCACCGAGCAGCTGGCGGTCGAGATGGCGCCTGCCGGCAGCAATGTTTCTTATCGTGCCAGTGCGCCGGCTCAGAGTGGATTGGTCGACACGTACGGCGCGGAGCGCCGGCAGGGACAGGCTCAGAGCAGCGTTGCGCCGGCACGGGCCCAACATGACCCGGCGTTGTTTGGCAGCCTGTCGAAGCGCCGTGCCCCGCAGGGGCAGAGCGCCGCGACGACGGAACGCAATGCGCCGGTGAATGAATATATGAGCGAGCGCGCCGAGCTGACGCGTCAGTTCGCGGCCGAAACGAGAACCCAGGTGTCTGCGGGCAGTGCTCGCCGCGGGACTGACGCTCAGCCTTCGAGTGAGCGCGCTCGCAGCGCCGTCGACGCCGAGCCGTCGCGCGATATCGATCTCTCTCGCCTCGATCTGATCGACGCGAACAGCGATGTGAACGAAGAGCTGCGCACTTTGCGCCGCATGTTGGAAACGCAGCTGGCAACCCTCGCGTGGAACGATCTGTCCCGGCGCTCGCCGATCCAGACGGAACTGCTGAAGCAGCTGACCCAGCTCGGCCTCGCTCAGGAGCTCGCAACTGAAATCGTGACTCAGATGCCGACGCGCCTGGAACTGGCTGAAGCAAATCGTCTCGCCCTTGCGCTCCTGGCGCGCAAGATCGAAACGACGGGTGGGGAGCGTTGGATGGACAGCGGCGGAGTGGTTGCGCTCGTTGGCGCCACTGGCGTCGGCAAGACCACGCTCATCGCCAAGCTCGCCGCGCGCTGGGTGTTGCGTCATGGCCCTCGTGACATCGCACTGATCTCGACGGACTCCGTCCGCATCGGCGCGCAGGAACAGGTTCAAACTCTCGGCCGCCTGCTCGGCGTGCCGGCCTATGCGCTCGACGGCTCGGCGGAGCTTGCCGACTTGCTCGAACACCTTTCCGACAAACGTCTGGTGTTGATCGACACCGCCGGCCTGAGCCCGCGCGATCCGCGCGTCGAACAAGAGCTCAAGTTGCTGGCCTCGGCGAGCGAGCGCATGGAAACGACGCTCGTGTTGTCGGCCTCCGCGCAGGCAGGTGCGATCGAAGAAGCCGTCACACGTTTCGCGTCGGCGAAGCCGACCACTTGCATGCTCACCAAGCTGGACGAAGCGACCAGCCTGGGCGGCGCGATTTCCACATTGATTCGGGCGCGCCTGCCGGTGGCTTACGTCAGCGAAGGTCAGCGCGTTCCGGAAGATCTGGCTCCCGCACGCGCGCATCAGCTGATCGCGCGTGCCGTCGAATTGTCTCGTAAGTCTGGCGCCTCAGCGGATGAGGACCTGTTACGTCGCCGCTTCGGCACCGTGGCGCACGCCATTGCATGACGGACGACCTTTTCATTTTCTCATCGTTGATCAAGTAACTATGGAATCCATTCAATCGATCGGTCTGCAACGTGCCGCGAACCCGGGCCCGGTGCAGGTGATTGCTGTGACCGGCGGCAAGGGCGGCGTCGGCAAGACCAGCGTGTCCGTGAACCTCGCGACCGCGCTGGCCAGCACCGGCCGTCGCGTCATGCTGCTCGATGGCGATCTCGGTCTGGCCAACGTCGACGTGTTCCTCGGTTTGTCTCCGCGCTACACAATGGCTCACGTTTTGAACGGCGAGCGCACGCTCGAAGAAATAATCCTGGAATCGCCGCATGGCATTCAGGTGGTGCCTGGTGCATCGGGCGTGGCCGAGCTGGCTAATCTTTCCGCCGCGGGTCATCTGAGTCTGGTGCAGGCGTTCAGCGCCATCAGCACGCGAGTCGATACATTGATCGTCGATACCTCCGCGGGCATCGCTCATAGTGTGGTCCAGTTCACACAAGCTGCGCAGCACGTGCTGCTTGTGGTGTGTGACGAGCCGGCCTCGATGACCGACGCCTATGCGCTCGCCAAGGTGCTGAGTCGCAATCACGGCGTGAACAAGTTCCAAGTCGTGGCGAACATGGCCCGCTCGCCGGGCGAAGGGGCCGGATTGTTCGAGAAGCTGCAGAAAGTCACCAGTCGGTTCCTGGATGTCACCCTGGAGTATGTGGGGGAAATCCCTGAAGACCCTTATCTGCGCCGGGCGATTCGTGAACAGCGTCCCGTCGTGAGCGCGTTTCCCGCGTGTCCCGCCTCGCGTGCATTCAAGAAATTGGCGTTGAAGGCCGATAAGTGGCCTGTGCCGGAGGGTCCGCGAGGCAACCTCGAGTTCTTCGTGGAGCGGTTGGTGCGCCGTCCCCAGGTCCGCCTGGAGGTGGTGAAATGAGCGGTTTGCGTGCTTATAAGGGCGCCACTGCGTCCAACCACACCGATGCGTTGGTGGTCCGTCACGCCGAGCTGGTCAAGCGGATCGCCTATCACCTGGCGGGGCGCCTGCCGGCGTCGGTCGAAGTCTCCGATTTGATTCAGGCCGGCATGCTCGGCCTGCTGGAAGCCGCGTCCAACTATACGGCGGATCGCGGAGCGAGCTTCGAAACGTATGCGGGCATCCGCATTCGTGGCGCGATGCTCGACGCACTTCGCAAGCTGGACTGGGCGCCGCGCTCGGTTCATCGCAAGGCGCGCGCAGCGGCCGCGGCCGTGCGTGAGTTGGAGGCGGAGTTCGGTCGCGAAGCTCGTGACAGCGAGATCGCCGAGAAGATGGGTGTGTCGCTCGATGAGTACCACCGCATCGCTCAGGACGCGGCGAGCTGTCGGGTCGCGAGCCTGGACGATTCGACCGGCGATGAAGAGTCGCTGCTCGGACGCGTCGAGGACGAGGGTGCGGATCCGTTCCTCGATGCGACGGAAGACGGGTTTCGCTCGGCGCTGGCGGGCGCGATCAAGGAGCTGCCGGAGCGCGAGCGTCTGGTGATGTCGATGTACTACGACGACGAGCTGAATCTGAAAGAGATCGGCGCGGTGTTGAAGGTGACCGAATCGCGGGTTTGCCAGCTGCACGGACAAGCACTGGTGCGTTTGAAGGCTCGGCTGTCGGATTGGCGTGACCGCACCGAGAGCCGGATCTGAGAGAGGAGAGGCTGAAGTGAGCAAAGATATGAAGTTCCTGGTGGTCGACGATTTCTCGACCATGCGTCGAATCATCAAGAACCTGTTGAACGACCTGGGCTACCAGAACGTGCAGGAGGCCGACGACGGCCAGACCGCGCTGCCGATCCTGCAGGCCGGCGGCATCGAATTCCTGGTCACCGACTGGAACATGCCCGGCATGCCGGGGCTGGACCTGTTGAAGGCCGTGCGCTCGGATCCGAAGCTGGCGAAGCTCCCGGTGCTGATGCTGACCGCCGAAGCCAAGCGCGAGCAGATCATCGAAGCGGCGCAGGCCGGCGTGAACGGCTACGTCATCAAGCCTTTCACCGCGGTCACGCTCAAGGAAAAGATCGACAAGATCCTGGAGCAGCGCGCCGCCTAAAGCACGCGCACGCCACAAGCGAACATTGAGCTGACCATCATGACTTCAGGCATAGAAGCGCTACGCAACGACTACGGCTCCAGCATTGCCACGCTGGCCGGTGCGCTCGCCGCCGGCGATGAGCATTTGTTTCTTTCCGAGCTGGACCTGCTCGTGCACAAGCGCGAGCGCACGCTGTTCTCGGAGCTGCGCAAGCTGACCGGCGATCTGCAATCCGCGCTCGATCGTTTCAGCGTCGACTCGCGCCTGGTGGATCTGGCCGAGAAAGAAGTGCCGGATGCACGCGCGCGCCTCGATCACGTGTTGAAGATGACCGATGAAGCGGCTCACCGCACGATGGACCTGGTGGAGCAGTGTGGCCCGCTCGCCGACCGCACGGCTCGCGGCGCCGGTGACATCAGTGGCATGTGGACCAAGTTCCGCGCCCGCAAGATCGAGATCGATGAGTTCCGCGCGATGATCCAGAAGATGGACGCGTTTCTCGTGGCGTCGCGCGCCGATATGGATAAAGTGCGCGGCAATCTGACCGAAGTGTTGATGGCTCAGGGTTATCAGGACCTGTCGGGTCAGATCATTCGCGGTGTGATGAAGCTCGTCGCGGAGCTGGAGACCGCGCTGGTGGATCTGGTGCGTCTGTCACGCACGGGGCCGGGTGCATTGCCCATCGAGAAGCCGACGCCGAGCGACGGCATGTCTCGCGGATTCGGTCCGGCGGTGCCTGGTGTCGACAACGGTCCCTCGGCCAGCAGCCAGGACGACGTGGATTCATTGCTCGCCGGGCTCGGCATGTAATTGCCAGCGACGCTGACTGCTCAACGGGCGATCGGTCGGCACCGCGGCGACGACTAGTTAGAAGGAAGACGACCTCGCCCCATGGATATTCTTTCGCTCATCGGCCTGGTGCTCGCGGCCTGTGCGATCCTCATCGGCGCCGTTCTGAAAGGCGCGGGGATCCATTCGCTGTTGTCGGGCGCGGCGTTCATGATCGTGGTGGTCGGCACGATCGCGGCCATTTGCGTGCAGACGCCACTGCACGTGATGAAACGCGCGTTGTCGATTCTGCCTTGGGTGTTCTCGCCGCCCACCTCCGAGCGCGACGCCATGATCAAAAAAATGGTCGAGTGGAGCAACACGGCTCGCAAGCAAGGCTTGCTGGGCCTGGAGTCGTTGATCGACCGCGAGCGCGACGACTTCGTGCGCAAGGGTTTGCAACTGGTGGTGGACGGCAGCGAGCCCGAGATCATTCGTAACGTGCTCGAAGTGGACTTGAACACGCGCGAGCAGGCCGACACGCGTGCTGCCAAAGTGTTCGAAGGCATGGGAGTCTATGCGCCGACCCTCGGTATCATCGGCGCCGTGCTCGGCTTGATGGCGGTGATGCAGAACCTCGCCGATCCGGCCAAGCTCGGCCACGGCATCGCCGCGGCGTTCGTTGCAACCATTTACGGCATCGGCTTCGCCAACCTGTTCTTCCTGCCGGTCGCGAGCAAGCTCAAGGTCGCGATCCAGGGCCTGAGCCAGACGCGCGAGATGGTGATCGAAGGCATGATCTCGATCGCGCAGGGCGAGAACCCGCGCAGTATCGAAGCGAAGCTGCAGGGTTATCTGCACTAGCGAGCCCAGCAACATCATGGGCCGCCGCCACCACCACGAAGAGCACACCAACCACGAAGCGTGGGCCATTCCCTATGGCGACCTGGTGACGTTGCTGCTGGCCTTCTTCGTCGTGATGTACGCGATGTCCTCGGTCAACGAGGGCAAGTATCGAATTCTGTCCGACTCGCTCGTGGCCGCGTTCCGTGGCTCGCCTCGCACCCTGCAGCCGATTCAAGTCGGTGAGAAGAGCGTCGGCTCGGGCGCCGATATCAACATGACGATCGTGCAGCAGGCCATGCTCAACGGCCAGCCACGCAGCATGCTCGAGCCTTCGCCGTTGCAGGTCTCCGATGTGGTGAGTCAGGGCAGCCGTCACGCCGCGGACAATGCCTACGAAGCCGAACACTCTTCGGCGGCGATGGCGGAGCTCAACAGTGTCGCGGCCGAAGTCGAGAACGCGATGAGCGAGCTGATCCGCGATCAGATGATCGTGGTGCGCCGACACGGCGTATGGGTGGAAGTCGAGATCCGCACCGACATTCTGTTCCCGAGCGGCGTCGCGGTGCTCTCGCCCAAGGCGCAAGACATCCTCAAGCAGCTGGCGCTGACGCTGAAGCCGTTCCCCAATGCGATTCGCGTCGAAGGTCACACCGACAACCGGCCGATCAAGTCCGCCGCGTTCACGTCGAACTGGGAGTTGTCGGCGGCGCGCGCCGCCAGCGTCGTTCACTTGTTCACCGATGCCGGCATGGATCCGCATCGTCTGGCGATCGTCGGCCTGGGGGAATATCGTCCCGCCTATCCGAACGATACCGAGCAGAATCGCAATCTGAATCGACGCGTGCTGCTGGTCATCCTGAGCGGCAAAGGCAATCCCGAAGGCGACTACGCCGGCGATCGCGGTCAGCCGGAGGTCGCGCCCGCTCCGCAACCCGAGCCACAACTCCCGCAACCCCAACCGGCGGTTACCACCGCTCAGACCCTCGCGCCACCGGTGTCCCCCGGCGGCAAGTAAAGATTCCGTAATCGGCGCTCTGGAACCGGCGCCGACGCGGCGCGTTAAGTGCCAAATCCGCGATGCGATTCCGCGGAAGAACGGACAAGGCGTCGAAGCGCCTTAGGCACAGCGGGTCCATGATTGCATCTTCTCCGTCCATTTCGATGGGGCTCAACACCGGGCGCAATGCGATTGCGCTGCTCGTCTGCAGGATCGGCGCGGACCTGCTCAATTTCCTGCTGTTCCTGGTGGTGTCCCGTCGCTTCGGCCCCGAAGGCATGGGCGAGTACGGCTACTGTTTCGCGCTGGCCGGCCTGGTTTATTACGCGGCGACGCTCGGTATCGACGAGTTCGGGGTGCGCGAATACTCGCGCCTGCCCGCCGAGCGACGTTCGCAATTGATCTCCAATCTGCTCGGCTCGCAGGTCTGCATCGCCGTCGTCGCGATGCTGGTGCTGTTCTGCTACTTGTTGATCACCCAGCCCTCGCCGAGCACGTTGCTCATCATCGTCTCGATGACCATCTATCAGATGGGCGCGGCGTTTTCGGCGACGCTGTTCGTTCCGGCCATGGCCGAGCAACAGATGTTGCCGCCGGCCTTGATCAATCTGCTCGGCCGGGGCTCCGCTTTCGTCATCACGGGTGTGTTGATCTGGGTGTTCGAATGGTCGTTGCACGTCGCGTCGATCGCGTTCGCCGCCGGCGGCTTGTTGATGCTGGTGCTGGCGGCGCGCTCGGCAGTCTCGTTCAAGGCTCATCTGCTGCCGAATCTCGACAGTCGCAGCGTGCTCGAAGGGACGCAGCGATTGTGGTCGTTCGCCGCGGTGGGCCTGCTCGGTCAGTTGTTGAATCGTATCGGCGTGATCGCGCTGTCGTTGCAACTGGGTGAAGCCGCCGCCGGTATCTATGCCACCGGACTGAAACTGGTGGAGGTGGCCTGTCTGCCGCTGGTCTTCATCGGTGTGGCCGCGTACCCGCGACTGTGTCTGGCGTTCGCCGATCCGGTGGATTTTCGACGACTGACACGTCAGGGGCTGATCCTCGGCGTGGCGCTCGCGGCAATGCTGGCTCTCGCCATGTATCTACTGGTCCCGCCGTTGCTGGTGCCGGTGCTCGGCAACCGATTCGCCGGCGCCGAAACCATCATCGCGATCATGGCGGCCATCGTGTTCGCGCAGGGCATCGAAATCGTGCTCGGCCGCTTGATGCTGGCGGCGAACTTGAATGTGGCGCGCGCCGTGCGAATCACCCTGGGTACCGTCGTCTGCATACTACTGACGGTTGGCTTTACACCTTTGTTCGGTATCGAAGCGACCATCGCCGCGCTGGTCGTCTCTTATTTATTCGTGGATCTACTCTATTTCGGCAGTCTGTCCGGCGCGCTCCGTCGGCACAGCTATGCCCCGGGACTGATATGAAACGGTTGACCAAGCTGCTGCTGAAAAGACTCAGTCGCGCAGCCCGACCCTATCTGCAATCGCATGGGCTGTTGCAAGTCTCGGGCGTTTACAACAATTCGGCGATGGTCTGGCAACCCGGCGCCGAGCAGGTGCTCGTGCTCGCGCCCCACATGGACGATGAAACGATTGGCTGCGGCGGAACGTTGGCCTTGCATGCACAACGCGGCGCACGCATCACGGTGGTGTTTCTCACAGACGGCCGTAACGGCAGCAGTGAGGTGAACACCTTGTACGGCGAAGAACGTGAACGAAAGCAGCGGGAGCTGGTCGAACTCCGCACTACCGAGGCACGGGCGGCGTTACAGCGGCTCGGCATCGATCGTATGGTTTGCCTCGGCGCCGAGGACGGCGCGCTCGAGAAATGCGACCGGACGGCGGACAGACTGCGCGAGGTGCTGTTGAAAGAACAGCCGGAGATCGTCTACCTGCCGTTCTATCTGGAAGAGCATGCGGATCATCGGGCCACGAGTCGGGTGTTGCTCGATGCCGTGGCGGGTACGTCACTACAGTTCCAATGCATGGGCTACGAAGTGTGGACGCCGCTGTTTCCGAACTGCCTGGTCCGCATCGACAGCGTCGCCGACACGAAGAAACAGGCGCTGGGGGAATACCGCAGTCAGTTGGAACAGTGCGATTACCTGCACGCCAGCCTGGGCTTGAATGCGTACCGCTCGGCCGGGCTGTTGAATCCGCCGGGCTTCCACGGCGGCTACGCCGAAGCTTTTCATGTGACGCCGTTGTCGCAGTACCGTGAGCAGTTCAGTGCGTATCGCAAGCAGTCCGCGATGAGTTGATGCCCATGCGTCTAGGGATCATGTTGCGTCATTTCGATCAGCACGAAGGCGGTGTGAAGGTCTACACCCGCGAAGTCGTGCGCTCGCTGATCGAGCTCAATCGCAAGCACGAGATCGTGCTGTTGTTTCGTAATCGACAGCGGCTCGGCACTTACAGCGGCGTGGACGGCGTGCGCGAAGTGCTGCTGGAGGGCGGTCCCATTCTTTACTGGGATCAGATCAAGGTGCCGCGCGCGGTGGATGAGCTCGGCATCGATGTGCTGTTCAATCCCAAGTATTCGATTCCCCTGCGCGCCAAGTGCAAGACCTCGTGGGTGTGTCACGGCATGGACTGGTACGCCATGCCGCAGGCACAGGCGTTCCTCGACCGCATGAGTCATCGCTATCTCGTGCCGCGCTATGCCGCCAAGGCCGATGCTTTGATCTCGGTCTCCGCTGTCACGACTGATCACCTACAACAATATCTGCAAGTGCCGCGCGCGCGGATCCACACCATTTATTCGGGACTGAACGAGGGCTTTCGCAAACGGTTGACGCCGGCGCAGCTGGAACAGGTCCGCCAGCGATTTTCGTTGCCGTCGCGGTTCCTCTTGTATTGCGGCGCTGTCTATCCGCCGAAGAACTTCACGCGGCTGATCCAGGCGTACGCCAAAGTCGGTCCGGCGCAGGGCGTGCCGCTGGTGATCGCCGGCGGCGGCAATCGCTATCTGTCCGAGCACGAGCTGGATGAGCCCAAGCGTCAGAATATCGCCGAGTGGGTGAAGTGGCCCGGCTGGATCGAAAACAAGGACCTGCCCGCGTTCTATCAGCTGGCGGAGGGGCTGTTGTTGCCGTCCTTATATGAGTCGGTCGGCATGCCCATCATGGAAGCCATGGCGTGCAGCTGTCCGGTACTCACCTCGGATCGCTTCGGCACCAAGGAGATCGCCGGCGATGCCGCGCTGCTGGTCGATCCGGAGTCGGTGGATGCGATCGCCGCGGGCATCGATCGCCTGCTCAACGACCGCCAGTTGCGGGAAACCAATATCGCGGCAGGCCTGGCGCGTGCCGAGCGGTTCTCGTGGACCCATACAGCCGCTGAATTGCTGCGGGTTCTGGAAAGCCTGTAGCATCGTCCCATTGCAGTGATGAACTGCGCACTACCACGCGGGGCATGCCATGCGCGTTCTGGAAACCGACCGGCTGGTGCTGCGGCGGCTGACGCTCGACGACGCTGAATTCATTTTCAGGCTGGTCAACGAGCCGGCCTGGCTGCGCTACATCGGCGACAAGCACGTGCGCAATCTGGACGATGCGCGCAACTATCTACGGACCGGGCCACTGGACATGTACCAGCGCTTCGGCTTCGGCATGTTTCTGTGCGAGCTGAAGAGCACCGGCGAAGCGGTCGGCTCGTGCGGTCTGCTGAAGCGGGACACGTTGCCGGATCCGGATATCGGCTATGCGTTCCTGCCGGAACATTGGGGCAAGGGTTATGCGCAGGAAGCCGCGTCGGCCGTGCTCAAGTACGGGCATCGCGAGCATCGGTTGCCTCGCATCCTCGCCATCACCTCGCCCGACAACGAGCGCTCCATTCAGGTGCTGCAAAAGTGCGGCATGCACTTCCAGCGTTTCATCGAGATGGCGGAAAAAGATCAGGTCAAGCTGTTCGCGCTGGAGTTCATCGGCTGAGTCGAGGCGCGCTCCGGGCGCGACTCTCATATTAGCTGTCAGCCTCGCGCTCGCGGTTCTCCATCAGCAGCGAGAACATCTGTCCGCGCAGCTCGGCGGCCGTGCGACGCTCGAAGCTGACATGCAGCGGGGCGTAGTGATGACAGGCAAACAAACCCCACAACCGACCTTCTCTGGGAATTCACATCGCGGATGCTTCGCAAGCATGCCCTGCACGCGATTCATCATGCCCCGGACCAGCGCGCTCGCGTTCACCGAGTGGGCGGCGACGCCGAGCTCGCACTCGATCACCGCCAGGCCGTCGAGCGTATGCACGACCAAGTCGAAGCGGCGGGGGAGTCGTGGATCGGGATATCGAACAGGCGGGCGGCGGTCCCCGTCATGTTCACGATATGCAGTTGATTGCGCAGCGTATGGACCGCGCCCGCATGCATGAAATTCAGCAGCGAGCGGCCCAGCATGTCGGCCGGTGCAACTTTCAGCCGGCCAGCGACGTTGCTGGATACGCGCCGCACGGACCAGTCCGGGGTCGGACGGCGAGCAGAAAACCGAAAGGTTGAATGGCGCCGGGCAGATGAATGGGCTCGCGGTCGCGATTGGTGAGATCGACCGAGGTGACGAGCGAAGGGCCGGGACAGTCATCGCTGAATTCCAAGAGCGCGGGCGAGCGGGCGGATCGATTATTTTTTCGGGGCGACGCAGGCTACTGAGACGGCGCGAAGCGGTCTGTGCAAATTTGTACCGTTCCCGCCTACAACGAACGAGGGATCGAGGGGGCATGGCGGCGGATAAACGACCGGACAACGACCTGTTGCGGCTGCTGAGCGAGCCGGACTTCGCATTGTTCCAGCGGCGCGTCGACTGGTTCGGCGCGCACGCCGATCAGGTGCTGTACAGCCCCGGCGATTCGATCGGCACCGTGTATTTCCCTTGTGGGCCTAGCGTCGCTTCATTCCGAGTGGTTACCGAGGACGGGCGGGAAATCGAGACCGTGCTGGTCGGCAAGGAGGGGGCGGTGGGCGGCATCGTCAGTCAGGGCGACGTGCCCGCGTTCACTCGCATCGTGGTGCAGTTCGGCGGGCCGTTTCTGCGTTTGCGGGTGGAAGACTTGCATGCGATCCAACAGCAATCGCGTTACGCCGCGCATTTGTTTGCCCGTTATGCGGACTGCCTGCTGGCGCAGATCTTCCAGTCCACCGCCTGTAACGCCGCTCATTCCATCGAGCAGCGACTGGCGAAATGGATCATCGATGCGATGGACCGGCGCGACGATCGGGACCTGCCGTTGACTCATGCACAGCTGGCCGCGATGGTGGGCATAGGAAGAAATTATGCGAGCCGGCTGCTACAGGTGTTTCGAGCCGCCGGCCTGATTCAGACCCGGCGCGGCGGCCTGCGAATCACGGATCTCGCGGGGCTCGAGCAGCGGGCCTGTCGCTGTCACAACGTCGTCAAACAGCATTTCCAGCGCGTGTTGTTAGGGGTCTACCCTAACGCGAGGCCGATAGCGTAAAAAAAACCGGCGGTGGTCTTGGGCGATCCCGAGCGCCAGGACCAAAAGACATTTTTTTGAGATGCGCCGCGCAGGGCGGCGCGGGTCTCATGCCAGAATAGCGGTACAAATTCCGCAATCGAGTGGCATGTCGACCGAAGCCCTTTTTCCCAAGCTCCGTATCGGATCGCGGCTGGGGCCTTACCGCCTCATCGAGCTGATCGGTCGTGGCGGCATGGGAGAGGTGTATCAGGCCGAGCGCGCCGACGATCACTACCAATCGCGCGTCGCCATCAAGCTGGTGCGCGTCGATCATGACGCTTCCCGGGTCGCCTGGCGATTTCGTTCCGAGCGGCAGATTCTCGCCCAGCTGGAACATCCCAATATCGCCCGTCTGATCGACGGCGGCGCCACCGACGAGGGCGTGCCTTACCTGGTCATGGAGCTGATCGCCGGTCAGCCCATCGACGTGTATTGCGAAGAGCGCCAGCTCACGGTGGAGCAGCGAGTCCGCCTGTTCCTGCAGGTCTGCGCGGCGGTGAGTTTCGCGCATCAGCGCCTGGTCGTGCACCGGGATCTGAAGCCCGGCAACATCCTGGTCACCGCCGAAGGCACCGTGAAGCTGCTGGATTTCGGTATCGCCAAGCTGCTCGAAACGGAGCCGGCGACGACGCCTTCCGACGTGACCGCGACTCATGTGCGCGTGATGACGCTGGAATATGCGAGCCCGGAGCAGGTTCGCGGCGATCCCATCACCACCGCCAGCGATGTTTATTCGTTGGGCGTGGTGCTCTATCGACTGTTGACGGGTCGCAGCCCGTATCGCGAGGACAACGCCGCCGAGCGCGCGGTCGAGATTCTCAGCGACTCCGCGCCGAGCAAGCCGAGCACGGCTGTGAACGATACCCGCGTGCGATCAGCCTCTGGCGAGACAGCGCCGCAAGCGCAGTTCGCTCGCAAGCGAGTGCGAAGGGCATTGCAGGGCGATCTCGATAACGTGTTGCTCATGGCTTTGCGGAAGGAGCCGGAGCGCCGTTACGCGAGCGTCGACCAGTTCTCCGAAGACTTGCGCAACTACCTCGACGGCATGCCGGTGCGAGCCCGCGGCGACTCGCTGAGATATCGCGCCAGCAAGTTCATGAGCCGCCACAAGTACGCGGTGACGGCGGCAGGGTTGGCAGTGCTCGCGTTAGTGGCCGGCATCGTGACGACCACATGGCAGGCGCGAATCGCGGCCGAGCAGACGCGCATCGCTCAAGAGGAAGTCAGAAAGACACGCGCGGTCCAGTCGTTCATGACTGCGTTGTTCGAGAAGAACACTCGCCTGCAACCCGACGCGCTCAAGGCACGCAATATGCCCGTGCACGAGCTGCTGGTGGCGGCCGGCGACAAAGTCCTGCACGAGTTCAAGGACACGCCGGCGGTGCGCATGGAAGTGATGAACACCGTTGCCAAGCTGCTGATCGATATCAACGAGTTCGAGCGGGCCAGTGCGCTGTCCCGCGAGTCGGTGAAGATCGCGCGCGAGCTGCATCTGACGAACAGCGACGCTTATATCGAAGCCTTGATCGGCGTCGCGTATACCGGCCGATTGCTCGGTCGGGGTGAGGAAGCGGCGGAGTCTCGTGACGAAGCCTTGCGAGTGCTCGATGCGCGCAACGATCGAACATCGCTGCTCCGAGCTCGCGCGCTCGGCACGACGATCGCGCAGTTCTCTCCCGATCCCAAGCGGGAGATTCAACTCATGACCGCGGCGGCCGAGCTGTTCAAGACGCGCTACCCGAAGGATCCGGGTCATTTCAATTCGGTGTTCGCGCTCGGTCAGTTGTACCGGACGCAAGGCGACATGCACACCGCCGTCAAGTATTTCCAGGCCGCGAGCGAAGTGTTTCAACAATCGGGTCTGCAGGCATACAGCGATCTGGGCTCCAGCTACGCGTGGGCGGCGTTTTGCGAGATGCAGCTGGGCCGGGTCGACGACGCCTTGCGCGATTACGAGAAGGGCATCGGCCTGCTGCGCCAGCATGTCGGCGATGTTTCGATCTACACGCGCATTCATCTTGGCCTGTACGGCCAGGCACTGCACCTGGCGGGCAAGATCGAACAGGCGCATGAATATTTCGACCTGGTGCTCACGCCCGAGCAGGTTGCCCATCCGACCGCGGTCGAGTTCGATACGGCCGTGTACAAGGCGCACGGATTGTTTCAGGAAGGCCATCCCAAAGAAGCGCTGGCGGTGCTCGAGCCGTATCGCGACCATTGGCTGGAGTTCGGCCGACGCTTCGTCCCCAACGGAGTTCAGTATCTGGCTGTGCGCGCTCGCGCGCTGGCTGTGCAAGGCAAGATCGCGATGGCCAAGGCCGAGCTGTCGCACGTGACCGAGCTGCCGCAGTTCTATGGGATTCCGGCGCAGAAGTCGGATCGTTATCTCGCGGCCTTCATCGACGTCGCGCTGGCCGACAACGATCTACCCACGGCGCGTGCGGCGTTGTCGCAGCATGGGCCGCTCGACGTTCCCGAGCAGTTCGATCTCGATTATCTGGCACTGGCGACGCAGACCGTGCGCTTGAAAGCGCGCATGGGCGATGGTCACGGCGCGCTTGAGCTGGCCGACAAGGCGCTGGCCCATTTGGCGGAGCATGGCGGCAAGTCGAACTTCGCGTTCGTGCGACGTGATCTCCAGCAGGCGCGCGATGCAGCCGCGCGCGCTGGCCAATAAGTAACGTCCAGGATGGCATCGGCGTCGCATTGATACTTTGCTCGTGACTCCAGTGGATGAACCGTCAACGCGATGAATCAGCCTCCCGTGCTCGACCGCAACCAGTTGCTTGAAATGACCGACGGAGAGGTGGAATTCGAGCACGAGCTGCTGAGCACCTATCGAGACAGTGCGACGCTCACTCTCGAACGGCTGCGAGCGGCATTGTCGAGCGGCGAGTTGACGGAGGCCATTCGCGAGGCGCACACGTTGAAGGGCGCCAGCCTCAATGTCGGGGCGATGGCGCTTGGCGAATGTGCCGCCGCCATCGAGAAAGCCGCACGCGGCGGCGACCTCGCTCTGGCCCGCGAGGAGGCCGGGCGGCTCGAAGCGCACGAAGCCGCGTTGTGGGCGGAGCTCGATCGGCGCTAGGCCGTTCACCGCGCGCTCGACTTCAGAACGTTAACCGGTTCGCAAATGCGGGCTTTGCACCCGGGCAACTGCGGCCCCGCTGACGGTCGGTGGCACGCATCCTGCTCCTATCCTGTCGGGACCGGAGGCTCGCGCCAAAGGTTTGACGCCATCTGACGGGAGTCGCGATGTTTGAAATTCTGCCCAATCCCTCGCTCGAAACGGTGTTGATCGCCGGTCGTGCGGTGTTGCTGATCGGCGCGTTTTGGGTGTTCGCGTTGGCGTTCACGCGCTGGCGTCGGGCCGACGAGCGGGATTCGCAGGCGCTGCGGGAGCAGCTGGAGCGTGCCTTCACCGAGATGCGCAGCCTGCACGAGACCGTGACGGTCATGAGCGCGCGCATCGAAGCCATGAGCGAACGTGTCGAAACCGATGCGCGCCGTCCGCAGATGCCAGCCGTCGTCGCGCCCGCCCAGGCGCGGGGTTATGACCTGGCGCTACGCATGGCGAAGAATGGCTCGGCGGTGGAAGATCTGGTGTCGAACTGCGGCATCACGCGCCATGAAGCCGAGTTGCTCACTCGTCTGCACGCCGCGAAGTCGCAGCCGGAAGTCGCCGCCTGGCAGGCTCGCCAGCAACAGCAGGTTGCCCAGGCTCCGCAGCAGCCGCAGCCTGCGCCGACGGGTCGCAAGCGGGGTTCGTTGTTGAGCGTCGTCAGCTGAAACGGGAATAACCAAGTGCCGGCAGTCGTGCGGTCTGCTCTTCAGGCCGCGCTGAGCTCGCCGGCGGCGGGCTCTTGCCCGCGACCGACCATGCGAAGGCGAGTACGTGCGCGACCGCGACGTACAGCTCTTTCGGAATCTCCCGGCCGATATCCAACTTAGACAGCGCGCCAGCGAGCGCCGCGTCCTCCTGCAGAGGAACGTTGTGCTCGCGAGCGGTCTCGATGATCTTTTCCGCAATCTGGCCGCCGCCCTTGGCGACGACGCGAGGCGCGCCACCGCCATTGACGTTGTAATGGAGCGCGACCGCGATGGGTGGGCGGGGACGGTCGTTCATGCTCGTACGTCCAATAAGCGCGCGGGCCGGGCGCCGGTGTCGCCGACGGGCATGCCGTGCAAACAAACGATTCGATCGATCTCGAGTCCGGCTTCGCGCAGGATCGCTTCTAGCTCGCCGGCTCGCGCGGACAGTGCATTCACGATCGCTGGGGATTCGGCTCGCAGTTGCACGCCGACTCGGTGGCCGGACAATGTCACTTTCGCATGCAACGCGCCGACCTGGCCAAGGTCCATCGCAGCTTCGACGCTCCACGAATCGCCGCCGCCTTGCTGTTTGCGAGCCTCGTCGTGCTCGACACGCAGGCGGAGCATGGAAGCGCGATCATCATGGCGCACGGGCAGCTCGATCAGCATCGATTGCAACGCTGGATCCGGCGCTGTGTTGGTGATCTGCGTGGTCGTGAGACGCGCGATCGCGCCTTCGGTCTGACGTGACAATTCATTGAGCTGCTGCTCGGCGCCTTCGATCATCGAGAAGGTCGCCGGCGCTGCATTCAGCGAGGTGAGCGGGCCGCGAGCGGTCGGCGGTGCCGCGTTCATCGCATTATTCGAATGCGCCGCGTTCGGACGCGCGCCGCTCTCACGCAGCGTGCGGCTCAATGTGAGCATCAACGCTTTCAAATCGTTCACCAGCATTTTCGGATCGGCGGCGCCGCGCGACGCATCGGCGAGATTGGCCTCCAGGAAAGTGCCGGAGCGCAGGATGGCGTTCGCGAGGTTTTTAGGGTCGCCGAGGGATTCCGCATCAGGCAATGCCTGCCAGAGCTGGGCTGCGGCTTGCGTCACGGCCTTCGGCAATTCGTCCGCGCCATGCTTTCCTTGGGCGAGCCAGGAAAGATTGGCGAGCATGAGCGCGGGACTTTCCTGTCGAGGTACGAAACGACGCATGGCATCGGCAACGACGGTAGCTTCGCCGTCCGCCGCAACCGGTGCGGAAGAGGAAAGTGTCTCGAGTGCGAGCACCGGGCTGTTACGAAGCACGCGGACATTCAGTACCTCGCCGTTCGCAGGGCCGGCGGTATTGCCGGACGCGAGACGGGCGTTGTGACGTTGACCGCCGATATCGAGCCACAGCTGACCGCTCGCAGCGTCGCGCACGGCAATAGCCTGCAGGAGCGCGCCAACGCGCCACTCCGACAGCAGGCTCGGGCTAGTGCTCCCGGCCGGGCTGGTACTGCGAAAGTCCACCAGGTCGATACGCATGAATGAGTCACTCGTGCGACGTGCAGTTGCAACGTGAACTGCTTCACCAATTTAACGGCAGGGAATCCCCGAGCTTTAGCCGGCCACGGTTAAGTTGTGCGACGTGGCTCACCTAAAGCTGCCCCCTCATATGCCGATATGAATCCCGAATCTGTGAAATCAGTACTACGAGCTTTCAGCAGCGTCATGAAAACAAGTAAGCGTAAACGTTCCGCCAAAGCCGCGTCGGTCACCGAGGCGTCGGGCGTGGACGTGATCAGCGCTGAAGCGCCGGTCGCTATCGAGCCCGCGCTCGAAGCTGCCGCCGAATCGGGCGCGACCTCCGTCGTCGAGTCGACGGTTGCAGTCGTCGCGAGTGACGCGGTCGCCGAAGGTTCTATCAATGAAGCCTCGGAGTTCGTCGCCGATGCTGCTACGGAGCAGGTTGCCGAGCTGGCTGCCGAAGCTCCGGTCGAACGGATTGCCGAGGGCGCCATCGAACAAACGAGCGATCTCGCTCAGGCAGTCGCTGTTGAAGCGGTCGCCGAACTCGCGGCCGAGTCCGTCGAAGCGAACGTTGCCGAAGCAAACGCTGAGCTGGCTGCCGAAGCGGTCGCACCCGAAGCCGTCGTCGGCGAGCCCATCGTCGTGCTCGGTTCCAACTGCAGCGTCAAAGATGCCGCTGCTCTCAAGACTTCTCTATGCGCTTTCTCGAATCACGGCGACGCCGTGACTCTCGATGTGAGCGCCGTCGAACGTGTCGATACCGCGACCATGCAGCTGCTGTGCGCCTTCGTGCGCGATCGCAGCGGTCGCAATCAGAGTGTCACCTGGCGTGGCGAATCGCAGGCTCTGCAAGATGCAGTGCGCCTGCTCGGCGTCGGTGAGTTGCTCGGCTTCGAGACAAAAGGAGTTGCCGCATGACGCGGATACTGGCCGTCGACGATTCTCCTTCGATGCGCGACATGGTGCGCATCGCACTGACCAGTGCCGGCTTCGATGTGACTTCGGCCAGCGATGGCCAGGAAGCGCTCGACCTGGCGCGCCAATCGGGCTTCGACCTGGTGCTCTCGGACGTCAACATGCCGGTGATGGATGGCATCCAGCTGATCCGCGCGCTGCGCGCCGAATCCGCCTATCGCCACATCCCCATTCTGATGCTGACCACCGAAGCGGGCCCGGACCGTAAAAAAGAAGGCAAGGACGCCGGGGCCACCGGCTGGATCGTGAAACCTTTCGATCCGGCGCAGCTGGTGGCGACTATGCATCGCGTGCTGAGGTAAACAAGAGTGGCCATCGATCTCGCCCAATTTCATGAAGCCTTTTTCGAGGAGAGCTTCGAAGCGCTCGACTCGATGGAGGCGGCCCTGCTCAAGCTCAACCTCGGCGCTCCCGAGCCGGAGCTGATCGGCACCATTTTCCGCGTCGCTCACTCCATCAAGGGCGGCAGCGCGACCTTCGGCTTCTCCGAAGTGGCCTCGTTCACTCACACTTGCGAAACCCTGCTCGATGAGCTGCGCGCCAATCGGATGCAGGTCACTCGTCACGTCACCGATCTGCTGTTGAAGTCGGTGGACGTGATGCGCGAAATGCTCCGCTCGGTGCAGCGTAAGGAAGCGATCGACGCACAGCGCGTCGCCGACCTGCAGTTCGATCTGGAGCTAGCCATCGCGCAGAAGAATCAGCCCGCTGCTGCGCCGGCTCCGGTCGTCGAAGCCGCTCCGGCGCCTGCCGCCGTTGCAGCCGCCAAGCCCAAGGCCGCGCATCGTTGGCGCATCAGTTTCCGTCCGTATCCTCAGCTGTTCGTGCACGGTAACGATCCGTTGCGCATGTTGCGTGAGTTGGGCGAGCTCGGTGCGCTCACCGTCAAGCTCGATGGCAATGCGTTGCCGTCGCTCGAAGAGCTCGATCCGGAAGCATGCTACCTCGCCTGGGATCTCACGCTCGACACCGACGCCGCGCGCGAAGTGGTCAATGGCGTGTTCGATTGGGCCGAGGGCGATTGCGATCTGAAGATCACCGAAGAAGAAGTGCCGGTGCAGGCTGCGGAGCCCGTCGCCGCCTCTGCTCCGGCGCCCGAAGCGAAGCCCTCGAACGTCGTCAACATCGCCGATGCCAAGCCGGCCGAAGCGCCCAAGGCGAGCGCCGACCACGCGCCTCATCCGGCCGCGTCCGAAGTGCAGACGAAGGCCGGCACCACCGACGGCGGCTCCATCCGCGTCAGCACCGAGAAGATCGATGAGCTGATGAACACCGTCGGCGAGCTGGTGATCACGCAGTCCATGCTCACGCAGCTGGGCTCGAAGTTCACCGGTCATGTCGCCGAGCAGTTACGCTCGGGACTGGCGACGCTGGAAAGAAACGTTCGCGAGCTGCAGGAAAGCGTCATGCGCGTGCGCATGTTGCCGATCAGCTTCGTGTTCAGCCGCTTCCCGCGCATGGTGCGCGACTTGAGCGGTCGCCTCGGCAAGCACGTCGAATTGAAGATGACCGGCGACCAGACCGAGCTCGACAAGACGGTCATGGAAAAGATCGGCGATCCGCTGGTGCACCTGGTGCGTAACAGCGTCGATCACGGTATCGAAATGCCCGACGTTCGCGCGGCCGCCGGCAAGCCGCAGACCGGCACCGTGTTTCTGAATGCGTATCACAAGGGCGGCAGCATCACCGTCGAAGTGGGTGACGACGGCGGCGGCCTGAACAAGGACAAGATCCTGAAGAAGGCGCGCGAGCGCAACCTGATCGGCGCCAATGAAACGCTCAGCGACGATCAGATCTACGAGCTGATTTTCATGGCGGGCTTCTCGACCGCCGAACAGACCACGGATATTTCCGGCCGCGGCGTCGGCATGGATGTGGTGCGCAGGAACATCAAGGAGCTGGGCGGCACCATCGAAGTGAAGTCGACGCTCGGCAAGGGCTCGCGCTTCATCATCACGCTGCCACTGACGCTGGCGATCGTCGACGGCCAGTCGGTCGCGGTCGGCACCGAAACCTACATCGTGCCGCTGATCACCATCATCGAGTCGCTGCAACTGAAGCAGGGCATGGTGAATCGCGTCGCCGGCCAGGGCGAGGTGTTCTGGTTCCGGGACGGCTATGTGCCGGTGGTCCGCTTGCATGAAGTGTTCGGCGTCGAGCCGCGCACCACGCAGCTGCACGAGGGTTTGATCATGGTCGTGGAAGGCGAGGGCCGCAAAGTCGGCTTGTTCGTCGACGACCTGCTCGGCCAGCAGCAAGTCGTCATCAAATCGTTGGAAACGAATTTCCGTCGCGTCGACGGCGTGTCGGGCGCGACCATCCTGGGTGATGGCGCCGTGGCACTGATTCTCGACGTGCCGGGCTTGATCAGAGTCGCCACGCAACGGTTGGCTGCGTAACGCAGCCGCTCGACGGATCGGACGGGCGGGCGAGCACGGATTTTGTTTGAGGTTCACAAAAGCAAGTTGGGGCTCAAAAAGCGAGCTAAGGAATCGATCGTATGAACACGTGGAATATTTCGGTGAAGGCCAAGCTGTTCGCGACGCTGGCGTTGACGGGGGTCGTGATGATCCTGGTGGGCGTCATCGGATTGAGCGGCACTAAATCTTCCAATTCCGACCTGGACGGAATTTTCTCGAATCGCTTCATGCCCACCGGCTGGGTGGGCACCATCGAGACGCATGAGCGCGCGGTGCTCGAGAAGGCCGAGGAAGTGGTCATCCGTCAGGATGCCGCCGGCGTCAAGGCGGCGCTCGATCTGCTCCAGGAACGTCAGGGCGAAGTGAAAGAGCTGTTGCTGAAGCTCGAAGCCACCGATCTCACCGACAAGGAGCGCCAGATCGTCGAGCAGTTCCGCGGCTTCGGTGCCGACGTGCTCAGCCTCGTGCAGGAAGCGATGCTCGCCGCGCAGGCCGGCAACTTCAGCGGCGCCGAAAGCACGCTGATCGAGAAGGCCCGTCCGGCCTACGAGAAGCTGAACACCGCCGGCGACAATCTGCTCAAGACGCAGATCGAAGTGGCGCAACAGATGCGCACCACCGCCGACGCCAAGTTCAAGAAGTCCAGCGCCTTCATCATCGGCGCCATCGTGGTCGGCATCGGTCTGTCGGGTCTGCTCGGCCTGTTGATCATCCGCTCCATCGTCAGCACGTTGAACACGGCGGTGAACATCGCCGACCGGATCGCCAGCGGCGAGCTGGGCAACGACGTGCGCGTCGAGAGCAGCGACGAGCTCGGTCGTCTGCTCGAAGCGCTCAAGCGCATGGACGGCAAACTGGTTGAAATCGTCGGCGGCGTGCGCGGAAGCGCGGACGCGGTCGGTGCGGCGGCTCGTCAGCTGTCCCACGGCAACGACGATCTGTCGCAGCGTACGCAGGAACAGGCGGCCGCTCTGGAAGAAACCGCTTCCAGCATGGAGCAGATGACCGCGACGGTGAAACAGAACGCGGACAACGCGCGTCAGGCCAATCAGCTGGCCGTGGGTGCTCGCGAGCAGGCCGAAAAGGGCGGGGCAGTGGTGCAGCGTGCGATCGCCGCGGTGGGCGAGATCAACAACTCCAGCCGCAAGATCGCCGACATCATCGGCGTGATCGACGAGATCGCGTTCCAGACGAATCTGCTCGCGTTGAACGCGGCCGTTGAAGCGGCGCGTGCCGGCGAACAGGGCCGCGGCTTCGCAGTGGTCGCCACCGAAGTCCGCAACCTCGCTCAGCGCAGCGCCAGCGCCGCGAAGGAAATCAAAGGTCTCATCAACGACTCGGTCGACAAGGTCAAGGTCGGCTCGGAGCTGGTGGATGAGTCCGGCAAGACGCTCTCGGAGATCATGGAAAGCGTCAAGAAAGTCACCGACATCGTCGCCGAGATCGCGGCCGCGTCCGAAGAACAGTCGGCGGGCATCGAGCAGGTGAACAACGCCGTGAGCCAGATGGACAACGTCACTCAGCAGAACGCCGCACTGGTGGAAGAGGCGTCCGCGGCCAGCAAGTCGATGGAGCAGCAGTCCGGCACGCTGGTTACGCAGATTGGTTACTTCCGTCGCGCCGATGGCAGCGGCATCACCGGTTCGGGCTCGCATACGACTGCTGAAGTCGTGCGTGCCGCCACGCCGGCCGCTCGTCCGCGTCCGCAGGCGGTCCGCAAGGCCGGCCTGGGTGCGAACAAGCCGAAGGCGGTTGCTTCGTCTCCGGCGCCCCTGGCCCGCGCCAGCGGCGACGACAGCCAGTGGAGCGATTTCTAAAACATCGAGAGCCGGGCGCCTCACGACATAAGTGAGCGCGCCCGGAGCCGGCGCAGCACCGATACAGCGAATGTCTTACTCAGTGTGTGCTGCGAAACGCCGATACATTTTTTGAGCGCTGTCACCGACGCCGGCGGGTTGCCGGGTCCGAACGCGACAGACAGTAGGAGATTCGTTTCATGACCAATCAAGTTGCCGCGCAGATCGATGCCGCCGCCGCCGGTTCGAACCAGGTGCTGACCTTCACCCTGGGCGACGAAACGTACGGCGTGGACATCCTGCGAGTGCAGGAAATTCGTGGCTGGTCTCCGGTCACGCGCATCCCGCAGGCACCCAGCCACGTGCTCGGCGTTTTGAACCTGCGCGGCTCGATCGTTCCGATCGTCGACCTGCGCATGCGCTTCAACCTGCAGCATGCCGAATACACCCCGCTCACCGTCATCATCGTGCTGTCGGTGCAGTCGGCGACCGGCCGTCGCGATTTCGGCGTGGTGGTCGATGGCGTCTCCGACGTGATCGACGTGGCCGCGAACGACGTGAAGCCGGCTCCTGAGTTCGGCTCGCACGTGAGCACCGAGTTCATCGAAGGTTTGGCCGCGGTGTCGGGCCGCATGGTAATGCTGCTCGACATCGATCAACTGATCGGCGCGGATGTCACGGGAGTGGCGCTGAGCCCCGCAGCCTAATCGATGAAATGTGAATAACGGCTCGCGAGGGCCACCTTGCGAGCCGTTGGTCACACGCCGAATCAGTCCATATGCCGACCCTAGCTTCATCCGCTTCGCCCGCCGACTCCGCGCATTATGGACCTCAGCTCGGCGATGCCGAGTTCGACTTCATCCGCCACGTCGTCGGCGAGAACGCCGGCATCGTGCTCGGCCCCAACAAGCGCCAACTGGTGCAAGGGCGATTGGCGCGACGCCTGCGCGAGCTGGGGCTGCCGAGCTACGAAGCCTATTGCGAATATCTGCGCGACGCAGGGCCGGAGGAATTGGTCGGGCTGATCAACGCGATCACCACCAACGTCACCTCGTTCTTCCGCGAGAACCATCATTTCGAGGCGCTGGCCTCTTACATGCTGCCCGAAGCGATGAAGCGCAACGCCGCTTCGCGCCGCCTGCGCATCTGGTCGGCCGGGTGCTCGACAGGTGAAGAGCCGCACTGTATCGCGATGGTCGCCGCCGAAGTGCTGCCGTCCTCGCCGCGCTACGATTTCAAGATTCTCGCCACCGATATCGACAGCGACGTGGTGGCCGCGGCGACCTCCGGCATCTACCCCGTCGATCGCATGTCGAGCGTGTCGCAGGAGCGCTTGAAACGGTTCTTCCAGAAAGGCAGCGGCGAGCATGAAGGCTGCGCCGTCGCCAAGACGGAGCTCAAGTCGATGATTACGTTCCGCACGCTCAACCTGCTGCACGCATGGCCCATGAAAGGCCCGTTCGACGTGATCTTCTGTCGCAACGTGATGATCTATTTCGACCAACCGACGCGCGAGAAGCTGGTGAACCGCTTCAGCGAAATGCTCGTGCCGGGCGGTTACCTGTGCATCGGTCACTCGGAATCCATTCATGCAGGCAGCGCGCCCTTCAAGCTGGTCGGCAAAACCATCTACCGTCGCAACGGGGGCGCCCATGGCTGACAAACCCGTCCTGGCGAAGGTGTTGCCGGGCTTCGAAAACATCCGCCGTTACACCAATCCGCAGGGTCAGGTCATCGCCAAGCTGTTGCCGGGCGACTTCTATGTGACCACTTACGACGAAGTGCTCGATACCGTGCTCGGCTCGTGCGTCTCGGCCTGCATCCGAAACGCGAAGCTCGGCATCGGCGGCATGAATCATTTCATGTTGCCCCGACCGAGCGGCAACGGTCACGACACGTGGGAGACCGGCGCCGCCGGCCGGGCCACGCGTTACGGCAGCGCCTCGATGGAACAACTGATCAACCGCATCCTGAAGGCCGGCGGCACCCGCGCCGATCTGGAAGTGAAGATCTTCGGCGGGGGTCGCGTGTTGAAGACGCTGACCGACGTGGGCGACCACAATGTGACTTTCGTGCGCGAGTTCCTCAAGCAGGAAGGCTTGCGCGTGACTTCCGAGGACGTGGGCGATACCTGCCCGCGCCACGTGCAGTATTTCCCATTGACTGGCCGCGTTCGGGTGCGTCATCTGACCTCGAGCTATACCAGGGACGTGGCCTCGCAAGAACAGCAATTCCTCAAGGGCCTGGAGAAGACGCCAGTGGCCGGCGAGATCGATCTGTTCTGAGGGCAGACCTGATCATGGCCATCAAACTTCTGATCGTCGACGACTCGGCCCTGGTGCGCAAGCTGCTGAGCGAAATGCTCAGCAAGGATCGCGACATCGAAATCGTCGGGACGGCGACCGATCCGTACGCGGCGCGCGAGAAGATCAAACAACTCAATCCGGACGTCATCACGCTCGACGTGGAAATGCCCCGGATGGACGGCGTCACGTTCCTCGAGAATCTGATGCGATTGCGGCCGATGCCGGTGGTGATGGTGTCGTCGCTGACCGCGCAGGGCGCCGATGTCACTTTGCGCGCGCTGGAGCTGGGCGCGATCGATTTCGTCACCAAGCCGAAAGTGGACCTGGCGGGCAGCCTGGAGAAATATGCCGACGAGCTGATCGCGAAAGTGAAGGTCGCGGCCAAGGCACGCGTCAACGCCCGTGTGTCGGCACCGAAGCCGGCGTCGCTGCATCCCGAACAGCGTCGCAGCGCCGATGCGGTGTTGCCGGCCGGGAGCAGCCGACGTTTCCTCCGCACGACCGATCGAATCATCGCCATCGGTGCCTCGACGGGCGGCACCGAAGCGATTCGCGAAGTGCTCGAATCGTTGCCGCCGGACGCGCCGGCCGTGGTGATCTCTCAGCACATTCCCGCGGCTTTCAGCAAACCGTTCGCCGAGCGCATGAATCGTTGCTCGCCCATGTCGGTGTGCGAGGCCAGCGATGGTCAATACATTCTTCCCGGTCACGTTTACATCGCGCCCGGCGACCAGCACCTGCTGGTGGAGCGCGACGGCGCGCGCTATCGCTGCAAGCTCAGCAACGGCCCGCATGTGAATCGTCATCGTCCCAGCGTGGATGTGATGTTCCGCTCGGTCGCGCAGAACGTCGGCCCGAACGCGGTCGGCGTGATTCTCACCGGCATGGGCGACGACGGCGCCCGCGGCTTGAAAGAAATGCTGGAAATCGGCGCGCCGACCATCGCTCAGGACGAGGCGAGCAGCGTGGTCTGGGGCATGCCCGGCGCCGCCGTGAAAATGGGGGCCGCCCAGCACGTGTTGCCTTTACATCGGGTCGCCAGCGAGGTGCTGCAACTGACCGCCGATCAGCCCGGCGGCAAGCTGGCGCACGGCTGATCCCGAAAAACGGACAGATCTAAGAGCTGTCCCTTGTCGAAATGCCAACGGCGCCGCAGACCGTGAGAAGCACGTCGCAGTAGAGTTCGTACATATTCCGTCCGACTGCCCTAAACGCGACCATGAGCACTGCACATAACGCCTATCAGGCCGCCCAACAAGCTCAGATGAGCGCCGGCTCCGAGCCCAACTCCGCGTTTGCGTTCGTGAGCGAGCTGGCCGTGGAAGTCTCCAGCGGCAAAGTCGAGCTGCCCTCGTTCCCGGACGTGGCCGTGCGGGTCCGCAAGGTGCTGGCGGACGAACATGTCTCCAACGACCAGATCGCCCGAGTGGTCGGCTCCGAAGCGGGGCTCGCGGCTCGCGTCTTCACGCTCGCCAACTCGGCGGCCTTGAATCGGAGCGGTCGCTCCGTCGCCGATCTGAAGACCGCGGTGAATCGCATCGGTCACAACAATGTGCGTACCGCCGCCGTGTCGTTCGCTATCGCGCAGCTGCGCAAGGCGAGCGAGCTGAAACATATCTCCAAGGAGCTCGAAGCGCTTTGGCAGGAGGCCACCACCGTGGCCGCGCTCGCCTATGCGGTCGCTTCGCGGGCCAGCGTGAATGCCGACGAGTCGATGCTCGCGGGCCTGCTCCACAACGTCGGCAAGATCTACATTCTCGCCCGGGCTCACAAACATCCGTTCTTCAAGGAACCCGAGACGCTGCAACAGTTACTGCGTGACTGGCATGCCAACGTCGGCAAAGCCATCGTGGAGAACTGGGGCTTCCCGGAGCACATCGCCGAAGCCATCGGCGAGCACGAGAACATCGAACGCGTCAACGACGAGCGCGACGTGACCGACGTGCTGACCGTGGCGGTGATGATGGCCGGCTTCTTCGGACACGAGGCCGATCTGGAGCTCAACATGCAGGGCGTGAAATCGTTCTGGCGCCTCGGCCTCGATAACCAGAAGTGCGTGCATGTCATGCGCGATTGCGCCGAAGAGATCAGCGCGCTGCGCACGGCGCTCGGCGACTGACCGGCGATTCGTTCGATCCCATCCACGCCCGCCGGTTTGCACCACCGGCGGGCGTTTTCATTGGCGCGTCCGAAATTCACCGGCGGGCTCCCATCAGGCCCACCCTGATTCCAACCTTCCGGTATTCAATGTCGACCCCGTAAGGTCGATAGACCCTTTGGGGAAATACTGATGGGTAGATTTTTATGAATTTTGGATCGTCGAGTATTCGCACGCGTATCACCGTCACGCTGTTGCTGCTGGCGGGATCCATGCTCGTGGTCGGAGTTCTGGGTCTGCACGGCATGAACGGCGTGGTCAACGATCTGGAGCAGATGTACAGCCGGCGGGTGGTCGGCGTCGGACAGCTCGGCGATCTGAGGACCCGCGAGCTGGATCGACAGGCTTTGATCTCGCTCACCGTGCTGGCGGACGATCCGGCAGCGGTCGCCCGGTTCAAACAACTGCGCAATGAGAACAAGGCCGAAGTGGAGCGCCTGCTGAAGACCTTCGGCGAAAGTCAGATCACGCCCGAAGGCCAGGCGAAGTTCGCGAAAGTCAAAAGCGCGCATGAGAATCTGCAACAGTCGATCGATCGGATCGACGCCGCCGTCGCCGCCAATGACGACACCCTCGCCGGCAAGTTGATTCTCGAGCAGCTGGACCCGGCGTTCGATGTGCTCAACGAGGCGCTCGAAGACGCGTCCACGCATCAGATGAAGCGCGCCGAAGATGCACTCACCACGGCTCAAGGCAGCTTCCGCACCAACCGGAATATCACGATCGCCGCGATCGTCGTGGCGCTCGGCCTCGCCGCCGCATTCGCGACGCTGTTGATGCGCGCGATCATGAGCGGGCTGGACACTGCAGTGAACGTCGCCGAACAGATTGCCGACGGCCACCTCGGCCATCGCATAGATACCAGCCGTCGCGATGAATTCGGCGTGCTGCTCGGTGCGCTCAAACGGATGGATGACAAACTGCACGAGATCGTCGGCAGCGTGCGGACCGCGTCCGATGCGGTCGGCGGCGCGGCTTCGCAACTCTCGCGCGGTAACGACGATCTGTCGCAGCGTACGCAGGAACAAGCGTCGGCGCTGGAAGAAACCGCCTCGAGCATGGAAGAGATGACCGCGACGGTGAAACAAAACGCCGACAACGCGCGGCAGGCGAATCAGCTGGCCAGCGGCGCTCGCGGCCAAGCCGAGCGCGGCGGCGAAGTGGTGTCGCGTGCGGTCTCGGCCATGGCCGAGATCAACAACTCCAGCCGCAAGATCGCCGACATCATCAGCGTCATCGACGAGATCGCGTTTCAGACCAACCTGCTGGCGTTGAACGCGGCGGTCGAAGCGGCGCGCGCTGGCGAGCAAGGTCGCGGTTTCGCCGTGGTGGCGAGCGAAGTGCGCAGCCTCGCTCAGCGCAGCGCCACCGCGGCGAAGGAGATCAAGGATCTCATCGGCGACTCGGTGGAAAAAGTCCGCAGCGGCAGCGAGCTGGTCGACCAGTCCGGCCGGGTGCTCGGGGAGATCATGGACAGCATCAAGAAGGTCAGCGACATCGTCGCCGAGATCGCGGCCGCCAGCGAAGAGCAGGCGCAGGGCATCGATCAGGTGAACAATGCCGTGACCCAAATGGATGACACCACCCAGCAGAACGCGGCGCTGGTGGAAGAGGCGGCTTCGGCAGCCAAATCCATGGAGCAGCAGGCTCAGCAGCTGATCACCGAGATTTCCTTCTTCCGCACGGCGGGCGATTCATCGCCCAGAGCCGGCGCGGTCGCGTCGAGCAAGCCGAGCGCGTCGGTGCAATCGATAGCGCGTCCGGCGGCCAGGCGACCGGTTGCAAAGCCGGCAGCTCGTCCCGGACCGGCTCCGGCGTCGATGCCGTTGGCCAAGGCCAGCGGCGACGACAGTGCGTGGCAGGAGTTCTGAACAAACATTCAGATACGCGAATACGTGGGCGGCAAGCCGATCCGAATGAAAGCCATGCTCCCATCGAGAGCCAAATTGGGTTTCCCCTGCCGTGCGCGGGAGGGGTTGGGTTCCGGTCGCGCGTTGTAGGCGACCGCCCAGCTCGACGTAGAGCGGTCTTCGGACAGCTCCGCGGTCAACATGAACGAACGCACGTTCCCCGGCTTTTGGGGGATTGCCCTATCCGCGTATAAAGGGATTGGATGAGGAACGCCGTTGTGCGGTGAAACGTACTGATTGCGTTCACCGGCGAGGGACGCCAGCGTGTGGCGCTTTTCATTTCAACGATGGCCACAGAGTTGGTCGCGGGGAAAACGGGACGTGGCAAAGGGCGGAAAAATACTGGTCGCTGAGGACGATGCCGAGGCGCGCGAGCTGCTCATGCTGTCGCTGGCGGATGGCGACTATGACCTGCTGCAAGCTTCCGACGGTATCGAGGCGCTGCATCTGATGCGCACCGAGCATCCGGATCTGCTCATCACGGACATCGTCATGCCCCGCATGGACGGTTATGAACTGGTGCGCAAGCTGCGCCAGGACGAGAGCATGTCCGGCACTCCGGTGATTTTCTGTTCAGCGTCCTACCATGAACGGGAAGTGCGCGAGATGGCCCGGTCGCTGGGCGTGCGAAGCACGCTCTCCAAACCGTACGACCTGGAGATCGTGCGCGAGACGGTGAACGCGGCGCTGGCGACCAAGCCAGCAGCTGGAACGAGCCCGGCGCCGACTCACACGGTGAACATCGGTGCCCAGGAACGATTGAGCGCACTGGTCACATTCAGCCGTCGCGTGTTCGGTCAGACCGATCCCGCCGTCATTCTCGAATCCACGAGCGACTCCGCGCGCGACATCCTGCTCGCGCAGCTGGCTCAGCTCGTGATCGTCGAGAACAACGGCTCGCGCCAGGTGACCACGTCCAGCGGTCTGGCCAGCGAGGAAATGGAACGTTTGCTCGGCTCGCACATGTATCGCGATCTGGTGCAGTCGCTGGAGAGCGGCGGCTCGGCGCTGTATCCCATGTCGCCGGACGAGTCGCTCGCCGACGGCGGCGTGCCGCAGCGGGGTGTATTCGTTTCCATGCTGGGTGTGCCGATCGCCTCGGTCGCCAAATCGTATGGATATCTGTGCGTGCTGAATCGGATCGGCCTGCCGGGCTTTACCGAGGAGGATCTGGCGGTGGCGCGGGCCATCGCGGCCCAGGTCGCCGTGGCGTATGAAAATGCGCTTCAACACCAGGCGCTGCAGGATGAGATCGACCGGCGCGCGGGGATGGAAAGTGAAATCCGGCGCTTGAATCAGGATCTGGAGAAGCGCGTCGCCGAGCGCACCGCCGAGCTGGAAATCGCCAATCGGGAGCTCGAGGCGTTTTCATACTCGGTGGCGCATGACTTGCGTGCGCCGCTGCGTCTGATCCATGCGCACGTGCAAATGCTTCGTGAGCATAAGGGGCCGCCGGGCGCGCGCGAGCCAGCCATTCATATGGAGCAGATCCAGCGCGGCGCTCGGGAGATGAGTGCCTTGATCGACGGCCTGCTGGCCTTGTCGCGGGTCAGCCATGTCGAAATGCGGCGCGAGCCGTGCTCGCTGGACGGCCTGGTGAAACACGCCGTCGATCGCGCCAGCCAGGAAACGCAGGGGCGCGACATCGAATGGCGGTTGCATCCCTTGCCCGCCGTGAGCTGCGACCCGGAGCTGATGCAACAGGTGTTCGCGAACCTCATCGGCAACTCGGTCAAGTATTCCCGGCCCCGGGCCAAGACCATCATCGAGATCGGCACGGGCGTGGTCAGCGAGGGCGACAGCGGCGCGACAGCCCCGCCCGGCGAGCGCTACATCTACGTGCGGGACAATGGCGTCGGCTTCGACATGCGATACGCCCGCAAGCTGTTCGGCGTGTTCCAGCGGCTGCATCGGCAGGACGAATTCGAGGGCACCGGCATCGGCCTGGCGACGGTCAGTCGGATCATCGAGCGGCATGGGGGCACGATCTGGGCCGAGGCGAGTCCCGGCCGGGGCGCCGAGTTCCGGTTTACCCTGCGGGGTATGGATTAGGGTCGGTCTGGTATCCTTCGCGCCTTTACCCGACCCGCGGCCCGCCAGGCCCGCCCTACAACCATGCAGTCCCAATACGAACCCTCCGTCGTGGAGGCGCAGGCGCAGGCTTTCTGGACCGAGCGCCAGGCCTTCGCCGTCAAGGAAGATCCCAGCCGCCCGAGCTACTACTGCCTGTGCATGTTCCCGTACCCCAGCGGCCGGCTGCACATGGGGCACGTGCGCAATTACACCATCGGCGACGTGATGACGCGGTTCCTGCGCATGCAGGGCTACAACGTGCTGCAGCCCATGGGTTGGGACGCCTTCGGTCTGCCGGCCGAGAACGCGGCCATGAAGAACGGCGTGCCGCCGGCCAAATGGACTTACGAGAACATCGCCTACATGAAGCGCCAGCTGCAGTCGCTGGGCTTCGCGATCGACTGGGATCGCGAGCTCGCCACCTGCCAGCCCGAGTACTACCGGTGGAATCAGTGGCTGTTCCTGAAGATGCTGGAAAAGGGCATCGCCTATCGCAAGACCGGCGTCGTGAACTGGGATCCGATCGATCAGACCGTGCTCGCCAACGAGCAGGTGATCGACGGCCGCGGCTGGCGCACGGGCGCGCTGGTCGAGAAGCGCGAGATCCCGATGTACTACCTCCGCATCACCGATTACGCGCCCGATCTGCTCGAAGCGTTGAACGACATGCCGGGCTGGCCCGAGCGCGTGCGCGCCATGCAGGCCAACTGGATCGGCCGCAGCGAAGGCGTGCGCCTGAGCTTCCCGTACGAATTGGAAGGTGAGCAACGTTTGCTGAGCGTGTTCACCACGCGCGCCGATACGATCATGGGGGTGACATTCGTTGCGGTCGCGGCCGAGCATCCGCTCGCGACGTACGCGGCCCAATCGAATCCTCAGCTCGCGGCGTTCATCGAAGAATGCAAACTCGGCACCGAGCAGGAAGCCGAGATCGCGCAGATGGAAAAGAAGGGCATGCCGACCGGGCTGTTCGTCTCACATCCGATCACCGGCGAACGCGTGCCGGTGTGGGTGGGCAACTATGTGCTCATGACTTATGGCGAAGGCGCCGTGATGGGCGTGCCCGGACACGACGAGCGCGATTTCGCGTTCTCGTTGAAGTACGGCCTGCCGATCAAACAAGTGATCGAGGTCGCGGGCGCGGAGCCGGCGTTCACCGATAAGGAATGGCACGCCTGGTACGGCGAGCACGGCACGCTGATTCATTCCGGCAAGTACGACGGCCTGAATTACAGCCAGGCCATCGACGCCATCGCTGGCGATCTCAAAGCGAAGAGCCTGGGTGAGAAGCACGTGCAGTGGCGTCTGCGCGATTGGGGTATCTCGCGGCAGCGTTACTGGGGCTGCCCGATTCCGCTGATCCACTGCCCCAAGTGCGAGGTGGTGCCGGTGCCCGAACAGGATCTGCCGGTGGTGTTGCCCGAAGGGCTGGTGCCCGATGGCAGCGGCAATCCGCTCAACAAGACGCCGTCGTTCCTGGACTGCAAATGTCCCAAGTGCGGCGGGCCCGCGCGACGCGAGACCGACACGATGGATACGTTCGTCGACTCCTCGTGGTACTTCCTGCGCTTCGCTTCCGCGAAGAACGACAATGCCATGGTCGACGAGCGCGCCAACTACTGGGCGCCGGTCAATCAATACATCGGCGGCATCGAGCACGCGATCCTGCATTTGTTGTATGCGCGTTTCTGGACGCGCGTCATGCACGACATGGGGCTGGTCAAGGTGCAGGAGCCGTTCCAGAACCTGCTGACGCAGGGCATGGTGCTCAACGACATCTATTCGCGTCGCACCGGCGAGGGTGCGATCGAATATTTCAACCCGACCGACGTGACCGTGCAGGTCGACGCGAAAGGCGCGCGCACCGGTGCCATCCTGAACTCGGACGGCAAGCCGGTCGAGTGGGAAGGCATGCGCACCATGTCGAAGTCCAAGAACAACGGCGTCGATCCGACCAAGCTGGTCGAGCAGTACGGCGCGGACAGCGTGCGCTTGTTCATGATGTTCAAGGCGCCGCCGGAAGATACGTTGGAATGGTCGGATGACGGCGTCGAGGGCGCGTCGCGTTTCTTGCGTCGGTTGTGGCGCATGGTGCAAGAGCATGTCAGCGCCGGGCTGGTCAGCTCGCGAGTTTCCGGCGAGTTAACCGACGAGCAACGTAACGTGCGGCGTGCCGCGCACAGCACGTTGCAAAAGGTGACCGACGACCTCGGCCGTCGTCGCGTGTTCAACACCGCTATCGCCGCGGTGATGGAATTCATGAACACGCTCTCGAAATTCGAGGATCAGTCGTCGCAAGGCCGCGTCGTGCGGCAAGAAGCGCTCGAGCTCGTCGTGCAAATGCTGGCGCCCATCGTTCCGCACGTCGGCCATGTGCTGTGGCAGGCGCTCGGTCATACCGATCCACTGATTGACCATCCGTGGCCGCAGCCCGATCCGGCCGCGCTGGTTCGCGACAGCATCGACGTGGTCATCCAGGTCAACGGCAAGCTGCGCAGCCAGATCACGGTCGAAGCGAGCGCCACCGAGCAACAGATTCGCGACGCGGCCCTGGCCGACTCCACTGTGCAGAAGTGGATCGAAGGCAAGCCGGTGCGCAAAGTGATCGTCGTGAAGGGCAAGCTGGTCAACGTCGTGGTGTGACTCTTGCCCGCGCCGTCGTGGCGGCGTTAGCCTCCGATGAGCATTCATCGGAGGATCGCAAATGTCAGCTGCAGAACGTGCCGTTGCGGATGTGCGTGCGCAAGTCTCGGCCGAGGAATGGGCGACGCGCGTGGATCTGGCTGCCTGCTATCGTCTCATCGCGCACTTCGGCTGGGACGACCTGGTCTTCACTCACATCTCGGCGCGCGTGCCGGGCACGCATGACTTTCTCATCAATCCATATGGCTTGATGTTCGAGGAAGTCACCGCGTCCAATCTGGTGCGCGTCGATCTCGCCGGCAATAAAACATTGCCGAGCCCGTACGAGATCAATCCGGCGGGTTACACGATTCACAGCGCCATTCACCAGGTGCGCGACGACGCCGGCTGCGTGTTACATCTGCATACGATGGCGGGCATCGCGGTTTCGGCGCAGCGGGACGGCTTGCTGCCGATCTCACAACAGGCGACGCTGATTCTGCTCAGTCTTTCGTATCACGATTACGAAGGCATCGCGCTCAATCCCGAAGAGAAGGGACGTCTGCAGGCGCATCTGGGCGCTACCCGCCACATGATCCTGCGCAATCACGGGCTGCTCACTGTCGGCCGCACTGTCTCCGACGCTTTCATGATGATGTTCAGTCTGCAGCGGGCCTGTGAGATTCAGATCATGGCGCAGGCCGCCGGCAACGCGCAGTTGATCAACATCCCCGAGAGCGTGCTCGCCACCGTGCCCGAGTACATGAAACAGGTGACGCGCGGTGCCGGCACTGCACTGGTATGGCCCGCGCTGTTGCGAAAAATGGACCGTCTCGACCCCGGCTATCGGGAGTAAACGTACAAACCGCGGTTGCCACCCGCGCGCGTGAATGATAAAGCAACTCGGATAGTGCAAATTTTGTACGGTCTCGAGAGATACGCGGATGAAAGCGGGTGTCATGGCAACGCGGCTGTCAGTGCTGCAGCGGGCGTTGCCCTCACGCATCCTGGTGGTCGATGACGACGAGCAGGATCGCGAGTTGATCATGCGGCGGCTGAGCGCCGCCGGTTTCGAAGTCGAGCATGCCGCCAACGGACAGGAGGCGCTGGACGTGCTCGACCGTCAGTGGTTTCCGCTAGTCGTCACCGACTGGCACATGCCGGTGATGGACGGCCTGGCGCTGACGCAGACATTGCGCGCGCGTGGGGCCGAAGACACTTACATAATCATGCTGACGATGCGCGACGCGAGCACTGATTTCGAACAGGGCTACGTCGCCGGCGTCGACGACTATCTCACCAAGAAAGTTTCCGATCCCGAATTGTTCGCCCGCATCTACGCCGCGTTCAACACGCTGGCCTTGCGTCGCTCGCTGCGCGAGGCGCAGGAAGCGGTGATGGAGCAGTCGGTGAGCATCGATGTCGAGTCCGGCGCGTTCTCGCACGGCGAATTGCAGACCCGTCTGTTGTCCGAGATCCGTCGCGGTCAGCGTTACGGTCGGCAACTGGCGGTGCTGACCTTGGGCGTGCGGATCGACGGCGCGCCCGCCGATGACAGCGTGCCCGACGCGGCGACGTTGAAGTGCGTCGTGCAGGCGATCGACGCCTCGGTTCGCGCGCACGTGGACTGGATCGCTCGCATGGAATCGCCGGTCGGCGCGGTGTTCGCGGTGGTGTTGCCCGAGGCGGGCATCATCGAGGCGCCACTCATCAAGGAACGCATGATGGTCGGCTTGACCCGCTTTGCCGCTACCGCCTCCGTCCCGTTGGTCTTCAGCTATGGGGTCGCGGCGCTGGAGCGCGACGGCAACGACAGCGCGCCGGTCGAAGCGACCGAAATGCTGAACGTGGCCGAGCATTGCCGAGGCTGTCCCGGCCATTCAGGGAATGAGCAGCTGGCGGCCGTTCAGCGCAGCGTGGCCACGCATGCGGGCATCGTTTGCCGCCACGGTTACGTGGTGGACAGCGAATGCGTGCTCAAGAGCCCGGCCGCCATGCGTGCGACCCAGCCGTTTACAGCGGTCCGCTGATCCCATCCCACTGGCTCCGACACATTGACCGCGAGGCCGGGGCCCGCGAACATGTCGGCCCTGTTTCGCTCTCGCGAGAGTGCCTGTGACGCCTTCTGCCTCCGCCCGCCGTGCCCGCTGCTTGCTGGTTGCGCTCTGCCTGACCTCGGTGCTGGCAGGGTGCGGCTGGCGTTTGCAAGGCACGACCAAACTCTCGCCGGTCATGGCGACAACTTATGTGGACACCAAGGATCGCTATACGGATTTCAACCGGGCGTTGCGCGATAGCCTGCAGGCCTCGGGCGCGCGGCTGACGAACAATGAGGAGGAGGCGACCGCGGTCGTGAAGATCATCAGGGACGAGAGCGGTCAGCGCGTGCTCACCGTGTCCGGCCGTAACACGCCCGAGGAATATGAGGTGTTCTATTTCATCGAGTACTCGGTGAACGGACGCACCGAGGAGCTGATCGCGCCGGAGAGGCTCGAGTTGACCCGCGATTACAGCTACGACGAAACCGCCGTGCTCGCGAAGCAGAAGGAACAGTCGATTCTGCGTGAGGCGCTGGCCCGCGACCTGGCGGGTCAGGTCGTGAGACGCCTCGCCGCGCTTTGATGGTTGATGTGCTGAAAGTCACCGACGTCGGCGTCGACGTCGTGACAGGGCTGCTCGGCCGTTACGGGATGGAATGCGTGGCGCTCGGCGCCGATGAAATCATCCCGGGTTCCTATTGGGGCGACAGCGAAGCCGGGCTGGTCGGCTCGAAGATCTATTGGCGTCCCGACACGCCGTTGCATTCGTTGCTGCATGAAGCGGGTCATTTCATCTGCATGGACGACTCGCGCCGCGAGCAGTTGGACAAGGACGCGGGCGGCGATTACGACGAAGAGAACGGGGTCTGTTATTTGCAGATCGTGCTGGCGGGAGAGCTGCCGGGCGTCGGTCGCGAGCGCATGTTTCATGACATGGACGCGTGGGGTTACACCTTCCGGCTCGGCTCCGCCCGCGACTGGTTCGAGCGGGATGCCGAAGATGCGCGCGCCTGGCTGGTCGACCGCGGCGTCATCGACGATGACGCCCGGCCGCCCTGGCGCAAAAGAACTACCTGAACTTGTCCGTCGCCGAGATCAGCTGATGCGTGTTGCCGGCTTCGAACGCTGAGTGACCCGCGTCGGGCACGACGTGAAACTCCGCTTCCGGCCACGCTTGATGCAGCTGCCACGCGGTTTGCATCGGGCACACCACGTCGTATCGACCCTGCACGATGACCGCCGGAATGTGACGAATGCGCTCCACGTTCCGGATCAGCTGATCTTCCTTTTCCAGGAAGCCGCGGTTGACGAAATAGTGACATTCGATGCGCGCCACGGCCACCGCGAAATCCTCTTCGTTCCACTTCTGCAGGTTTTCCTCGTTGATGCGCAGATAGCTGGTCGCGGCTTCCCAGATCGACCAGGCCCGAGCGGCCTTCAGCCGGGTCTCGCGATCGTCGCTGGTCAGGCGCTTGTAGAACGCTTTGATCATGTCGCCGCGTTCGGCGGGCGGAATCGCCGCGACGTAGTTCTGCCAGTGGTCTGGGAACAGCGCGCTGGCGCCGCCTTCGTAATAAAACCAACGCAGCTCGAACTGGCTCAGCGTGAATATTCCGCGCAGGACGATTTCGCTGACGCGCTCGGGATGGGTTTGTGAATACGCCAGGCCCAGGGTCGAGCCCCACGAGCCGCCGAACACCAGCCATTGATCGATGCCGAGGTGCTTACGCAACTTTTCCATGTCCTCGACCAGGTGCCAGGTGGTGTTGTCTTCCAGGCTGGCGTGCGGCTTGCTCCGGCCGCAGCCGCGCTGATCGAACAGGATGATGCGATAGGCGTCCGGGTCGAAGAAGCTGCGGGCCCGATCGTCACAACCGGCGCCGGGGCCGCCATGGACGAACACCGCGGGCTTGCCCTTGGGATTGCCGCATTCCTCGTAATAAATCTCATGGGTATCGGAAACGCGCAGCATGCCGGTCTTGTACGGCTTGATGGCTGGATACAAAGTGCGCAAGCCGCCGGTGCTCTTCGCCTTGGCCGGGCGCTTGCGCTTGGCGAGCACGGCATGCCGAGCATGATTGCGTTGTTTGCCGGCGGGGGCGGGGCGGGCGGCACGACGGGTCGTTTTACGCTTCTTCGTAGCCATCTAAAGCTCCAGGAAAGTTATAAAACTCGGCATCGGGCGGCTTGCCACGACTCATGAATGTGAATTCTCGACTGTCGAGGGCAGATAGGGAAGCGTCGCGCGTGCGACAATGGGGTCTATGGCCTTAGCGACGCACACTCGATCCATGCTTCTGCTGCTGCTCACCATGACGGTCTGGGGCAGTACTTTCATGGTCACCAAGGAACTCATCAATGTATGGCCGCCGTTCACGGTGGCTTTCGTGCGTGTCCTCGTCGGCACGCTGGTGCTGCTGCCGTTCGCGTTGTCCCGCAAGCCCCCTGGCCTGCGGTTACCGTGGCCGACGATCTGGTTGATGGGCTTTGTCGGCGTGGCGCTGTACTACCTCGTGTTCAACCTGGCGATGGTGTACGTCTCGGCCTCGCAGGGGGCGCTGGTTCAGGCTTCCATTCCGGCGATGACGGCGCTGGTCGCGGTGCTTTGGTTGCGCGAGCGAGCCACGGCGATGCGATGGTTGGGAATCGCGATGTCGGTCGGCGGTGTACTGATCGTTTTCTCGGGCAGCGGCTCGGAGGGCGCCGAATCGAGTCTGTTCGGCAATGTGCTGATGTTTGCTTCGGTCGTGTCGTGGGGGTTGTATACGGCGCTGGCCAAACGCGCCGCCGGGTTCGATTCGCTGGTGATCACCGTCGCCGTGACCGGCACGGGCTCGTTGCTGTTGTTGCCGCTGGCCGGCTACGAAATCGTAACCGCGCACCTGGCGGGTAACGGGTTGCCGGCATTGCCCCTGATCGGATGGGCGGAGCTGCTCTATCTGGGGGGCATCGCCTCCGGCATGGCCTACATGCTGTACAACGCGTCGCTTCGTCACCTGGACGCGAGCGAGGTCGGCGTCTACACCAATTTGATTCCCATCGTCGGCGTGCTCACCGGCGTGGTCGTGCTCGGCGAGCCGTTGTCGGCGCGCGCCATCGTCGGCGGTCTGGTGGTGATGCTCGGCGTGTGGATCACCAGCCGCTCGGAGCGGCCGCTGGCGGCGACTGTTTAAGCCTTCGCCACCCACATCTCCATGTCGAGCGGCTGCGCGAGCGACTTCACCAGGTCCTGCGCGTAGATCGGCAGGTCTCGCAGGCTGCGCACGCAGATCATCAGATTACGCGGCGCCCAATCGTCGCTCAGCTCGATCACATGCAACTTCATGGTTCGCATGGCACGAGCAGCGGTGGTTTCCGGCACCACGCCGATGCCGACGTTGCCTTCGACCATCCGACATACCGCGTCGAAGCTGCGTAGCTGCACGCGCAGCTTGAGGCGACGGCCGATGCGCTCGGCCTTGTCGGAAAGAAATCTTTGCAGCGAGCTGGCGCGATCCAGCCCGACGAAATCGCTGTCGAGCGCCTCGGCGAACGCGATTTTTTTCTTTTCGGCGAGCGGATGCGTCGGCGAGGTCACCAGCACGAATCGATCGACGCGGAACGGAAACACTTCCAGGCCGGTCACGTCCTCGGTGCCGGCGACGATGCCGATATCGGCCTTGCCGTCGGCGATCGCGGCGACGATCTCGTCGCTCAAGCGCTCCTCCAGATCGATGTTCACCTGGGGGTGCGATGTCAGGAAATTGCTGAGCGGCTCGGGCAGGAACTCGGTCAGCGCGTTGGTATTGGAGAGCAGTCGGACATGACCCTTGAGTCCGTCGGCGTATTCACCCAGCTCGGCGCGCATGCGCTCCGCCTGTTGCAGCATCTGGCGTGCGTGATGAACCAGCGTGCGACCGGCGGGGGTCGGATGAACGCCCTGGCGCTCGCGATTCAGCAACGGCGTGCCGAGCTCGATCTCCATGTTCCGGATTCGAGTGCTGGCGGCGGCGACGGCGAGGTGCATGCGCTCCGCGCCGGCGGTGATGCTGCCGGCTTCGACGACGTGCAGGAACAGCTTGAGATCGGTCAAATCGAAACGCATTCGCGCAGTCTATACGCTATCGAGATACCAGTCGTGGTCTGTCGGGGGCACCAGCGCGTTGTACTTGTCCCATTCCCGGGTCTTGATCGCGACGAACCCACGCAGGAACGCTTCGCCCAGTGCTTCGCGCAGGAACATCGAGCTCTCGGCGGCTTTGATCGCGCCCAGCCAGTCGCGCGGCAGTGAGGCGGCGATTCCGCTTTCGTAGCCGTTGCCGGTAATGGGCGGACCCGGATCCAGTCGAGCGGTAATGCCGGCCTGGACACCGGCCAGCACCGTTGCCGCGACCAGATAGGGATTCGCATCCGCGCCGCTGACTCGATGTTCGATGTGCCGGCTCGACGGTGCACCGGCGGGCACGCGCAAGCTGACCGAGCGATTGTTGACGCCCCAGGTCGGCGCCATCGGCGCGTAGCTCTGATGACGGAAGCGCCGATACGAGTTCGCGTTGGGCGCGAAGATCAGCATGCTCTCGGCCATAGTCTTCTGCAGTCCGCCGATGGCATGTCGTAACAGGGGTGTGCCGGCAGGATCGTCAGCGGCGAAGGCGTTGTTGCCGCTCTCGTCCTGCACGCTGATGTGCATGTGCATGCCGCTGCCGGCCTGATCCGCGAAAGGTTTGGACATGAAACAGGCGGTGAGCCCGTGTTTCAGAGCGGTGGCTCGGATCAGGCGCTTGAACAGAATCGCGTCGTCGATGGCGCGTAACGCATCGTCGCGATGGAGGAGCGTGATCTCATATTGTCCCGGCGCATATTCCGACATGAGCGTCCGCAGCGGCAGCCCTTGCGCGCGGGCACCGGCGTAGATGTCGTCGAAGAGCGGCGCCATGTCTTGCAGCTTGCCCAAGCCGTAGGAATCGAGTCGTTGCGGCGAGCGTTGTGACAATAGGCCCGGCGCGGGCACGAGTTTGCCTTGCGCGTCTCTCGCCACGAGATAGAACTCGATCTCGGCGGCAACGACGGCTCGCAGTCCCAGTTGTTGTAAGCGCTGTACCGAGCGGGCCAATGCATGCCTGGGATCGGCGGTGCACGGCTGGCCGTCCGCTTCGAACATGGTCATCAGCACTTGGGCGCCGGGGCGAGACATCCAATTCGCTCGCACCAGCGTGCCGGGAACGGGACGACAGATGCGATCGGCATCGCCCACGGACCAGACCAGGCCGGTGGCCTCGACGTCCTCGCCTGTGACGTCGAGGCCGAGGATGGAGCCGGCGACGCAGCGGCCTTCGTCATAAAGCGAGAGCAGTTCCTCGCGCGCGATCAGCTTGCCCCGAGGCACACCGCCCGGATCGGTGATCAGCAGCTCGATGGCTTCGACGTCGGGATTGGCGTCGAGGAAGTGGCGGACTTCGTTGCTGGCGGCGCTCATGACAACTCGTGCAGGAATTCATCGAAGCGGTCGAGCAGCGCTTGCACCTGGTCGGTGGTGGTCGCGGGGCTCACCAGCATCATGTTGTGGAAGGGCGTGACCAGCACGCCTCGATTCAGCAAATAAAGATGTAACAGACGTTCGAGCATTGGCGATACGGCCGCAAGGGACTCTCGTGCGGTTCTCGCCGGCGTCGGCGTGAACACCAGCTCGCTGCGCGCGCCGACGCTCGTGACATGCCAGGGCAGGGCGCGTTTGGTGATCCGCTGTCTCAGCCCCGCCGCTAGAGTTGTCGAGAGTGCGAGCATGTGCTCGTACGCAGCCTCGGTCATCACATCCTGCAAACACGCGACCAGCGCAGCTGTGGCGAGCGCGTTCGCCGCCAACGTCGTGCCCATACCCGAGTGCCCCGCGGGCTTGGTGTCGAGCAAATGTTCCATCCGTGTCGCGAGCTCGGCGCTGAACCCGTAGACGGCGGTCGGCATGCCGCCGGCAATCGCCTTGCCTGCAATCAAAAAGTCCGGTGCCAGGCCCAGCCGATGCGCGTGTCCGCGCGGGCCGCTGCTGAGCGTGTGCGTTTCGTCGATCGCCAACAAGGTGCGATAGCGGGAGCAGAGCTTGCGGGCTTCGGTCCAGAAGCCGTCCTGTGGCAACACCATCCCGGCGTTCGTCATGACGGGTTCCGCGAGCAAACATGCGACCTGGCCGTCCGCGAGCGCGGCCTCGAGTGCGGTGAGATCGTTGAACTCGACCACGCGCGCATGGGCTGCGAAGTCGGCGACTTGACCGATCTGCCCCGGCCTCGTGACGACCCGGCCATGATCGAGTCGCACCAGCGTGTCTTCGAGCGACCCGTGATAGCAGCCATCGAACACCAGAATGTGGTTGCGACCGGTCAGCGCACGAGCCCAACGCAGCACCGCGCGATTCGCATCCGTCGCGGTTTGAGTGATCTGCCAGTAGGGCAGGCCGAAGCGCTCGGCCAATAGCTCACCGGCACGTGCGGTTCGTTCGGTGGGCAGCATGCAGGTCAGGCCGCGGGCGGCTTGGTGTTTCAGCGCATCCGCGACCGCGGGCGGAGAGTGACCAAACATCGCTCCCGTATCCCCCAGACAGAAATCGGCATAGGTGCGCCCATCGACGTCCGTGAGCGTGGCGCCGGCGGCTTCGCGCAAAATCAACGGCGTCGGCAATTGCCAGTCCGTCATCCAATGCAGCGGCACGCCGTTCAACCAATGCTGTCGCAACGTTTTGTCGCGACGGACGGTTTCAGGATGCTCATCGATGAAACGGCGTTGCTCGCGCTCCAGCAGGGCGTTGGCGGACGCACTGAAAACAGACAAAGCGATTTCCTCTCAGCTCATGCGCTTCCGTAAACGTGGCCGGATCATAGACCATCGCCCGGCACCCGATCAGGCGAACCCTGAATCGGCGTCGGCACACTGCATTCCGCGCGGCTTCGGCCGATGAGTCGGACATATCCCGCATCTTGCCACGTCGGCGTTTGCTCGCGGGACGCCCAGGTTTCGCAATACAGGCAAGCAGTTTCATGTCGATGCTTACGATCAAGACCCGGATGTATTTGAATCTGGGAGTGCTGGCTGTCGCAATGCTGGTGGTGTGCGGGGTCGCGCTGAGCGCGTTCAACGCCAGCGCCGCTCGCATGCAGCAGCTGCAGGCCGAGAATCTGGTGCCGATCACGCAGATCAACGAGATCTACCAGCGCTCGCTGCAGAGTCAGCAGTATCGGCTCGAAGGCTATGCGCACCGTGATCCGGCTTTCACCCAGCGCAACTACGAGCAGGTGAAACAGAACCGCGCACGGATCAACGAGCTCACCGATCTATTCAGCAAATATCCCTTGAGCGAGCAGGAGCGCGGCCTGCTGGACGACATCAAGTCGCAGCGTGCCGCCATCGTCGATGCCGGTAAGAAAGAAATCGATCTGTTGCTGGCCGGTGACTATGAGGCCGCCGCGAAGATTCGTGTCGACGCCATCGAGCCGGTGATCGATCGCATGGACGTGACCACCGAACAGCTGGCGAAGGCCCGGGAGAAAGCGGCTGCGGAAATGATCGTTCGCGCGCAGAGCGAGCTGAATCGCGACCGCGACGTGATGTTCGGTTGCTTCGTGGTCGCGCTGGTCGTGGCCGTTTGGTTCGCGCTGCTACTGACCAGGCACATTTCCAATGGCCTGGCACGTGCCGAAGATCTGGCCCGGCGCGTCAGCCGTGGCGAGTTGGGCAATCAAGTCGACACCGGCGGCAGCGACGAGATCGCAGCGCTGTTGCGCAGTCTGAAGGACATGGACTCCAAGTTGATGCAGACCATGACTCAGGTGAGCGAGAGCGCGGCCGAGGTGGATCGCGCCGCGCGTATGCTGTCTCAAGGCAGCGATGATTTGAGCGAACGCACGCAGCAACAGGCCGCGGCACTGGAAGAAACAGCCGCGAGCATCGAAGAGATGACCGCGACGGTGAAGCAGAACGCCGAAAACGCCAAGCAGGCGAATCACATCGCTTCGAGCACGCGCACTCAGGCGGATCAGGGCGGCGTGGCCGTTCAGCGCGCCGTCGGCGCGATGGGCGAGATCACTTCGTCCAGCAAGCGAATCGAAGACATCATCGGCGTGATTGACGAAATCGCGTTCCAGACCAACCTGCTCGCCTTGAACGCGGCAGTGGAAGCGGCTCGCGCGGGTGAGCAGGGGCGGGGCTTTGCGGTCGTGGCCGGTGAAGTGCGCAGCCTCGCTCAACGCAGTGCCACGGCGGCACGCGAGATCAAAGGTTTGATCGGCGACTCCGTCGGTAAGGTCGAGACCGGTTCGCAGTTGGTCGGCAACTCGGGCAAATCGCTGGAGGACATCGTGAGTGGCGTGGTGAAGGTGACGAACATCGTCGCCGAGATCGCCGCGGCGACGACCGAGCAGTCCACCGGTATCGATCAGATCAATCACGCCATCTCGAACATGGACTCGGCCACGCAGCAGAACGCCGCATTGGTGGAAGAATCGGCCGCGGCGGCCAAATCGATGCAGCAGCAGGCGCAGCGGTTGCAGGAGCTGGTGTCGTTCTTCCGATTCGGTTCGCAGGGCGGGGCGTCTTACGTTGCGAGCCCGAGTATCGGCAACGACAGTCGTGAATCGCACGAGCCGTACGCCCGAGCCGCGTAACAACTCGTGAGCGAGGGCTCCGTCGAGCCCTCGCTCAGTCGCTCCGTTAGAACTCCGCGCGCGCTCCGATGTGCCAGGAGCGGCCGGCCAGCGGTGCGATGTCCTTCAAGGGCGACGCGTGTTGACGCGCATCCTCGTCGAGCAGGTTCGTGCCACGCAGGAACAGAAATACGCTCGTCGATCCCACCGGCACTCGATAGCTCGCATCGACTTCGGCCAGCGTGAAGCTGTCGGTCGGCAACTCGTTTTGAGCCACCTTGTCCTGCTTGGCGTAGTAGAACGCTTGCGCACCGACGTGCCACGCATCCTGGTCGTAGTGCAGGCCGGCACCGAAGCGCAGCGGCGGGATTTGCGGCAAATCTTCGCCGTTATCGAGCTTGCCACGGACATAGTCCGACGCGAGGCGCAGGCCCAGATGGCGGCTGCCGTCATCGATCAGCGGCACGTTCACCTCGGCTTCGAAGCCATGAAACTTCGCGCCGTTCTGCAAATAGACATACACCGGCAGAGCGTCTTCGATCTCGCCCGTCGGCGAAGCGTAGATGTAATCGGTGTAATCGTTGTAGAAGGCGCTCAACGTCCAGTTCACCTTCTCGCCCGTGTGACGCAGCGACAGGTCGGCCGTCAGCGACGTTTCCTTGTTCAGATTCGGATCGCCGATTTCGAACCGTTGCGCGGCGATGTGGGGACCGTCGGCGTACAACTCGGCCGCTTGCGGGTTGCGCTGAGTGCGCGTCAGGTTCAGCGCGAGCGCATGATCTTCAGCGAAGTCCCACACCGCGCCCGCGGACAAGCTGATGGCGGTCTGGTCGTAATCGGGCAGGTCGGCCTGGACATCGATCTTCTGCTGCTCGGCGCGGGCGCCCAGCTCGACGGTCCACTTCTCGAAGTGATGCTCTTCGAACGCGAACACGCTCATTGTTTGCGTCTTGGAGCTGGGCACGAAGGCTTCCTCGCCGATGGCCTGGAAGTCCACGTCGACGTATTGCAGGCCGGTGGTGCCGCGCCAGCCGCTCGGGAGCTCATGGTCGGCGGCGAAGCGCAGTTCATAGGCATCCTGGTTGAACACGGTGCCGGGCACGCCGGGCGCTTCGAACTCGGTGTGGGTGTAGTCGTTGTACGCGCCGGTCAGGCGCAGCTTCTTGATCGCGCCCTCGAAATCGAGCTCGGCCTTGCCGTCGATGCGGTCCTGCTGCATGTCGATGAAGGCCTGTTCTTCGCCCGGGATGCCGTACGTCGTTTCGTAACGGCTATACGACAAGCCGCCGAGCCCTTTCTGGCCGATATACGAACCGCCGATCGCGCCACCGCTCGCTTCACCCGCGGTGTTGGGAATGTGTCCGCGGACGTTGTCCGGCTGTTCGCCGGCCTCGATCAGCTGACGGCGCAGGGCGTCGGATTGGGTGTAGCCCGGAATCGCCACGTTTTCGGTGTCGCGATCGAAATAGTCGGCGTGAAAAGCCAGGTTGCCCGCGCCGCCATCCAGGCTGAACGCACCGGTGCGCTCTTCACTTGCGGTATCGCCACGCAGCTCGACGGCACCGGTGATCGGTTTCGCCGGCACTTCCGTCGGCACGCGGGTGCTCACGACGTTCACCAGACCGCCCGATGCTCCGCTGCCGTACAGGAGCGCGGCCGGGCCTTTGATGATTTCGATTTGCTGAGAGACCACCGTTTCCAGCGTCACGGCGTGATCCTGACTGAGGCTGGAAACGTCCAGCGAGGCGAGGCCATCCTGCAACACTTGCACGCGATCGCCGGCCAGGCCGCGAATCACCGGCCGGCTCGCGCTCGGGCCGAAGTAAGTGGAGCTGACACCCAGCTCGCTCGACAACGTTTCACCGATGCTGGCCGCGATCTGCCGACGCAGATCGTCGCCCGCGACGACGGACGTCGGCTGCGCGACGTCGAGTGGGTTTTCACGCAACGCCGAGGACGTGACGACCACTTCCTCGGTCTTGGATTCCTGGGACAAAGCCGCCTGACTGACCAACAACGCGGCCACGGCGACGAGTAACGAATGAGAAGGACGCATGACGAAACATTCCTGAATAACTGCAGCGAGTCGCGCGACGGTCCTTTTCCGGACTTCGGTCGCACGAGCAACGGCCTCACGAACCAACGTGAGGAATGATTACGGACTGCGAGTTATCGAGGCGGTCCGCGCGGTTGCGCGGTGACGGCGGGACGGAAGGAAACAGAAACATCGGCAACCGGCGCTACATAAGTAATGACGGTGACCGCGGTGACGGCCGCGAAGCTTTGCTTGGGAGCATCGATCAGCCCGTCGAAGGCGGCGCAGTAGCCGCAAGCCGGGCCGTGGGCGCCGAATGTTTTGACGGTATCGTCGTGCTGGTGGACGACGTGGGCGACCGAATCCACCGCGAACGCCAACAGCACGCACACGAGCGCCGCTCGTAGCCAGGCTGGTGGATTTCGTGCGAAGTGGAAAATGGACATGGCGCCGGTCGAGAAACGGGAGGGTTTCAAACTCCTCAGCCGCGTAAGCTAATGGAGGACGTGTCTCTTGCCAAGCACAATGCCCGTCGTTCCCGACCCAATATGAAAAATGGGCCGCATGGATGCGCCGGTGTGGGCCGTGCGCAACTGGCGCTGGCGGACCAGCTTGGGCCATAATCCGTGCCATCGCAATCAGGTCGCATTCCTACGTACTTCAGGCGCAATTTATTTTGGCGCGAGTGTTCTTGACCGTTCCTGCCGTGTCCGCCGCACCTTTCAGCCGGTGCTCCGGCGCTCTGCTGTGAAGCTCTCCGGCGATAACCTCGCGGCCAGCTTGTCGCGGCAACTCTCGTCGATCTATCTGATCTCCGGCGACGAACCCCTGTTGGTCAACGAAGCGGCCGATGCCGTCCGGGCGCGGGCTCGCGGCCAGGGTTTCACCGAGCGTGAATTGCATGTGGTGGAGCGCGGCTTCGATTGGCAGGCGCTGCTCTCCAACAGCAAGGCCATGTCGCTGTTCGCCGAGCGCAAGATCATTGAGATCCGGATGACCAATCCGACGCCGGGCGAACAGGGCGCCGACGCCATCATCGAGCTTGCGACCGAGCCGTCGGCCGACAATCTGGTGCTGATCATCACCGGCAAGATGGACGGGCGGGTGCAGAGCTCGCGCTGGGTCAGCGCCATCGAGAAGCATGGCGTGGTCGTGCAGATCTGGCCGCTGGAGCTGGCGCGTTTGCCGGCCTGGATTCGCGATCGCCTCGCCAAACAGAATCTCAAGGCCGATGCCGAAGCGGCCTCGCTGCTCGCCGAGCGTGTCGAAGGCAATCTGCTGGCCGCCCATCAGGAAGTTGAAAAGCTGGCGCTGCTGTTGCCGCCCGGCCCGGTCACGGCGGACACGATCATCGATGCGGTCGCCGACAGCGCGCGCTTCGATGTTTTGCAGCTCGGTGACGCGGCGATGAAAGGCAACGCCGCGCGAGCATTGCGCGTGCTCGAAGGATTGCGCGGTGAAGATGTCGAGCCGCCGATCGTGCTTTGGGCGCTCAACAAAGATTTGCAATGGATCGCGCGCTGCCAGCATCTGATGCGTCGGGGCCAGAGCGCCGACAGCGCGATGAACGCGCTGTATGTGTGGCGCAATCGGCAGCCCGCGATGAAACAGGCTTTGTCACGACTGAAGCCGAAAACCGTGCGCGAGCTGCTGCTCAGCGCCGAACGCGCCGATCGCATGATCAAGGGCGTGATCCGCAGCGACCCGTGGCTGGAGTTCGAACGCCTGGTCGCCGGCCTCGCCGGCGTCCGGCTCGCGAGCGCCGCCTGACCTTCATGATCCGTCCCGCATGACGACCATCGGTATTTTCGGCGGCACCTTCGATCCGATTCATTTCGGACACCTGCGCACCGCCTTCGAGCTGTTGCAAGCGCTGCGCTTGAACGAGATGCGCTTCATGCCGGCCGGCACCCCGCCGCATCGTGATACGACGGTGGCGGATGCCGAGCAGCGCCTCGCCATGGTCAAGGCGGCCACCGAAGGCCAGCCGGGCTTCACGGTCGACGATCGCGAGATCCGCCGCGAAGGATTGTCTTATTCGGTCGATACCATGCGGACCTTGCGAGCGGACTTTCCCGACCACTCGCTGTGCCTGATCGTCGGCATGGACGCATTTCTGGGCTTGCCGAAATGGCACCAGTGGCGTGAACTGCTGGAGCTGGCGCATCTGGTCGTGGCGCATCGTCCCGGCTGGCGCGCGCCGAGCATGGGGCCGTTGGGCGAGCTGCTGGTGGATCGCGGCACGGGCCGCATCAACGATCTGCACGAGCAGCGCGCCGGATGCATTTACATTCACGCGGTGACGCAGCTGGAAATTTCGTCCACCGAGGTGCGTAAGTTGATCGCGATGGGTCGCGATCCGCGCTATCTGATGCCCGATTCGGTCCGGGCGATCATCGAGCAGACCGGCTGTTACAAGTCGCAACCCAAGAGGTGAGCATGGCCGTCAAGCGAGCGAAAACTTCCCGACCCACCGGCGCCAAGAAAAAGGCTACCAAGGCGCCCGCCAAAGTGACCAGGTTGAGCACCGCCCGTAAGAAGATGGCGAGCAAGGGCCCGGCGCCAGCCGCCAAGAAGAAGGCAGCTGCGAGCAAGACACCCGCCGCGGCTCCCAAGCAGCAGCCGGTGGTCAGCGTCGTGGAGCACGCGCTCGATGAGATGAAGGCGGTCAACGTGAAGGTGCTGGCGGTGACCAAGCTCACCGACATCACGGACACCATGATCATCGCCAGCGGCAACTCGGATCGTCACGTGCGCTCCATTGCGGATCGAGTGGTCGAACATGCAAAGAAGGCGGGCTTCCGCCCGATGGGCGTGGAAGGCGAGCGCGACGGCGAATGGGTGCTGGTCGATATGGGCGACGTGATCGTCCACATCATGCTGCCGAAGGTGCGCGAGTTCTATCGACTCGAAAGCCTGTGGGACGTGAGCGCCGCGCGCCGCGAAGCGGCCGAGCAGAGCGCTTGAGTCTCGAGGCCAGTGAATTAGTTCATGCGGTTGATCGTAGTAGCAGCGGGAACGAAGCTGCCTGACTGGGTCAACGCCGGTTTCGAGGACTACGCCGGCCGATTCACGCGCGACTACAAGCTCGAACTAAAAGAAATCGCGCTCGGCCAGCGCGCTGGCGCCGTCCCGCCCGCGCAAGCCATCGCCAAAGAAGGCGAGAAGATGCTCGCCGCCATCCCGCAAGGTGCGTACGTCGTCGCCATGCAAGTGGGCGGCAAGAACATTTCCAGCGAGCAGCTCGCTCAGTTTCTCCAGGCTCGCGCGCGGGATGGGAGAGACGTCGTGTTCTGCATCGGCGGGCCGGAAGGCCTGGCTGCCGAGGTTGACGCTCGCGCCGAGTTTCGCTGGTCGCTGTCGGCGCTCACGTTGCCGCATGCGCTTGCGCGAGTGGTGCTCGCCGAGGCGCTGTATCGAGCGGTGATGATCATCAAAGGGCATCCCTACCATCGAGCTTGAGTCGGACGGCTCGATGACTTTGCGTCGCCGGCGCTCGCGACGACGCAGGGTCAGCGACGCTCAAGTAATCAGACTTTGAGCCGCGCCATCTCCGCCACCGCGGATGCAACGGTGGGAAATCTCTCGTTCGGCTCCTTGGCGAGCATCCCATCGATGAGCCGTTGGAATCGGCGCAGCGACTCCGGCAACACCGGGATCGGGTCGTTTCGATGCGATTGTATGATCCCGATCACCGAGGTTCCCTTGAACGGCCGCTGCCCGGTGAGCATCTCGTAGAGCATGATCCCCAAGCTGTAGATGTCGCTGCGCTGATCGACCTCCGCTCCTTCGGCCTGTTCCGGGCTGATGTAATAAGGCGAGCCGCGCACTTCGCCAACGTTGGTGTGCGAAGTCCCCAGATGTTTCGCCAGCCCGAAATCGATGAGCACGATGCGGCCGTCCGGTCGCATCATCACGTTGGCCGGCTTGAGGTCGCGATGACACAGGTTGGCGGCGTGCACCGCCTGCAACGCGGCCGCGATCTGCAGAAAAATATCCACGCTGTCTTTCGCTGTCATCAAGTTACGGATTCGTAACTCCAGGCTGCCGCCGGGGAAGTACTCGGTGACGATGTAACGAAAGTCCTCGCCGTGTCCCCAGTCGTAAACATCGACGATGGCCGGATGCTTGATGCGCATCAGCAGTTCGCGCTCGCGCTCGAAGCGCTCTTCCTCGCCGGCTTCGAGCGTCGCCAGCGGACCGGTGCGTAACACCTTCACGGCCACGTTGTGACCCAACTCCACCGACAACGCCACGTGCACCTCGGACTTCGGCGAACGCGCGATGGTCTGGAGAAAACGATAGCCGGGAATGATCGGGAACGCCGCGCGCTGCCGACTGCCGGGAGAGTTTTTATCCTGTGGCCGCATCCGTGACCTTGCTCACATTCGCGTGCGCGAACGGTTGACTCGACATCGGTCGCATCGATGAATTGCACATCCTGAGTTGATTCCCGCAGCGCATCCGTTCGCCACGGCGCAGTCGCAAATGCTCCTGGCGAGGTTATGATAGAAACCGGCCACGGCATTGGCCAGGACGGGATCGAAGGTTATGGCGATAGTCATGGAGTCCAGCTACTCGATCGACGCCGGCGCGAACCTGATAAGACTCAAAGTCTGGGGCGAGTTGACGGCGGATTCCTTGATGGAGTTGCTGAATCAGGCACGAGCCGATCCGGAATACGTGCCGGGCATGCATGCCATCGCCGACTATCGCGAGGCGCATGGCAACTGGGACTACAGCGAAATCCAGCGTTTCCGCGACTACCTGGTGCACATCGCGGTTCCCTGCGAAGTGCGCTGGGCCGCACTTTTCAAACCGGGCAACCTGGCCGCCGCCGGTCACGTGCTGATCCTGATCAGCGAAGCGGTCGGCTCTGACATAAAATTGCGCATGTTCGAGGAGCCGGACGCGGCCCTGCGCTGGGTGCGCGGGGAGGACCGCCCGGAAGCCAGCATGAGTCACAAATTCCTGAACGGTCGGGTCGAGGTACGCACCGGTGACATCACCGGCCTGCGCGTCGATGCGGTCGTGAACGCGGCCAACTCATCGTTACTCGGCGGTGGCGGCGTCGATGGCGCCATTCATCGACGCGGTGGTAGCGAGATCCTGCGGGCCTGTCGCGAGCTGCGGGAAACCTGCTATCCGCGAGGCTTGCCGGCGGGCGAGGCGGTGCTGACGACGGCCGGCAATCTGCCCGCGCGTTACGTGATTCATACCGTCGGCCCGGTTTGGGGAAGGGATCAGCAGCCCGACACGCTGCTCGCGTCCTGCTACAAGAAATCGCTGGCGCTGGCGGCCGATCATGCGCTGGGCTCGGTGGCGTTTCCTGCGATCTCCACGGGCGCCTATGGCTACCCGAAGGACGAGGCCGCGGCCGTGGCGTCCACTGCGATCAGCGAGGCGCTGGCGCGGGCCGATGCGATCGAGCGGGTGTCGCTGGTGTTCTTCTCGGACGCCGATCTGGACGTGTTCCTGGCGAACCAGCAGTTCTAATCACGAGCTCAAACCGAAGAACCCTGCGGGCACAGGATGTGCCCCGCCGGCATCGGCGGCGGCGACCGACAAAAAGTCGCGCCTTTTTGTCAGGTCGCATGACGATCGTGGCATGGATGCCCGATTCGTCGTTTAACGTGCATGCCCGATTCCTCGTTGAATAAGTCCTGTATCCTTCGGCGCATGTCAGTACACCCAGATTCACTCGCCAAGCCATTGATCTATCTGGCGTCGGCGTCGCCGCGCCGTAGCGCTTTACTGACCCAGATCGGGGTCGCGCACCGCGTCGCGCCGGTCGCCGTCGATGAATCGGTGGACGGGGACGAGGCGCCGGAAAAATATGTCACGCGTCTGGCCGCCCTGAAGGCCGACACGCTCTGGGACCGCCTGCCTCGGGACCAGCGCTTGCCGGTGCTTGGATCGGACACCACCGTCGTGGTCGACGGCAGCATCCTTGGCAAGCCGGCCGACGAAAATGATTGTGTCCGAATGCTCCAACTGCTCTCCGGGCGCACGCATCAAGTACACACCGCCGTCTCGGTTCGCAGCGAGCGGGGCAACGAGGTTCGCCTCAGCATCAGCGATGTAACTTTTCGCGAGCTGACTCAGGCGGAAATGCGGGCCTACTGGCGCTCCGGCGAGCCGGCCGACAAAGCGGGTGGCTATGCCATTCAAGGGCGCGGCGCCGTGTTCATTCGTCATATCGCCGGCAGCTACTCCGGCATCATGGGGCTGCCCTTGTTCGAGACCGCCGCATTGCTCAGCCAGCATCAGATCGCCAGCGAGGTTCAAGGATGACGGCCGAGATCCTCATCAACATCAGTCCGCGCGAGGCGCGCGCCGCCCTGGTCGAGAACGGCGTATTGCAGGAAATCTTCCTGGAGCGGGCCAACAAGCGCGGCCTCATCAGCAATATTTACAAGGGTCGAGTGTCGCGCGTGCTGCCGGGCATGCAGGCGGCGTTCGTCGATATCGGTCTGGAACGCACCGCGTTTTTGCACGCGTCGGACATCGTGCATCCGGCCGTGGGCGAAAATGGCAGCCCCGATCAGCCGGTCGACGAGGGCCGGACGCCGGATATTCAGACTCTGGTCAGCGAAGGGGGCGAAATATTGGTCCAGGTGCTGAAGGATCCGCTCGGCACCAAAGGCGCCCGTCTCACGACCTTCATTACGATTCCGTCACGCTATCTGGTTTATATGCCCAAGGGCCGCGGCATCGGCATTTCGGCGCGCATCGAAGATGAGGCTGAGCGGCAGCGTCTGCGCGAGGCCGCGAGCCTGTTCGTGCGGCCCGATGAACCTGGCGGTTATATCGTGCGTACTGCTGCTGAGGGCGCGACTCCCGACGCATTGCGCGCCGACATGATGTTTCTGCAGAAGCTGTGGTCCGTGCTCAGCGAGAAAGCGGCCGCCGCGCGACCGGGCAATCTGGTCCACGAGGATCTGCCCCTGCCTGTGCGCGTGATGCGCGATGTGGTGTCGAGCGGCATCGAGCACGTCGGTGTCGATCAACCCGAAACGTATCAGCGCATGATCGAATTCGCGCGCACCTTCATGCCCGAGATGACCGAGCGCATCGAGCTGTATCGAGGCGAGCGCCCGATCTTCGATCTGTACGGAGTCGAGGATGAAATCCAGAAATCGCTGGAGCGCAAGGTGCCGCTGAAATCCGGCGGACATCTGATCTTCGATCAGACCGAGTCGATGACCACCATCGACGTGAACACCGGCGCGTATGTGGGCCAGCGCTCGCTGGAAGAGACGATTTTCCGGACCAACCTGGAAGCGGCCGTGGCGATCGCGCGCCAGCTGCGCCTGCGCAACCTGGGCGGCATCATCATCATCGACTTCATCGACATGGAAGAAGAGGAGCACCGCAAGCAGGTGCTGCAGGCGTTGGAGAAATCGCTGGCGGCCGATCATGCGAAGAATCACATCTCGTCGGTGTCGCCGCTCGGCCTGGTGGAGATGACGCGCAAGCGCACGCGCGAGAGCCTTGAACATATGCTCTGCTCGGCGTGTCCAACCTGCGAGGGGCGCGGCTTCGTCAAGACCACCGAAACAGTTTGTTACGAGATCTTCCGGGAGATTCTGCGACAGTCGCGTCAGTTCCAGTTCCAGGAGCTGATGGTGCTGGCGCATCAGGATGTGATCGAGCGGCTGCTCGACGAAGAATCGGCGGCGCTGGCCGAGCTGGAAGTGCACACCGGCAAGCCCATCCGTCTTCAGACCGAAGCGCTGTACCAGCAGGATCAGTACGATGTGGTGTTGATGTGATCGCACCGTGATGTCCTCCGGCAATGTCCCCACGTCCACGTAAAGTTCTCAAATGGCTGCTCGGCACCCTGGTGGTGCTCGCCATTGTCGTGGGCCTGTTGTTCGCGACCTTCGGTTTCATCGTCGGGCGCGTGCCCGAATATCGAGTACAGCTGCAGGACTGGATCGGTGAGCGCAGCGGGCTGATCGTGGAGTTCCGCTCGTTGAGCGCGCGGCTGCGGTTCTACGGGCCGGAGCTCGTGTTCGACGACGCGGTCGTGCGCACGCCCGATCGCACTCGCACCTTGTTCGTCGCGCGTCGGGGCAGTGTCGGCTTCGACCTCTGGACCTCGCTCCTCAATGGTCGTCTGACCGGCGGCCGGTTCTCGCTCGAGGGGCCCGAGATCGCTCTGGTTCGCACCGTCGAGGGCAAGATTCAATTGCTCGGCCAGAGCGCGCTGCCCGAGCGCGAGATCAAGCCCATCTCGCTGGAACGACTGCCGACCGGCCGCTTCGTCGTGAAAGATGCCGTGGTTTCGTTTCGAGACGCGATCACGGGCCGCGGGCCGTGGTCGCTGTCGGGTGTGAGCTTCGAGCTCGCTCGCAGCAAGGACTCGATGAAGTTGAACGGTACGGCGTCCTTGCCGGAGACGCTGGGCGAGCAGTTGATGTTCAGCGCCACCGCCGAAGGCGCGCTCGAAAATTCCAGCGCGCTGCTCTCGACCTTCAGCGTGCAGGGAGAAAAGCTCGATCTGGCCGGCTGGGCCGATGTGTTGCCCGATGCCTGGCCCGCACCGGAGAGTGGCCACGGCGCGCTTCGGGTGAGTGGCACGTTGAAAGGCGCGGAGCTATTGCAACTGTCGGCCAACGTCGATGTCGGTCAGCTCACTGCCGAGCTGCCGGTGTGGACGATTCCGTTACCGAAAGCCGCGCCGCTCGTGCCTCCGGATGCCGACCACGATCCGCGACCGAAACATGCACCGAAACATCCGATCGAGCCGGAGCCCGCGCCGGCGGTGGTCGCGGAGGAACCGGCCCCGGCGCCGCAGATTCTGAGCTACTCCCGACTGGCGTTCGCGTTGAACGCGCAGAAGGCGGACGACCAGTGGAGCGCCACGCTGTCGGATGTGGACGCAATTCGGTCCGACTCGTCGTGGCAAGCCAAGAAGATCTCGGCACGCTGGGCGCGTAACGATCAGGGCATGCTCGAGGTGAGCGGCGAGGCGGATCGCATCGTGCTGGGGAACGTCTGGCCCTGGCTGGTCTACGCGCCGGAAAGTGAAGCACTGGCGCGTGTGCGCGCGATGCAGGCCCGAGGTGCGCTGACCGACGTGAAGTTTTCGTTCGCGCGCACGGCATCGGACGTGCCGGCCACTTACTCGCTGGAAACCAAGCTCGACGACATCGGCTTCGATCCAGTGTTACAAGTGCCGGGGCTGACCGGCATCACCGGCAGTCTGCAGCTCAACGATCACACGGGTCAGCTGCGCCTCGCGACCAAGGTCATCGAATTCAGTCTGCCGCGAACGTTTCGTGACGTGCTGGTCGCGTCCTCCGCCGAGGGTGTGGTGTCGTGGGAGCGAAGCGACGCGGCGCTGGTGATAAACACCGATCAGCTGCGAGTGCAGGGGGACGACGGGCGCGCCGTGGCTCGCATGCACTTGGTCCTGCCCAGAGACGGCACGTCTCCCATCATGGATCTGTTCGCGCAGGGTGAGGATCTGAAGGTCGGCTCGACGCACAAATATCTGCCGGCCGACAAGCTCGGGCCGAAGACGCTGGAATGGTTCGATCACGCGCTGGTCGACGGTCGCATCTCCACCGCGGAGTTCACATACAAGGGACCGATGCAGCAGTTCCCGTTTCGTAACAACGAAGGAACATTCGTGGCGCGTGCGCAGGTCGAGAACGCGCTGTTCGATTATCAGCAGGGCTGGCAGCCGGCGCGCGACCTGGCGGCCGAGGTCGAGTTTCGGAACCAGGGCATGCGGGTGCGTGCGACGTCCGCCATGGTGGGCGATCTGCGCATGAACCAGGCGACCGCCGAGATTGCGGACTTCAGACAGAACGAACTGTCGATCAAGGCGGCCGCCGCGAGCGATCTGGATGCCGGGCTCGCGTTCCTGCGCGCCAGTCCGATCGGCCCGATGCTCGGAGAAACATTCGCGCGCTTGGGCGGGCGCGGACCGATGACAGCCGACGTGCGGTTGGACTTGCCGCTGAAGGATCTCGATCGTCGCAAGATCAATGTCACCGCGCGGCTCGCCGACGCGACCGTGACGATGCAAAAGGTCTCGGCGCCGGTCCAATCGCTGACCGGTGAGCTGACAGTCAAGAACTCATTGATCGCTCAGGCGGACTTGAAGGGTCGTTTTCTCGGCGGGCCGTTCACTCTCCAGATCGAGCAGCAAAGTGACAAAGCCGCGCAGCTCGACGCGCAAGGCCACGCGGAAGCGACCGAGCTCCATTCATTGTTCTCGCTGCCGGCCACCGTGAAGCTCAGTGGTGCCAGCGATTATCACGTGAGCATGCCGATCGCCAGCGGCGACACCGAAGCCGCCAAACGTCTGAACATCAAAATCGATTCCAATCTGCGTGGCCTGGGCGTGACCTTGCCCGAGCCGCTGGGCAAGGGCAGCGCCGACGAGCGATCGTTGCAGGTGGCTTTGGAAGTCGATGATGACCAATTGCTCTCGCGCACCGCTTACGGCGACGTGCGTGCGCTGATTCGCCTGCGTGGATCCAACAACGGCTGGACGCTGGACCGCGGTGGCGTGAGAGCGGATGCGGTTGCGCCCTCCTTACCCAGTCATCGCGGACTGCGCATCGAAGGCAATGTGCAACGTTTCGTGTTGGATGACTGGCTGGCACTGCGCGGCGATGACTCGAGTCCGTCAGGTGCCACGCCGCGCGATGATCAAGGCAGCAAACTGTCGGACTATCTCCAGGCCGCGAACGTGCGCGTCGCCGACTTTCAAATGTTCGGTTATCGCTTTCCCGATCTGCGAGGCATGTTGCAGTCGACGCAGAGTGGCTGGCGTGTCGACGTGAGCGGCGACAGTGCCGCGGGCCAGGTGCTGATTCCCGAATCGTTCACGGGAGCGCAGCCGTTGCGGGCGACAATGGAACGACTGGTCATCAACAAGGTGCCGAGCGAGGAGAGCAACGGTGCCGCGAAAGACGACGATCAGCCCATGGACCCGCGCAATCTGCCGAACATGCAGATCTACGTGGGCAACCTGCTCATCGGGACCAGAGTCGTTGGCGCGGTCGATCTGAAAGCGACGCGAGTTGCGCAGGGCATTCGTTTCGACAACGCGACCATCCTCGCCGAGTCCGTGCGCGCGGATGCGCAGGGCGAATGGTTGAAGACAGTGGATGGTCCGCGTTCCACGCTCGACGCGAACATCGAGAGCAAGGACGTCGCCGCGACGCTGAAAGCACTCGGCTATACGCCATTCCTCGAAGCGAAGCGTGGCGCGATCAATGCGGATCTCGCGTGGAATGGCGGCTACGACAGCAACATTCTCGAACACGCGTCGGGGGCGATCCACATCGAGGCGGAGACCGGCCAGATCGTGAATTTACAGCCGGGCGCGGGTCGCGTGCTGGGCTTGTTCAGCGTCGGCGCGTTGCCACGTCGATTGGCGTTGGATTTCAGCGATCTCACCGAGAAAGGTCTGGCGTTCGACACGGTGCGCGGCGATTTCGAACTACGCGATGGCAATGCGTACACGAACAATCTGCTGCTCAGAGGGCCGGCCGCCGAGATTGGTATCGCGGGCCGCACCGGTCTGGGGACCCGTGACTACGATCAAACCGCGGTCGTGACTGGAAATCTCGGTGCGTCGTTGCCGGTCGCTGGCGCGCTGGCGGGTGGGCCTGTGGTCGGCGCGGCGGTGTTGCTGTTCTCGCAAGTATTCAAGGAGCCCCTAAAGGGCATCACCCGCGGCTACTATCGCATTACCGGACCCTGGGACGCTCCAGTGGTCGAACGTGTGGATGCGGCGGACGCTAAAGCGGAAGTCACGGGTGACTAACTCGATTCGAGCAGCTGTACTGCAAATGACCTCGGCCCCTGAGGTCGAGGCCAATCTCGCGATGGCGCGCGAGTTGTTGGAGCGCGCACGCGCGCAGGGCGCGACGCTGGCGGCGCTGCCTGAGAACTTCGCCATCATGGGTCGCAAGGAGGCCGACAAAGTCGCGGTCGCGGAGCTGCCGGGCGAAGGCCCCATTCAAGCGTTTCTAGGCCATTGCGCGCGTGAGTTGGGCTTGTGGATCATCGGCGGCACGATTCCGCTGCGCGTCGAAAATGAGCCTCGGCGAGTCGCTTCCGCATCGCTCGTCTTCGACGACCACGGCCGCTGTGTGGGTCGCTACGACAAGATCCATTTATTCGATGTCGCCATTCCCGATCGAGGCCGGTCGAATCCCGATGCGCCTCAACGCGACGAGCGCTATCGGGAATCCGCCACTGTCGCTCCGGGCAGTCAGCCCAGCGTAGTACCTACACCGTTCGGCAAAATCGGCCTGGCCGTGTGCTACGACGTGCGCTTTCCCGAGCTGTTTCGGGTGCTCGAGGCGGACGGTGCGGAAATCCTTAGCCTGCCTTCAGCGTTTACCGCACCCACCGGTAAGGCACATTGGGAATTGTTGATGCGCGCGCGGGCGGTTGAGAATCTGTGCTACGTCCTGGCCCCAGCGCAAAGTGGCATCCATCTCAATGGGCGGGAGACCTGGGGAGACTCGCTCATCGTGGATCCCTGGGGCCAGGTCCTTTCTCGCGTGACCGACGCCGGTCCCGGCCTTGCAGTGGCGGAAATCGACCGCACTGTGCAACAAGAACTCCGCGAACGATTCCCGGCGCTGTCGCACCGGCGTTTTACAATCGCGCCCACGCCCGCTTGATTTTCCGCGGATTGATCACGAGGACCAGCCACGCGCATGAGCACCACCATTACCGCCGTTCACGACCGTTTGCATCTGGAGCTGCCCAAGGCGTTCGACGCTTCGCAGCCGTTGGATGTGGCGCGTCAGGCCATCCTCGCGCCCTCGGGGCTGGATGAAGGTCGCATCGCCGGCGTGCTCGGCAGCGTGATGGGCTACAGCGTCGACTACGCCGATTTGTATTTTCAGTTGAGCCGCGAAGAGTCGTGGTCGCTCGAAGACGGCATCGTCAAAGATGGCTCGCACAGCATCGAGCAAGGCGTCGGCGTGCGCGCGCTCGCGGGTGAGAAGACGGGCTTCGCCTATTCGGATGAGATCGTGTTGCCGGCGCTGACCGAAGCGTCGATGGCGGCGCGTGCCATCGCGCGCAGCGGAGCAAACAAATCCATGCAGGCCTGGCGATCGACCGCGGGTCATCAGTTGTATCTGCCGTTCGATCCGCTGGAAGGCTTGAGCGATACCGACAAAGTGCAACTGCTCGAGCGCGTCGATCGCGAAGCGCGTCGTATCGATCCGCGTGTGACGCAGGTGATGGCGAGTTTGTCCGGCGCGCATGAAGTCGTGCTGGTGATGGCGAGCGACGGCACGGTGGCCGCCGACGTGCGCCCGCTGGTCCGCATGAATGTTTCGGTGATCGTGGAAAAGGACGGTCGTCGCGAGCAGGGCTACGCCGGCACGGGCGGTCGCTACGGCTTCGCCAAGTTCCTGGAAAAAGATCGTTGGAAGGAACTGGTGCACGAGGCGGTGCGCAGTGCCTTGGTGAATCTCGATGCGGTGCCGGCGCCGGCGGGCACGATGACCGTGGTGCTCGGTCCAGGTTGGCCGGGCGTGTTGTTACACGAGGCGGTGGGTCACGGTCTGGAAGGCGATTTCAATCGCAAGGGCACTTCGGCGTTCTCCGGCCGCATCGGCGAGCAGGTCGCGTCCGAGCTTTGCACCATCGTCGACGACGGTACGCTCGGCTCGCGTCGCGGTTCGTTGAACATCGATGACGAAGGTGTGCCGACTCAGTGCACGACGCTCATCGAGAACGGCACTCTGCGCGGCTACATGCAGGACAAGCTGAACGCGCGTTTGATGGGCGTCGCGCCGACGGGCAACGGTCGTCGCGAGTCGTTCGCGCACATGACCATGCCGCGTATGACGAATACATACATGCTGGCCGGCAAGCACGATCCGCAGGAAATCATCGGCTCGGTGCAGAAGGGCCTGTATTGCCGCAACTTCGGCGGCGGTCAGGTGGATATCACTTCGGGCAAGTTCGTGTTCTCGGCCAGCGAGGCTTATCTGATCGAGAACGGCAAGTTGGGCGCGCCGGTGCGCGGTGCCACGCTCATCGGCAACGGCCCCGAAGTCATGCGCCGGGTGACCATGGTCGGGAACGATCTGAAGCTGGACGAGGGCGTCGGGACCTGCGGCAAGGAAGGGCAGGACATCCCGGTCGGCGTCGGTCAGCCGACCCTGCGCGTCGACGGCCTGACCGTCGGCGGTACTGCCGCGTAACTAAACATCTCGACTGATTCATCCCGCCGCCCGGCGGCGGGATGAGACAAAAGTCACGTCGCGGGATGACCGGATGCCGACTTTGATACCATGGCGCGGTCATTCCCTGGCCGGCGACCTGTCATGTGGATTTCCCGTCCCATCTACGAGCTGCTGCCCTACCTGTACATGCTGGTGGGGATCGCGCTGCTGGCCGCCGCCTGGCTGATCGAGGCCAAGACCTGGCCCAGCGTGTTTCTGGGTGTGGGCGCGCTGAGCCTGATGGGCGGACTGGTGTTATGGCTGCGCCGGAAGGACTACCGGACCAAGCAGGCCGAATACGACTGCCGCTCGCTCGACGACAAGATCTGAGACCGGCCGGCCTTTTCCGATAGTTAGCCGGCCGATAAATACTAGCGGCCGCCCCCGAACTCGTTCGCGCGCTGCTCTTCCTCTTCTTCTTCCTCGAGCTCCGCCCGTTCCTCCAGCGAGGAACCGTCGTCCTGCGCGAGCGTGGCGGCGTGGCCCCGATCCGGGCCGTCATGCAGCGGCTGCGCGTCGTCGTCCATCTCGTGGAACGCCGTGCGGCTGCGATTGGTGCGCTCGTCGAAATACATGATCTCGTGCTGACCGATCTGCACCACGTCGCCGTCGTTCAGCATGCGACGGCGGACGCGCTTGGAGCGCACGTAGATGCCGTTGGTGCTGTTCAGATCCTCGAGCACCGACGTATGAATCGAAGTGATGATCTGCGCGTGATGACGGCTGATGTATTTGCTGTCGATCTGCAGATCGTTGTCCGGCGTGCGGCCGATGATGAACCGCCCCGGCGTGAGCTCGCGCTCGGCGATGGTCTGACCGTTGAAGCCGACCAGGATACGACCGAGCACGATCCGGCGCGCACCGGTCGATGTTTCTTCTCCACCGTTCATGCCGCCGTTCATGCTGCCGGGCACGCCGTGCAGCGCCTGCAGTTTCACCGAGCGCTCGGCGTATTCGACCCACTGCAATTCTTCGACCGCCGCTTTCACATCGTCGACGGTGACCGACGCGCGATCCTGCGCGAACGCGGCCATCATGGCCGTGTCGGCCAGGGTGTTCACCAGGCGCGGCACGCCGCCGGTGTAGCGATAGATCAGCGAGAATGTTTCGGGATCGAAAATCTGCCGGCCCTGCGAGCCCGCCACTTCCAGGCGGTGCTGGATGTAAGCCGACATGTCGGTCTTGGACAGCGCGGTCAAATGAAAGCGCAGGCGGATACGTTGCGCGAGCTGCACCAACCCGGGCGCGTTGAGCTTGTCGTTCAGCTCGGGCTGGCCGGCGAGAATGATGCGCAGGACCTTTTCCTTGGTGGTCTCCACGCCCGAGAGCATGCGGATCTCTTCGAGCACTTTGTTTGACAGATTCTGCGCTTCGTCGACGATCAGCAGCACGCGTCGGCCGTTGGCATATTGCTCGACCAGGAACTCGTTCAGGGTCGCCAGCAGCTCGGCTTTTTTCATCTTGAACGGCGAAAAGCCGAACTGCACCAGCACGCTCTGCAGGAATTCGATCGCGGTGACCTGGGTCTGATTGATCTGCGCCACCACCACGTCTTTTTCGAGCTCCTTCAGGAACGTCTCGATCAGCGTGGTCTTGCCCGAGCCGATTTCGCCGGTAATGACCACGAAACCGTCGGTGAACCAGATGGTGGACTCCATGTACGCCTTGGCGCGCGCATGGTGCTTGGACAGGTACAGGAACTGCGGGTCGGGAGTGAGCCGGAACGGCAGTTCGTGCAGTTTGAACAGTTCGAGATACATGCGGTTGGATCTGTTCCGTAGGCCTGTCGGAGGGCTTAGCGGGCGGGGACCGCCCCGAAAGCCCGCCGTCGAGGCGAGATAAGTTTACGGAGAACCGTAGCCGGACACAAAAATCCCACCGTCAATTCACCAGAATCTGGCGATGACCAGCGGTCCGCTGTTACATCTTCAGCCGGAGCAACTGCTGCAATGCCCGATCCCTGGCGGTCGGCGATGGGGCGTTGATGGTGCAATGTCCGAGCTTGCGGTTGGGCCGCGGTTCTTTCCCGTAGCTGTGGAAGTGTACGCCCGACACCCGGAGAATGTTCCCGAGCTCGGGGATGCTACCGATGAAGTTCATCATCGCCGAGTGACCGTTCGGCCGAGTGCTTCCCAGCGGCAGGCCGAGGATGGCCCGCACGTGATTCTCGAATTGACTGGTCTGTGCGCCTTCGATGGTCCAGTGCCCGGAGTTGTGCACGCGTGGCGCCATCTCGTTGGCGATCAGCTTGCCTCCGCGCACGAAGAACTCGATGGTGAGGACGCCGGCGTAATCCAGATGTTTCAACAGGCGGCGCATGTATGTTTCCGCTTGTTTCTGTAGCGAGGCGTTGCGATAGGGCGCGATCGAGTAGCGCAGAATGCCTTGCGAATGTGTGTTCGCCGAGAGCGGATAAAACAATGTTTCGCCGCGCGTGCTGCGCACGCCGATGATGGAAACTTCGCGAGAGAAATCGACGAAGCCTTCATAGATCAGCGGCACGGTGCCGAGCGTCTGCCACGCGGTTTCGATATCCGCCGGTTTACGCAAATAGAATTGACCGCGTCCGTCATAACCCAGGCGCCGCGTCTTGAGCACGCCGGGCAGCCCGATTTTTTCGACCGCCGCGCGCAGATCTTCGAGTGAGTCCACCGCCATGAATTCCGGCGTCGGAATCTTCAGCTGCCGGAACAATGTTTTCTCGTGCAAGCGGTCCTGCGATGCGCCGAGCGCTTTCACCGGCGGCAGGAAAGGCTTCTTGGCAGCGACGGGCTCGACCGCGGCGACGGGCACGTTCTCGACGTCGAAGGTCACGACGTCGACTTCATCGGCCAGCTCCGCGAGCTTCTCCGCGTCATCGAACGCGCCGGGAATGATGCGGCCGACCTGGCCGCCGGGCGCGTCGCTGCTCTGATCCAGAAACACGAATCGCAAGCCCAGGGGATACCCCGCCAGGGCCAGCATGCGTCCCAGCTGGCCCGCACCGATGATGCCGATTTTCATGGGCGGGAAACGGCGGTGATGGACGGGTCGGGATTGGCCAGCACGGTCGCGGTCTGGTCGGCCCGGAATTTGTCGAGCGCGTTGCGCACCGGCTCGTATTTATTGGCCAGGATCGAGGCGGCAAACAACGCCGCGTTGGTCGCGCCCGCCTGACCGATGGCGAGCGTGCCGACCGGAATACCGGCGGGCATCTGCACGATGGACAACAGCGAGTCGATGCCACTGAGCATCTTCGACTGCACCGGCACGCCGAGCACGGGCAGGCTGGTCTTGGCCGCGGTCATCCCCGGCAAATGGGCTGCGCCACCGGCTCCAGCGATGATGACTTCCAGGCCACGCTCCCGCGCCGTCTCCGCGTATTCGAACAACAGGTCCGGGGTGCGATGCGCGGAGACCACGCGCGTCTCGAATGCGATCCCCAAGCGCTGCAAGGTGTCCGCGGCGGGCTGCAAAGTCTCCCAATCGGACTTGGAGCCCATGATGATGCCAACTAACGGTTTCATAAGGAGGATTGTATCAGGCGGCTGTGTTCGACAGGGCGTCGCGTAAGACGCGGAACAGCTCGCGCCCGGCGGGTGTGATCTTCTGCGAGGTCTGCTGCTGTTCCTTGCGGGCACGCTCGGTCAGCTTGCCAACGGCTTTGCTGTCGATATGAGGGAACTCGGCGGCGAGCGCGGTGAGGGCGTCGTTGCCTTCGCGGAGCAAGCGGTCGCGCCATTGCTCGATGCGGTGAAAACGGATCGCCTCGGCCCGCTCCCGGTCGCGTTTGGCATTCAGCGCCCCGCGAATCGGTTCCGCATCGATCTTGCGCATCAGCTTGCCGATGTACTGCTTCTGCCGGTACAGGCCGCCATGCGCGGTGATGCGACGGGCGAGCACCACGGCATCGCGAAGCTGTTCGGGCAGGGGCAGGGCGTCCAGCTCGCTGTCCGAGAGCTCGATCAGTGCCTCGCCCAGCGCCTGTAGGTCGTCGCTCTGCCGCTTGCGCGCGCTTTTACTGGGGCGCTCGTCATAAGAGCCATCATCGTCGGCGTCGTCGGTCATGTCGGGACAGGCCGTTTCTGGGGGCGCAAGGATGCGTGCCCGGCGGTCCTGGTGCAAGTCGGCTGGTACCAACCCCGGTCCATGCATGCTCACTGATACAATCCCGCCATGGCCCAAGTTCCCAGCACCTCATCCACCCAGCTCAGCCACTCGCAACAGGATCTGCAGGACCTGGTTGCCCTCGCGATCGAGGAGGGGCGGCGGTTGGGTGCCACTGAATCCGAGGTCGGCGTCAGCGTCGACACCGGGCTGTCCGTCACCGCGCGTCTGGGAGAAGTCGAGACGCTCGAGTATCAGCGCGATCGCGGGATGGGCATCACCATCTATCGCGGCAAGCGCAAAGGCACGGCGAGCACCGCCGACCTGCGACCCCAAGCGATTCGCGAGACGGTTGCGAAAGCATTCAGCATCGCTGGCTTTACAGCGGAGGATGAATGCGCGGGCTTGCCCGATCCGGAAGATCTGGCGCGCGAGATTCCGGATTTGCAGTTGTCACATCCGTGGGGCATCGAGCCCGACGCGGCGCGCGATCTGGCGGTAGCTTGCGAAGCCGCCGCGCTCAAGGCGGACAAGCGCATCGGCAATTCCGAAGGCGCGACGCTGTCGAGTCATCAGGGCCTGCGCGTCTTTGGAAATTCACTGGGATTCCTTGGCGGCTTTCCAAGCAGCATTCACAGTCTCAGCTGCGTTGTCGTCGCTCAGGAAGACGGCGAGATGCAGCGTGACTACTGGTACAGCTCTGTGCGCGATTGGCGCGAGCTGGAAGACGGCGAGTCGATCGGCAAGACGGCGGCCGCGCGCGCGTTGCGCCGGTTGAATGCGAAGAAGCTGCCGACGATTACCGCGCCGGTGCTGTTCGTTCCCGAGTTGGCCCGCGGGTTGATGGGACATTTCCTCGGTGCGGTTCGGGGCGGCAGCCAGTATCGACGCGCGTCGTTCCTGCTCGACGCGGCCGGTCAACAGATCTTTCCTTCTTGGCTGCAGATTTCGGAGCGGCCCCATATCCCCAAAGCGCTCGCCAGCTCGCCCTTCGATAGCGAAGGCGTGGTCACGCGCGATCGCGAATTGATCAAGGACGGCGTGCTCACCGGCTACATCCTGAGTACGTATTCGGCGCGCAAGCTCGGACTGCGAACCACGGGGAATGCCGGTGGCGTTCACAATCTGATCGTGTCGCCCGGGCCGGACAATTTCGAACAGCTGCTGAAGAAGATGAACCGGGGTCTGATGGTCACCGAGCTGATGGGGCAGGGGATCAACGGTGTCACTGGCGATTATTCGCGCGGGGCCGCGGGCTTCTGGGTCGAGAACGGCGAGATTCAATATCCGGTGAACGAGATCACCATCGCGGGCAACCTCAAAGACATGTATCGCGAGATCGTCGCGGTCGGCAACGACGTCGATGCGCGCGGCGGCATTCGAACCGGATCGGTGCTGCTGGAGAGAATGACGATCGCGGGCGAGTGATTACGCCTGCTGACTCTGCACAGCACGGAGGTGGTTGGGCTGTTCCACCAGCTCCGCGACCGTCTTGCCTTTCAAGCTGTTCTGTAACGCCTGTTCCGCGATCCGCGCGGCTTCGACCGCCGGCGCGATATCTCTAATCTTGCTCAGTCGCGGCCCGGCCGTGTCGTGACGCACGGCGTCCAGCACGTCGGTCAGCTCGATCGAATGCGGATCGCGCGCCGGCACCCAACTGTTATCTTCCGCGACCAGCAGCAGCTTGCGGTTTTCCAACGCGTCCATGATCGGTGTGAGCGCCGCGCCGGGCAAATCCAGATGTTCGGCCAGACGATTCGACGTCCAGCGATGTTGCGCCGACCGGTAATCGTTGACGATGAGATACATGATGGACAGCGCGAGTCGCTCGCGCATGCTCGAGTTGAGCGCGATCACGCCGCGTCCCGGCCGCAGGTATTGCGGGTTCTGGATATAGAACGACAGCTGCGCGCCGAGCAGCAGAATGAGCCAGGAAATGTACAGCCACATGAGCGCCACGATCACGAACGCGAAACCGGCGTAGATGACCATGGTGGTCGAGGCGCTGGAAATGAACTGCGCCATCACCATGCCGCTGAAAGCCCACGCGGCACCCGCGCCGACACCGCCGATCAGCGCCGGTCCCAAGCGCACCCTGGTGTTCGGCACGAAGCCGTACATGAAGGTGAATACGCCCGACACCAGCAGATACGGGGTGACGCGACCCAGGATGAGCAGCACGGAGTCGAAGGGCCGGTAATGCGACATCGTCGCCACGAAGTTCGTGCTGCTGATGGTGGCGATCAACCCCAAGGCCGCGACGATGACGGCCGGCCCGACCACCATGACGCTCAGATACTCGCTGAAACGACGCCCGATGCTGCGCGGCTGCTCGACCCGCCACACGAAATTGAAACTTTCCTCGACCTTCTGCACGGTCGAGATCAAGGTGTACAGCAGGAAGATCAAGCCGAGCGAGCCCAGCACACCGCCGCGCACGTTATCGACGAAGGCCATCACCTGTTGGGTGATCTCGTAGGCACGGTCGCCGAGCGGTTCCAGGAAGCTGTACAGTACCGGCTCGAGCTCGCGGTGGTAGCCCAGACCTTTGAGCACCGAGAAGGACAGGGCAATGATGGGCACGATCGACAGCAGGGTCGTGTACACCAGGCTCATGGCGCGGAGGGTGAGCTCGCCGCGGGTGACATCGCGAATCAGCGCGTAGGGATAGCGCAGGATGCGCGTAAGTTTCCACAACGGCCGGCCGATGATGGATTCCGGCGGCTCGAACAGCCAATGTTCCAGGCGAGCTAGCAGCAGCGCGATCATGCCGGGTCAGCCTGACACGCGTGCGTCGCGTGAGCAAGTTTATGAATTACATATCCAACAACTTCCCGTCCCGCATCGTCTGCCTCACCGAGGAGACCACCGAGACGCTGTACCTGCTCGAAGAGGACTGGCGCATCGTAGGTATTTCGGGCTTCACGGTACGGCCGGCCCGCGCTCGCAAGGAGAAGCCGAAGGTCTCGGCGTTCACCAGCGCCAAAGTCGATCGTATTCGCGAGCTCGAGCCCGATCTGGTGCTCGGCTTCTCCGACCTGCAGGCCGACATCGCCGCCGACCTGGTGCGGCACGGGCTGAACGTTCACATTTTCAATCACCGCGACATCGCCGGCATCTTCGGCATGATCGGAATTCTCGGCGGCATGATCGGCTGCGAGGCCAAGGCAGCGCAGCTGTGCGCCAGGCTCGCCGCGAATCTCGACAGCATTCGCGCCTCGGCTGCGCAGTTCAAAGTTCGGCCGCGCGTTTATTTCGAGGAATGGGACGAGCCGATGATCTCGGGCATTCGCTGGGTCTCGGAACTGATCGGTGTCGCCGGCGGCGACGATTGTTTCGAAGACAACTCGCGACAGTCGCTGGCGAAGAATCGGATCATCGCCGACCCGCAGGAGGTCGTGCGGCGCGCGCCGGATATCATTCTCGGTTCCTGGTGCGGCAAGAAATTCCGGCCCGAGAACGTGGTCGCGCGCGACGGCTGGAGCAGCGTGCCGGCCGTCGTCGACGGGCAGCTGCACGAGATCAAATCGCCGATCATCCTGCAGCCCGGGCCGGCGGCGTTGACCGACGGCGTCAGCGAAATTCACCGGATCTTCAAGACGTGGCAGACGGGGCGAGCGGCGTGTTGATGGTGAAATAGAACGTCGCGCCGGCATCGACCTGAGCTTCGGCCCAGATGCGGCCGTTGTGACGCGCGATGACTCGTTGCGCCGTGACCAGTCCGATGCCGCTGCCCTGAAACTCCGCGTCTGGATGCAGACGCTGGAATGGCACGAACAGTTTGTTCGCATACGCCATGTCGAAGCCGACGCCGTTGTCGCGCACGAAGTAGATATGGCCGCCGGTGACGCCGGTCTGCACGCCGACCGTCACGCGCGGCTGTGCGACTTTCATCGTGAATTTCCAGGCGTTCGATAGCAGGCAGTCGATGGCGATGCGAAGCAGGCGCGCATCGCCCTGGACGTGCATGTTGGGCGCGATCTCGACTTCCACGTTGCGCTCTGGAAATTTAGCTCGCAGCGCCGCCGCGGCATCGATGCAGACCTGGGTGAGATTGACCGGCCGAATCGCCAGGTCCGCGGTGCTGATGCGAGACAAGCCGAGCAGCGCCTCGATGAGGCCCGACATGCGCTGACTGGCGTCGTGAATGCGCTTCAGATAATGCAGCGACTTTTCGTCGAGCTGCTCCGCCGCGGTTTCCTGAAGGATCTGGCTGAAGCCCGAGAGGCTGCGCAGCGGTGCACGCAGATCGTGGGAGACAGCGTAAGCGAACGACTCCAGCTCACGATTCGCCGCTTGCAACTGACGCGTGCGCTCGGCCACGCGCTTTTCCAGCTCGGCATTCATCTGCTGCACTTCGCGCTGTGATTCGAGCAGCGCGGACACGGCCGCGTCATCGCGCTGTTTGTGTCGTCGAAGCAGGATGTATAACAGCACCGCCGAGCCGAGAATGGCCAGCCAGCCCTTGGCGGTCCCCAGCATCTGCATGGTGTGCGGGTCCAGATCCAGCCAGGCCAGCCAGGCATCCGTCACGAAGATCCAGATGGCGCCGGCCGCCAGATAGATCAATGCGATCGTTCTTGGCATGCGACGCGCTCGATGCTCCGGTGCTAAGTGGTCAGGCGGCGCAGCGCTTCGGCGTATTTCTCGCCCGTCTTCCGAATGACTTCGGGCGGCAGCCTGGGGCCGGGCGGACGCTTGTCCCACACCAATGTTTCCAGATAGTCGCGCACGAATTGTTTGTCGAAGCTCGGCGGGCTGGTGCCGGGGCGATAGGTGTCGGTCGGCCAGAAGCGCGACGAGTCGGGCGTGAGCGCTTCGTCGATCAACGTCAGATGACCGGCGGCGTCGATCCCGAACTCGAACTTGGTGTCGGCGATGATGATGCCGCGGGTGAGCGCGTATTCGGCGGCGAAGCGATACAACGCGAGCGCCGTGGCGCGCACCTGTTCGGCGAGACCCCGACCGATGATCGCGACGGTGCGCTCGTAATCGATGTTCTCATCATGCTCGCCGAGCTCGGCCTTGGTCGCCGGCGTGAACAGCGGCTCCGCCAGTCGATCCGCCTGTCGCAGCCCTTCCGGCAGGTCGATGCCGCAGACCTTGCCGGTCTGCTGGTAATCCTTCCAACCCGAGCCGATCAGATAACCGCGCACCACCGCTTCGATGGGCAGCGCCTTGAGGCGCTTCACGATCATGCTCCGATCGGCGATCGTCGCGCGCTCGGCCGGATCGGTGACCACGCTTTCCAGCGGCGTGTCGAGCAGGTGATTGGGCACGATGTGCCTGGTGCGCTCGAACCAGAAGCGCGAGATCCGAGTCAACACCGCACCCTTGCCGGGAATCGGATCGGGCAGCACCACGTCGAACGCGCTCAGGCGGTCGGTGGTGACGATCAGCATCTGCTCCTCGTCGATGGCGTAGATGTCGCGGACTTTGCCCTGGTGAATGCGCTTGAGGCCGCTCAAACGCGATTCGAGCATGGGCGGGGAGGGCTGAGTCACTGGTTTACTCGTGAAAATGAGAGGAAAAACACTGTTAACCGTCGGGCGAATGGTGGTGCAGCAGCGGCCTGCTACCATACCGGCCGGGTCTGATAAGGCCCGCGATTGTCGCAGCGGCTGGAGTGGGCTTCAAGCAGGATGATCTGGCAGGGTAAAGCACTGGGCGCACTGATCGGCGGGGTCACCGCGGGTCCGGTCGGCGCATTGTTCGGCACCTTCATCGGTCACCTGTTCGACGTGCAGGCGCAGAGCGGGCTGGGCGGTCGCGTCGACGACGATGAGGACGCGGCGGCCGCGTCTCAAATGTCCGGCATGGGCGTGCAGGAAGCGTTTTTCCGCGCGACCTTCCAAGTGATGGGCCACATCGCCAAAGCGGACGGGCGCGTTTCCGAAAATGACATCCGCGCCGCGCGCGCCATCATGACCGAATTCCGCCTCGGCGAGCGCGAAATCGAATTCGCGATTCAGCTGTTCACCCGGGGCAAGGAAAAGGAATTTCCGCTCGAGGCGACGCTGCGACAACTGCGCAGGATGCTGAGTGGACGTCCCGACGTCCTGCGCATGTTCATCCAGATTCAATTGCAGACCGCGTTATGGAGCGGCAGCTTCGCTCCGGCCGCGCGACAGGTGATGGCGCGCGTCGCGGCATCGTTGGGCGTATCCGCCTACGAGGTGGTGCAGATGGAGGCGCTTCTGCGAATGCAGCAGTCGTCCCGTCAACCGCCCGAAGCGCGCCCCAAAGTCGATAAAGTCGCGCAGGCCTACGAAGTGCTCGGCATCGCCAGCGATGCGTCCGATGCCGAAGTCACGAAGGCATATCGCCGCTTGATGAATCAAAATCATCCCGACAAGCTGGTCGCACGCGGCCTGCCCGAGTCGATGATGAAAGTCGCCGAGGAGAAAACCCGGCAAGTTCGCGCCGCTTACGAAGTGCTGCGTGAAGCACGCGCGATGCGATAGATACGAACGAGGTTTCCGCCATGCCCGCTCAACAACCCTGGATCGCTCCTTCGATTCTCTCCGCCGACTTCGCTCGGCTCGGCGAAGAGGTGAAGGCCGTGCTCGAGGCCGGCGCCGACACCATTCACTTCGACGTGATGGACAATCATTACGTGCCCAATCTCACGATCGGCCCACTGGTGTGCGAAGCGCTGCGCAAGCACGGCATCACCGCGCCCATCGATGTGCATCTGATGGTGAAGCCGGTCGATCGCATCATTCCCGACTTCGCGGCGGCCGGCGCGTCGTGGATCAGCTTTCATCCCGAAGCGAGCGAGCACGTCGATCGCACCATCGGTTTGATTCGCGAGCACGGCTGTCATCCCGGCATCGTGCTCAATCCGGCGACGCCGCTGAGCGTGCTGGATTACGTGCTCGACAAGGTCGACATGATTCTGCTCATGTCGGTCAATCCCGGTTTCGGCGGACAGAAATTCATTCCTTCCGCGCTCGGCAAATTGAAGAAGACGCGCGAGATGATCGCGGCGAGCGGTCGTGACATCCGCTTGCAGATCGATGGTGGAGTGAAGGTCGATAACATCGGCGAGATCGCCGCGGCCGGTGCCGATACCTTCGTCGCGGGCTCGGCGATCTTCGGCTCGAAAGACTATCGGAAGACGATCTCGGAGATGCGCACGGCCATCGCGAACGCGACCAAATAGCGGCCCCCAAAAACACAGAGGCCGCTTGCGCGGCCTCCGGTTTTTATTCTTCGTCCTCGTCGTCGAAATCGTCGTCATCGTCCTCGTCGTCTTCATCGGTGCGACGATTGGTTGGCGACGTGGCGGCAGCAGCCGCGCCCGCACGACCCGCGGCAGCAGCCAGCGGCGGCTTGGTCTTCATCTTCGGCCGGGCGCCGAACACCACGATGGTCTTGCCAGTGGCGCGCAACAGTCCCTGATCTTCCAGCACCTTCAACACGCGGCCCGCCATTTCACGCGAGCAGCCGACCAGGCGCGACAGCTCCTGACGGCTCACCTTGATCTGCATGCCTTCGGGATGAGTCATCGCATCGGGCTCGCTGCACAGATCCATGATGGCGTGCGCGACTCGACCGGTCACGTCGACGAAGGCGAGATCGCCGAGCTTGCGATTGGTACGGTCCAGACGCGTGGCGAGCTGGGTGGCGAGCTCGAACACCAGGCCCGGGCTTTCGGCCGCGAGCTGACGGAAGCGGGGATAGGTCATTTCAGCCAGCTCGCACTGTTGACGCGTGCGGACCCAGGCGCTGCGGGTGGGCTGTTCGTAGAACAGGCCCATCTCACCGAAGAACTGACCTTTGTTGAGGTAGGCGAGCACCATCTCGTTGCCTTCCTCGTCCTCGATCATCACTTCGACCGAGCCGCTGACGATGTAATAGAGCACATCGGGCAGATCGCCGGCGTGGATGACGACGGTCTTGGAGGGCACCGTGCGAATGCGGCAGTAACTCAGGAACCGGTTGATCGCCGGAATATCGCTCAATGGCCGTGCGCCCTCTTCCATACCCGCCCCTACCTTCGCCTTGTGCTTGTAACTAAATGACTTTAGTGGGATGACTTGACGACAATATGTCTTGCCGCGCCTTTTAATACAGTATGACCCAACACCGCAAGCTTTTGCTTGCACGGCAAAACTTTACGTCGACTATTTGACGGGTCGAGCCAACGTCGTTCAGCGCGAATGTGTCGAACGCATCACACTTCTCACAGCCAGTACGCCGTTCGCGTCATCACTTTGGCTGTGAGCTTCATCAATGCACGAATCGGTCCAGGCAACGCCGCGCCCCCGGCCAGTTCAGCATTGCGCCCATGACGTTCTTCGTCGGCGCTCATCTGCTGGATGATCGCGCGGGTGCGTGTGTCTTCCGCCGGCAAACGCTGCAAATGGCCGTCGAGATGCTCCACGACCTGGCGCTCGGTCTCGGCCACGAAGCCGAGGCTGACTTTGTCGCCGGCCAGGCCGGCGAGGGCGCCGATGGTGAAAGAGCCTGCATACCACAGCGGATTCAGCACACTGGTCCGTCCGCCCAGCTGGCGAATGCGATCGGCACACCAGGCGAGATGGTCGGTTTCCTCACGCGCCGCCTCCATCAGCGAGGCTCGGGTGGGCTCGGTCCGCGCAGCGAAGGCTTGTCCCTGATAGAGCGCCTGCGCGGCCACTTCGCCCGAATGATTGATCCGCATCAGCGCGGCCACATGACGGCGAGTGGCCGGGTTGTCGGCGATTTCGGGTGTTTCGGGCTGGTTTTCGGCCGGATTCGGCCGGGCGGCGACATGGCTCGCGAACAGGGTTCGCAACGTCTGGTCGGCCGGAAGCAGCAGGCGATCGAGGAGGGTATAGCGGCGGCCGGTCATGAAGCTTGCGTCCATGGGATTCATTATATATGTCGCTCCTCGCCGGCCTGTTCCGGGGTGTCCGCCAGGCGTTACGGGAATCCAGCGCTCGCTCCTCGACTTGCGTTTGCAATGGCCCCGGTCGTCCATTAGACTTGCCGGCCTTTTCGACCCCCCCTGTTGTTATGTGGGCAGGGGCGTTAAAGTTTTCCCGGAGATTTCAATGAGTACCGTCTTCGCCAATGCGCAAACGGTCCGTCGTGACTGGTATGTGGTCGACGCGACCGGCAAGACCCTGGGCCGCCTGGCTTCGCAGGTCGCCTCGCGTCTGCGCGGCAAGCACAAGGCGGCTTACACGCCCAATTGCGACACCGGCGATCACATCGTCATCGTCAACGCGGGCAAGATCCGCGTCACCGGTCGCAAGCTGACGGACAAGTTCTACCATCACCACACCGGCTACATGGGTAACTTGAAGAGCACCAGCCTGGAAAAGCTGCTCGACAAGCACCCCGAGCGCGCCATCGAGTTCGCGGTCAAGGGCATGCTCCCGAAGAACCCGCTCGGTCGCAAGATGTTCAAGAAGCTGCACGTGTTCGCGGGCGACACTCATCCCCACACCGCGCAGCAGCCGAAGGCCCTCGAGATTTAATCAGGTAATCGCACCGACATGGCCACCCAGACCAATTACGGCACCGGCCGCCGCAAGACCTCCACTGCCCGCGTGTTCCTGCGCAAGGGCACCGGCAACATCCGCGTGAACAACCGCACGCTCGATGAGTTCTTCGGCCGCAAGACTGCCCGCATGATCGTGCGTCAGCCGCTGGAAGCCGTGAGCATGGACAACACTTTCGATGTGGAAGTGACCGTCAAGGGCGGTGGCATCACCGGCCAGGCTGGCGCGATCCGTCACGGTCTGACCCGTGCATTGATGGAGTACGACGAAACCCTGCGCAAGACGCTGCGCGACGCCGGTTACGTGACCCGCGACGCCCGCGAAGTCGAGCGTAAGAAGGTCGGTTTCCGCAAGGCGCGTCGCGGGACTCAGTTCTCGAAGCGCTGATTTTCCAATCTACTGGCACCAGTTATTGGGGGATCGTCTAGCGGTAGGACTACGGACTCTGACTCCGTCAACCTAGGTTCGAATCCTAGTCCCCCAACCAACACATGCAGGCCCACTTCGGTGGGCCTGTTTGTTTTTGGGGTCTCCTCGTTTGAGGTGGGGCGTTTTCGGCTTCGACGTTTGCGTCTGTGGCGACATTCGGTGGCAGTGGCGTTTGGGGTCAGTGGCGTTTGGCCTCGGTGGCCGGCATCGCCCGGGGAGGGATGTCCTTCCCGGCACCGCGCACACGCCGTCGCTCCGCTTCGCTCGCGCTACCGCGCGCGACGTTGCTGTACCTCCATGTAGCTGCTACGTGGACCGACATCCATGTCGGATCCACGTTGCCGGGAAGGACATCCCTCCCCGAGCGATGCCTACAGCGCTGCTGTGGCAGCCGAGCTTTTCCGGAGTGGGCCACGTTGCGTCGGCTTTCTGCGCGGCAGTGCTCTCAAGAAGTACCGTCGCCTCTTGCTCGGAACAGAGAGCGTGAACCGACGTCTCTTTGCTTGGAGAGAAGGAGTCAACCCACGTCGGCTTGTTTGGAGCAGAGGAGTTACCAACCTGGCCTTGCCTGGAGCAGAAAGAGTCTTCAACGTCGCCTTGCTCGGAACAGAGCGCGCCTTCGTGCAGACGAGCGTGCGATGCTGGTCGGCGGGTCGTCTCGTCTTCCGTTGTCTCGTTCCGTTCTCGGTCTCTGCTCTCGCGCGCCACGAACCTGTCGGCATCGCCAGGGGTGGGTC
>JAEWAF010000133.1 GCA_023391815.1 Pseudomonadota bacterium
GGCCGGGGCTGTGTTCAGACCCGTGCCGGCGACAGGATGTTTGATTTCAGTCGCGGGCGAACGTGATTCCTCGCCTGCGGCATGAAGCTTATTTCTTCTGTCGCGGTGTCATGTACCGCAGATCCCAATCCTTCTCCTCGAACTTCTGGCGGGTTTCCTTGTACTCGGGATAGCCGCCGACATCGTTTTCGCTGTCGATGATCTCGCCACGGCCCTCGATGGTGTCTGCGACGATGCGCGCATCGATCGGATCGCGGTCCCACGGACGCGCGCCAGCTTCGCGAATCACAGCATCCTGCACTTCGGCGGCGGCGATCGGTTGAACACCGAACGGCAGCGCGGGCTTGGTCATCGGAATGATCTTCGCCGACGAGTTCGTGTAGCGACCGAACTTCGGCAGCTCCTGACCGGTCCAGTCCACCGCGATATTGTCGGCCTCGTAATATTCAAGATCGCCCGAGCCGCCCAGCATGAACAGCGGCAGATGCGCCGGCGTCGATGGGCCGCCGCGTAGCACGTTGCCGATGAGCGCCAGCTGGCCGGTCTGGTACGGCTGACCGCGCCACTCTTCAGCGATCAGGTTGTAGTGAACCGCGCGCGGACCGGGGTTATAGATCAGATTGTTGATCACCATGCCGTGCACGCCGCCTTTGAACAGCGGGTTGCGCTCGTAGTTGTGCGCGTACAGGTTGTTGATGATCAGGATGTCGCTGGCGTTATCGTGAATCAGCGAACCCTTGGAGTGCTCGCCCTTGGCATGTGTGGAGTGGCGCAAGCCTTCGGCAATGATGTTGTTGCTGAAGGTGATGCTGTGAGACGTGCCTTTGCGCCAATCTTCCACCGTCTTACCGGTGAAGCGCGGTCCCGAAGCGGACAGATTCTCGTCGACGGCCCAGGTCATGGAGCAATGGTCGACGATGACGTTGTAAGCACCGATGGTGGAGAAGGCGTCGGGCTCCCAGCCTTTGCGTGGCTCCGAGCCGGCTGAGCCGGTGCGCACTCGGATGTGCTGGAGGATTACGTCATGTGTGAGCACATCGATGCCGGTGCGGATCAACGTGATGCCGGGCGAGGGCGCCGTTTGGCCGGCGATGGTGAGGAACGGCTCCTTGATCTTGATCTCGTGCTTCTGCATATCGATCACACCGCCGACTTCGAATACGACGATGCGCGGACCCTTCGTTTCCAGGGCTTCGAGCAGTGAGCCCGGACCGCTGGCGTCGAGCGTGGTCACGCGAATGATCTTGCCGCCCCGGCCCCCGGGCGTATGTGCCGCGGCGCCTTGAGCCCCTGGAAAGGCCAGCAGAGTGTCGGCCGCGGCCACTGAAGTTGCTGCCGTTAACAATAAGAGCAGCGAGCCCAAGGTGGCGCGCAGCGACGACCGATCGACGAGCATAAGACCCCCTGAAACGGACCTGGCATGGTGGCGGTGGATTGTAAATGACACCGGTTTCCTATATACAGTTTTTCGAGCGATGACGGGGGCGCGGCCCGCCGCTATCCGGAATTTAATGTTTGAACCGGGGGAATACTGCGAGATGAGTAGCGCGGTGTTGCATGGAGCGCCGGACGGCGCCGAACTGATCGCCGAACAATTTGTCCGAGCCCGACTGGCGGGGCAGTCCCTGCCGCAGTATCCAGGCACGCTGCCGGCCACGCTGGCCGACGCCTATTGTTGTCAGGAGCTCGCGATCGAGCGCTTTCCCGATCGCATCGTCGGTTGGAAGGTGGCGCGCATCGGCGCGGCGTTCGCTCAGCAATTCCCCGAGGAGCGTCTGGTCGGTCCGGTGTTCGAGCGCAATCTGCGCCTGGCTCGCATCGGTCAAATCGTCGATTTCCCCGTGATCGAGGGCGGCTTCGCCGCCGTTGAAGCGGAGATCGTGTTGCGCGTGAAGGAAGACGCGCCCGCCGGCAAGACAGTCTGGAGCATCGATGAAGCTGCCGAGATCGTGGGCAGTTTTCATCTCGGTGTGGAAACCGCCGTCAGTCCGCTCGCCACGTTGAACGATCTCGGGCCCGGCGCCGTCATCTCCGACTTTGGCAACAATTGGGGCATCATCGTCGGCGCGAGCATCGGCGAATGGCGTTCCATCGACGAGATCGTCGCGCTGACATTCATCGAAGATGGCTTCGTCGGCCGCGGGACTGCATTCGTTCGACAGGGCGCGCTCGGAGCGCTGGCGTTCGCGCTGAGCAAATGCGCGCAACGCGGTCGTCCGCTGCGAGCCGGCGATTTCATAACGACGGGTGCCATTTCCGGCGTGCACGATATTCGGGCCGGCCAGCAGTCGCGCTGCGTGTTCGAAGGCTGCGGCGAGGTCGAATGTCGCGCTCTTCGTGCCGGTCCCTATCGATCGAGCTCCGCGCGCTAATCGTCATGAACCGACGCGAGCTGTTGGTTGGCATCGGCGCGCTTTGCGCGAGCACGCGGCTATCGGCCGCGCCGTCGAGCCCTTTCATGACAGCCGCCGATGTACACGTCGACGGTTATCCCACCGTCGAAGCGGTGCGCTGGATTGGAAAAAGACTTCAGCAGGAAACCAACGGTCGCCTGAATATTCGCGTCTATCACGCGGGTCAGCTCGGCCGCGAGTCCGACACCATAGACATGACTCGCTTCGGCGCGCTCGACATCACGCGCGTCAACTTCGCATCGCTCAACAATCCATTTCCTCTGACCCAGATTTTCTCGCTGCCCTATGTGTTCGGGTCCGTCGAACACATGCGCCGCGCTGCCGACGGCGACGCCGGTCGTGCCGTGTTGGAAGGCTTTGCGAAACGCGATCTGGTCGGGCTCGCGATCTACGATGCGGGCTCGCGCTCGTTCTACAACACTCGCCGCCCGGTGCATAAGCCCAAGGATCTGCAAGGACTGAAAATTCGCGTGCCGCCTTCCGACATCTTCATCGAATTGGCGCGCGCCCTGGGTGCGAATCCCACGCCGCTGCCGTTCGGCGAGTCGTACTCGGCTCTGCAGACGCATCTGATCGAAGGCGCGGAAAACAATTGGCGCACTTTCCATACCAGCCGTCACTTTGAAGTGGCGCGCTATTGGTCGCACTCCGCGCATTCGTATTCGCCGGAAGCTTTGCTCATGTCGCGACGGACGTTCGAGTCGCTGCAATCCTCGGATCGTGAGTTGCTTCTGGCAACGGCGCGTGAGTCGGTCTCGGTCATGCGGCAGTTCTGGGATCGGATGGACGCGGAGTCACGAGACATCGTGTTGAAGGCCGGCGTGCAGGCCAACGATGTCGATATGAGCGCGTTTCATCGCGCCGCCGAGCCGCTGCTCAAAAAATATATGCAACGCCAGGGACTCGGCGAGATCTTCGCAAGCATCCGATCGGTAGCCTGAGTCATGGCCGCACATCAGCAAACCGGGATTGTCTCTGGCACGGCGCGCTTCGTTTCCATGCTCGACGTGCTGGATCGCGCGGCGCTCATCGTCGCGTGTCTCGCCCTCGGTGGCATGGCGCTCGTGCAAGGCTGGCAGGTCTTCGCACGCTACGTGCTGAACAATTCGCCGAGCTGGACCGAGCCGCTGGCGCTGCTGTGTATGAGCACGACGATGATGCTCGGCGCCGCGTGCGGTGTGCGTGCCAATCGACACTTCGGTTTTTTCATTCTGGTGGAAACGGCCCGACCGGCGGTTCGCAAAACATTGCTTGCGATCACCGGCCTGGTGGCCGCCGCCATCGGCCTGATGATGGCGATCTGGGGCGCTAAGATCGTCGCCGACTCGTGGGACTACCCCATCGCGGGCGCGCCGTTCCCGCAAGGCGTCGCTTATCTGCCGTTGTGCATCGGCGGCTTGTTGATCGCGATCTTCGCGATGGAGAAGGTATTGCTGCCAGCTCCGCAGCAGGATCCAACGGCGGAGTAAGCGAATCATGTCCATCGCCATTCTGTTCGGCTCGTTGGCGCTGCTGTTGCTGATCGGGTTGCCGGTCGGCTTCGCGCTGATCGCGTCCTCGCTCGCGACCGTGTTGTATCTGGACTTGCCGCCCATCGTCGTGGCGCTGCAGACGGCGGCGGGCGCGAACGCGGCGTCGTTGATTGCGATTCCGCTGTTCATCTTCGCGGGCGAGATGATGATGCGCGGTGGCATTTCCGAGCGGCTGATTTCATTCGCGTCGTCGTTGGTCGGACATTTGCGCGGCGGTTTGGGGCAGGTGAACGTGCTCGCGTCGCTGTTCTTCGGCGGCGTGTCGGGCTCGGCGATCGCGGACGTGTCGGCCATCGGTGGCACGATGATTCCGCAGATGGTGAAGCGTGGGTTCGATCGAGACTTCGCGGTGAATGTTTCCATCACGGCGGCGCTCGTGGCGCTGCTGGTGCCGCCTTCTCACAACCTGATCCTGTTCTCCGCGTCCGCAGGGGGCTCGATCTCGATCGCCGACCTGTTCGCCGCGGGCGTCGTCCCGGCGCTGCTGATGACCGTGGTCGTGATGTTCACCGGCTGGGCAATCGCTCGCCGCCGCGGTTATGCGACTGAACCGTTTCCGGGCTTGAGAGAGATTCTGATTCGTCTGGTGGCGGCGTTACCGGGGCTCTTGCTGGTCGCGCTGATCTTCTTCGGCATCCGCGCTGGCATTTTCACGGCGGTGGAGAGCGCCGCGATCGCCGTGTTCTACGCGATCCTGGTAACGGGCCTGGTCTACCGCCGGCTCACGTGGGCGCATTTCACCGAGACATGTATGGGCGCCGTGCGTACAACGGGCTTGATCCTGTTCGTGATCGGTGCCGCGGCATCGTTCGGCTGGCTGCTCGCGTACCTGCAGGTTCCGACCGCCGCAGTCGAAGCGCTCACCAGCGTGGCGGATAACAAGTATGTGATTCTGATTTTGCTGGTGATCTCGCTGTTGGTGCTCGGCACCTTCATGGACCTGGCGCCGCTGATCATCATCTGCACGCCGATCTTCCTGCCGGTGGCCAAGGCATTCGGCGTCGACCCGGTGCACTTCGGCGTGATCCTGATTCTCAACGCGGGTATCGGTTTGATCACGCCGCCAGTGGGCTCGGTGCTGTTCGTCGGTACCGCGATCGGCAAGATCAGCGTGACTCAGGCGCTGCGGACGATCTGGCCGTTCTACCTCGCAGCGCTGATCGTATCGTTGCTCGTCGTGTTCGTGCCTCAGCTGTCGCTGTGGCTGCCGTCACTGCTCAAGCACTGATGCCCGATAAAGCTTCGCTGAGTTGGGCGGGGCTTTCGACTGACGACAAACGCGCGTAAGCATGCTCGAGCGCCGCGCGGAACTTCGCATCGCGCGCCAGTTCGGCGCTGAAAACTTTCTCCACTCCGAGGAATAAGCTCACGTCATGAGCTGCGTCGCCGTTGCAGGACTTCGCCAATTCGGTGAGCTGAGCGGCGAGCGGGTCCATGATCGGTCGCTCGTGACGAACCATCCAGCGAACGAATTGAAACCACGCCGCAATCGGGACGCACAGGCGTGCAATCGACCGCCCCGCGACGAGGTTCTCGTCGATGGTCGGCAGAATCCGGAACGGCAACTTCTGCGAGCCATCCCACGCGATCTGCGACAGCAAATGACGGATGGTCGGATTGCGGAACCGACGCAGCACTGCCTCGATGTATCGATCCAGATCGAGCCCCTTCGGCGGGTTCAGCCCGGAGCGAATGTCATCGAGCATCATGCGACGGACGAACGTCGCGAGCGCTTCGTCGCCCATCGCCGAAGACACTGTTTCGTAACCGGCGAGGCTGCCCGTGTACGCCAGGGTCGAGTGGGCGCCATTCAACAACCGCAGCTTGGCGCGTTCGAAGCCGGCAACGTCATCCGTCACGGTGACGCCCACCGATGCCCAGTCCGGTTGCGGACCTCGCAGTTTGTTCTCGATGACCCACTGGCAGAAGAACTCACGCTGCACGGGCCACAGGTCTTCGACACCGAGCGCCTCTTTCACCCGAGCGCGGAGCGCGTCGTCCGTCGCCGGCGTGATGCTGTCCACCATCGTGCAGGGAAACGTCACTTCCTTTTCGACCCACGCTGCGAGGTTTGGATCGCTGGAGCGAACGAACTCCAGCACTGCGCGTCGCAACCGGTGGCCGTTGTCTGCAAGGTTGTCGCAGCTGATGACGTTGAACGGATCGAGCGCGCGGTCGTGCCGGATGCGCAAGGCGCGCGCCAGGAAACCCACGAAAGTCTTCGGCGCTTCCGGATGTTTCAAATCATGAGCGATATCCGGATGCGAGAAGTCCAGACCACCTTCCTTGTTCAGGCAGTAGCCCTTCTCGGTGATGGTCGCGCTGACGATATACGTCGTTGGAGCGACCATGCGCTCGAGCACGGCGCTCGGCGCTTCGGGAGCCACCAGCACTTCCTTCACCGAACCGATGACACGAAACGAAGAGTGCTCATCGAGGATGGCGATCGTGTAGAGCCCAGTCTGCGGCTCCAGTGCGTCGCGCACGCCGGTGCTGTGCAAAGAGACCTCGCAGATGCCCCAGCGCGGATCGGTGTGCAAGACATCGTCGATGTAACAAGCCTGGTGAACGCGATGAAACGCGCCTGGCCCGAAGTGGACGATGCCGATGCTGACGGCATTGCGGTCATACGCGGGGATTCTCAAATCGCGGCTGCCAAGAACCGCCACGGACGCGAGCGATAGGGTCACAGAGTCACACCGTCTTTCCAGATTGCGATTTCACGCTGCTCGTTCAGCTCGTTGCGCGCGGGCTGGCCCGATGCTGTGGCGACGATCAGCTGCAGGAATTCATCGGTCACGCTCTCGGGATCGACGGCAGTCAGCGCTTTGCCGGCATCGAAATCGATCCAATGCGATTTATGTGCGGCGAGCGGGGAGTTCGAGCTGATCTTGAGCGTCGGTACCGGGAAGCCCAAGGGCGTGCCGCGCCCGGTTGTGAACAACAAAATCGTCGCGCCCGCGGCGACCAGCGCCGTCGATGAAACGCCGTCATTGCCGGGCGCTTCGAGCAACGTCAGTCCAGGCTTGGTCGTGCGCTCGCCATACCGGAGCACTTCAGTGACGGTCGCGTGGCCGCCTTTCTGCACGGCGCCGAGCGATTTTTCTTCGAGCGTGGTGATGCCGCCGGCCTTGTTGCCGGGCGACGGGTTCTCGTGCACCGGCTGGTGGTTACGCAGGAAATATTCCTTGAAATCGTTCACGACCTGAACGATGCCGTCGAACACCTCGCGGCTCGCGGCCCGCTCCATCAACAACTGTTCGGCGCCGAAGATTTCCGGGATCTCGGTGAGCACGGCGGTGCCACCGGCCTCGGTGACACGATCGGCAATGCGGCCGACCAGCGGGTTCGCAGTGATGCCGCTGAAGCCATCCGAGCCGCCACATTTCAAACCAACGACCAGGTCGTTGAGCCCGCACGGTACTCGCTGATCTTTCTCGGCCAACTGCACGAGCTCCGCAACGGCCTGCAACCCGGCCTCCGTTTCATCCTCGGTCGCCTGCGCGGCGAAGTAACGGATACGCTCACGCTCGGCCTCGGGTATTTCAGTCAGGAGCTTCGAGAGCTGATTCGATTCGCAACCCAGGCCCAGGATCAAGACACCGCCCGCGTTCGGGTGGCGCGCGAGGCCGGCAATCAAACGTCGGGTACGATCGAGATCGCCACCGAGTTGTGAGCAACCGAATTGATGCGGGAAGGCCACGACGTTATCGACCCGGCCCGCATATTTCTGGGCAGCGAGCCGCGCGATGCGCTCAGCCGTGCGGCCCACACAGCCGACCGTGCACAGAATCCAGATTTCGTTGCGCGTGCCGACCTTGCCGTTGGCGCGACGATAGCCAAGAAACGAGGCCTGGCTCGACGGCCTGCTGGCATTCGATGCTCCGGAGCCGCGGTACTCGTACTCGTCCGTGCCACTCAACAATGTTTCCAGATTATGTGAGTGGACGTGCTCGCCGACCGCGATGTCAGCAGTTGCCCGGCCGATCGGCCAGCCGTACTTGCGAACCGCTTGTCCCGCGGACACCGGGCGGATGGCCAGCTTATGTCCGCGAGGGACGGGGGCTGTGACCAGAATGGAGCGATCGCCAACATCGATCGTTTCCTGCGCGGCCAGATCGCGCAAGGCCACGGCGACGTCGTCTTCCATCGATACTCGGTAAACGGCAGGCGGGACAGAATGGCGGGCGTTCATGGTCTGCATGATGGCATCGATCGATGGAATCGGGAAACCGGTGTCAGCCGGCGGCCGGTTCTGGTACCGTTACGGCGCTCGAGGCTAGGGCCTGTTAACGCTCATTTCATGAGCTGCGTTGCGCCTCCAATCGCCTGAGGCAAGGCGCAAAGCGCAGCACTTATGTCGATAAGGGCAAGCTTTGTAACGCAGCGGCAGGCGATTCGAGGCGCAACCCATATGATGAATAAATATCCTCTAATGGGACGAGCTATTGCGGTTCAGGCCGTCGTTGCTCCTCCCTTGTGTACGGAGAGTACACGGCGGTCGTCGCGCCTAGCCCTGAACCGCAATAGCTCCTCGCAGCTCATGAAATGAGCGTTAACAGGCCCTAGCAGGGTATTCTGACGCAGCCCGACTTACCGCAGGTTATCTCGTTCGATGGCGAAAAAATCGGCCAAGAAAACGACTCGTCAGCCGACGCCCCCGGCAGCCGCCGCGCGCTCGGTCTCCGAAACGCGGCCCGCACCTGTCCCGGAGCCCACCTCGGCGCCGGCGACGTTGCGCCGGAGCACCGAGAAGAAGCACACGATCAATGACATTGCGCGGCTCGCCAATGTGTCGAAGAAGACCGTGTCGCGGGTCATCAACGAATCGCCGTTCGTTCGTGAAGAAACGCGAACGCGCATCGCCGAGATCATTCGCAGCACCGGCTTCACGCCCGATCCGCAAGCCCGCGGCCTGGCATTTCGGCGCTCGTACCTGATCGGTCTGGTTTATGACAACCCGAACGCGCCTTATGTGATCAACGTGCAGGAGGGCGCGCTGGGCGCCTTGCGCCGGGTCGGCTATGAGCTGGTGGTCCATCCCTGCGATCGCAACAGCCCCGAATTCCTGAGCGATATTCGTCAGCTGGTCAGCCGCCAGAAGCTGGACGGCATGATCATTCTGCCGCCGGTCTCGGAGAACAACGCGCTGGCCGATGTGCTGAGGGAGGTCAGTTGTCCGTATATCCGCATTCTTTCGGCGGCGCTGGACGAGCCACAGAACCTGGTGCAATCCATGGATCGCCAATCGGCCGCGGAAGTGGCGGAGCATCTTGCGAAGCTCGGACACACTCGCATCGCCATGATCATCGGTCCCCCGACCTATCGCTCGTCGCAGGAGCGTCTCGAAGGATTCTCCAACGCGCTGGCCGATCGTGGCCTGACCTTGTCGCCGGATTACATCGCCGAGGGCGCGTACACCTTCGAATCGGGCGCAGCCTGCGCCGAAATGCTGTTATCCCGCTCGCCGCGACCCACCGCCATCTTCGCCGGTAACGACGAGACCGCGGCCGGTGTCTATCGCACGGCATACCTGCGAGGACTGCGCATTCCGCACGACCTCACGATCATCGGTTTCGACGACAGTCCGCTCGCCTCCCGCCTTTGTCCCTCCTTGACCACTATGAGACAACCGATCCGGGACATGGGACGACTGGCGGCGGAAAAGCTCATCTCAAAGATTTCGCGCACGGAAGGACCGCCGGCCGCGGCCACTACGGTCTTCCCCCATTTGGTGGTGCGCGAGTCCTCAGGCCGCCCAGCGAACTAGGGCACCGGCGCGAACTTGCGCACGGTTCGGGTTTTCAGGGGTAGAAGTTACTGGCAGCAGAACATGACACCGGTTACCATTTGCTAACTTCACGGCCTCCGCAAGGCGGCCGACATTGCCCATGAACACACCTCTACACCTGCACGAAGATCGCTTGTTTCCGGCCGACCCGGCCGTTCGCCAGATCGCACGCCGCCTGTACGCGGAAGTTCGCGACCTGCCCATCATCAGCCCGCACGGTCATACCGACCCGCAGTGGTTCGCCGGCAATGCGCCGTTCGGCAACGCCACCGAGCTGTTGCTCGCGCCGGATCATTATTTGTTTCGGATGTTGTACAGCCAGGGCCTCGACCTGAACGAGCTGGGCGTGGCTTCGCGGCGTGGCCCCTCGAACGCCGATCCTCGCGAGGCCTGGCGGAAGTTCGCGGCGCATTTCTATCTGTTCGACGGCACGCCGTCGTGGCTGTGGTTGAACTATGTGTTCGCAAAGGTGTTCGGTCTCACTGTGCGGCTGGACGCTTCGACTGCCGATCACTATTTCGACGCGATCGGGGAGAAGCTCGCGCAGGATGCCTTCCGTCCGCGCGCCTTGTTCGAACGTTTCAACATCGAAGTGATCGCGACCACCGAATCGCCGGTGGACACGCTCGAGCATCATCACCGGATCCAGAGCAGCGGCTGGAAAGGGCGCGTCGTTACCGCCTATCGTCCGGACGCCGTGATCGATCCGGATCACGAGCAATTCAAGGACGCGCTGAAGCGCTTCGCCGAGCTCACGGGTGAAGATGTTTATTCCTGGAAGGGTTATCTCGACGCGCATCGCAAGCGGCGCGCGGATTTCATGAAGGCGGGCGCGACGTCGACGGATCATGGGCATCCGACGGCCGCGACGGCCGACTTGAGCGAAGCGGAGGCTCAGCGCCTGTTCGAGAAAGTCACGAAAGGTTCGTTCACGCCTGCGGACGCCGAGTTGTTCCGGGCGGCCATGCTGGTCGAAATGGCGAAGATGAGCGCGGACGACGGTCTGGTGATGCAGATTCACCCCGGCGCGTTCCGTAACCATAATCGCTGGCTGTTCGACACTTTCGGTCGGGACAAGGGCGCGGACATTCCCGCGAAGACCGAGTACGTCCAGGCGCTGCGGCCGTTGCTGGATCGTTTCGGGAACAGCAAGTCGCTGAGCATCATTCTGTTTACGTTGGACGAAACCGTGTACAGCCGTGAGCTGGCCCCGCTCGCGGGCCATTATCCCGCGCTGAAGTTAGGCCCGGCTTGGTGGTTCCACGACAGTCCGGAAGGCATGTTGCGCTTCCGTGAGTACACCACCGAGACTGCGGGCTTCTATAACACCGTCGGTTTCAACGACGACACGCGCGCGTTTCTATCCATTCCGGCTCGCCACGATCTGGCGCGCCGTATCGATTGTGTCTATCTGTCGCGCCTGGTTGCGGAACATCGCATCGATGAAGACGCCGCGGCCCGGGTCGTTCGCGATCTCGCTTATCGGCTGCCCAAACAGGCTTACAAGCTCTGAGGGCGCCGCTCATTCCGAGGGGAATCGAAGTGTTCAAGAAAACCTATCACGCCACGCACCCGGACATGATGGCCGGTGCCACCACCGAGCAGCTGCGCGAGCGCTATCTGGTCCAGGATCTGTTCAAGGAGAATCAGATCGCGCTGAACTACACGCATTACGAGCGCTTCGTGATCGGCGGCGTCATGGCCGCCGGCCAGGCGGTGAAGCTGCCCGAGCAGACCGAGCCTGCGTCCGCGAAAGGCAAGCCGTTCCTGGAACGTCGCGAGCTCGGCGTAGTCAACATCGGCAAGACGGCCGGCAAGGTGACGCTCGACGGCACTGTTTATAACCTCGCGCCCAAGGATGGCTTGTATGTGCCGATGGGCACGAAGGATGTGATGTTCGAAGCTGCGAAAGCGGGTGAGAGTGCGAAGTTTTATCTCGCTTCGACGCCGGCGCACGCGCGCTTCGAGGCCGTGCACATTTCCATCGACAAGGCGGTGCCGCTGGAGCGCGGCGCGCTGGAAACATCGAACGAGCGCACCATCTATCAGTACATCGTGCCGGCGACCTGCAAATCTTCGCAGCTGCTGCTCGGCATGACGCTGCTCAAGAACGGCAGCGTGTGGAACACCATGCCGCCGCATCTGCACGATCGCCGCTCGGAGATTTATTTCTATTTCGATCTGGAAGGCGATCAGCAGCGCGTCATGCACTTCATGGGTCAGCCGGATGAGATGCGCAGCATCGTGATCGGCAACGAGGAAGCCGTGATGTCGCCGCCGTGGTCGATTCACATGGGCGCGGGCACTCGCAACTACAGCTTCATCTGGGCGATGGGCGGCGAGAACCTCGACTACACCGACATGAACGTCCTCGATATCTGCCAGCTGAAATAACATGAGCCAACCCGTTTCGTTTTCGCTCGCTGGCAAAGTGGCGCTGGTGACCGGCGCCAACACCGGCCTGGGCCAGGGCATTGCCGTCGCGCTGGCGCAGGCCGGCGCGGACATCGTCGGCATCGCGCGCTCCAGCACGGTCGATACTGAAAGAGGCGTGCTCGCTGCCGGCCGCAAGTTTCATTCGCTGTATGCGGATCTGGAGCGTAGCCATGAAGCGCGACAGATCGTCGCTCGTGCCATCGACGCGGCGGGTCGGGTGGACATCCTGATCAATAACGCGGGCATCATCCGTCGCAACGATGCGCTGGTGTTCACGGAGCAGGATTGGGATGCGGCGTTGAATGTGAATCTGAAGACGCCGTTCTTTCTCGCTCAGGCGGTGGCGCAGTCGATGGTCGATGCGGGGCGCGGCGGGAAGATCATCAATATCGCTTCGATGCTGTCGTTCCAGGGCGGGATTCGCACGGCGTCTTACACGGCCAGCAAGAGTGGGCTGGCGGGGCTGACGAAGTTGTTGGCGAATGAGTGGGCGGCGTACGGAATCAACGTCAATGCCATCGCACCGGGCTATTTCGAAACGAACAACACCACGGCACTTCGTGCCGACGAGCAACGTAACAAGGACATCCTGAATCGCATCCCCGCCGGTCGCTGGGGTAAACCCTCCGATCTCGGCGGCGCCGCTGTGTTTCTCGCCTCCGCGGCGTCGGATTACGTGCACGGAACTATCCTCCCCGTCGACGGCGGCTGGCTCGCGCGCTAACGCGCGAGCCTACCCGCTACCACTCGCCGAGCTTTTCCAAGCAGCGACTATCCCGCCGGATCGGCGGCCGAGACCAGGCAGCCGATCCGTTTTGCAGGGGAGAAAGAACCGTCGGAATTGCGCCCTCTTCATCCGGCCAACCGAGTCAGCCGCGTCGGCGGAGGACAGGGTGGGGTAGCTCCTCCGGGCAGCTTCGAACAGGAGGGACCCTGTCGGAGCAGTGCGCCCAGGGACGGGACCAACGGGCCGAGCGACAGCGAAGGCAGTAGGGGAGCACGGTGCCCGGAGGAGCTACCCCACCCTGGCCTCCGCGAACCACCGAGCCCTCTTCTCCGAAGAGCCACCGAGTCGATGCCTCCGCGAACCATCGAGCCCTCTTCTCCGAAGAGCCACCGAGTCGATACCTCCGCGAACCACCGAGCCCTCTTCTCCGAAGAGCGACCGAGTCGATGCCTTCGCGAACCACCGAGCCCTCTTCTCCGAACAGCCCACGACCCAAATTTCATAGCCCCTCGGCGTTAGGGGAAACCCCTAAAGGGCCGCCGACGCGCGCCACAACACACTTTCCCAGCGCGGATTTCTCCACACTCCGGCCCCTGCGGCTCGAACCAAGCCGCTTATGTCACTCATCCAAACTCGCAAGCTGGCCGAAACCCCTAGTTCATGTCCGTCGCCGACCGCAGCCCAGTCATCGACGCGTCCGTCGCGCTCGATGTCGCCGTTCACGGGATCGCTATCGCGACCCGCAGTGGCGCGCAGGTCAGGCTGGTATATGTCAACGCCGCCTTCTGTCGGCTGACCGGATACGAAAGCGACGAGATCCTGGAAGGCGGCTTGCAGTTGCTTGCTGGCGCGACGACCGAGTCGCCCGTCTATCAACACCTGCATGAGGCCATCATCGCCGCCGACGACTTCACCGCCGAGTGGCTCATTCACGGCCAGGGCGAACGGGTCGTGTGGACTCGCGTAACAACCCGCGCCGCCGACACCAAACAAGTCGTCATCACCCTCGAAGACATCACCGACTACAAACGAGCGCGCGAGTCCCTCCGTGCCAGCGAGTCCCGCCTCGAGCTGGCAATGGAAGCGAGCGAGCTGTCGATGTGGGATTGGAATGTCGAGCAGGACGTCGTTTCCTACAACGACCAGTGGCGCATCTCGCTCGGGATCGATCCGCGTGAACTGGTGAAGCGCGAAGAGCTCAGCGAACGGTTGATGCTGCCCGCCGACGACAACAGCGTGCTCGAGAAATTCGAGCGTCATTTCCACGGCGGCACGCCGTACTTCCAAGCCGAATATCGACTGGTCGCGCACGACGGCACGCTCAAGTGGTTCATGGCGCACGCCAAGGTGGTGAGACGTGACGCCGCCGGCAAGGCGCAGCGGGTCATCGGCGTGCTTCAGGACATCTCACGTAGCAAGCAGGATCAGCGCACGGCGCTCGAAGTCGAACAACGATGGGAGCGGGCCATCCGTGGCACGCTGGACGGCTTGTATGAATGGGACCTGCTGACGGGTCATGTCTGGTACGCCAGTCGCTTCCGCGACATCATCGGTTGTGCCGATGTGAATTTCGCCAACACGTTCCAGGCGTTTCAGAACGTGCTGCATGCCGAAGATCGCGTCTCGGTGCTGGGCAAGATCCGCGCGCACCTGGAAAATCAGAGTCGGCTCGACACTCGATGCCGCGTCGTCACCCGCAAAGGAAACATCGTGTGGTGTCGCTTACGGGGCGAGGCGGAGCGCGATGCTTCGGGTCGGCCGACGCGACTGGCGGGCTCGCTCAGCGACATCAGCGCGCAGATCGACGCGGAGAAGGCGCTGAGCCGCAGCCAGGATTTCTACGGCACGGTGCTGGACTCGCTGCCGCTGTTCGTTGCCTACGCGGATCGCGACGAACGCATTCTGTATGCGAACCGAATGTTTCAACAGTTCTTCGCGGTGCCGTTGGCGGACTCTCGCGGACGGATCATCAAGGATGTCATTGGCGATCGGCGCTATGGCGCGATCGGTCCCTACGTGCGTGAAGCGCTACAAGGCAAGACGCTCGAAGGTCAAGGTCGTTACCGAGACCCCGGTGGCAAGCAGGTCGATCTGGAAGCGGTCTTCATCCCTCATTACGACGACAATGGCGAGCTGCAGGGCTGCTTCGTCGCCGCGCGGGACATCACCGAGAAACGTTTGCTCGAAGCCGAGCTGCGACAGAGTCAGAAGATGGAAGCGGTCGGGCGCCTCACCGGTGGTATCGCGCATGACTTCAACAATCTGCTGTCGGTCATCATCGGCAACATGCAATTGCTGACGCGCTCGTTACACCAGACGCCGCGTTTGTTACGACAGGCCGATACCGCGCTCAACGCGGCGATGCGTGGCGGTGAGCTGATCAAGCGCTTGCTGGCCTTCGCGCGCCAGCAAGTGCTCGAGCCAAAAATCGTCGATCTGAATGTCTTGATCGGCGGCATGTACGAATTGCTGCGTCGCTCGTTGACGGGCGATATCGAGATTCAGAGTCAGCTGGCCGCGGATACGTGGTTCACGCGAGCCGATCCCGGACAGCTGGAGAACGCCGTGCTCAATTTGGTGATCAATGCGCGCGACGCGATGCCCGGCGGGGGCATCATCAGCATCGCGACTCGAAATGTGACAATCGGCGCGGACCGACAGCCGCGCGAAGATGGTCTGACGCCAGGCGAGTACGCGCTGGTGGAAGTTGCCGACACGGGCGCCGGCATGTCCGCCGAGACGCTCAAGCGTGTGTTCGAGCCGTTCTTCACGACCAAAGAGGTAGGCAAAGGCAGCGGCCTGGGCCTGTCGATGGTCTATGGCTTCGTGAAGCAGTCAGGCGGTCACATACATATCGTCAGCGCGCCCGAGCGGGGCACGACGGTGCAGTTGTATTTTCCACGGTCCCACGCGGGGGCCGATCAAACGATGCCCTCGGGCTCGGTGCAAGAAGATCTGCCGCGCGGCCATGAAACTATTCTCGTGGTGGAGGACAATGCCGAGGTGCGGGGGACTACGGTTGAAATTCTTACCAGCCTCGGCTATCGAGTGCACGAGGCGGCCAACGGACATCAGGCACTGGAGCGATTCATGCGACATCCGGACATCGCACTGGTGTTCACCGACATCATGTTGCCCGGCGGCCTGCTCGGCCCGCAGCTGGTGGAGAAACTCACCGAGCGGCGCCCGGAGTTGAAAGTGCTGCTCACCTCGGGGTTCAGCGACAGCAGCCTGATGCACCGGAGCCTGCTGGATGGCAGCGTCGAGCTGCTGCCCAAGCCGTATCAACTAGAAGAGCTGGCGCGACGGGTTCGCGGCCTGCTGGATGGACAAGAGGAGAACAAGCGTGTTCCGGCGTGAGAGGAATTTGTTACTGGCGGTCGATGACGAAGCGGACTTCCTGGAGCTGATCGAGCAGATCGGCAAGGGCGTCGGCTGCACCGTCATCACGGCCGACAGCGCGGCCAGCTTTCGCGAGCAGTTGTCGCAGCGGCAGCCCGCGTTGATCCTGCTCGATCTGCAAATGCCGGGCATGGATGGCATCGAGGCGCTGCGTTATCTGGCGCGCCAGAATGTGACTTCCGGAATCCTGTTGGCGAGCGGCATGGATCAGCGGGTGCTCGCGAGCGCGCGGCAGCTGGGCGAATCGTTGGGATTGAAAATGCTCGGCACGTTGCAGAAGCCCGCGATGCTCGAAGACATCGAGACGTTGCTCGCCAAACATCTCGAGCCCAGCTCGCGCATCTCCGTCGAAGAGCTGCGGACCGCCATCGACGAGCACGAGCTCATCGTGCACTACCAGCCGAAAGTCGTGCGCGCGGCGAACGATTGGCACGTGCGCAGCGCCGAGGCGCTGGTGCGCTGGCGCCATCCCCGCTTGGGATTGTTATATCCGGGCGAGTTCCTGCCGCTGGCGGAACAGTCCGGCTTGATCGTCGACCTCACCGACTTCGTGCTGACCGACGCGATTCGTCAGATCGGTCATTGGGGCACGCGCGGTCTGGATCTCGGCGCCGCGGTGAATCTGTCGCCGCGACTGGTGCAGGACCTGGAGTTCCCGGAGCGGCTGTCACGCGTGCTGCGCGAGTTCGAAGTGCGGCCCGAACAGCTCACCCTGGAAGTGACCGAAGCGGCCTCGGTCGACGACCCGGAACTGGTGATGGATATTTTCACGCGCCTGCGCGTGAAAGGCGTCGGATTGTCGCTCGACGACTTCGGTATCGGCACGTCGTCGCTGACGCTGCTTTATAAGATGCCGTTCAGCGAAGTGAAGATCGACGGCATGCTGATCTCGGAGATTTCACAAAGCAAAGCGGCGGCGACCGTGGTTCGCGCGATCGTCGAGCTGGCGCATAACTTGTCTCTCACGGCGTGCGCTGAAGGCATCGAGAACTCACCGGCGTTCGAGTTCCTGGAGCAGTGTGGCTGCGATGCCCTGCAGGGCGACTTCATCGCGCCGTCGATGCCGGCATCCGAGATCGAATCGTTCATCAATGTGTGGAACGGCGCGGACCATACGCTCGTGCCGGTCGTCAGGAAGTAGCCGGGCGTTTTGGCCGAGGTTAGTCGGAGAGCCTTCCGACTAACCGTCGAACGCGAGCAGCTAGCCGCTCGCTGCGAGGCGCTTCTTCTCCTTCGATTGGCGCAACAGGTGTAACGGCGCCGTCAACGTGATCCTCGTGCCCGCGCCGGGCTCGTCGAAACTGATCGAGCCGCCCAGCATGCGCGCGCGATATTCCATGATCTTCAGTCCCATGCCGGGCCGACCTTGCGCGAGGCCGGCGCTCAAGCCGATGCCGTCGTCGGCGATGGACAGCTGCAACTTGCGACCGGTCGAGCGCAGGTCGATGTTGATCGACGTGGCGCGCGCATAGCGGGCCGCGTTCGTCGACGCCTCCTGCGCGATTCGATACAGATGAGTCGCGGCGCCTTCTTCGAGATCGGGTAGCTTCTGGCCGCCCATCGTGAACGTACACTCCAGGCTGTACATATCGGTGCAGCGAGCGACCAGGTGCTTCAACGCTTCGGGCAAGCCGCCGCGTTCCAGATTCACCGGCGCGAGGCCGCGAGCCAAGGAGCGCGTACTTTGAATCGCGCGCGCCAGCAGATCGGTGATCTTCGTGACCTGCGCGGAGTACTGCGGTGACTCGCGCGCCACTTGCATCTCCAGTCCCTTCATCAGCAGCGACAGACCGGTGAGCTCCTGACCCAGGCCGTCGTGCAGATCGCTCCCGAGACGGCGCTGCTCGCGATTGGAGATCTCGAGAATCTCCTGCTCCAGCTCTTTACGCTGAGTGACTTCCTGCACGGTGCAGACGAGGCCGGACACATTGCCGTGATCCCGCAACGGGACGTGCGTGATGGTGAACCAGCGAACCGAGCCATCGAGACCGATCCACGCGCGCTCCTGATCGGTGAGCGGACGGCCGGTGCGCATCGTGGTGCCTGCTTGCCCCTCGATGTCGACCACGTTCTCTTCGGTCCACAGCTCCGATAGACGATGACCGATCACGTCTTCGCGCTTCTTGTTCAACGTTTCGAGCAAGGCGCGATTGACGACGGTGAGGCGATTTTCGGTGTCCACCGCGTAAATGATTTCGGGCAGGCTGTCGATCAGCGTGCTGAGCAGGATGCGTTGTTCTTCCAACGCGGTCTCCGCGCGCCGCTGTTCGCGACGAACGCGCGCTTCGGTCAACGCTCGGTTCACCACCATCGGCAGGCGTTGCAGTCGATCTTTCAACACGTAGTCGGTGGCGCCGCTCTTCAGCGCTTCGATCGCGCGCTCCTCGCCGAGCGAGCCGGAGACGAAGATGAAGGGAATGTCGGCCGAGCGCTCCAACACGATGCGCAACGCTGTCAGGCCATCGAAGCCGGGCAGCGTGTAGTCGGCGAGCACCAGATCCGGCGGCGTGCCCGCGAGGGCCGCGCGGAAGTCGGCCTCCGACATCACGTGTCGCCAGGCGATGTTCAGATCGTTCCTCGCCAGCTGCAGTTGAATCAGCTCGGCGTCGTTCGGATCGTCCTCGAGCAGGACGAAGTGCAGCGGTTCTGTAGAATCCTTTTTCATAGCGGTGGTGCCCAATTTGTACACGGGCGCGCCGAAGGTGAACGTATCACCCTCAAGGCACTGTGGAAAATGGGGATTGCTCCGCCCTTGTGCCATCGGGAGATTAACGGTAGAGCTGGTATCACGGGGCACCACGAAGGCTGCCCCCTCGAGGAAAGACCATGGCCGATCCAACAAGGATCCTGATCGTCGATGACCATCCATTTGTCCGTGAAGGATTGAAGCAGCTGCTCGCGGGGCAGAGCGAATTCGTCCTGCAGGGAGAAGCCGCCTCGGTGCAGGCGGCGCAGACAGCGATCGCCGGCGAGGAGCCCGACGTCGCGGTCGTCGATCTGGCGCTCGGGCCCGATGACGGTATTGAACTGGTGCGTTGGATTCGCAGTGATCATCCGAATGTTCGCGTGCTGGTGCTCTCGATGCAGGATGAAGCGCTCTATGCCGAGCGACTGCTCCGCCTCGGTGTCAGTGGTTATGTAATGAAGAACGTGGCAGGCACCGATTTCCTCGGCGCTTTACGCAAAGTCGCGCGAGGCCAGCGCCATGTCAGCTCCGCCATGGGCGAGCGCTTGCTCAGTCAGGTGGCGCGAGGTCGCTCGCCCGCCGCCGATGAAGATCCGGTCTCGGCACTCACCGATCGTGAGCTGGAAGTGTTTCGCCTGATCGGTGAAGGCATCAGCACTCGTGAAATTTCGCAACGGCTCGATCTGTCGATGAAGACCGTCGACGCTCATCGTCGTCACATGCGCGAGAAGTTGAACCTGCGCTCGACCAGTGAGCTTATCCGGTATGCCACTCAATGGGTGTCCGATAAAGGCGGGGTCCCCGGCGCCGCCCCTAATGGAACCCACTGAGTAAAAACTACTAACGAGCTTCCGAGGAGTGTGACATGGGTCACGCTCCCACGCCGCCGAAATCCGTACTTCGCGCTCGCCGCCACAGATAAGTAGTTGCCCGGCTTGGAATAATCAACCCGAGCGAGACACGCGCCACATTCCGGGTAAAGACGCGCACACCGCGTACGACATTAGGGGAGTGGCTGATACCCCCTACAACGCCGCTCCAACACCATGCTGCCCATGATCGCGTGGGCGGCCCGATGCTGCCTGCGTTCTTGGTGCGTATTGCTTGGTAGGGCCTCCCGCAGGGAACAGCACGGCTTGAATACTGCGAAAACAATCGACCTTCCGCTCGGCGGCGCTTCGCCCGTCGAGGCCGGGCTGCGTACCACGCTGCAAACGGACACGATGCGGCAGCTGGTCGGCGCGGTCAGCGAATTCGTGTTCGTGGTCGATCGCGGTCTGCGCATCATCGTGGCCAATCGCGGCATCGACGAACGCTCGGCGCGCCAGCTCGAAGGCGCGCTGGTGACGGATTTATTCCCACAGGGCCTGCATGCGCGCGCCTTGTCGACGCTGCATCGGGTGCTCGCCAACGGTCAGGTCGACGGCTTCGTCGCCGAGATCGAAGGCAACGACGGCCAGTCCCGGCACTTCGACGTGCGTGTCAGCCCGATCCGCGATGAGCAGAAGATCGTCGCGCTGGCGGTCGTGACCAGCGAGACCACTGAACAAATCCGAGCTGAACGCGCCATCGCCACGCAGGCGCGCATGATCGAATCGATGCTCGAAGGCGTCGCCGTGATCAACGAGCAGGGCGTGATCGAGATCACCAATCCCGCCTTCGACATGCTGTTCGGCTATCGTCGGGGCGAGCTCATCGGTCGAAACATGGCGCAGCTGGCGGGCTGGCCGTTCGAGCAGCCGGAACGCTGGCAACCGCTGTCGGCGAAACAGGGCCGCTCCATGCAGGTGGAGTTCGACGGACGCCGCGCCAACGACACACACTTCGCCGCCTTGGGCGTGCTGTCGCGTTTCGAGGTCGCCGGTCGCAATCACAGTCTGCTGGTGCTTCAGGACGTGAGCGAACGTAAGCAGCTGGAACGTGCCATCCTGCAAGCGGTGAGTCGCGAGCAGTACCGGATCGGCAACGATCTGCACGACGGCCTCGGTCAGGAGTTGACCGGCATCGCGCTGATGTTGCGCGGTCTGGCCGGCCGCCTGACGGCCGAATATCCGACCCTCCTGCCCGAGATCGAGGGCATCACCAAACTGGTGAACAACTCCATCGAGAGCACGCGTGCCCTGGCGCGCGGTTTGTCGCCGGTCAATCTGGAGCGGGGTGGCCTGTCGGATGCGCTCGAAGGCCTGGCGATGCATGCCCAGGAGCTTTATGGGGTCGACGTCACTTGTACTCATCGAGTGAAGACGATTCGTCCGCTGAGCACCGAATTGGCCAATCATCTTTATCGGATTGCGCAGGAAGCGGTTCGGAACGCGGTCCGCCACGGCCAGGCGCGGTCTATACGACTGCATTTACATGGGGCGCGCGCTAAGGTTCGGCTGACGGTAACTGACGACGGCATCGGTATGCCGTCCGACGCGGTGGATGCACCGGGCATGGGCCTGAAGATCATGCGTTACCGCGCGCGGATTCTGGGCGGCGAAGTTCGATTCGAGCGTGGCGCCCCGGAGGGTTCCACCAAGGCGGGCTTGTCCGAGGAGCGGCGGCCCGGCACGCGCATCGTTTGCGAATGTCCGCTCGAGCCCGCGGCCGATGCCGCGAAGGCGCGTCGCCCTCGTCGGCGCGCCAGCTAAGTTTTAGTGTAGGAGTGATGCAATGAGCGTTGGGCCTTCTCTGTTCAAACCGGCACACAAGCCCCCTGGTGTGTCCAAGGACCAGAAGCGCCGCGTGCTGATCGTCGACGATCATCCCATCGTCCGTCAGGGATTGCGGCGGTTGATCGAAGCGGAAGCGGATCTGGAAGTGTGCGGCGAGGCCGAGACGGCCCGCGAAGCCAAATCCATGATTCGCGAGCAGGAGCCGGATGCCGTGATCGTCGACGTGTCGCTCAAGCAGGGCGACGGCCTGGAGCTGGTGAAGGACGCGCGCGCTCACTATCCGGCCTTGCCGTTACTGGTGCTATCGATGCATGACGAGGCGATCTACGCCGAGCGCATGCTGTCGGCGGGCGCGAATGGTTACATCATGAAGCAGGCGGCGTCCGATCAGTTCCTGATCGCGCTTCGACGCGTGCTCGACGGCGGCATCTATGTGAGCGAAGCCGTCGGCAACAGCATGATCGAGAAGTTCGCCTCCGGTGGGGCTTACATCTCCTCGAACCCGGTCGACAGCCTGACCAATCGCGAGTTGCAGGTGCTGCACATGATCGGCAAGGGCCTGTCCACTCGCCAGACCGCGGAAGCCTTGAATCTCAGCGTGAAGACCGTCGAATCGCATCGTCAACGTATCAAGCGCAAGCTCTCGTTGCGCACCTCCGCGCAACTGATGCAATACGCGGTCAACTGGTATGCCGGGAGGGAGCCGGGCGCGAAGCCTTAATAGCTCGCGCGCGATCGCGCAATAATGAACTCATTGCAAGGACTGCTCGGCGGGAATCTCGTCAGCCTGGCCGTGGGCGTCGCCCTCGGCCTGGTGCCGGCGATCTTTTCCCTCGCGATGCTGGGCAAGCTCCGTAGCCATCTGCGGCGTCGGCACGCGCAGCTCACTGCTGCCCACCGTCGCAATCAATCCATCGTCGAAGGCTCGGGCGAAGGCGTGCTCGAGCTCGATAACGTCGGTCATGTCCGCTACGCCAATCCGGCGGCGGCGAAGATGCTCGGCTACGAGCCCGAGGAGCTGACCGGCCTCGACTATCGCGTGCTGATCAATACTCAAGAGGACGGCGATTCGCGCACGGATCCTGTCCGCCGAGTCCGTTACACGACCGACATCATGCGCGGCGTCGGCGCGCTGCTGCGTCGGAAGAACGGCACGTTCCGCCCGGTCGAGTACAAAATTCTGCCGGTGACCGAAGAAGGCGCGTCGGTCGGCACCGTGCTGGTGTTTCGTGACATCGGCGAGCGCGTGCGGCTCGACAACCTGCTCAAGGACATGCAGGCCACCGCCAAAGTCGGCGGCTGGGAATACGACGTCACCAGCAAACAATTGCATTGGACCGAGGCGCTGTACGCCATCCACGATCTGCCGGTCGGGCACCTGATCGATACGGAAGCGCATCGGGCGTTCTTTCATCCTGAAGATCGCGTGAAGTTACAGGCCGCCGAGCGCATGGCACTCGACGCCGGCCTGCCTTCGGATCTGCTATTGCGAATGACCAGCGCGCGCGGTCGTCAGCTCTGGGTGAGAAGCATCATCAAGGCCGAGCGTCGCGGCGGTAACACGGTGCGTCTGCATGGCACGATCCAGGACGTGACCGACCTGGTCAGCGCCGAACGCAAGCTGCGCGAGACGCGCGATTTCTTCGAACTCACATTGAATGCCGTGCCGACGCCGGTGACGTACGTCAACACGAGCATGATCGTGACGTATGCAAACCGGGCGTTGGAAGAATGGCTCGCACAGCCTGCCGACGCGGTGTTGGGCCGGCCACTGCGCGACAGCATCAGCGATGAACAGTTCGCCGAGATCGAGCCGTTGATCAAACGAGTCATGGCCGGCGAGTTCGTGCGCGTGACCCAAGGCGGCGTGCGCAACGGTCGTCATCGCGAATGGCAGACCCACTTCGTGCCGCAGATCGGCCCGACCGGCGAAGTGCTCGGCTTCTTCTCCATCATCTACGACCTCACCGAGCAGAAGCGTCTGGAAGCCCGGCTCATGCAGGCGCAGAAGATGGAAGCCATCGGCCAACTGACCGGCGGCATCGCGCACGACTTCAACAATCTGCTCGGCGTGGTCATCGGCAACTTGCAGCTGCTCGATCGCAGCGTCGCCGAGACGCCGACGCTCGCTAGAAAGGTTCACACAGCGATGCGTGCCGCCGCGCGCGGTGCCGATCTGACGCGTCGTTTGCTCGCGTTCGCGCGTCGGCAGATTCTCGAACCGGCCGTGCTCGATCTGAATCGTCAGCTGTCCGGCCTGAGCGAGCTGGTCCAGCGCACCATTGGCGAGTCCATCGAAGTGCGTATGATCCAGGCGCATGATCTGTGGCACACCAGCGCCGACCCGGGCCAGTTCGAGAACGCGATCTTGAACCTCGCCATCAATGCGCGCGACGCCATGCCTCAGGGCGGTCGTCTCACGGTGCGCACTCAGAATGTCACGCTGGACGCCAAGTTCTGCAGCGACTATCCGTCCATCGAGCCGGGCGAATTCGTTTCCATCAGCGTCAACGACAATGGCGTCGGCATGGAGGCGGAAGTGTTGAAGCGCGTGTTCGAGCCGTTCTTCACCACCAAGGAGTCGGGCAAGGGCAGCGGTCTGGGCCTCGCGATGGTTCACAGCTTCGCCGAACAGGCGGGCGGTATCGCCACCATCGAAAGCACGGTCGGCGTCGGCACGACGGTGACCATCTTCCTGCCGCGCTCCCAAGAGGAACAATCGGATCGCGAGGATACGATCGTCACCCGAGTCGCGCCCGGGGGCACCGAGACCATCCTGGTGGTCGAAGATGACGCTGATCTGCGCGATACCGTCGTGACCGCGTTGACTCAACTCGGCTATCGCGCGCTCGCCGCTGCCAATGGCGCGGCGGCCGTGCGCATTCTGTCGGGGCCGGAACGAATCGATTTGTTGTTCACTGATGTGATGATGCCGGGTGGCATGCTCGGGCCCGCGCTGGCCAAGCGCGCGCGCGAATTGCGCCCCGACATCGATGTGCTTTTTACTACCGGCTACGCCGACAACGCCGTGCTCGCGGGGACCGCGGGGCTCACGTCGTCGGATGTAATCCATAAACCCTATCGCAACGAAGACCTGGCTATGCGTATCCGCCATGTCCTCGATAGGGAGGCCCGTGTCGCCTGATCAATCCAACCGTCTGCTGGTCATCGACGATCAGCCCGACCTCTGCGAATTCATTTCGGAGGCCGCGGCCGGTCTCGGTTTCGAATCGAAGGGCGTGACCGATCCGGAAGCGTTCCGGCGCGCCGTGCAGGAATTTCAGCCTTCGGTGGTGGTGCTCGACTTGCAGATGCCCGGCGCTGATGGCATCGAGCTGCTGCGTTATCTCGGCGAACGCGGCAGCAAGGCGCAGATCCTGGTCGCCAGCGGCATGGATCAGCGCGTGCTCCAGACCGCTCAACAGATCGGCAAGGCCCACGGCTTGCAAATGCTGGGTGCGCTTCAGAAGCCCATCTTGCTCGCCGATCTCGAAGCAACGTTGCGCCAATGCTTGAGCAGCGACACGCCAATCAGCGCCGCCGCGTTGACGGCCGCGCTCGATAAGCGCGAGATCATCGTTCACTACCAGCCCAAGGCCACTCGGATCGCGCCCAATCGCTGGATCGTCGAAGGCGTGGAGGCCCTGGCGCGTTGGAATCATCCGTCGTTGGGTTTCGTCTCGCCGGTGCGTTTCATTCCGCTGGCGGAAAAGAATGGTCTGATTCGCCGGCTTACCGAGCAAGTGCTGGAGACTGCGCTGTCTCAATGCCGCGCGTGGGACGCCGTCGGTTTGCAGCTGTCGGTGGCGATCAATCTTTCGCCGCAGTTGTTGAACGACCTCGCGTTTCCCGATCAGGTCGCCCGAATGGCGACGCAGGTCGGTGCCGACGCCCGCCGGATCATTTTCGAAGTGACCGAGAGCGCGGCCATGTTCGATCCGGGCACGACCATGGACGTGCTCACCCGCATGCGCGTGAAGAACTTCGGCCTGTCGATCGATGACTTCGGCACGGGTTATTCGTCGCTGAAACAGCTGTATCTGATGCCGTTCAGTGAGCTGAAGATCGACACCTCCTTCGTACGCGACGTCTTTGCTCACGAAGACGCACGTACGATGGTCGAGACCATGGTCCTCCTCGCCCACAAACTTCGCCTCACCGCCTGCGCCGAAGGCGTCGAATCGCAAGAAGTGCTCGACTTCCTCGACTCGGTCGGCTGCGACCGCGCCCAAGGCTATTTCATCGGCCGCCCGATGGCCGGCACCGCCCTGGAAATCGCCGTCCGCGAGTGGAATAGCAAGCAGAAGTAAAAAGTAACAACCTCCGCTCGCCCGAAGCCGGACGCGTTTCCAACCGTCGTAGTAGTAATAGCGTCGTCGCCCGCAGGCTCGGCGAGTTCCCGCCCGCCGTAGAGAGTAGATAAGAGTCGCCCGCCCGCAGGGCGCGGCGAGCCCGCCCCATTCCCGAACGAGTCCGCGAAGTTCGCGCGAAGCGTGGCGAGCCGCTGGCGGCTCGCCTGTGAACCGGTGGCCGAAGATAGTGCGACCCTTGAACCGCGAAGCCGTCGTCCGGGCCTTCTGTCCTCCCGGCAATTGGATCCAACAGGGATGTTGGTCC
>JAEWAF010000081.1 GCA_023391815.1 Pseudomonadota bacterium
TACGAGCCACTGAACCCGCCCCCGCCCGACGCCCCTCTGTTTCGGCCGCGCGGCCCCCGGCGCTTCGTCGGCTATGCAGCCGTCAGTCCGCTGCAATTTGCGATCGCACGCCGCGATCTCGAGCTCACCCGCCTGCTGGTGCAGGCAGGTGCGAGCGTCACTGGTGATATACAGAGAATGACGGCATTCCACGTTCTGTCGTCCTATATCCCGTTTGTCGTGTCACGCATGTCGGCCAAACCGACCGACAATCCCGATGCTTTGATCGCGTACCTGCTGGCGGTGGGCGTAGACGTCAACGCAGCCGACGCCTCTGGCACGACTCCGCTGATGCAAGCGGCAGCGAATGGTGATCTGGCGTTAGTCCGTGCCCTACTATCGGCAGGCGCCAATCCGCAGCTGCGCAACGCGCAGCGCCGCGACGCTGCCGCCTTTGCGGAAGGCACCAGGCACCCCGGCACCGCTCGTTTCCTGAGGAAACAAATATCGTTTGAAGAAGCGCAAGCGATGGATGCAGCCGATAAGGTCGTTGCCAAACCTCGCGATGAGCTCTCGGAAGCTCTTTGCATTGCGCGTCCGACAGCGGAGGAACCGTTCTCGATCGGGCGCACCGGAGTGGCGGCACACCGACCGAAATTGCCTTTCACCCCGTTCGCAGGTCAACTTGCAGTAGAAGTCAGCCTGGACGTGAGCGCCTCTGGCGCGCCGGTCGCAGACCGCAAGGGCTTGCAGGCAGAAGTTCTCTATGCCCTCGCGACTTGGCGCAGGGTATGCCCAAGTTGTGCGCCGAGAAATCTGGCCGTGGCTCGCATCGACGGCGCAGCCTTCATGGTCGAGGAGTGCTACCGGGAAATCAGGGACCTGCCGAATCGCGGCGCCAACCGTCGAATACCGCGCTTGGGCGACCCGGTGATTCTCAACCCCGACGAAAGCGCCTCCTGCGGCAGGAGGTACGGTGCGTTGCGCGGTGTCCCGACCGATCAGTGGCAATTCGTAGCGCTGGCGGCCAACGATCCGGTGATTGAGACTGCATGCGCGGCGCCGGAATACGCAGACATTGCCGTCGCCCTCCACTGTGGCAAGGACGATGCCGACCAGGCGCCGATCGCTCAGGTCACTATCGGGCTGACGAACCAGGCAACCGCTTGCAGAGGGCCGCAGGAAAAAGTCATCGCATGCACACGACAGCATCGCCGCGTTGATTTGAACACGCGCGATTTCAAGTTCGTATCGAAAAAGGCCGCGGTCAGCGTCGGCGGCGGCGCGAGCGACGTGGATCTTTCCTTGGTGATGCTCCACGAGGTCGGCCACTGGCTGGGGCTCGATGACGATGACAGCGCCGAGGGCAACATCATGTCGCCCAGAATCTCCTCAGTTCGCTGCATTTCGAACAAGAACCTGGCGGCGCTGTCCGATCCGTTGTCGCAGGTGCCTTCTCTGCACGACGGCGCTGTGGAAGCGCTGATGAACGATCGTTGAAATGAAACGCTCGTTCCATCAGCGGCCGTCGAACGCGGCCACCACCGGCAAGCGCTTGCGCCACACACATGCGTCAAAGTTAACATCGCGCGTGCCAAGCACCTGCCCGCGGTAGGAAAGCTCGGGATTGGCCCAGTACCACGAGCGCCCGCACGGCTGTGGACAAGCATTCGGATATCCCATGATGGTTGTGACTGGCTGCAGACCCGTCGTGATATAGCCATGTGCGTACGCCGGCTGCACCTTTTCTCCCGGCCGCAGTTGAGTTTCGAGCGTCTTCGGATCGTGCCAGGCACCGATCAGATGCCCCACCTCGTGCACGAAGCTGAAGCGATCAGTCAGGCATTGCCAATTCACCACTGCGAACGAGCGCCCCGAATCGACACGGATCCCGGCTGCTTGGCCGCACTTGTAAGCGTTGGGATCATCGATAATGAGCACCGTGACATCCGCGTGATGGCTGGTGCGAGAGCTCAGTAGCGGCACGAGCCGACGGTCTGCTCTCAGCAACGCATTGACGTCGGTCTCGAAGTCGCCGGACTCGACATAGGAAACATCGACGGTGTCCGCCACATTCAGCGTGCCGTTGATTTTGCTCAGGCGCAGACTGGTGTTGGCCAGCGAGGCCGAGAATTCGAGCAACAGTCGCACATCGAGTTGCTTGTTCAATGCCTCCGCAGCGGCGCGACGTGTGATGCCGACCGACAGATCCACCTGCACGGGCTTCGCCGGATTCGAACACTCGCCCGCCACTTCGTCTATGGCTCCGGCAGCTGCCGGCCCTCCGGTATCGTTGAGAGGATTGGGCTCGGCAGGCGGCGGTGGTGGACGAGAGACGTCGTCCGGATCGCGATCCTGCGGGCCAAGCTGACTTGTGGTGATGGCGAGCACGCTCGGTGCGATGGAACGAAGCGTGAACGTCGAATCATTGGTCAGTACCTGGCCTACCACATCCTTGCCGCGGGCCACAAGCAGCGCCTGGCCCTCCTGCTCCTTCTCACCATCGACGAGTACGCCAGTCAGTTCGCGCGCACCACTACCGGAACGCCAGCCTGACGTTTCGAAAGCGCGGCAGTACGAAAATGTCTCCTCGTCACACAACTTGATGCTTCGGTCCGCCTCCATCTTGTCCATCATGGCCAAGTTCGTTTCCACCAAACTGATGGAACGGATGTTCTTGTCGCTCAGCACCCTTCTCAACGCGCGCTCCGCGACCCGATCGTTGAAGACCTGCACCGCTCCCAGTTCGCGCAATACATCGCTGGCCAGCGCGTCAGCCGTGAAATGCACGAACGCCACCGGCTTCGACGGATCATTCATCAGCGCCTTACCGGGTGCGTTCATCCAAGCTTTGGCATCGGCAACGAACTTTCGAGCAACCTCGGGCGACTGCTGCGAGTTGGCGGCGCTCGCTGCCAGCAACGCGACGACACCGGTAAGAACTCGACGAGTCTGGTTCATTGCGGCTCTCCCGAAAAAGGTGCTGCAAAGATTTCTGGCGACGTTACTGCTTGGGCGGCGTCTCTTCGGTGACCGGCGGCGTTACCGCCACCTTTTTCTTGAAGAAATCCGCGCCGGGGCTCATGAGCTTGAAGGAGAAGCCGATGAACCAACCATTGTCAGTGCGGCTGGGCAGATCGTTGAGCACGTTGTCGCTGATGGGCGCGGCCCCGAGCCGCTGCCCGGTAGGCAGTCGCTCCACCGAGCTCCAGTTCCATCCGAAGGTGAGATACGCCATATCGAACGCGGCGAGGCTGGCTCCAACAAATCCGCTGATGGAGTTTTGGTCCTGGATACCGAGACCGAAGGTGGGCGCAATCGGCATGTCCAAGACCTTCCAGTTCTCGTTGTGGACGTGCAGGAATCCCGCGAATCCCAACTTCTGGCTGTCCTCAGCACCGCGATCTCTCACTACGATGGTGGTCGGGGGCGTCGCCGTGCTGGCCGGATCGTTGACCACGGCGAAGCGAGGATCAACGACATCGCTGATCGTTAATCCGCCCGACATGCCAAGCGCCCACGGCGAGGACGTTACCTGGATCAAGTAACTCGCCTGCTCCGCCAGAGCGATCGACTTGCCGGCGAGGTCTTTAGGCACGTCGCACTTGGGCTGCTGTGTCATCGCCGTGATGGCTGCATCGAAATCTTTTTTCGTCAGCCCGCGTGCGACGGCCACACCGGCCTTTTTCCCGACGATGATCTGATAGCTGCTGGCCGTGCGATCGTGGACGAACGACAACGCGCTGGACTTGCGTTCGCAGAACCCCGCCTCCTTGAGCGCCTTTTTCGCATCCGCCTCCGCGCAAGTGGCGATATCGGCGGTGGGGCCGCCTTTGGGCGTCGACTCGTTCTCGCTGCGGGTGAAGGCGACGTATTGATAATCGAACAGGTCCGGGCAAGTGTTGTTTATCACCACCTCGATGCGGTCGCCCGGCTCGACATCGATGCTCTGCTGTTTTCGCTGGTCCTTGTCGGAATGTTCGAATTGAACCGGCGTCTGCGCATTCGCCATACAGACCGCGCCGATGTTTAGAGCGATCACCACCCTCACGGCTCGCACTGCATTCTTCTTCATGAAGACTCCATTCGTTTGCTAAATTGTTATTGGAGCATTCGGTACGCGCGTAGCATGCCTTGGATTACACTACAAATCTACCGGCAGCGCTCACTCGAAAGCCACTCGAACCAAGCTGGTCCCGGAACGAGTCAGCTAACCTGAAACCACGCTCTGGCGCGCTGAAACATTGCCCCGTTCGGCAGCTCTCGAAGTCGGGCAACGTGGCGAGTTTCGCCGGAGAACCGGGCGATACTCCGAATGCCGACCCAGCGCATCTGTTTCCCCTGGCACGCTCAGATGCTTGTATATTTGAAATGCCACCAGAACCGTAGCTTCTCTGCCGCGAATCCCAGTGCCAAATCCAGTGCCAAAATCGGGGATTCTTGAGGTCTCCCGGGGATCTCGATATCCCCCAATTCCGTAAGTTACGAATTCTCCGAATCGGGGTCGAGTTTTCGAGTCCGCCGAGTTTCGCCGAAGAATCGGCGAAACTCCTGTCGCATTTACATCCGCGGGGGCTGGAACCTCGGGTCGCTCCGCGCTCGCTCGCGTCTCGAGCAAAGCGGCGAGCACTGATCGCTATGACCTCTCATAAGGCGGCCTCAGCCCACGCAAGTGACTCTGGCAACGACGCACCAGCGAACTCCAGGCGAATGACTCGCCGAGGCTTGAGCGACCTAGCCTTTCGCGACGCATGAAGGATGAGTGGCCGAAACAACACCGCATCGCCGGCCTGCACCACACACAGATGCTTGTCACTGCGCTCGGCCACGCTCGCAGCTTCACCGGCTGGCAGGCGACCTAAACGATGTGAGGCAGGAGAAAACCACAACGCTCCATTCGTATCGTCGGCCGGATCAAGATGTAGCCGTATGCTCAGCATCTGCTCGAGAACCTGCACCGGCGGCTGGACATGCACGACGCCTTCTTTCACCGACCAGCATGAGTAGCCCTCGACCTCCTCCTCACTGGCCACCGCAATGGTCAAATCTTGATGCCACGCTACCTGCCAATTGGCATCCAGACTCTTGTTGAAGAGGATCGAGCGGACCAATCTAGCTTGCGGACCAAGCACAGGCTCGACCAGCGCACGAACTCTAGCTGACCCGGCGAGTGCAGCGACGCTCGGCACCTTGCCGGCAAGTCCGCGGACGCCAGCCGGCGATTCAAGGAGCAATCCTTCCACATCCCGAGTGAGATCGAGTCGAGTGCGCTCATCCAGAACGCCAGAAGCTATCGCGAATCCGTCGCCCTCAATGCTGTTCAATTGACTCACGGCAGTTTGGGCCCGACCTCAATAACAGTGCCGATTGGACAAAGATCCGAATAGATCATTGTTTCGTTCTCGTCCTGCTCGGCGAGCACCAAGCCTACCAAGAACTCCCGGGCTGCGAGTCGATCAATGCACGCCATACTCTTAACCATGGCGCTACAAAGCAGCTGCGGCTCAGCCGGAGCGCGCGTCTTCGCGCGTCATCGGCTGCAACGGCCTGTCATGCACGCGGGGCCACAACAGAGACAGAACACCAGCGAACCCGAACGCGACGATGGAAAGAACGAAACAGCCTATCGTCGCGATGAGTGCCGTGAATGTGGCTCCAAAATCCATATCTCCTCCTACCGGCCCAACAGCCAAACTCCGCGCGCAGAACACAAGCAGAAGCGACCCGATGCAGTACCCCGCCGCGCGAAAGAATGGATTCTTCCACCAAACCCAGAACCCGGCGCAGACCAGTGAGGGAAGAGTCAACGCCAGGTGAGACATGAAAGAAAGAGTGTAGTGCGGATCCACGCTAGCGTAGCGGGCCGCCAATGAAATAAGACACACTGCCGAACCAAGTGCCAGCAGTGCTATCGATACGCTGTAGCAGGAAACTCTAGGATGCATAACGCCGCTTGTTATGTGCCATTTCTGCAGCAGAGCGAATCCTCGTCGATGTGATGGAGCTGAGTTTTGCGTCCAGGAACCCGGCACACACGACAGGTGCGGTCGGACCTGAGTATGACGTCCGCCGCGAGATCCTCTGGAATTGGAACTCTAGTCTTCATGGCACATAACGTGATTTATAGTTTCGCTCTGTGACGAATAACCTGGAGCGCAACGCTCGTATAAGTCTACGTGCAACCAAGAGAAATGACACCTTATCTGCCTATGCAGACAGTATGGGAACCGACGTCCGAAGTTGCATCTGTGCGGCTGTTCGACTAAGCGCGGATGCCGACGACGGACATCGATCTCGATGAAGGCACCTGTTCGCTTGATCTATTGGAGTCTGCGTCGCAGTTCTTCGGGCTCACACTGCCAGGCGCACGGTGCCATCATCAAAGAAGTCGCGACGGTGACCGCAACTTGGCGCGATACCGCCAAAGCTGTGGGCGCCCGGTCAGCCGAGATCCACCGCATGGCGAGCGCTTTCGGGCACGATGATCTCAAACGCGCGCTGGCCCTGTGATGGGGCCCGCATTCTGTCTTATGTGGCCAATGGTGTAGCGTGCGGCGACTACACTCTCTAACCTATGAACGAGCCAGCCCCCGATCACAATGCCGACCCCATCCTCCCCCTGTTACTCGCGGAGGACATTCCGGCCCTCGAACGGGCGCTGGACTCCGGCTGGGACATCAATCGCCGGATTCGCACGTCCGACACCTGGTATTCATCGCCCGTCAATGTCGCCTTGTCTCACCGCAAGGACCGGCTGCTGAACTTCTTGCTCGATCATGGCGCGGATCTCAACGTCCAGTACAACTATCCGCTCGTCTGGGCGATCACCGAACAATGTCCTATTTCCGTTATCGAGAAGCTGGTAGCTCATGGCGCGCGCATCGACGGAGTGAATCAGGTCGGTTGGAGCGCACTCCAAGCAGCAATAGCTGCGAAGCGATTCGATCTTTTGCCTGAACTGCTTCGCCTTGGGGCTTCCCTGCAAGCCGACGGGGGCGCGACCCTTAGAAGCGCCGTGTTCGAGCGTCAGTTCGAAGTGGTGCGATTCCTCGTAGAGCACGGATATGATGTAAACATACAGCGCTCCGATATGGTTTTCCCAAACAGCCCAAGCGCCGTCGCTCTCGCCGCGCGAAATGGCGATATGGACACGGTCAGGTATCTCGTCGAGCATGGCGCAGATATCACGCTGACGGACGAGTACGGGCATCGCGCCTACACTTACGCCGTGCAGATCGGCCACTCGGAATTGCAGGAGTATCTGAAAGACCGTGAGCCACCCGAGTGGCACAAAGAAACCTATCATCTACAGCGCGCTGAGACGCACGGCGTACCGCAGGAGCTGATTGACTTCCTGAAACAGCCGAACCGCCGCATAGAGCTCGACATCGGCGGATATCATCCGGAGTTCATTGAGTTCCATTCACTTGCTCACATCAGGGAAACGAACTGGAAGGGCCGTAAGCTGCTCGATCTGCTGGCGGTGGTGGATAACTTCGATGCAACGGGCTACCTGACTTGGTCAGCTCGCCACCGGAAGTTAGGACACGCGAACTATGAGCACAACCAGTTCACTGTTTTGTGCACATGGAAGAATTTCATCGCGAACCCGGGGAAGTGGATATCCCGCCTGCCGACCTGACGTCTCCCGGGCGGCGGCGGTCAGCTCGGCAGGCTGCTGCAGATCACCGAGCGGTGAGGAGCCCGACCAAGCCACTCAGTTTCTCTTCGCACTATGGGGTCGAGGCCACTCGCACCGACTCGCACATCGACTCAAAGACTTTGCGGTCAGCATCGTACTCACTGGGTACCGATTCGAGGCGACATGCATACAAGCGATCCTCGAACTCAAACACAATCTCGTGGCCAACAACACTCAGATAGTCGGCAGGCCCTGTCACGAAATCTACGACCAGCGTCGACTCGTATGCAATCTCAGCGGCGGATCCGACTGAGAGGGTTCGCTCGCGAGGGGCGATCAGAATCCTGCCGCGTGTTCGAATCCTCGGGGGATGGACACACTGTGTCGCGTGTCGGGTAACGCGATTCTGGGCCGCTGTAGATACAAACAACTGGCCGCAACCGCCACAACGCCAGTCAATGCGAGCCCCATCCATAATCTTCGGCGCTTTCCCATGAGGAAGATTGTTTTCTGTGCGCGCCGCTTCGTCAACACCGGGCTGAGAGCAAACGCATCGAACTTCGCGGCACCGGGCCTGGTGCCAAATCAGCGGATCGGAGGGAATTGGCCGATTGATCCACTGACGTATGCCGACGCCATGATCTGTTATTTCTCCGCCTCTTTAGGAAAAACCGTCGATACGCTCAGTTCCCGCCTTCGCTGCAGGTCATCCAGCCTCGTGCGGACTAGCCTGCATTTGCCTCATCTTCATCAGTTCTGAATAGAGCCGCGAAGCCGCCGAGGAGTCGACAACAGCGGAAGTCACGCTCTCGCCGTCTTGCCAGATGCCCATGTATCGAACCTATGTAGAGAGGAGTGAATCGGCGATCCTGCTGCACTGTCACAAGTTACCAAGCTGATCGACGAGTCGTCTGGGGAGAACACGCCAGTCGATTCCGCGTGTTTTCTGGAACCCTTCTGCAATACGCGAACACCAGCATGGACTGTCAGGTCCGGGATGGTGTGTGGTACGAGTTTGATGTCTCCAGTGGAGAGCGATTCATCATCGGCGCGAGCAACCGATGACAGCGACGACAAGGTGTGCGAGCACGTTCTCGATCCCTCTCCTTCCACAACGACAGTCCACAACGACGTAGGAGCAAGATGTGACACATCGCTTTGGGTTCGGTGCGAACTGGCTTCGTTATGCGACCCATCTCACGCCCGAACGGATCGCTCAGGCCGTGGAGTCGCTCAAAGCAAATCTTCCCCCGCTCCAGGGCAAGCGCTTCCTGGACGCTGGCAGCGGTAGCGGACTGTTCTCGCTTGCGGCACACCAGCTCGGCGCCCGGGTGCATTCATTCGACTACGACCCCGACTCGGTCGAAAGCACCCGGCGTCTGTCGCAAGGTCACTGGCCGGTCGAGCAAGGCTCGGTGCTCGATCCCGACTACCTCAAAGCGCTTGGGCGCTTCGATGTGGTTTATTCGTGGGGCGTGCTCCATCACACCGGAGATATGTGGCGGGCATTGGAGCTGGTCGCGCCAATGGCAACGGACCGATTATTCATCGCGATCTATAACGACCAAGGCCTGCGCTCGCGCTACTGGCAGGTGGCAAAGCGGCTTTATAACCAGGGGCCGGTACAACGGACCGCGATGATCGTCGTGCACCTGCCGATCCTGGCGGCACGCATCCTGGTTCGGACTGTCACGCGGCGGCTGAAGGAATCCCGAGGGATGTCGCTCTGGTACGACTACATCGACTGGCTCGGCGGCTTTCCATTCGAAGTCGCCACGCGAGAAGAAATTCGGCGCTTCTTCGAGGAGCGCGGTTATGAGCTCGAGCGCGAAATTTCCGTCGGAAACCGCTCCGGTTGCAACCAGTTCGTTTTCCGTCGCGTTCATTGAGGGGCAGCCAACTTGGAAGAGGGGCCATGGCATGATCCTTCGACGACTCTCCCTCCTGATAACGCTCGCAGTTGCGCTGCTGGCGTCGGAGGGATGCGCGAGCCTTCGCGGTCGCGATCCGCTAGAGGTGACGGTTGCGGGGATCGAACCGCTTCAGGGCGAGGGCCTGGAGTTGCGCATGCTCGTGAAGCTCCGAGTGCAAAATCCGAACGATGCGCCCGTGAATTACAACGGCGTGGCGCTCGAGATGAGCGTGCAGGGAAAAACTTTCGCGACAGGTGTCAGTGACGCCGGTGGAAGCGTCCCCCGCTTCGGTGACGCGATCATCAGCGTGCCTGTCAGCATTTCCGCGTTACGAATGGCGCGTCAGGCAGTGGACATGATCCGCCGCGACAGTAGCGGCACGATCACCTACGAGATGAAAGGGAAGCTCAACGGGACGACCTTCAACAGCATGCGATTCCGAACGCAAGGTGAATTCGAGCTACCAGCAACGAGCACGAACGACGACACGCGCTGAAGCGAGGAGTCAGTCGGGCCCCGAGCGAATCGAGTGCCGCCCCGCACGTCTCTACGGAGAGGCGGCACCCGCGAAAGCTTACTGCTTGTAAACTTCCCCTTCCTTCATCACGAAGCTCACCGCTTCCAACGCCCGCGCGTCACTCAGCGGATCGCTCTTCACCGCGATGATGTCGGCTGCCAATCCGGGCGCGATCGCGCCGATCCGGTCCTTCATTCCCAATGCATCCGCGCCGACCACCGTCGCCGCCTGGATCGCCTGCATCGGCGTCATGCCGTAGCGGATCATCACCGCGATCTGTTTCGGATTGTCGCCGTGCCGGTAAACGCCCGCGTCGGTGCCGAAAGTGAGTTTGATGCCGGCCTTGACCGCTTTCTGGAAATTATCGCGCTGTACCTGCGCCACCTCCCGATCCTTGCGCAGGAATTCCTCGAGCTCGCCGCGCTTCGGCCCTTCGCTCTGGGTGTACTCGTTGTTGTAGATATCCATCGACAAGAAGGTGCCGCGCTGTTTGGCGAGCTTCAGTCCTTCGTCGTCGATGAGACTCGCGTGCTCTACCGTGTCGACACCGGCTCGAATCGCGACCTTGATGCCATCGGCGCCGTGGGCATGCACCGCTACGCGACGACCGTGCATGTGAGCCTCGTCGATCAACGCCGCGACTTCATCTGCTGTGTACTGCTGGCCGCCCGGCGTATCGCCCTTGGAGAACACGCCACCAGTGCCGCAGTATTTGATCACGTCGGCGCCGTATTTGATGTTACGTCGTACCACGGTGCGCACTTCGATCGGGCCGTTCGCCACGCCTTCGGATTGATGCTGGAATTCCGGCGCGAGCAGATTGTCATCACAGTGGCCGCCGGTGATCCCCAGTGGCGGTCCCGAGACGAGCATGCGCGGACCAGGGACATCGCCGTCGCTGATCGCGTCGCGTAACGCGATGTCGGTGTATCCCGAAGCGCCGACATCACGAACCGTGGTGACTCCAGCCAGCAAAGTTACTCGTGCGTTGGCCGCTCCTTTGAGCGCCACGCGCGGATTCGAATCTCCGTAGCCGTGAAAGGGTGGCTTCGCCGGATCGGAAGTCAGGTGCGTGTGAGTGTCGATGAGCCCGGGCAGTACCGTGCTGGACGACAAATCGAACACTTTCGCGCCGGCAGGGACCTCGACGCTGCCAGCCGCGCCCATCGCGGCGATCTTGCCATCGCGAACCACGATGACCTGGTTCTCCAGCACCTTGCCGGCTCTCACGTCGATCAGTCGTCCAGCCTTGATGACCGACGGCGCTGTGACGTCCGCCGCCTGTGCGGCGGGCTGCAGCGCTGCTGTGATAGCAATACTCAGGACGAAGCGGGCGAGCGCGTGATGCGTCTTCATGTTTTCGATCCTCCGCGCCGTTTCCGTTTGCCGACCGTCGTGATCTCGGCGCGGCACGGATTCTGCCGCAAGCGCTGTCGCGTCTCCACACGGACGCAGCGGAACCAGGGATTCCCGGAGGTTAGATCGGGCCGTCAGTTGAACCACAGCCGCCATGGGTTGACACCACCGAGCGATGGGCGCAGAACATCGAGTGCACCTCGAAGCCAGCAAGCCACACGGCTCGACAATGAAGCTGAGTCTTGGAAATTCCTCGGGCCCGGTCATAGCCCTCGCGGCCGCTGCACTGTTCGGCGCGGGCACGCCGGTGGCCAAATGGCTGCTCGCCGACACCAGTCCGTGGTTACTCAGCGGCATGTTGTATTTCGGCGCCGGGCTCGGCATGACATTGACTCGGCTGCTCCAGCCTGGCTCGGACGCGAACATGCGCAGGCAAGATCTGCCCTGGTTGGCGGGGGCAGTCGTCGCGGGAGGGCTGATCGGCCCCGTACTGCTCATGTATGGGCTTTCGGCCACGCCGGCTTCCAGTGCCTCTCTGCTGCTGAATGCCGAGGCGGTCTTTACTGCCCTGCTCGCGTGGTTTGCTTTTCGCGAGAACTTCGACCTTCGCATCGTTCTAGGCTTTCTCGCGATCGTCGCTGGCGCAGTGATCTTGAGTTGGCCGGGGCCCCACATGGCGAGGAGTGTATCCTCAACGATCGCAATTCTTGCCGCCTGTCTCGCGTGGGCAATCGATAACAATCTCACGCGAATGATCTCTCTTGCTGACGAACGCCTGATAGTGATGGTCAAAGGCCTGGTCGCCGGCACGATCAACATCATGATCGCGACAGGGATGGGAGCGAGCCTGCCGTCCTGGTCGCACGTGGCGCTCGCGCTTCTGATTGGTTGGCTGAGCTACGGACTCAGCCTGGCACTGTTCGTCGTAGCACTGCGCGGGCTCGGCACGGCGCGAACGGGCGCATATTTCTCGGTGGCGCCTTTCTTCGGTGCGGTTCTGGCAGTTGTCGTATTCGCAGAGCCGCTCACACTGGCGTTGATCGCGGCAGCTGTTCTGATGGGCATCGGAGTGTGGTTGCACGTGACCGAGCACCATGAGCACGAACACACGCACGTCGCGTTGGAACATTCACATGAGCACGACCATGACGAGCATCACCAACACGAGCACGCAGGCAAGGCGCACGGCCGTCACACTCATTGGCACCGTCACGAGCCCCTCACCCATACTCACCGGCACGTTCCCGACGCTCACCATCGGCACGATCACTGAGCCGGGCGACGCGCAGAGAAGCTGGACTTCACTCGAGCGAGCGAAGTCCAGGGGCTTCCGTAGTGGCGACGGTTTGTAATCACTGCTGCGGAGTCTTGTCGATCACGGAATGAATGGTGCGTGCGAGCTCGGCCGGATTTCCGACTCCCACGGTATGCAAGAAGAACAGACGAGGTTCCTCGGTGGTGAAGTGATTGTGAAGTGCGCTGACTTCGGTTTGCATCCCAGCCGAATGCAATACCTGCAGCGCCTCCTGCACTTCGGCGGGAAGCAAGGCGATCTCCGCCACCAGCATCGCGCGCCCCTCGCCGATGGACTGTAGATGCACTTCGGATTCCGGCCCCATCGCCGGCGGTAGCGCATGCCCATCGAGCGTGTACGATTCCGGGCGGTCGAACGTGAACTCGAGCACACCATCGACTGCCTTGCTCGACGTCTGCATGATTCCTTCAAGCTCTCCCACGTTCAGTCCGGGCGCAGTGTCGTCCGCATCCTCTTGATCCTCGTCCGTGTGTAGCGAGAGCCGCGCTGCGCCAATCGTTGTTTTGAGGGAGCGTGCCAGTTGCACCGGGTCGCCGAAGCCGCTCATGTGAACGTAGATGATTCTCGGCTGTTCCCGGATCGTATGGTTGTGCACAGCTGAAACCGAAAGACCTTGTGCTTTCGCCGTGTCCACAACTCTGGGCGCATCCTGCTCTTGCGCCACGATCTCCGCCACCATCAGTGCTTGCGAGCCTTCGGCGTGAAAAGCGGCATAGCCATCGAGCGTGAGGTTCTCGAATACCCGCACGCCGGCAATCTGCTGGGAGAGGTGGGGCGTCAGCGTGAAGCGCAGCACGTTGTCAGGCATCTTTTCCCCTTCCCATCCGATGATCTGGTTCACGTCGTCCTGCCACTCCTGGGCAAAGGCGGGCTGGATCGTGAATGCGGCAGTCACGCACGACGCCAAGAGCACCAGCGGCGCCGATGCTGGCCGCCGAATTCGGAAAGTCAGATTCATGAGAGATCCTCCGAGAGTGAGCGGAACGAGGAGGACAGGAGAGAAAAGCTCCTCGGCACCGGATACAGCTCGAGTGAGAGCTGCAAGCCAACGTACTTGGGATGCTCGTGTGCCGGCAACGCTGATGTGAGGAACAGTGCTTTTCAAAGCACGGGGCCGCCATCTTGCTGACGAATCGCCCGACGTGGTCAGCAAGCCGACGGCTTTAGAGATATTCAATACGCTCGCGTCGCTTACGGCGAGCCGGCGCTTTCCGCATGCGACCCGGCGCTCGGTGCGAGCGGTTGATGTTCTAGTAAGTGAAATCGATATCGAGCTGGATCAAATCGAACGGGCGCGGCGACGCGGATGAGATACCGACTTTGTTTCTCAGGTACGACAGCGAGCTGCTCCAGCGTCCTTCCGGACGGTAGCCGATGCGTAAAGCGTGACCTCGCGAATCGGTGCTGCCGCCACCGAAGTCGCCGTCCATCGACTGGCCAAACAGCGCATCCTTTTCGATGCGGGCATACTGATATCCAGCTCGCCAATGTTTGAAGCGCGCGCTGCTCACGGACAGACCGGCGGAATATGCGGTGTCGTCGTCGGAAGCGGACGTATTGCGCGCCAGGTGCGTGAAGAACGTGAGCGAGCCCGGATAGCCTTGCAACGTGAGCTCCGAGGAGAGCTCGCCGATATTGATCCTGAGCGAGTGCGCCACTCGCATCGATGCTGTTGCCGTATGAATTGACACCGTCGAGGAAGGGCTTCTCGCCGCGAACATTGACGAAGTCAGTGTATGCGGCGGCGATGGTGAGGCTGGCCGGTGCCTTCGCATCGCTGCCGAAGCCGATCTGCAGGCCGCTCTGTCGCGAGTCACCGGAATCGCCACGCGTTTGCAACCAGAAGTCGTGGGCGTTGGCGAACCAGCCGGACTGGTCATGGTACGCGGCGGACCAGCCTTCTGGATTGGCATCGCCGCCAATGAACACACTCTGCGCCGGCTGCCAGTTCGGATAGATCACTTTGCCGGCGGACACCGCGATCTCCGGCAGCGCCTGCCACTTCAGATACGCGAGATCGACGCCAACGCTGCGACGGGAATATCCACCCGAAAAGGTCAGATGCGCCGAGCGCGGATCACCCTCGCCCGTGGAGAGGCGGAACCCGGTCGACAGCCGTTCGCTGACAGTCGCCATCGCGCCGATGCGGGCGCGGACGCGTTGACGATCGTTGTGAACTCCGTCGAGCTCGCCGTTCTCGGCTCGATAGCGCGCATCGCCGTTGAATTGGATTCGATCGTTCGACTGTGCCACATCGGGAGCTTCGGCCGCAGTTGCCGGCGGCAACGCATCGACCGAGAGGTGCTCTTCCAATGCCTTGACCCGCTGGCGAAGCGCTTCCAGCTCCGCAGCCTGATCCGCGCCGACCTCGGCCCGAACCTGGAAACTCGCCAGGCATACCGACGCGCAAAGGCTCGCTACCCACCATCGACTGGACATGATCAACCGCGACTCGTTCTTCTGACGAGTAGCTAATCGTCACCGTTAGTAGCCCGCTTGAGTGAGCAGTGCCCGAATCAGCAACCGCCTGACCGGCACCTTATTCTTCCGACTCCTGCGCATTCGGTTCCTGCGCCATCATCAGCTTCCGCAGAAGCGCTTCCAGTGTCTTCAGCTCGCCGGGCTCGAGCGCGTCGAGCACAGTGCTTTCGAACTTCATGTCCTCGCGAAAGGCGCGCTCGGCGACGGCTCGCCCCGCGGCGGTCAGCTCGACCAGGATGCTTCGGGCATCGGCCGGGTCGGGAACCCGATGGATGTAGCCCGCCTTCTCGAGGCGCGTGAGCCGGGCGGTGAGGCCGCCGGAGGAGATCATCAATCCGCGATACAGCTCGGTGGGACGGAGCCGATAAGGAGGGCCGGACCGCCGCAAGGTTCCGAGCACGTCGAACTCTCCGCTTTCCAGCCCATGCTTCCGGAAGATCGCCTCGATCGGCGGACGGAGGTTCAGTGTGAGCCAGCGCATGCGGCCGATGATCGCCATCCCGCGGGTGTCCACGTCCGGCAGCTCCGCCGCCCATTGCTTGCGACGCCGATCGACGCCGTCACGCGATCGGCGGATTTGTCTTGACATCAAGATATCTCCGGTTATCTTTACGTCAAGATAACTCATCCGCCACGGGAGGCAAGACGATGCAGCTTCACGACTCGAAGGTTTTCAAGACCGCGCCGATCTGCACGACCTGCGGCACGCAGTACCAGCCCGGGGGCGAGGCGCCCTCCGAATGCCCGATTTGCCTGGACGAGCGCCAATATGTGGGCTGGTCGGGCCAGCGCTGGACCCATTCCGCCGAGCTTGCTGCGACCCGCGAGATCCGCTTCGAGGATTGCGCCGGTGTCATGACGATGTTTGTAGAGCCGTCGTTCGCGATCGGCCAGCGCGCGTTCCTGATCCCGCATGACGGCGGCGTCGTGATGTGGGAATGCTTGAGCATGGTGACTGAAGCTGCGCTCGCGCAGATCGCTTCAATGGGTGGCGTGAAGGCAATCGCGATCTCGCACCCACACTTCTATTCCGCGATGAACGAATGGAGCACGGCGCTCGGCGGAGCTCCCGTTTATCTACACCAAGCGGACCAGCAATGGGTGCCCTATCGAACGCCCGCCATTCGTTTCTGGAGCGGCGATCGCCTGGCGCTGTCGGATGAGCTCGAGCTCGTGCACCTCCCCGGCCACTTCGCCGGCAGCACGGGGCTATGGTGGAAGCGCGGCCCTCGCCCCGGCGGCAGCTTATTTCCTGGCGACGCGATTCAGGTCGCCATGGATCGGCGCTTTACCACCTTCATGTACAGCTATCCGAACGCCATTCCCCTGGGCCCCGCGGCGCTCGCTCAATTGGAAGCGCGCACCGACCGGCTCACTTTCGATGACGTGTACGGCTTCTCGCGTGGGCGCCAGATCATCGGCGACGCGAAGGCTCGTGTGGATGCCTCGTTTGCTCGGTATCGCATGGCGCTCGCCGCGTGACCTTCACCGGCGTTCGTCGATCTTTTCTATCCAACTTTCAGCAAGGAGAAGTGAAATGAAAATCACCGTGGACACCAATATCGCCGCCCCGATCGAATCGGTCTGGCGCGCCTACACCACGCCGACGGACATCATGAAATGGAACGCCGCATCGGACGATTGGCACACGACCGCAGCGAGCGTCGATTTGCGGGAAGGCGGCAACTTTTCATCGCGCATGGAAGCGAAGGACGGCAGCATGGGCTTTGACTTCGCCGGCACGTACACCAGGATCGTTCCGCACCAGCTCATCGAGTATTCGTTTGGCGACCGAACCGCGCGAGTCGAGTTCACGCAACTACCGCAGGGCGTGAGCGTGCGCGTGACGTTCGACGCTGAAACAACTTACACCGAAGAACAGCAGCGCGCTGGGTGGCAAGCCATCCTGAGCAATTTCGCGCGCCACGTCGAAGAACTGCAGCGGGCGGCGTGACGAAGTAGCGACCCGACGGTTTTGGGTGTCGTCCTCGCCACCCTTTCTGGCCCTCCGCCGCCGGTGCCGGCCGCGGCGGAGTGGTCAGCGGTTAGCACTCATCCGAGTCGCTCTAGGCGAGCTCGCGTGCACGTGGCCGAACTTCAGCAGGGCCACGAAGACTGCCCCACCGACCGCATTGCCGATGATGGACCAGCCCACGACCCGCCCATAGTCGAAGAGCGTCGGCCCGGCATTCGCGAACACTGCCATCAGCACTTCGACCGCGCCTGCGATGGAGTGATGAAGACTCGAAATGCCGATTACAAACGTGACCACGACAATGAGCAGAACCTGGCTGGTGGTCTCGCGGCTGGCGACGACCAGCCATGCAAGCAGTCCCATGAGCCAACCCGCAGCGACCGCGCTCAGGAAGACGACGAATGAGGAATGACGAACCAGCTTGTCCGCGATGGCGCCGAGGGCAGCGACATCGACGATTCCCAACTGCTGCCCCAAGTATGAAATGAACGCGGCCGCCAGCGCGCCCCCGAGCAGATTTCCAACGAGCACCAGGAACCAGAGACGCAACAAGCGATGGCCCGGCGCGCGCCCCGCCAGCACGGGAAGCACTGCCGACGTCGTTTGCTCCGTGAATAACGCCGATCGACCGACGATCACGAGCAGGAAGCCGCTCGTGTACGCGAGCGCCGTCAGCAATTCGACGCTCGCATCCGAGAACGTGTCACGCGTGAGGGTGCTGATCACGGCCATCGCGAAGGGACCGAATCCAATATCGAGCCCCGCTGAGAAACTGGACAGCAACAATCCCGCGGCGGGTCGACCGAGATCCTCCAGGGCCTGCTCGACGTGTTGCTCCAGAACGGTGTGGTAGCTTTTTTGCGCTTCTTCGCGCGGCGAATCCAGTACAGGCGAGTCCCGGGTGGAGTGCTCGACGTCGGCACGATCCGCCCGGTTCTCGCCCGCGAGGGCCTCCACCACTTCTTTCATGCCCGTTCGTGTGGCCGTGTGCGCAGTTCGATCAGCTGCCTGTCAGGTGCTTGCTTTCAGATATGGCGCGCGGCCGCCTCGGCTCGCGGCTCATCGAGCTGAAATGCACGGGACAACGGCAGGATCTGATACAGCGCCGACAAACCTACGATTGCATATATCACGCGCGAGGCCCCCGAGCCTGGCCCGAAGAGGGCCGCCACCAGGTCGAAATCGGCGAATCCGACCAAGCCCCAGTTGATGCCGCCTATGATCGTCAGAACGAGGGTAATCAGGTTGAGCGTCTTCATGAGTAACTCCAGCAATGTGTGATCCGCCGCGATCGACGAACCGGTGCTGCGCGGATGCGCCGCTGGAGACTATTGTTCCGAACGCACCCTCGAAAGCCGGCAGCGAATGAAACATTCGCCCTGTTCGCAAGGCGTGTCGAGAGCGCACAGGCTTTGTACCTCGCGCTCTCCTCTGAAAGACGCAACCTAATCGACTGCCGGACGTTGCACTCGAGTGACCCACTTCCGGTGACGAGCGATGACCCACCCGTTCAAGCCAGTCGCTTATTTGAAAGAAGGCTGTCCCTATTCCGAGAAGCTGTTGAGCTTTCTGACGGAGGCCGACCTGACCGACGATGTCCTCATCGTTCGGTGCGCGGTGGGCACGCCGACGATGGATGCCGTCAGAGAGAAGCTGTCCTCGGCCACCGGTAAGGAGCCCAAATTCCCTACCGTCGAGGTCCGGCCTGGAGAGTTCCGCACGGAGTCGGATGAGCTGATCAGCTATCTATCGGAAACCTACGGCAAGCAAGCGCACTGAAGCCGCTCGGGAGATTCGAAGCGGGCGCGTGCGGTCACGCGCCCTCTTGTTCCATCAGCTGCTCTTTGCGCTGACGAAGCTGTTCGCCGAGCGCCTTCAGATCGAGCCGGGTTTTGCGAACCTTGGGAAACAGCTCGTTCTGCTCTTCCTTGACATGGTGCTTGATGTATTCGGAGAGCACCGTGACCTTCGCTTCCCACAGCTCATCGCCGGGCTTGCCGGCCTCGATCTGCTCGATCAGGGTCTTGGCGGAGTCGTGCTCGACCTTGGCCTCGTCCAGCAGATCCTCGTTCCGAGGCAGCGCCTCACGAGCCGCCGGATAGAACACTTCCTCTTCGATCTTCGTATGAATCTTCAGCTCCATGCAGATGCGAACCGCCAGGGTGACTTTGCGTTCGTCCGTACGGGCCTTCTCGAACTGCTCGAACAGCTCCTCCACGAGCTTGTGATCGGCACGAAGCAAAGCGATGGCATCTTGTGCTCGGGGCGCGGCTTTGGCTTTGGCGGACGGTCGTTTGCGCGATTTCTTCGCTGGCATCAATGCGGGCTCCGTGACGAACGATGTGGACATAACGACTGGTCCCTGCACGGGTTCCGCCGGCGAGACGCAAGTGCAGCGACTGCCTCGGGGGAACCTGACAGCCCGGTCGTCGATTCTCGTTAGTTGGAGACCCCGCTCAAGCGAACCCATGGGACAGAAAATCGAGGAACCCTTGCAGCCGGCGCCTGTCCCATCGACGGGCGTCCCGGTCCTGCCGGATAGCGCCCGGCAGTTGGACCGGCTGATCGACGGCATCCGCGACTGCGCCATCTATATGATCGACCGCTCGGGCAACGTCATTTCCTGGAACCCGGGCGCTGAACGTATCAAGGGCTACTCCGCGCACGAGATCATCGGTCGCAATTTCAGCGAGTTCTACACTCCTGAAGACCGCCACGTCGGTGTGCCGGCGTATGCGCTGAGCACTGCCGAGCGCACCGGAAAGTTCGAGGGCGAAGGCTGGCGGGTCAGGAAGGACGGCACCAAATTCTGGGCCAGCGTCCTGATCGACGCGCTCCGCACTCCCGCCGGCGAGTTGATCGGCTTCGCGAAGATCACTCGCGACATGACCGAACGGCGCTTGATGCAGGAACAGTTGCATCAGTCCCAGAAGATGGAGGCGATCGGTCAGCTGACCGGCGGAGTCGCCCACGACTTCAACAATCTGCTCACGGTCATCCTCGGCAATCTCGACACGCTGGCGCAGGAATTGCCACCGGAACAGGTTCGCTGGCGGCGTCGAGTCGAGCACTCGTTGCGAGCGGCGGAGCGAGCATCCAGCCTCACGCAGCAGTTGCTCGCCTTCGCGCGCCGACAGCCGCTGCGACCCAAACCCGTTGAGATCAATCGGCTGCTGGCACGCTGGACGGAGTTGGTGAGGCGCATGCTGCCGGAGAACATCAACATCCGCCGCATTCAGGATGATGCCGCCGGCATCGCGGAGGTCGATGCGAATCAGCTCGAAAATGCCTTGCTGAACTTGATCGTCAACGCCCGCGACGCCATGCCGGCGGGCGGCACGCTGACCATCGAGACCGCAACCGCGAAGCTGAGCCCGGATGACACACGGCTGCTGCCGGACCTGAGCCCGGGCAACTACGTGCTGATCTACATCACCGATACCGGCACGGGCATGACGCAGGAAGTCCTCGATCGCGCGTTCGATCCCTTCTTCACCACCAAGCCGCTGGGTCAAGGAACCGGCCTCGGACTGAGTCAGGTATTCGGCTTCGTCAAACAATCCGGTGGCCACATCAAGATGTACAGCCGCGCCGGTCATGGCACGACGGTGAAAATCTATCTGCCCCAGGTGTCGGGCGGCTCCGATCAGACCGATGCGTCGTCGCCGGCCCCCGAGGTGCGCTCGGTGCATCGGGAAACGATTCTGGTCGTCGAAGACAACGATGCCGTAAGAAGCTTCACGACGGATACGCTACGCGAATTCGGCTTCACCGTGATCGAGGCCGCGGACGCGTCCGAAGCATTGAAGATTCTGGATCGCAATCGCGGCGTGGATCTGTTGTTCACGGACATCGGCTTACCTGGACTCAACGGCCGCGAGCTGGCGGCCACGGTGCAGCGTCGCTATCCGAAAGTGCGATTGTTATTCACCAGCGGCTACGCCCAGATGCCCTCGCCCACTACCTCCAGCGAGCTGATGGACATCCCGCTGCTCTCGAAGCCATTCACCCGTGCGCAGCTGTATGAGCGGATCGTGCAAATGCTGAAATGACGAACGCGGTATGCGGTGAGCGAACAAACATCCGACCCACGGCGGCAGATCCCCTGGCTGGCCGTACGCGCAACGGCCGCGAAGCGCTTTGGAATCCAGCGCTTCCGGCCAGGGCAACGCGAGCTCATCGAGGCGGCACTGCTCGGACGCGACGCCATCGGCGTGCTGCCAACAGGAGCGGGAAAGTCGTTGTGCTTTCAGCTGCCGTCATTGTTCCTGTCGGGAGCGGTGGTCGTTGTGTCGCCGCTCATCGCGCTCATGCACGATCAGGTCAAACGGCTCGAGAGCGCCAACATCGAAGCGGCGCGTCTGGACTCCACGGTTGCTCCAGCCGATCAAGAGGTGCAGGAACTGGAAATCGCCGCGGGCGAGCACGACATCATCTTGATCACACCGGAACGGCTGCAGAACCCTGACCACCTGCGCCCGCTTCAACAACGGGACATCGCGTTGTTCGTCGTCGATGAAGCTCATTGCATCACGGAGTGGGGCCATGACTTTCGCCCTGCGTACCTGGAACTGAGTCACGCAATCGCGGCACTCGGCCGCCCGCCGGTAATGGCTTTGACCGCCACCGCGCCTCCCCAAGTCGTGGAGGAAATCGGCGAGAGGCTCGCGATGAATCGTCCCGTCGTGGTTCAGACCGGCATCGAGCGCGACAATCTGTGTTTCGAAGTGCTCCGGACCGTCAACAGGGAAGAAAAAGAACAGGGCCTGCTGCGCTTACTCGAACACCAGGCCGGCAGCGGCATCGTCTATGTGGCTACCGTCCGTCGCGCCGATGAGTTGCACACCTGGCTGGTCGAGCGAGGCATCGACGCCGAACGCTATCACGGTCGCATGAGCAAAGCCGCGCGAGCCAGCGCACAGAATCGATTCATGTCGGGTCGATGTCGTGTGATGGTGGCAACCAATGCGTTCGGCATGGGCGTGGATAAGCCGGACATCCGCTTCATCGCGCACTGGCATTATCCCGGCTCGATCGAAAGTTATTATCAGGAAGCAGGTCGCGCCGGGCGCGACGGCGAGACGGCACGTTGCGTGTTGTTCTATCGACTGGAAGACAAACGAATCCGCAGTTTCTTTCTAGGTCGCAAGGCGCCTCGACCCGCCGATGTCATGAAGCTGCTCAAGGCGCTCACCGATCTGACGGCGGCGAACAAGCCCGCCTCGATGACCGCACTTGCCGCCGCCAGCGGCTTGCATTCTCGTCGCGTCAGCGTGCTGGTCAACGTGCTGGAAGACCTTGAAGTGATCGAACGCTCCGGCCGCTCGCTGACACTCATCGGCAAGCTTCGCCCCGAGCAGCTGGATGATCTGTTCGGCGACTTCGAAGCGCAGCATCAGGCCGAGCGCGCTCGCTTGCAAGCAATGATCCACTACAGCGAATCTCCGGACTGCCGGATGCAACTGCTGCGCGAGTACTTCGGTGAGCCACGCGGGGATAAGTGCGGTCGCTGCGACAACTGCCGGAATCCGCCTGACGTGATCCTGGACGGCTCGGAACGACACAGGGACGTCATCGCCTTGAATGCGTGATGTCGAGACCGCTGTCGTATTTGTTCGCAGCAGCTGGATCACGTGGGCCGCGGACCTGTGACATCGATCGTTGCATCGTAGTCGTTAAGCTCCCGGCGCAGGCGATCGCGATCCGCGAGATGCAAGCGCTGCGTATCCTCGAACAGATTCAGCAGACCTTCCGCCTCGGCGGTTTGATACCCGGCGTCGCGCAGCCACACGATGATGTCCCGCTGACGCCGAAGGTGACGATCACCTTCGAACACGTGTCGTTCCGCGCGTTCGAGGTGGTCGACGATCGTTGCTCGATTCACAGCGGCACCTTCTGAACCCATGTCAGCCACCGCGGCCTGCGGATTCACGTCTGACGTATACGCCTGTTCGCGCTGCCGCGCTTGAATTTCGGAACACTCGACTCGCAACGGATCAGTAGCGAGGGCAGCGGCGTTGACGTGTTCCGCTGCAAGCATCATCTGACGGCGGATCGCGACTGGCTCGCTTGCGAGCCGCGATTATCATGCAGCTTCACCCGGCGGCAGCGATGCATCCAAAGCATGCGTGCGATCAGGTGCGCACGCTTTCTCACGTCATCACCACAACCGACGCCACTGAATCGGCTAGAACAATGACTCGTTGCTTCGCTCGAGCTGGAAGCACGCCAGGCACAGGAGGAGATTTCCGGATACCGGACTATCGCAGCGGCGGCTGGTACAGAACTCTCAACGATTTCCACCAGAGGAGACATCGATGGCACAGTCAACCCATGATCCACAACAACTGAATCAAGCGCTTCAAGCCGCGATGCATGCGATGCGCGGCGGTGGCCAATTCAGTGGCAGTGGCCAATTCGGCGGCGGCGGGCAATTCGGCGGCGGCCAGTTCAGCGGTGCGCAGTTCGGCGGCGGGTTCAACCGCACCGGTGGCGACACCGGTATGGAACAGCAACTTGGCGAACAGCTGCGCGAACGCATTCGCGATGCGATTCAGCAACAGCTGGTGGACGCCGTCCACGAGCAGCTGGCCGATACCTTGAAGAGACGCTTGCGCGAAACGCTGCGGCGGCGTCTCGCCGACGAGATTCGTAGTGCATTCGTCGAAGCCCAGAGCACGCAGGAAGGCTTCGATGTCGAGCGCGTCGAATCGAAGCTGAGCGAGCGCCTGGCGCAGAACCTGCACGCACGCATCGTCGATGCATTACGAGAGCGCGCCGGCGAGGCACTTCGCAGCCGTCTGAAACAAGTCTGTCGCGAAGCGGCCATGAACAGCCCCATCGCTCAGCAGTTCGGTCGCGAGGAGGCCGAATCGATCGCCTGGCGGCTCAGCTCCAGCATCGAATCGGCGTTGCGAGATCGCATCATCGGCGCGGCACGCGAGCGCCTGAAAGATGAGATTCGCGAGCGCGTCCAGAAATCGGTTCGCGAACGGTTGCGTCAGGCATTGCAGATGGGCCTGTCGCAGATGCAGTCGGGCGGCGCGGATCCGGAGCGGCTCATATCGCTGGTCCGCGAACATCTGAGCGAAGAAATCGAAGAGCGAGTCGGCGATGGCATCAGGGAACGGTTGCGGGAAGTCGTTCGCTCCGGGGTGGAGGAAGCGCTGGAAGAGCGTCTGCAAGGGACGGTGCGAGCGGCGATCTCGGAACGTCTCATGAGCAGGGCATCGTCCGGTGGATCCCAGCGAATGGGAATGGGAATGGGATTCGGCGGGCAGTCCGCGGGCGGTAACGGTGGTGGCATGGCAGCCGGCGGCTTGTCGGAATCCATGCTGGATTCGCTGCGCCAGCGGATCGCGGACAACATTCGCGAGCGCGTCAGCCAGGACGTCCGTGAGCAAATCGAGTCGGTCGTGAACGATCGGATCGAGAGCGCGCAACGTGAGCGCCTGGGTGCCGCGGTTCGCTCGGCGCTAGCGGAGCAGATCGCCCTCGGGGGAACGTTCAACATCGAACAGATCGCTCAGACGGTGCGGGATCGAATCGTGGATCCAGTGTGCGATCTCATCGTCTCGGGCATTCGCGAGCGACTCGGTGAAGTACTGAGCAATGGACTTGCCGAATCGGTCCGTGAGGCCGTTTCGGAAACCGCACAGGGCGGCTCCTCGCCCGGAATGCACTGACATCCGCTTGGATTTGCTAGCGTGCAAGCGGCGCTGAGCATAGAGAGCGCATTGCACGGACGCATGCGCTCTTATTTCCAATGTTGCAGTGGATCCGCGATCTCGCCGATGTCTCAGCCCGGTTCCTCGAGGCGCTCGGGATCGCGATCATCGTATTTGGCGGTGTCGCCGCGAGCGTTGCGTTCCTACGCGATCTGCGTCACGGCGTCTCGCTCGACATCAGCTATCGACAATATCGACGCGGCCTCGGCCGGGCGATTCTGCTCGGACTGGAATTTCTGGTCGGCGCGGACATCATTTCCACCGTCGCGGTCGAGCCCAACTATCAGAACGTGGGCGTGCTTGCGCTGATCGTCATCATTCGCACTTTCCTGAGCTTTTCCCTCGAAGTCGAAATCGAAGGTCGCTGGCCCTGGCAACGTCGCGAGCAAGCAGATCGCGGCGATAGTCGCGTGTGACACAAAACCCGGGCCCTAGCAATTCAACCGCGGACAGGTTGACTTGATTTGTCATAGTGTCGTGTCGTTTTCGATAGTTGCGACGGCGATCACACAAATTCATCGCTGGCGCCCGCGCCAGGAACTCTTCCGGGTCCCGTAGCGTGTATGTTCACATGCGGACCGAAGGAGGAAACTTCATGAACGATGAGATCCCTCGGATGGACGAGACCGACGCCGAAATCGAACTGAGCGCACAGGAACTGCTCGCGCTTGCAAATGCCCGGCAGGTCGAGCCTGAGCCGACCACGGTGCCACAGCCGCCGAGACCGGCGAAAGACACATCGCTGCGTAAACTGAGCTCACCGCTGGCGATGATCGTTGCTCTCGGCCTCATCGGAGCAACATACGCGCTCACCCGCCCCGAAGGCGCAAAGCAATCCACGGCGGATACTTCGTCGCAAATCACTCAATCGCAAACGCCGGCGCCACAGCAGTTCGCCCAAGGCGAACCGGTCCGATTCGCGAACCCATTCGATACGGACGAGGTGTTCGAGTTTCCTCCCGGCACGACCGAGGCCCAAGCCCGTGACGCGGTCGCCGACGTTCTCCTGAAACGCGCGATGTCTCGCCAGAAGACTTGATCGGCAAGTAGCGGCATCGAGCGCGGTCCGCGCGGCTTGCGAGATGGGACGGCATCATGGACGATAGCCGTCTTTTCGCTCGAGCAAGCCCATGAAAGACCAGACGATCGCCATCCACGGCGGCTACGAGACCGAGCCGACCACGCACGCCGTCGCCGTGCCCATCTATCAGAACGTCGCTTTCGAATTCGACAACGCCCAGCATGGCGCGGATTTGTTCAACCTGGCGGTGCCGGGGAACATCTACACCCGCATCATGAATCCGACCTGCGATGTGCTCGAGAAGCGCATCGCCATGCTGGAGGGCGGCGTGGGCGCGCTGGCAGTTTCTGCAGGCAGCGCTGCGATTCACTACGCGATCGTCAATCTGGCCGAGGCTGGCGACAACATCGTGACGACGCCGCAGCTGTATGGCGGCACCTACACGTTATTCGCCCACATGCTGCCGAAGCTGGGCATCGAAGTGCGCTTCGCCGCGAGCGACGCCGCCAGTGATCTGGAGAAACTGATCGACAAGAAAACGCGTGCCGTGTTTTTCGAATCGATTGGCAATCCGGCCGGCAACATCGTCGACGTTGCGGCCGTGACCGCGATGGCACACAACCATGGCATCGCCACCATCGTCGACAACACCGTCGCGAGTCCCGTGCTCCTCAAACCTTTCGAGCATGGCGCGGACATCGTCGTGCATTCGGCTACCAAATACATCGGCGGCCATGGCACGACGCTCGGGGGTTTGATCGTGGACTCCGGTAAGTTTCCCTGGGCCACCCACAAGGAACGCTATCCGATGTTCAACGAGCCGGAAGCGTCGTATCACGGCGTCGTGTATGTGGATGCGCTCGGGCCGGCTGCTTATATCGGCCGCGCGCGAACCGTGCCGTTGCGAAACACCGGTTCAGCGCTGTCGCCGTTCAACGCGTTTCAGCTGCTGCAAGGAATGGAAACGCTGCCGCTGCGCATGCAACGGCATTGCGAGAACGCGCAGCGCGTCGCTGAGCACTTGCAATCTCACAAAGCCATTCAATGGGTACGGTATGCGGGCTTGAAGGATCATCCGCATCACGCCCTGGCCCGGAAATATATGAAAGGCCGCGCCGCGGGCATTCTGACTTTCGGCGTGAAAGGCGGATTCGAAGCGGGCGTCAAGTTCTACGACGCGCTCAAACTGTTCCGGCGCCTGGTGAACATCGGCGACGCCAAATCGCTGGCCTGTCATCCGGCATCCACCACGCATCGGCAGCTCAGCGAGGACGAACAGCGCAAGGTCGGCGTCACGCCGGAGGCGATCCGATTGTCCGTGGGCATCGAAGACATCGAGGACATCCTCGAAGATCTCGATCAGGCGCTGGCCGCCGCGCGCTGAAGCTCGCGAGCCGGATCAGAGCGCGGAACGCACCGAAAACAGCTCGGGAAAAAACCGCTGCTCGATGACTTTGGCAAGGTAGGGCACGCCTGGCGTGCCCCCGGTGCCCGGCTTACGGCCGATGATCCGCTCGACGGCGCGCAGATGCGCGTATCGCCAGAGCTGGAACCGATCTTCAAGATCCACCAGCTTCTCGGCGAGCTCGTAGAGCTCCCAGTAGCGCTCCGTGTTCCGATACACCTCCGCCCAAGCAATCTCGACTTCGCGGGACAGCACGTACGGCTGGCTGAAATCACGCGCCAGATAATCGCTCGGTATGCTCAGGCCATGACGTCGCAACGCGCGTAATGCTTCGTCATAGATGCTGGGCTCACCGAGCGCTTGCTGGAGATTCTTGTAAGCAAGCTCATGCTCACGGAAGCGCTCCACGTGCGCCACGCTCTTGTTTCCCAACAAGAACTCGATCAACCGATACTGCTGTGACTGAAATCCCGAGCTCGTGCCCAACAGGTCGCGGAAGCTGAGATAGTCCGCCGGCGTCATCGTGCCCAGCACGTCCCAGGAATGAATCAGCTGCTTCTGGACGCCAGCGACTCGCGACAGCATCTTGAACGCCGAGCGCAGCTGATCCACGGCGATACAGGCGCGCGCCGCGCGCAGCTCATGCAAGCACAGTTTGAGCCACAGCTCGGAAGCCTGATGAATGAGGATGAACAGCATCTCATCGTGACTGTCCGAGAGCGGTTTCTGTTGCTCGAGCAGCGCATCCAGGCGCAGATAACTGGCGTAGGTGACCGGACTTTCGGCGGGCATGAATGCTCCACTTGCAAATGTCGAGCAGTCTGAGCCGGTCACGCCAAAACATTGTTCCGATCGGGGCACCGATCAACGCTCGCCGACGAATGACGGTTGTCAGTTCCGGCTGTTTCCGAAACAATGTTCAGATGCTCGACAAGACCGAACTCGCCCTGCTGCGCGCCCTGGAAAACGATGCCCGCCTGTCCTTCGCCGAACTGGGCGAGAAAGTCGGCCTGTCGAAGACCCCTTGCTGGTCGCGAGTTCAGGATCTGGAGAAGCGAGGGATCATCAAGGGCTACCGCGCCGAGATCGATCCGGACGCGGTCGGGCTGCACATCCATGCGTTCGTGCAAGTCACCATCAATTCGATCAAGCACGCGGAATTCGAGGCAGCGGTGAACCGGCATGCGTCCGTCGTGCAGTGTTTCGCCACGGCCGGCGACGGCGACTATCTACTTCAGGTTCTGGTCCCTGGCATCGCGGACCTCGACCAACTGCTGCGCGCGGAAATCTCTCGACTCCCCGGCGTGCAGCGAATCGTGACTACAGTGTGCGTGAAAACGATCAAACATCGCGCGTCGACCACCGAGTGCGTCCGCTGATCTCAGCGCGCCGCTCCGAAGATTGCTTTGAGCAAATAGGTCGCGAGGTCATTCACCGAGAATGTCGTGAATAGCAGCGGCACGAAGGGCACGGCCGACACCGCGGCCAATCGCGACACCTCCTTGAGACTGAAAGGCACCAGTCGCGTCTCTCGCACCACCGTGAAACTGTTGCCGATGTCGGCGAGCGATTGAATATCGCTGCTGCCGAGCAGAGGCTCGTCCACCGGCGCGCCTCCCTCGACCCACTTCCGCTGAAACTCGCGCGTGTACCGACTGACGAGACCAGCGAACTCGCGCGCTGTATTGCGCTTTGCTCGGACCAGGTGAGGCGTGAACACGATGAGCGGGACGAGTGCCGCGCCGACGAATAAAGCGAGAAAGCCGACGATCTGCACCTTGAAGCTCATCAGATCCCGACCCGCGTGCAAGATCTGGCTGGCAATCAAGCCTGCGAGCATCGAGCCCTGAGCGAGCAGCACCAGCGCGAATGCGTTGATGCTGATATCCAGAAAGCCGAGACCGGCAGCCCGGTCCGCGTGGGTTGCAAGCAAGCGCAGCTGCAGCCGCGACACGCGGAGCAAGAACCAGAACCACAGGAAAAATCGAAAGTACCAACGCAGCAGCACGAACTGGAAGATCGGCACGCTGACGAGCAGATTCCAATAGCCGGCCGCGGTGAGGCGCATCTGGGTTCCCTCAGCGCTCGCATACCAGCTCGACATGCCGAGCGCGACCTCAGTGCGCCAGATCCACAAGCCCACCGTGTAGACCACCGCCAGCAACGCCAGCTCGATCACGGGCGAGTTGCGCAAGCGCATGGTCGAATCGATGGCGTCGCGAAACCTCGGCACGTCTTCGGGCGCGACGATCCCGTGCTCCAGGAATTGCACGACCACGAAGCGGATGCGCCGGTGCACGACCAGCTCGGCCGCGATCAGGATCGGCAACGCAATCAGAAACCGCACATGGGCTTCGATATCTTCGACGAACGTGATCGGCACCGACTTTCCGAACGCGTCTCCATGCAGCGCGGACAACAGCAGTAACGGCAGCCACGTCACGGTCGAGAACACCAGCATCCGCCGCTGCAACAGCTCCAACGCATCTCCCGACAGATGCGTTCGCCGGTAGATTTGAAACAGAGGACCGCCGAGCACCAGCGAGAAATCGGGCTGAGATCCGAGCATCTGCGAGCTCACGGTAAGCCGCCCGCTACTGCACGCCCATCGCCATTCTGAAACGCTCCTCCGGGCTGATCAGATGATCGTGATCGTCTTTCTCCAGATCGATCTGTACCCAGTGGACCGCGCCGCTGAATTCGTTGTGCGCGGGACCGTAGTCGCCGGACACCGCGGAGCCGGTCTCCTTGCCGACATCGCACGTTTCGTCGGCGGAGAACATCATGGGCACCGTCATCTCGACGCGCCCCTCGCCGTCTTTCTTGCCGTCGACGAACAACGAAACGTTGCCGCCTTTGCCCAGGCCGCCGCCGTCGTACTTGAACTCCATGCGAACCTGGTGCTTGCCGGGTGGGATCGGCCGAGCGCTCTCGGTGAAATAGCGGTGGATGCCGAAGAAGTTGTAGCAGTGCTTCAGCTTGCCTTCATGGGCGTAAAGACTCCACCCACCGACGCTGCCACCCAGAGCGATGATCACGCCGTTCGCTCCGGACTGCGGCACCTCGACTTCCGCGGTCAAGGCGTAGGATTTGTTATGCGTCATCACGATGGAGCTCTCGGTCAGTCGCGACATCCCACCGAACAACACCTGCGATTTTCCCTTGATGAGCTGCGGACGTCCGGCCAGTTCGGCGTTCAGGCGCTCGACCGTGCGATCGTCCAGCGGCAGCACGTTGTATCTGGCCGCCTCGATCAGAAACAGTCGCTGCAACTCCGCGAGTATCGCCGGCTCCTGTCCGGCGAGATCCTGAGACTGGCTCCAGTCGGTGTTGGTGTCGTACAGCTCCCAGGCATCTTCGTCGAAGCTCCGCTCGTAGGAGCCGAGCCAGGGCACACCGTGCCGGGTCACCGCCGTCCAGCCTTTGTGATAGATGCCGCGATTGCAGAGCATCTCGAAGTACTGCGTCTCATGACGTTCGGCCGCTGTCGCATCGTTGAAGGCATACAGTGAGCTGACGCCCTCGTATGGCGCCTGCTGGCTGCCGTTGACGAACGCGGGCGCTGGAATCCCCGCAGCCTCGAGCACCGTCGGCGCAATGTCGATCACGTGACAGAACTGCGAGCGGATCTCGCCTCTCGCTTTGATGCCCTTCGGCCAATGCACGATCGTGCCGTTACGGGTGCCGCCAAAATGCGATGCGACCTGCTTGGTCCATTGATACGGCGTGTTCATGGCGTGCGCCCAGCCGACCGCATAGTGGTTATAAGCTTCGGTGCCGCCGAGATCGTCGATCTTGCCGATGAGGAATTCCGACGTCTCGAGCGCTGGCATGCCATTGAGCACGGCCATTTCGTTGAAGCAGCCATTCGGCGTGCCCTCGGCGGACGCGCCATTGTCGCCGAGAATGTAATAGATCAGCGTGTCGTCGAGTACGCCCAGATCCTCGATCGCATCGAGCAGTCGGCCGATGTGATGATCGGTGTGCTCGAGAAAACCCGCGTAGACCTCCATCTCGCGTGCGAGAATCGGTTTGAGCTCCGCGGGCATGTCGTCGTAAGCCGGGATCTCGTCCGGACGCTTCGTCAGTTGCGCGTCGCCGGGTATCACGCCGAGCTGCTTCTGGCGCGCGAAGGTCGCCTCCCGCAACTTGTCCCAGCCGTCGTCGAACTTGCCTTTATACTTCTCCGCCCATTGCCTCGGCACATGATGTGGCGCATGGGTCGCGCCGGGCGCGAAATACACGAAGAACGGCTTGTCCGGCATCAGCGCTTTCTGCTGGCGTACCCAGCCGATCGCTTTGTCGGTCATATCCTCGGTGAAATGATAGCCCTGCTCCGGCGACTTGCTCTGCTCGATCGGCGAGGTCCCTTCATAGATCGCCGGATACCACTGATTGGTCTCACCGCCGATGAAACCGTAGAAATGTTCGAAGCCGCCGCCGCCAGTCGGCCATTGATCGAACGGTCCCAGCGGACTGGTCTGCCAGACCGGGACTTCGTGACATTTGCCGAACTGCGCGGTGGAGTAACCGTTCAGCTTGAGCGTCATGGCGAGCGGTGCTTTGTTCTTCGGCAGCAGCGAGGTGTAGCCGGGCGCGGACGTGGCGATCTCGCAGATGCCACCCATGTTCACGGAGTGGTGGTTGCGCCCGGTGAGCAGCGCCTGACGCGTCGGTGAGCACAGCGCGGTGGTGTGAAACCGATTGAGCTTCAGGCCTCCCTTCGCCAGACGCTCCGCGCTCGGTGTCGCGATAGGACCGCCGAATGCGGACGATGCGCCGAAGCCGCAGTCGTCGATCAAGATGATGAGCACATTCGGCGCGCCGTGTGGCGGGCGCAGCGGTTCGATCGGCGGAAATCGCGTGTCGGGGTCCTTTGCGTCGAAAGTCGTGAGACCGACATGGCTCGCATCGGGAATCGGAAGAATGGAGCGATTGACCGCGTCTCGAATGCTCATGCCGACTCCCGATCGCCGCGAACGTTACGACCTCGATCTCACAGCCTGCGTCGAGCGCACCGGGGGCGCCTATCGCTTTTTCGCATTCCTGCCAGGCTCATACCGCCCGGAAACCGCTCGCCATCGGCTATTCGCGAGCCCGTCGCCTCTCCGGCTCCGCAGGCTTGCGTGTGCTCTCATACGCCTCCTTGGGCATGCCCGGCGCGCCCCTCTCCAGCAGCAGATCGGACGGCACGACGGCGAAGAGTTGCATGAGGCGCGCGATGATGCCGGTCCAACCGGTCTGGTGACTGGCGCCGAGTCCGGCGCCGTTGTCACCGTGGAAATATTCGTAAAACAAAACGTAGTCGCGCCAGTGCGAGTCCGTTTGGAACTTTTCGGTGCCGCCGTACAGCGGTCGTCGACCGTCGGCATCGCGCTTGAAGATCGCGCTCAGCCGTCGCGACAATTCCTTCGCGACTTCATAAAGGTTCATTTGCCGGCCCGATCCCGTCGGGCACTCCACGGTGAAGTCGTCTCCGTAGTACGTGTAGTACTGCAAGAGCGCGCGAATGATGAGCCCGTTCACCGGCATCCAGATCGGGCCTCGCCAGTTCGAGTTGCCGCCAAACATTCCGCTATCGGATTCGGCCGGCAGGTATCCGACGCGATACTCCTGCCCGCCGACGCTGAAGGCGTAGGGCCGCTCCAAGTGAGCTCTCGACAGCGAACGTATGCCGTACGGGCTGAAAAATTCGCTCTCATCGAGCAGGCGCGCCAGCACTCGTCGCAGTCGATTTTCATCGAGAATGGAGGCCATCACTCTGCCGTGCCGACCGCGACTGACTGGATCGTGGATGGCGCGCGTAAGCTCCGGATGCGAGGTGAGGAAGTCGCGCAGCACCTGCCCCACTTCGGGATACTTCTGCAGCAGCCGGCCATCGAACACGGTGACTGCGCAGAACGGCAGCAACCCCACCATCGAGCGTACTTTCAGGCGCTGCGCTGTGCCGTCCGGGAGCTGTAGCACGTCGTAGAAAAACCCGTCTTCCTCGTCCCACATGCCGACGCCATCATGAGTCACCATCGAGGAGGCGATCCACAGGAAATGTTCCGCGAACTTGGTGCACATCCGGATGTAAGTGGGCCGCGACAGCGTCAACTCGATGGCGATCTCGAGCATGTTCTGGCAGAACAACGCCATCCACGCCGTGCCGTCCGCCTGCTCCAGATGACCGCCGGTGGGTAGTGGCGCGCTTCGATCGAAGACACCGATATTGTCCAGCCCGAGGAAGCCGCCTTCGAACACGTTCTTGCCGTCCCGGTCCTTGCGGTTCACCCACCAGGTGAAGTTCAGCAGCAGCGCATGGAAGGAACGCTCCAGCCAATCGATATCGCCGCTGCCGCGCGACGCCGCTTCGAGCCGATAGGTGAAGATCGTGGACCACGCATGCACCGGCGGATTCACGTCGCCGAAGTTCCACTCGTACGCGGGCAGTTGCCCGTTCGGATGCAGATACGTGGCTTGTAACATCAGGTCCAGCTGCTGCTTGCCGAAGTCCTCGTCCACCAGCGTCAGCGCGAGTATGTGGAATGCCAGATCCCAGGCGGCGTACCAGGGATACTCCCATTTGTCCGGCATCGAGATGATGTCGGCGTTGTGCATGTGTCGCCAGTGCAGATTGCGCGGCGTGTGCCGGCCGTAATCCCGATGCTGGTTCACCCAGGCGCCGACGTCGTAGTAGTAGAACTGCTTCGACCAGAGCATGCCCGCCAGCGCCTGACGGACGATGTTCTTTGCGTCCGGGTCGAACGAAGCCGGAAGGATGATTTCATAGAACTCGTCCGCCTCGCGTTTGCGTGCGCCGAGGACCTCCTCGAAACCGGCATCCAACATTTCATTGGACCTGTCACCCACCGACACCAGCTGCGCCGGCGCGCGCTCGCACAGGCGCAGGCGCACGACCTGCGACTGGCCTGCGCCGACTTCCATCGTGTAGTGCGCCGCTGCCTTGGTCCCGAAGCGCTCGGGGTTGACGGCTTCGTGACGACCTTGCACGACGTAGTCGTTGATCCCGTCTTTCACATACGGCGTGCGATTCGGCCGGTTCTCCAAACGCTGCGTGTTGGTCTCGTTCTCGGTGAACAACAGCTCGGCCGACTGCTCGCAATAGATGAATCGCTCACCCAGCTGCGGGTGCGAAGCCCGGATCACGTTGCCAGAGGAGCTGGTCGAGATCTGGCGCAAAATCGGCCGGGGGCTCTCACCGTCCGCCGACCAGGTGTTGCGAAACCAGAACGTCGGCAACAGATGCAAGGTCGCCGCGTCGGGGCCACGATTGCAGACGTTGATCTGCATCAGGATATCTTCGGGCGACGCCTTGGCATATTCGACGAACACATCGAAATACCGATCGTCGGCGAACACGCCGGTGTCCAGCAGCTCGTATTCGAAGTCGCTGCGACCTCGCGCGCGATTGGTGCGCGTCAGATCGTCATAGGGATAGGCTCGTTGCGGGTACTTATATAGATACTTCAGATAGGAGTGGGTCGGCGTCGAATCGAGATAGAAGTAATATTCCTTCACGTCCTCGCCGTGATTGCCTTCGCCGTTGGTGAGGCCGAAGAGACGCTCCTTGAGGATGGGATCCGCACCGTTCCACAGCGCCAGCCCGATGCACAGCTGCTGCCGGTCGTCGGACAAGCCCGCCATGCCATCTTCGCCCCAGTGGTATGCGTAGGAGCGCGCCTGATCGTGCGTCAGATGATTCCACGCATCGCCGCTGTCGCTGTAATCCTCACGCACCGTCCCCCACTGGCGCTCGCTCAGATATGGCCCCCAGCGGCGCCAGGGCGCCGTTCCCGCCCGGACCGCTTGCAGACGTTCGGACTCGGTATCGGCACTCATGATGGACCTCGCAAGCGAATCTGCCGTCCTTAATGCGCACGCGCGGTTGTTTACGCAATAGGCGTGGCGGGCAGCGGTTCGTCTACGGTCGATCGATCCACATGTACTGCCAGGAGAGCGCGTAACTCGTGAAGTCGCCGCCGACGCGAGTCGCAACCCCATCGCTCCAGGAAAGCTTGAACGACTGCCGCGGGCTGATCGGCAATGACATCGTGATGCCGATGCGCGTGTTCGCCAGAGCATCCGTCCTGCTGTTGCCGTCGATAGAGCTCTGCCCGCCACGATAATGGGTCGCGTCGGCGGCGAACCAGAGTTGCGGGCGGACGGTATAACTCACGTGCGCCTGAAAGGTATGGATCGGCTCCTGCTGACGCGTCGTGCCGCCGAAGAACGCATCGTTCTGCGTGAAGAACCAGACGCCGGCGTAGGCATCCAGGTACCACCGGCCCACCGGCTGCGAAAACCCCAGCTCTGGCTTGATGCCCCATCGATTCGTGCCCACATTCACGAGTCGGGTCGGATCGTATTGCCCGAGTGGCGGAGCGAGCACGAGAGTGACACCCAACAAGGGTTGCGGTCGACGTTGTGCGAACTGCGCCGGCGACAGTGCCTCGCAGCCTATGAGATTCAGCGTGAACCGCAGCCGCGGATCGCCGAAGCCGCGACGCTGCACCTCTCTTTTATCTTCTCCAACGTTGCCACTCACGTCGGCCGTAACATACGTAGCGGCAAATCCGATGCTCGCCGAACGTCCGAACAATCCGAAGGTCCTGCCGAATCCGGTGAAGCCGGTCGTGAGTCGCGCTTTCACATCCGTGAGCGGCAGCGATGGATCGAGCAGCACATCGCCGCTGGAATGCCCCACGCCCAGACCGATGAAATTGACGCCGACAGGATTGGGCGAGTACGCACGGGGTTCGAGCTCTTGTGCGTGCGTCGAATGACAGAGCAACAAAACCCACGGCGTGCGCGCGAGCAGTGGCCATGCCCGAGGCACGGAAGATTAGAACGTGGCGACCACGGACAGCGACGGTCCGCTCTCCTGAATCTGAGCTTCGCCGCGCCAGTCCGAGGAGGTGGACGATATCTGGTAATTGACGTCGCGGTAGCCCAACCCGACGCCGAAATGCCGCCACGGCTGGTAGAGAATGTCCGCCCCGCTGGCAAACACCTTGCCATCGATGTTGCCGGTAGTGAGCGAGAGCCGATCCACCCGCATGCTCAACAACCATCGGTCGGTCAGCGCCAGGCGCGCATACAGCGAGAGGAACGGCAAAGGTGCCGTCTGGCTGGCGGCATCCGAGCCCAGATTCGGCGTCGACAGGCTCGCTTGCAACCGGGTGACGTGCGCGCCCAGGCCCACGCCGACCTCTTTATCCTGCGTGCGGAAGAACGACCAGCCGATGCTGGCCCTGATGTCCCGTAAGTTGAACGTGCTGGTCACGGGCACCGTCGGCGGAATGTTCAAATTGCCCCATTGGAGCGCGCGCTCGATCTGCTTCGTGTCGCTGCGGTCCAGATTGAAATACTCCAGTTCGACCTTCCAGTGTTTGGCGAAGTGCCAACGCGCATCGAACAGGCCGATGACATTATTCTCGGGAAGTCCCAGGTCGTTCTCGAAATCGATGAGCGCGGCGGCGCCTACGGCACCGGTGCTCAAGTTCGCAGTGACGTTCGAGTTCGCCCACATCGCACCGGCGCTCAGATACCAGCCGTCCCTCATGGCGGGATGGTCGGGAATACCGACGCAACATTCCTCCGCGACCGCAGAACGCGCGAGCGATGTGAGGCTGACTGCCGCGATCACCGCGACAGCTCCGGTGAACTTTTGAGCTCGCATGACTATCTCTATTTGCTGCCCTCTCACAGGCTAGAGAGGCTGACAGCCCCGCACATCGGTAAAGCGGGAACGCCGGTGCGCCACCAGCCGTGTCGCCTCCATGCGTCATGCCGGCGCCGCCGCAATCGGCTCCGAGTCGCGATACACTCCGCGCTCCAGCAAGAACATCCCGGGAATGTCATGCAAATTCGTTGGAGTGCTCGCGCGATTGCGGTCGCGGGCTTAGCTGTGGCCGTCAGCTCAGGCTTGGGCGCGTGCGCGGAGATGTCGCAAGTTCTGCAGTCGGGAGCCGAAGTCGCGGGGAATTCCAATCAGTCGGCCTTGACGCGCGCGGTGAAGGAATCGCTCGAGCTGGGCAGTTCCCGAGCCGCGGATCTGCTGTCGAAAACCGGCGGATATCAGAACAGCGCGTTGTATCGCATCCGCCTGCCGGAACCGGTGCAGCCGATCGCCTCGCGGCTGCGACAGTTCGGCTTGGGCGGACAGGTCGACCAGATCGAGAAGCTCATGAATCAGGGCGCCGAGCACGCCGCCGTCGAGGCGAAAGCGGTGTTCATCGGCGCCGTGCGAAGCATGACGATTACCGATGCGATGGGCATCGTTCGCGGCAACGACACGGCCGCGACCAGCTATTTCCGCCAGCACACCGAAGCGGAGCTTCGCCAGAAGTACCTGCCCATCATCCAGAACAGCCTGCAACAGATCGGCTTCTACAAGCAGTATCAACAGCTGCTGAGCGCGTACAAACAATTGCCGCTGACCAACAAGCCCGACCTGGACCTGGAACAGCACGTGCTCACGCAAAGTCTCAACGCGCTGTTCACGCAGGTGGGCGAGGAGGAAAAGGCGATTCGGAAGGATCCGATCGGCCGCGGCAGCAGTGCGATTGCCGCCGTGTTCGGCCGCTAAGCCGGATCGACGAAGCAGTTGATCGAGAGCCGGCCGGTTTGCGGATTCGGATCCGGCACGAAACTCCGGTCGATCGAGCCCGAATGCAGGGAGTTGCGGCGATACACGAGCATGCGATTGAAGACGCCCTCCGCTCGGGCGATTTCTTCGAACAGCGCCGTATCGCCGTTGATGTATTCGGATGCGGGCCGATCCGGACCGGCGCATTCGGAGTCGAGCGCGCGGGAATAGACGGGCCCGCGCTCCCGATCCAGAGTTTCGTAACCGGTCGCTCGATGCCGATAGAAAGCGGTGCCGCCATGCTTTTCACGAAACAGATAATGGATGGTCGCCAGCCCTTCCGACGCCAGTGAATCCACGTGCGGCAGACGCTGTAACAGCGAAAGCTCCGCGGGCGGCGTGGTCACCAGCGAGTAGTGGCACATGCTCAGGCGCAACGATGCGCCCGTAAGCCCGAAGTACTCGCCCACGAGCGAGGGCAGACGGGTCACCAGGAAGTGCTCGTAAGAAGGCGGAGCTTTCGCCCGAATGCCGGGGTAGTGGCGTCCGCCCGAGCTGAACTGCGCCGTGGCTGCCTTCTTGATCAACCGCTCCGGGTCGGCGATGAAGCTGTCGATCACCACGAGCGGCGCCCCCTCGCGCCCGAGCGTGAGCTTCTCGATTCGAAGCCGGGGGTGCAGTTCCAGGATCATGACTTGGCGCAACCTCTCCTTGTCCGTCGAATTGATTGTAAGCTGTGTAGCACGAATCATTCAGCTACGCTGGGCGCCATGGCGGAATATGAGTGGGACGATCTTCGCTACGTGCTCGCGGTCGCGACGGCAGGCTCGCTTGCGGGCGCGGCCCGCGCCTTGGGTGTAAATCACACGACCGTACTCAGACGCGTCGCTGCTTTCGAGGAACGCATCGGTGTGCGCGTCTTCGATCGTCTGCCGACCGGGTACGTCTTGACAGCCGCCGGCGAGGAGCTTGCCGCCACCGCTCGCCGCATCGACGACACGATCAACTCACTAACCCGCAAACTCGCGGGCCACGACCTGAGCTTGACCGGCGAGCTGCGCGTCACCAGCGCGAATACGCTGATGGAAACCTTCCTGCCGCGGATCCTGGCTGAATTCAAAGCGGCGTATCCAGGGATCAGGATCGACCTCACCCTGTCGAACACCATGCTCAACCTCAGCAAACGCGATGCCGACGTTGCGATTCGCCCCGCGGTCGATCCGCCGGACACGCTGATCGGCCGACGCATCGCAAAGATTGCGTTTGCGGTTTACGCCGGCCGCTCTTACCTCGGCGAGCGCGACAAGATCGACGACCTCGCCCGGGAACGATGGGTCGCGCCCGACGACAGCTTGAGCAACACCTCGGTCGCGAAATGGATGCGGACGCAGTTGCCTGAGAGTGAAATCACGTTCCGCGCCGATTCTCTGGTGGCATTGAAACAAGCCGCGCTCGCCGGGCTCGGCCTGGCCGCCTTGCCGTGTTATCTCGGCGACACTGCCCCGGATCTGGTTCGCGTTCACGCGCCGATTCCGAAGATGGAGACGGCACTTTGGGTGCTCACCCACGAAGACCTGCGCCACACCCCTCGCGTTCGAGCATTCACGGACTTCGTCGCCGACGCGCTCAGGAGATATCGCCCGCTGCTCGAAGGCGAGCACGTTTCTTCAAGCTAGTTGGAAACGCGCGCCTTCGAACAGGCGCGCGCGTCGTTGTCGACTTACTGCTGAAGCGTCCAGTTCGCCGTTTCGGTCAGGATCGTGCCGTTCGACAGCTCGACCGTCCATTCGATCGGAGCCCCGGCGGCCTGCGGCAGCACTGCATCCGCATTCGGGCACAGCACCGCCGGTTGGCCGGCGCTATTCGGCGGCACCAGCGTGCAAAAGCCCGGGTAGCCGATCGGGAGCGGCGCGCCGCTAGCCTTCGCGATCACGTTCACGACGTTGCTGTTACGAGGCAGAGTCAAGGCAGCATCGAAATGCTGATTCGGCAGGAAGCTGCCTGCCGCCGGCGACACCTGCACGGTGTCCGCGACGATCAGCTCGGCGGTCTCGAGTTGAGCGCTAACGATGAAAGATGCGCCGTTCGGAGCCGAGCCAACGATGGACACATCTTTTTGGTACATGTACTGGGTCAGATCGGGCGCCTGCGTCGGCAGTGCCTTCGTCTGTGTCCCGCCGCTGGCTCCATACAGTCGAACCGCTATGTTGTTGACGAATCCGCCATTGGACAGCGGCTTGTTGTCCATGCTGGTCATCTCGAACGACGACGGCCCGACCAGAATTTCGATGCCCTGGGTCGGTTGATTGCTTTCGAACACCAGCCCTCCTGCTACGAATCGCATCCGCGCTTCGTTCGCATACGGCCGATACCGGCCGAACATAGGATCGGTCGAGTAATCGGGCGTATTGGTGTTGTATACGTAGGTGCCCGTCACCCTGGTGCCATACACGATCTTGTTGTTGAGGGCTCCGCCGGAATCCTCCACCTGGGTCACACGAGCCGTCACCTTCACACGTACGACCTCCGCCATCGCCGGCGCGCACGCCAGTGCGGACAACAGCAGACCGCCGACAAACAATGCTGCCTTCTTCATGGTTCTCCCTAACGTCAGTTGCGAGTTTGATTGAAGCGCGAACATCACGCGCAACAGCGATGCGCCGGGAGCAGCCTGCAGTGAGACATTGGCGCACGAACGGCGCCAAAGAAGTCGCAGCTATCGCCCGATCCCTGGTCATTCCCTGCTGCCGACCTCACCCATTGAGGCCGTGTTTCAGATTCGCGGCCGTATACTACTCATTCGAAGCTGCTCTTCACAATGAACATGACGCAAACTCCCGTCGTGCCCGCACGAGTCCCACTCCTTTTGTTGCCCGGCCTGTTGTGCGATCAGCGGCTGTGGCGCGATCAAGCTCGCGACCTCGGCGACATCGCCGAGCCGAGCATCCCGGACCTGACGCTCGATGACAGCGTGAGTGCGATGGCCAAACGCGTCCTGGACGCCGCGCCCGAGCGCTTCGCGCTGGCCGCGCTTTCCATGGGTGGCTATGTCGCATTTGAAATCCTGCGCCAGCAGCCGGAACGGGTGACGCGACTGGCGCTCGTGGATACCAGCGCCGCGCTCGACTCACCGCAACGAGTGACACAGCGCCTGGCGGGTATCGATTCTTTGAAACACGGACGCTTCTTCGGCGTGACGACTCGCATGCTGCCGCAGCTGGTCCATACCAAACATGTGCACGGTACGATCGGGGCCGAAGTGCAAGCGATGGCGAAGCGCGTCGGTGGCGACGCCTTTCTTCGTCAACAGAACGCCATTCTGAATCGGCCCGACTCGCGCCCGCTGCTGCCTTCGATCAAAGTGCCCACGCTCGTCGCGGTCGGCGACTCGGATATTCTCACGCCGCCGCTAGATGCCGAAGCAATGCATCGGCGCATCTCGGGCTCGACCTATCATGTGTTTCCAGAGTGCGGTCATCTGCCGCCGATGGAAGTCCCGGAACAAACGACCCGGTTGCTACGCCGTTGGCTGCTTGAATAAATTTCACGGGCCGCGACGGTGGTTGCCACCGTCTGGCGCCGAATCGCGACCCGGCGCATCATCGCCGCATGAATCGTATCGTTGCATTCATCGGCGCCTTGATCGGCGTCATCGCACTCGCCAGCTGCGCGACCCCAACAAATCCGCCGGCCGCCCCGCCGTCACTTCGCTTTCAGATCGACGAGGGACGAAACATCAACAGCTTCGTGCGCGAAGGACCGGTCGCCGCGCACTTGTTATTACGGTCCGGCACGGATGCACGCATTCTCGTGGCGTTCCCCGCCGGCAATAGCGGCGTGGGTCTCTGGTTCAACAAGAGCGATCGGCCGCTGCAATGGACGCTCGCTCGCCCACCCACTCCCGTCACGGAGAAAGACGCGCAAGGCCGGCCGCTCCATGGGATCGAAGCGGAAGTCCTGGTCGATAGCACGAGGCTCGACATCCACGAAGCCGTGCTCTCCTCGGTGCGCGTGCTACGCGATTATCAGGCGCTCGGCACGCTTCCGGACGGAATCGCGACCACACCGACCGTCACAGGCAATCGCGTCGTCTGGGCGCGATCTCGACTGGATGGCGCAGCTGGCTATCGGCTGTCGCTGGAAGCGCTCGACGGCGCTCAAGTCTCAAAAGAAGCCATCACCGGCAACGACAAGCTGCGATTGAAGATCGTGGCATTGACTGGCGAGACACCGCTCACGGCCATCGATATCACATCCCTGTTGACCGCGACCGCCGCCCGCGACCCTCGCGCCCGCGATGTACTCACGTTTCTCAGTTATCGCGAGAAGTACCTGGCGGGTTCGTGGCGCTTCGACACGTACTTCGGCCGGGACACTTTGATGTCATTGACGCTGCTCGCACCCGTCATGCAAAACCTGGCGATCGAGAGCGGCATCGGCGCCGTGCTGACTCGGCTGGCGCCCAACGGAGAGGTCGCGCACGAAGAAGACATAGGCGAGTTCGCCGTGCTCCGCAATCTCAAGGAAGGTCGCGGCCCCGTCGACACGCCGATCTACGACTACGGAATGATCGACGATGACTTCATGCTCGCCCCGGTCACCGCCAACTGGCTGCTCGCCACCGAAGGCCGGGCCGTCGCACGGCAATTTCTCTCGGAAACGAACGCGAACGGTCAGCAACAAGGCGACGCACTGGTACGAAACCTGGTTTGGGTGGTCGAACGCACTTCCGCGTTTGCCGCCGATCCCAAGCCGATCCATCTGGTCGGCATCAAGGAAGGTCGCATGACCGGGCAATGGCGCGACAGTGAAGAAGGCCTCGGTCGTGGACGCTACGCCTATGACGTGAATGCTGTGCTCGTCCCTGCCGCGCTAGATGCAACTCATCGACTGCTCGAAAGCGGCTTGCTCGATTCCTATCTCACCGATGCTCAACGCCGGACGTTACAGCGAGCGTCCGCTCAACACGACATCTGGTCTCGCAAAGCGCCACCGATGTTTGTAGTGACCGTGCCCGCCACACGAGCGCGAGATCAGGTAGCCGCTTACGCCGCGGCCGTGGGCGTGGATGCGAAGCAGTCGCTGGCCGCACTCGACAGCGGCTTGCGCGAGGGATCGCTGACGTTCAATGCGCTGTCACTCGATGCGGACGGCAAACCCATTCCCATCATGCATTCCGACGATGGCTTCGCGTTGTTATTCACCCAGCCGACGGCTGCGCAACTGCAACGTTCGATCGAGGCGCTCATGCGACCGTTCCCCGCGGGCCTGTTGACGCCCGTCGGGATGTTGGTCGCCAACCCCGCATTTGCGGATCGGGAGGCTCAATCGCGCTTCGACAACACGGCCTATCACGGCACCGTCGTTTGGTCCTGGCAGCAGGCGGTTTTCGCGGCGGGCCTCAGTCGTCAGCTGGCGCGGACTGATTTGCCCGCAAACCTTCGCACGCGATTGCAGACGGCACATTCGCAGTTGTGGAAGGCGATCGATGCGAGCGATGCGCTGCGCTCCTCGGAGCTTTGGTCGTGGTCGTTCTCGAACGACCAGTACCACCCTGAAGCGTTCGGGCAACAAAACACGCACGCGGATGAGTCGAACGCGGCTCAGCTCTGGAGTACGGTTTATCTATCGTTCCAGAATCGCGAATGGCTGGGCGCGAGGCAGGCGCAATGATCTATTGATTGGCGACGCGCCGGCGTGAGAGCACGGCCGGCACGAGCGAGGCAAGCAGCAGAAATCCGATCACCGCCCAGGCCGGCGGCAGCCACGACTGCTCTTCAGCGGCGGCGGCTTTTTCGATCAGTTTGGGCCGGGCATTGGCGACGGCCTCGATCTCGACATCGACGCCATGACCTTCGGCGGCGTACGCTGAAACGCGATAGCGATGTCCTTCCTTGACCGGGAAGCTGAACTTGCCGTCGTTGTCAGTCTCCCCTGCGACCGCAGTTCCATTCGATGTCGACAGATCGAGCAGCTCGACGGACTCGCGCACCGCCAGCTCGCCATTCGAGTAGTACACGGTGCCCTCGATCTTATCACCCACATGCTTCGCATCGAGCAGCAGGCCGTGCGCCGCCGCCAGGCCGGGCAACAGGAACATCAGGCAGATGAATCGCGCAATGAGCGGCATGCGATCACTTCGCATCGAACCCGAAGGAATATTCATAGCTCAGCTCCGTGTACTTGGGATTGTCCGTGACGGCAATGCGCTTGCCCGCCCATAGTCTATTGAAACCCTTCTTGGGCACAAAGGCCGCGACGCCCTCGGCATCGGTGACTGGATCCGTTGCCGTACCTTCTTCGCCGTGACCGAGCTTTACACCTGAGACGGGGTTGCCGTCTTGAAGCACGCGAACACGGAACGGCTGCCCAGCCGCCGGCTGCTGCGCGGACAGCGGAACGACCTCGAACGGCTGGCCGAGCGTCTTGGTCACGAGCGGCGCCCACTCAACGACGGTCTTGTGATACTTCACCGCGTAGGTCGCGCGCGTGGCACCCGGCACTTCGTTCATCGGCTTCTCGACGCTCGGTCCCGTCGCCGGTCGCGAGTGAATGCCGTTATCGAAATGCATGACGATCAACGCGGGCGCGCCATCGATATGCAGACGCACGCCGTCGGGCGTGATGTCCTGCTTTACGTTGAGCATCTTACCTTGCTTGTCGAGTGCCGCGATCTGTTTGATCTTCTCCGGCTGATACGTCTCGATCTTGCCTGCGTGACCGCCGAACTTTACCTGGAAATCTCCTTTCGCCTGCGCCGGCTCGAGCCACACCGTGTGCGCCATCGCAACCGACGCGCAACCCGTGAGCATCGCGGAAAGAATCAGCTGGCGTGATCTGCCGAACATATCGATACCTCAGAAATCAAACTGGATGCCGGCATGCACGGTGCGCGGCGAGCCGGGAGCAAACAAGAGCTGACCGCCGATGACCGAAACGGACGTGGCGTACTTCTCACCGGTGACGTTCTCGAGCCGCGCATAGATGCGGTAATTCCGATCGCCGCGATGTGCGTATGAGATGCCGAGGTCGAGCAGATCGTAGTTCTCTGCCTGCGGAGTATTGAACGCGTCAACTTCGTACTCACCCACATAACGCCAGACCGCGTTGATGCTCCAGTCCGCGAGCGGCCGGAAGGTCGCATCGAGACTGCCTGAGCTCTCGGGCACGCCCGGCACGGCCAAGCCTAGCAACCGGCGGTCCGCATTCTGCTCGACCTCGGTATCGGTGACGCCGTAGACCGCGCTCAGCTCGAAGCTCTCGACCGGCGTCCATTTCGCGCTCACCTCGACGCCCTTTCGCAGCGTCGCGCCGTAGTTCTCATATACGCCCGGCGATACCGTGCGTACTTCACCGGTCGACTTCAGTCGATAGCCGGCGATGTCGAGCTCGAATACGCGATTGGCGACCAGGTGCATGCCGACCTCGGTCTGCCGGAACACGTTTTCGTTCAGCGGCTGACCACCGACCGCGTATTTCACGAAGCCATTCGCGAGCGCGAATCCTTCAGCCCAGCTGGCGCGCAGCTGTAGCCAGTCCGTCACTTGCGAGTGGAGGCCCAGCTTCGGACTCACATGGTCCGCTTTGTTGAGCGCCCCGCAAGGGTCCGTACCTGTCTCCGTTCCGCGCAACTCACAACCACCCGTGAAGCGATCCGCACGCAGGCCAAACGACACCTGCGCGAGCGGATGTACGTTCGCTCTGATTTCGGTGAACGCCGAAACGCTGTTGAGATCGGTCTCTCGATTCGACTGCGCCGGCAGCACACGGCGACGATGATCCAGACCGTCGAAAAATTTGTACTCGGTGGACTCACGGAACGTTTCGACGCCGGCGATGTAACTCAGCGGGATCGACGCCAGCGCGGTCACGCCATTCAAGCTGGTACCAGCACCGAACACGCTGCGGTCGTAGGTTTCCTCGCGCTGTCGCCACGTTGTCGCACTGACAGGTCGTGAGAACCATCGTGTGAAGTCCTGCTGAGTCGTATAGGCGAACGTGAGCAGCTTCAGATCGTCATCGATCGCGTAGTTCACGTCGCCGCGAACCGTCAGGAATTCCTTGTCCGCGCCATCGTTCTGCGTATTCGGATCGATGCCGCGAGGATTGGCCTTGAATTGCGCCTGCGTGAGATACGAGGCGGAATCGCTCTCCGACTGCAAATAGCGAGTCGACAGCGCGACCTGCAGCGCCGGCGTAATATCCGTCGCCCAACGACCGGCGAAGGTGCCACGCTCCGTATGACCTTGTGGCCGATAACCGCCGGTACGGAACAGCTGGCCCGCGAGATTGATCTGCTGAGTATCGCTGAGCTGCGAGCCGTATGCCGCTTGCAGATCCATGGTGTCATAAGAGCTCAACGACAAGTCGGTTTCCGCGTAGTTGCCGCTCTTGCGCGTTTGGATATCGACCAGGCCGCCGCGATTGTAGTTGCCGTATAGCGCCGACACCGGACCTTTGAAGACCGTGAACGAGTCGATCTCCAGCGGCACCACTGTGTTCAGATCGACATAGCCGTCGGCGTGCGACATGGCTTCGTTGAGCGGAATGCCGTCGATGACAGCGCCGAGATCGCCACCATGGCCGCCGTTCCCGAAGCCGCGTATCACGATGTTGCTGGCTACGGAGCCGAGCTGCAGATCGCGCACAACCATGCCCGGCACAAGACGAAACAACTCGTCGACGTCCGCCAGCGCCTGCTCGCGAATCGCGACGGTATCGAGCACCGTTGCAGTGAACGCCGAATCTTTGGGCCGAAGCAACTGGCCTTTTACGACGACTTCATCGATCGTCTGCGCGGCCGCGCCCAGCGACAGCGTTCCCAGCGCGCAAGCTACCGCCCCTCGCAACACGTTGTCTATCGCCACACTGTTCTCCATCACGACGGGTAAGCAACCCCAATCACATCCTGCGAGGCAGTGACGTAACCATGCAGCTGCAGAGCCAGCAACACCGCGCTCGCCGCGATCAAAGCACCGTTGGTGACGCGTGTGATCGACGGGAAAGCGGTGCTCGTCCGCCAAACCTTGACGACCGCGGTCATCAAGGCCAGCGCGGCGATCTGCCCGAGCTCGACGCCGACATTGAACGCGATGATCTTGGTTACCAGCTCCGGATCTTTCGCGAGCGTCATCTGCTGCAGACGGGTCGACAGCCCGAAGCCGTGAATCAGGCCGAATACGAACACCATGAACAACAGATTCGGTGCGGGCCGGCCGAACCAGCGACGAAACAGATCGAGATTTTCGAAAGCTTTATAGGTGACGGTCAGCGCGATCACCGCGTCGACCAGATAAGGATTGGCGGTGATGCCCGCCAGGGTCGCAAACAACAGCGTGATGGTGTGACCGGCGGTGAACGCGGTGATGAACACCACGATCTGACTGAAGCGCGTGAGAAACAGCATCACGCCCAACAGGAACAACAAATGATCGTAGCCGGTGAGCATGTGCTCGGCGCCGATCCACGCGGCATCGAAGAAGCCGCCGATCAACATGCGCTGCTGCGCTTGTTCGCTGACCGAATGCGCCATCGCAGCGACACCGGCGAGCATCGCGCTCGCCGAGCCACACACAACAGACGATAGCTTCAGAAAACGGCTTCTCACGACCGGCCAGCGCCCTTCATCGAGTTATTCGCGTCGAACCGTCCGAGGCGCGAGCGGGGTGTATGATGAATCCGAAATATTTCACACCGGTTTCAAAGCGACAAATTTTTCCGAGCCGGCATGACACACGGGAATGCGAGCATTCCGGTGGGTTATGCTGGCAGCCTCGCGACACGAGAACTCCCATGCGCCGACTCACCATCTCCATCGACGACGAGCTCGCGGATACCTTCGATCGGTTCATGCAGCAGAAGGGTTATCAGAACCGCTCTGAAGCCTTTCGCGATTTGTTACGCGGTGAATTGGGCCGAGACTCCGTCGATCACGGCGGCGCGCACCACTGCGTGGCGGCGCTGAGTTACGTTTACAACCATCACGAGCGGCAGCTCGCCGGACGCCTGGCGCAGATCCAGCACGATCATCACGACGTGACGGTCTCCACCATGCACGCCCATCTGGATCACGACAATTGCATCGAGACCATGATCCTGAGAGGCCATACGCAGGAAGTGGTGCAGTTCGCGGAGGCGCTGATCGCCGAGAAGGGCGTGCGCCATGGCAAGTTCAACGTGATTCCGGTGGAGTCCGAGGCGAACGGCCGCGCGCATCACCACTATCACCACGTGCACTTGCGACCGCACCGCTGAAGCCGCGATCATCCCCGGACTTGGGCACGGATGCCCTGATGCAGCGGGCACATGGACGTGCAGGAGCTGCGCCATTCCCGGAGACAATCGATGCGATCCAAATTGTTCACGCCCGCCCCGGTCGGCCCACTCACGCTCGCCAACCGCATCGTGATCGCCCCCATGTGCCAGTATTCAGCCGACAATGGCTGCATGACCGACTGGCATCTGATCCATCTCGGACAGCTGGCGCTGTCAGGCGCAGCCTTGCTGACCATCGAGGCTACCGCGGTCAAGCCCGAAGGCCGGATCACCTACGCGGACGTGGGCCTGTACTCCGACGAGAACGAACGCGCGATGCACCGGGTCGTGGACTCGGTGCGACGTTGGTCGGACATGCCGATCGCGATTCAGCTCGGGCATGCCGGTCGCAAGGCCTCCACCGATTTGCCCTGGAAAGGCGGCGCGCAACTCCCGCCTGATCACGCGCATGGCTGGCAGACTGAAGCGCCCTCCTCGCTCGCCTTCCACGAGAACGATCATCCGCCGATCGCGCTGGATCGCGACGGCCTCAAAGGGATTCGCGAGGCGTTTGTCGAATCGGCACGCCGCGCCGTGAACATCGGCCTCGATGCCATCCAGTTGCACGGTGCGCACGGTTACTTGCTACATCAGTTTCTGTCGCCGCTCTCGAATCGTCGCAACGACGAATACGGCGGCTCGCTCGAAAACCGCATGCGCTTTCCGCTCGAAGTCTTCGACGCGGTCCGGGCCGCGGTGCCCGCTGAAAAGCCGGTCAGCATTCGAGTGTCTGGAACGGATTGGGCACCGGAGGGTTGGGACATCGAACAAACCGTCGAGTTCGCGCGCGCTCTCGAAGCGCGCGGCTGCGATGCCATTCATGTTTCCAGCGGCGGACTGACGCCGGCACAAAAGATCGCAGTGGGCCCGGGCTATCAGGTGCCGCTCGCACGAGCCGTCAAAGCAGCCGTGAAGATGCCGGTGGTCGCAGTCGGGTTGAT
>JAEWAF010000082.1 GCA_023391815.1 Pseudomonadota bacterium
CTCCTCTTCAAACCCCCCCCCCCCGACGCAGGAACGCAATGAAGAACTGGTGCCGACGAACTGCAAATCGTAGGCGTCGGGAACGAGGTTGCTCGCCAGCCGAAACGCTTCAGCCGCGCCTGCGATGTCGAGCAACACGACCTCCGGCAACAGCGCGAACAGCACCTTCCGCATTCGTCACACCTCACATCACAACGACTTCGGAGCGCTGCACTTGAGCAAAACGGCCCTGGAGCACCAGCTCGGTCCGGTCGCGAATCTCCGCCGAGGTGTAGGTGCGGCCCGATCCAGACACCATGGGGAAAGTCAGCGTGGCATCCATCGCGTAGGTCACACTATAGCCGAGATCCGACGCGTGCCGCGTCGTGGTCTCACAGCACTGCTCAGTGCGAATGCCGGTAACGATCAGCCGATCGATGCCGTTGTTGCGTAACCAGTAGTCGAGACTCTTGCCATTCGTAGTAGTAGCGAACATCGCCGAGTGCACGGCCTTGGTGAAAACTTCGGTGGGCCGGACATCGAGCTGCGGCAGGGTCTTGATCAGTCCGGAGTCGTAGGAAAACGCGTTTTCCGCGCCCACCTCATCGACATGGAACACCTGCAAAACCGGCAAGCCGGCCTTATGAGCACGGTTGATGAGCTGCTGCAGGCTCTGTACGAATTGGGGCAGCTCCGCCTCGCTCCAATACGGACGACGGGTGAACGACTGCTGCACATCGATGACGAGCAACGCGGACTTCATGGCACCTCCTCCAGGACAACGTGTGCGCATGGTGCGCGCCACGGGGTCCGCGGACGAGAGCGCCCGTCGACAGGCAGCGGTCAAAAACGGTCAGCGGCTTCCCGGGGCCGATTATGACCGGTACGCCTCGCGACCCACGCCCTGGATGGGAATCCCCTGCGACTTCAGCACTTGGTGCTGGAGCGCGTACATCGCCGCGGCGGCCTCGTCGATGGCTTTCACGAACGCCAGCGAGCCCTGCAGGATGGGCGCGAGCCGGGCTTTGTCCTGGATGCGGGCCGGCGGATATTCGTGCTCGACGACCAGGTACGTTTTGGCCGGATCGATCGACAACAACTCGCGCGCGGCCAGCTGATGATCGAGCCAATCGACACTGCGGTTCTGCAGATAAGCGAGCGGATCGTGACGTGCCGTGCCCGGCAGCTCGTGCTCGCACAACACCGTTTGTTTCTTCCACGCATTGGCCTGATCGGCCGGATTCGGCGACGGCTTGCCGTCGCTCCAATCGCCTCGCTGCAGGGTCTGGCCGCCATAGCCCCAGGCCGCTACACCGCGTGAATCGACGACCTGACCCTTGACGTGAAAGCCGCCGATCAGAAATCCATAGCCCGAATCTTTCAGATATTGAAACAGCGAGCGCGTGTCCTGCCCCATCAGAATCGCATGCGACGGATCGTAATGAATGCGGAACTGATCGCCGACGCCGTGACGCTCACAGATCCGATGCAAGGCGATCCACGGGCCGGGCGCGTAAGCGATGTTGTTGTGCCAGCGATCGAGCACATTCCAACCGGGCATCGGGCACTGCTCGACGCGATACGTCAGGCCGCGAGCCTTCGCTTCCTTGAGCAGCGGAATGAACACTTCTTCGAACATGACCAGGTTCTGATCCATTTCCAGCTGCGGATTGCGACCGACGAAGCCGCACACGGCGTCCGTGCCCAACAGCACGGCGGCATCGAACACTCGCAACATGAAGTCATGTTTCTTGCGACGTGCCGCTGGATCGGCCACCAGCATGTTGTCGAAGTAACCGAGATCGGACAGACCGACGCCGGTTTCTCGCATCGACGCGAGCACCCGAGCGGCGCGTTGCTTGTCGAACGGCTGACGTAAATCCAGCGTGTTCGCGACCGGATCGAGCATGGCCTCGGCCGGCACATCGCTTTCGGTCGGATGCAGGGCCGCCGAGAGCTGAATGTTTGGCGAGCCGATGTCACGCGCGAATTGCAGCCATTCCTCGATGGCCAGATCCGGATCGGCATCCCGTCGATCGCGAGGCGTCAGCTCCTGCAGCGCCGCGGTCAGAATGCTGAGCTTCATGGGCTTGGGGGCAAAGGCTGTGGTGCTCATGCCCCGAGTCTGGCAGATCCTGAAACCGTTTACATCCCGGCCTGCGCCCCGGCAGTGTCCGGGCATTGTTCAGTCGAAGGCGGCTTGGTAGTCGGCGGGTTTGAAGCCCACCAGGAGCTTGCCGCCCTTCTCCAGCACCGGACGCTTGATCATGGAAGGCTGTGCCAGCATCAGCGCGATGGCCTTGCGCTCGTTCAGATCGGCCTTGTCCGCGTCGGACAACTTACGAAACGTCGTGCCGGCGCGGTTCAAAACGGTTTCCCAGCCGGCCTTCTTGCACCACGCTTCGAGGTGCTCGCGGTCGATGCCGGCGACTTTGTAGTCATGAAACACGTACTTCACACCGTGCTCGTCGAGCCAGGTGCGCGCTTTCTTCATTGTGTCGCAGGCTTTGATGCCATAGATCGTCGTCGTCATTCAGAAATTGTACTTCACGCCGAACCGGACCGTGGGCGGGTCCCGCCATTCGGGCATCCCACCCACCAAACGGTCAAGGCGCTAGCGCCGACTGCGACGTCGCCCGGCCGGAGGACTTCTCGGCGATCCAGGCCTGGATGCGCTTGCTCACGACATCCAGCGGCAGAGCGCCACTGAGCAGCAGCTTGTCGTGGAACTCGCGGACGTTGAAATTTTCACCGAGCGCCTGCTCGGCGTCCCGACGCAGAGCGCGGAAGCGCAGCTCACCGATCTTGTACGCCAGCGCCTGGCCCGGCCAGGAGATGTAACGCTCCAGCTCGGTCTGGATGTTGTGGGGCGCGAGCGCCGAATTCTCAGTGAAGCAGCGACGTGCCTGTTCGATATCCCACCCGAGCCAGTGAATGCCGGTGTCGGCCACGAGGCGGCAGGCCCGCCACATTTCGTAGGAATAGCGACCGAAGCGCTCGTAAGGATCGCGATAGATGCCCATCTCCTCGCCCAGGAACTCCGAGTAGAGTCCCCAGCCTTCGACGAACGCCGTCGGGCTGGTGTTGCGACGGAAGTACGGAATGCCGCTCAGCTCCTGAGACAACGCGATTTGCAGATGATGGCCCGGCACCGCCTCGTGCACGGTCAGCGCGGGCAGCTCGTAAAGCGGCCGCTGATCCAGGTGCGAGGTGTTGACCATGTACCCGCCCGCCTGGCCCTGCTGCATGCTGCCGACCCAATAGCGGCCAGTGGTATAGCCGTCGGCGATGTCGGCCGGCACCGGGCGCACGCCATAAGGCAATCGCGGCAGCGTGCCGAACAGACGAGGCAACTGATCGTCGGAGCGCTTGGCGATCTCGCTGGCCTTTTCCATGAGCTCTTCCGGCGTTTTGGCATAGAAGCGCGGATCGGTGCGGAGCATCTGCAGAAAGTCCGCGAAGCTGCCCTTGAAGCCGGTTTCGGCGATGGTCTTCTCCATCAGCCCGCGAATGCGCGCCACTTCGGACTGACCGAGTTGATGAATCTCATCCGGCGTCATTTGCGTCGTGGTCTCACGCCGCACGAAGAACCTGTATGTGCTTTCGCCATTCGGAACGGTTCGCCACGCGAGCTTCGGGCGTGCCGCGCGGAGATAGTCTTTCTCCATGAAGTCGGCGAACTTCTTTTGCGCCGGCAGGATGCGAGCGCGCACGATCGCGAGCGCCTTGGTGCGATATTCCTGTTGAGCGGCGACCGGAATGCTCGACGGCATACGCGCGAATGGCAGCAATAGCGAGCTGTCTTCGGGCCTGGTGTTCGCCTGCTTGCGCGCCACTTCGAGCACTCGATCGGCCACGATGCGCGGCTGGGTGTATTTGGTCTTGATGCCTCGCTGCAAGTTGGCGAGGTTCTGCTCGTAGAACGCCGGCGCCGCTTCGAGACGCGCGAGCCAGGCATCCGCATCCTCACGCGAGCCAATCGTCGTCGTCCGCGCCAGATAGTCGAGCAATGTATGAAAGCCGCTGTCGTTCTCGAACGGAATGCGCGGCAGATCGAATGTGAGTTGTTCCGAGTGGATCGCGACGACGCCGGTGAGCAGCTGATGATTCAACGTCGCGTCTTCGGAGAAGCCCGAAACATCGATGGCCGCGAGCCGCTCCGCGATGCTCTTCAACTGCTTCGCGATCGCCGCCTCCGTTTCCGGTCGTACGTCGGGGAGCCGTCGCAGGGCCTCGCGATCTCCTTCCTGTCCCGCGCTCACCGGATCGTCCTTACGAATCAGCTGTTCGTATTCCTCGATCAGCGCGTTCAAGCTCGACTCGGACGATTGCGCGCCGGCCAGCGAACACATCAGCAGCAGCACCACACCGCTCAGCAAGGATGCGGGACGGAAGACGAAACCCATGAGGCCCTCTCCATAGCGTTGGAAGGCGGCATCTTGGGCCGCCGGCTCCTGAAATTAAAGAGCCAGGGCGATGTATACCGGGACGGTTTCGGTCAGCGCGGCGCGGCCAGCTCGGTCGAGCCCAGACCACCGCGCAGGACGCTGGCGTGGAAGCCGCGTTCCGCGAGGATGTAGGCGCATGCCGAACTGCGGCGACCGGTATCGCAACAGACGATGTAGTGACGGCTGCGATCCAGCGCCTTCATCTTCAGGCGCAGCGAGTGCAATGGAATGTTGATCGCGCCCTCGGCCCGATAGTGCTCGAACTCCGACGGCAGGCGCACGTCGATCCACTGTCCCTCTTCCTTGGCGACGATGCGCTTGGCGTGCTCGTAATCGACCCATTCCAGCAACGGCTCGTGCAGCAGCTTGCGGAAATCGTCCTTCGCCAGGCGCATCAGCACGCCGTCGGTCACCATGGTCACGGTGGCGTTGCGCTTCACGTCGGAGATCAGCGCTTCCTCGCCGAAGGTCTCGCCCATCTTGAGCTCGGCGAGCCGCACGCCTTCCTTGTTGAGCGGGGTCTCGCGCGCGACCTGACAAATGCCTTTGACGACGACATAGAAATAATCGCCCACGTCGCCTTGCTTGATCACGACCTCGCCGGCGCGGCAATCGATCCGCTGCAGCCGCATGAACACGGCCTGGATGTTGGCCGGCGGAATCTTGTGAAACGCCTTGGTTTGCAACAGCGCGGTCATCCAGTCGTCCGGGCCGGGCGAGCTCTCGTCCAGGCCGTTCAATTCCAGCACCTTGTAGGCGCCGGTCTGGTCGAGCGTGACCGCGACGTCGAGGAATTCGCTGTCGACCTGGAAATATTCGATGCGGTCGGAAGTCACCACCGCCGAATACGGCCGTGGCAGCTGATGGGCCAGGGGGCTTTTGGATTTGGGCGTGCCGCTCTTCACCGTGCCGACCACTTCGCCCTCGGCGAGCAGATCGATCGCGCCGCTGATCAAATAGAAAGTCTGCTTTTCTTCGTCGCCTTCGGTGAACAGCAGGCGGCCCTTGGGCGCCTGGCGCCGCGTGATCTTCCGGGCGAACATGGCCACGCTTTCCGGCTTCATGCCATCGAACGGAGCGAAACTCCGCAGCAGGGCCAGCTCTTTGGGATTCCCGGTTAGGTCCATGGCCAAGATCTTGTTATTAGACCCGAGGCAGTATTAGGCAGGCGCCTGAGGTAATCCGCGATGTATCTCTCACAACTGCATCCGGCAGCACCTCCCGCCGCGTCTTGCGCTAGAGCCGGGCATGCTGGTCGGCGCGGGCCGAACGTCAACATTCTGTCGCCATCGCGCGACCCGGCCCGAGCTTCTCGTTGAGCTTAATTACTTGTTTTTGCGGGCGAGCGGGCACCACTAAGCAGCGCATTCCGTCGTTCACCTTGAGTTCACCCCCGGGAACGGATCATGCTCACAACCGTTCTAAACGGGGGTGGGCAAGATGATTTCAGGTAACGCCGACCGCCGACTCACGGATCGATCCAGCGGCCGACATTCGGGCGGCAACAGCGTGACGAATTCCCTGACACAGTGGCTGACGGGACTCGCTTCCAGCGCAGTCTTGCTGGTCGCGTTCGGCGGCGTCGCTCGCGCCCAGGAGCCGGTGGTTGAGCCGGAGCCGGTCATCGAGTCCTCCGACGACCGCGAGCCCGTTGTCGAACCTGTGGTCGAGCCCGAGTCCGCCGCCACTGAATCTTCCAATCACGGCACAGCCGTGACCGACCCGCCGAGTCGCGTCGCCCGCCTCGGCTATATCAACGGTGAAGTGACCGTCGCGCCGGCCGGCAGCGATGAGTGGGCGGAGGCGGCGCTCAACCGTCCGCTCACCAGCGGCGATCGGCTCTGGGTCGAAGACAAAGGTCGCGCCGAACTGCAGATCGGCTCCGCGGCGGTGTATCTCGACGGCGACACGGGCTTCGGCTTCATCGAGCTCGACGACAACGTGCTGCAAGCGAGCCTCACCGAAGGCGCGGCCACCCTCCGCGTGCGCCGTCTGGCCGAAGGCGAAACCATTCAAGTCGAAACACCTCACGCGACCGTGTTTCTGAATCGGGTCGGCGAATATCACCTCGAAGTGGACAAGGCCGGCGATCGCACCATCGTCAAGACCCGCTCCGGCGAGGCCGAAGTCAAAGGCGGCGACAAAGAGTTCACGGTCCGCGCCAACGAGCGCGGCGTGTTTACCGGCTTGGAAACACTGACCGCTCAGATCGAGCCGCTCGGCCCGCGCACCGCGTTCGAGAACTGGGCGAACGATCGCGACATCCGCAACGAGCGCTCGCAGTCGGCGAAGTATGTTTCTCGCGACGTGGTTGGCTACGAAGATCTGGACGACAACGGCACCTGGATCAGCGAGCCCGAATACGGTTACGTATGGCGGCCGACCTATGTCGTCAGCGGCTGGGCGCCGTATCGTTATGGTCGCTGGGTTTATGTGTCGCCCTGGGGCTGGTCGTGGATCGATGACGCTCCCTGGGGCTACGCGCCGTTTCACTACGGTCGCTGGGCTTACATTCGCAGCAGCTGGTGCTGGGTGCCCGGCCCGCGTCACATCCGGCCCGTTTACGCGCCGGCATTGGTCGGCTGGGTCGGCGGCCCGACGGTGGGCATCTCCGTTTCGTTCGGGAATGTCGGCTGGTATCCGCTCGGCCCCCGCGATGTTTTCTATCCGGGCTACCGGCACACGCCGCGTTACATCCGTTACGTGAATGTTGCCAACACGGTCGTCATCAACAACAACTATTTCTACGGCCGGCGCGTGCCGCCGCCGCACTTCGATTACCACCGCTATCCCGGCGCGGTGACGGCCGTGCCACGTGATTATTTCGTCGGCGGTCGACGTATCGGAGATCACTGGGTGCGGCTGGGCGACCACGACATGCGCAACTGGCATGGCGTGCGTGAGCCACCCGCGATCGCGCCGTATCGCGAAAGTGTGTTGGGCGGAGCGATTCGTCAGCCACCGCGCGACGCGAATCGTTTCAACATGGGTCGCGGCGATTATTACGCCGGACGCGTGCCGTTCCATCGCGAGCGCGATGCCATCGAAAACAACGGCGGCCGCCCGATCGGTCGTTCCGAGCTGGTGAATCGCCAGGACGGCAACCCGAAAAGCGGCGGTGATTTCCGTGTCATTCGACCGGGCGGTGGCCCGGATATCAAACGGACCGAGCGCGATCAGGCACTGGGATTGAGCGGCACCAATCGTCCTCGCGAGCTCAACAACGACTCGGTGCGCGAATGGCAGAGCCGCCGCGACCGCGACAACAACCCGGTGATCCGCCCCGGCAGCAATTTCTCCACGCCTGGCCCGGTCGAACGCAATCGTGACGATACAGGCGATCGGATAAGGAGCATGCCGGCGGAAGAATCGTCGAACATCCGTCGCAACGACCACATGCAACGCATTCCCAGCAACGGGTATCAGCAGAACGGCGGCAGCTTCTATCGCCCACCGTCGAACGATATGCCGCGTAACAGCTATCGTGATCGCGAACAGTCACGCAGCTCCGGCGGCACCCTCAACCGCGTGGAACCTCGCCAATACAGCCAACCGCAGCCCCGTGTCGAACCTCGGCAATACAGCCCACCTCAACCTCGCGTCGAGCCTCGCAACTACTCTCCTCCGCCAAGACAGGATATGCCTCGCAGCCAGCCTCAACCCTCGCGAGCGTCTCCGTCCAACGGCCACAACAACGGCGGCGGCGGAATCAAAGGCGGCGGCAATCGGCCGTGGAGTACGCCGAAGGATCGCTGACGTCGCTCATGTGAGCGCTGCAAGCCTTCTCGTCGCACCAATAATCGTCACGCGTTACGATTATTGAATGAGGAAGAAGCGCACCCGCGGGCGTCCGCCCACCGGATCAGCGATGTCTGCCGCCGAGCGGATGCGCCGCCTACGCGAGCGCCGCAAGGCCGCTGGGTTGAAGCCCGTCGTCGCGTGGGTTGCAGCCGAATCTGAAACACGACCGACCTACTCGTCACATCGCTTGCTCGAAGCTCGCAGCCTCGCGATGCATGCAGTGATTGCGCGGAAGATCGAGCGCGATCCGAAGCTATTGCAGGTGGCCCGAAATAACATCGAGCGCTGGAGTGTCCAGCGAAATGACGAACGGCCGGCGTGGCTGGATGAGTGGCGCGAATTATTGGATCAGCCCTGGGAGAACATCGCTGCGCTCATCACCGAGCCCAGTGAGCATGGAGCACGCCTGCGCCAATCCTCCCCGTTCGTTGGAATTCTCACCAACCAGGAACGATGGCGGATCTATGAAGCGTTCCGAGCTTGAGCACATCATCCGGGCGGCAGGCTCGATCGCCAACGACTCGGAGATCGTCATCATCGGTAGTCAGTCGATCCTCGGGCAGTTTCCCAATGCACCTGCTTCACTGCTGGTCTCAGCCGAGGCCGGTGTGTTCCCCCTGCACCATCCACAGTTCTCGGATCTCATCGATGGCAGTATCGGTAAAGGATCGCCATTCCACGAGATGTTCGGTTACTACGCTCAGGGCGTGGACGACAAAACCGCGACGCTCCCCATTGGATGGCGCGACCGACTGATACGAATCAGCAATCCCAATACGGTCGGCGTGACTGGCTTATGCATCGAGGTTCACGATCTGGCGATCTCGAAATACGTTGCCGGGCGGGAGAAAGATCGGGAGTTCACCAGAGAGCTCGCGCGACACGGCATGACTCAGCGCGCGACTTTGCTCGCTCGGGAGCGGGACACGGACATCTCCGCGGAAGTGCGCAAGATAGTGAAGGCTCGTATCGAACGAGACTTCAAAGAGGCCGCGAAATAGCAGCCCCGCGCCAGCCGAAGCAGGACTTCGGCTCGAGCGGGGATGAGAGTTAATTTCGCTTCAGCGCGCGAGCGAACGCATCAGCCATCGCGCCGGCGCCGACGGATTCTTCACGACGCGGCTGCTGCTGTTGGCGCTGAGGTGGGCGTGAGTCGCGATCGCGGCGGAAGTCGCCGGAGGCGTTGTCGCGAACGCGCTGAGCGGACTCATCGAGGCGCATGGTGAGGGCGATGCGTTTGCGCTGCTGGTCGACTTCCAGCACTTTGACCTTCACCACGTCGCCGGCCTTCACCACTTCGCGCGGGTCCTTCACGAACTTGTTCGACATCATGGAGATGTGCACCAGGCCGTCCTGATGGACGCCGATGTCGACGAACGCGCCGAACGCGGTGACGTTGGTGACGACGCCTTCCAGGATCATGCCCTGTTGCAGATCCTTCAGTTCTTCGACGCCTTCCTTGAAGGTCGCGGTCTTGAACTCGGGGCGCGGGTCGCGGCCCGGTTTTTCCAGTTCCTTCAGAATGTCCTTCACCGTCGGCAAGCCGAACTTCTCGTCGGTGAATTTGGCGGGATCGAGCTTCTTCAGAGTCGCGCCATCGCCGAGCACTTCCTTCACGGGCTTCTTCAGCTGCGCGATGATGCGCTCGACGACCGGATACGCTTCGGGGTGAACCGCCGAAGCATCGAGCGGATTGTCACCATTCATCACGCGCAAGAAGCCGGCGGCTTGCTCGTAGGTCTTGTCACCGAGACGCGGCACCTTCTTGAGGCCCGCGCGATTGGCGAACGCACCGTGCTCGTCGCGATAACGAACGATGTTTTCGGCGAGCGTCGAGGACAAGCCCGAGATGCGGGCCAGCAGCGCCGCGGACGCAGTGTTCACATCGACGCCGACCGCGTTCACGCAATCCTCGACGACGGCGTCGAGGCTCTTGGCGAGCTTGGTCTGGCTCACGTCGTGCTGATACTGACCGACGCCGATGGACTTCGGATCGATCTTCACCAACTCGGCCAACGGATCCTGCAAGCGACGCGCGATGGAAACGGCGCCACGCAGACTCACATCGAGATCCGGGAATTCCTTCGCGGCCAGCGCGGACGCGGAGTACACCGAGGCGCCCGCCTCCGACACGACGATCTTCGTCAGCTTCAATTCCGGATGCAGCTTGATCAGGTCGCCGGCGAGCTTATCGGTCTCGCGCGAGGCCGTGCCGTTGCCGATGCTGATCAAATCGACGCTGTGCTTCTGAGCCAGCAACGCCAGATGGGCAATCGTGCGATCCCATTCATTACGCGGTACGTGCGGATAAACCGTCGCGGTTTCCAGCAGCTTGCCGGTGCGGTCGACGATCGCGACTTTCACGCCCGTACGCAGCCCTGGATCGAGGCCCATCGTGGCGCGCGGGCCGGCCGGGGCCGCGAGCAACAAATCGTGCAGGTTGTGCGCGAAGACGCGGATCGCTTCTTCTTCCGAACGCTCGCGCAATGCCGTCAGCAACTCAGCTTCCAACTGCCACGCCAGCTTGACCTGCCACGTCCAACGCACCGTCTGGAGCAACCACGCATCCGCTGCCTGCTTGCGATCGGCGATATTGAAGCGCGCAGCGATCTTCAGCTCGCACGCATTGAACGGGGCCTGACCCGTCGCCGGCGGCGGCTGCATGTCCTCGGGCAACTTCAACGAAACCTTCAGCAGCTCTTCCTTGCGGCCACGGAACAGCGCCAGTGCACGATGCGACGGCACAGTCTTGAGCGTCTCGCTGTACGCGAAGTAATCGCGGAATTTCGCGGCCGGCTCTTCCTTGCCTTCCGCAACGGTCGACACCACGATGCCGTTGTCTTCCAGATGCGTGCGGAGGTTGTTCAGCAACTCGGCGTCTTCGGCGAATTGCTCGATCAGAATGGTGCGCGCCCCTTCGAGGGCCGCCTTCACGTCCGCCACGCCCGGATTGTCGTCCCCCGCCGCGGTCTTGAATGCAGGCTTCAGATACTTCGCCGCTTCAGCCTCGGGCGACAGCGAATGATCGGCGAGCAGCGCGGCCGCCAGCACGTCGAGCCCGGCCTCGCGCGCGATCTGCGCCTTGGTACGGCGCTTGGGCTTGTACGGCAAGTACAGATCTTCGAGGCGCTGCTTGGTGTCGGCCGCCTCGATGCTGGCGCGCAGCTCCGGTGTCAGTTTTTTCTGCTCATCGATGCTCGCAATGATGGCCGCGCGGCGCTCTTCGAGCTCGCGCAGGTAACCCAGCCGCTCCTCCAGAGTGCGCAGCTGCGTGTCGTCCAGGCCCCCTGTCGCTTCTTTGCGATAACGCGCGATGAACGGCACCGTCGCGCCCTCATCCAGCAGCGTCACGGCGGCGATCACCTGCTCGGGTTTGGCCGACAATTCGGCGGCAATGCGGGATTCAATCGACGGCAGCGGCATCAGGGTCCGATCCACAGTGCGAAAACGAGGCGCGCACTATGAAGAACGAGCCCCCGCCCGACAAGGCTTGTGATTCGGGCGGGACTGGTCTAAGCAAAGTTCTGTCATGGCCTGCCTGAACCGGGGTCGGCGACCGAAGCCTGAGGCTACACTCGCGCAGCGTTACAACAAGCAACTCTCGACGGAACGCGGGGGATTTTCACTGTGCGGATACAACCATCCAGCCTGCGCGCATGGAGCCTGGTCGCGCTGGCAATGCTCGTCACGGTCGCGGCCCAGGCACGCAACCTGTCTCTGCCCGAAGTCAGGCCGGAAAGCGTCGGCTTCTCTTCGGAGCGCCTGAAGCGCCTCGACGCTGGCATGAAAGCCGTGGTCGATAGCAAACAACTGGCCGGCATCGCCACAGTGGTCGCGCGTCACGGCCAGGTCGTGCAGCAGATGACATACGGACAAGCCGACACTGCCGCCGGCAAGCCCATGCAGATGGACACCATCGTGCGCATCTATTCGATGACCAAGCCGATCACCGGTGTCGCGATGATGATGTTGTACGAGGAAGGCAAGTGGAAACCCTCCGATCCGATCTCGCGGCACATTCCCGAGTTCAAGGATCTGAAGGTGTACGCCGGCAACGGCCCCGACGGTCAGCCGACATTCGTCACGCCGACTCACGCACCGACGATGGGCGAGCTGATGTCGCACACCGCTGGCTTCACCTATGGCGTATTCGGCGCCACGCCGGTCGACAAGCTGTATCAACAGTCCGCTCCGCTCAGCGCCGGATCGTTGCAAGAGTTCATCGATCGCATAGCCAAGCTGCCGCTGCTGTATCAGCCCGGCGAAGGTTGGGTGTATAGCGTCGGCGTCGATATCCAGGGCTACCTGGTCGAGAAGCTGTCGGGCAAGCCGTTTCCCGAGTTTCTGCGCGAGCGCATCTTCGAACCGCTGAAGATGAGCGACACGGCGTTTCATGTGCCCGCGGACAAGATAGCGCGACTCGCGACGATTTATCAGTGGGGCAACGACGGGCTCAGCGCGATGCCTCACGACAAAGGCGTGAACGAGCCGCCCGGCCTGCCCTCCGGCGGCGGCGGTCTTTATTCAACCGCGGCGGACTATCTGCGCTTCGCTCAAATGCTCGCGAATAAAGGTCAGCTCGACGGCAAGCGCCTGCTGGCGCCGAGCACGGTCGCGCTGATGACGGCGAATCATGTGCCGGAGGCGGTGAAGAACCAGAATGGCAAGTTCGGCATCGGCAACTACCGCATGCAGCCGGGCTTCGGCTTCGGTTTCGACGTGGCGATCTATGAAGAGCCGCTGGAAGTCGGCAGCACCACGGGCAAGGGCACCTATTTATGGGATGGCTTGGCGGGCACGTGGTTCTGGATCGATCCCACCAACGACGTGGTGTTCCTCGGCATCATCCAGCGCCGCGGCAGTCCGCCGAATGTGCCGAACATCGAAGACCTTTCCCGACAGCTGACGTTCCAGGCGTTGGTCGAACCGGCTAAGTAACCCGGGGGCGGGAGCCGCACGCTCCCGCCCCTGTCGCTTCAGAACTTCTGCCCGAACTTCACGCCGATCGTGCGCGGCTGATTGGTCACGATGTAGGGCTTCGTACACATCTCCTCGCGACACTGCGCGAAGCGTGTGATATCCGCCCGCTTGTCGAAGGCGTTGTTGAGAAACACCTCGGCCGTCCACGAATCCTTGCCGAAGCCCACCGAGAAATCGGCGAGAGAGTACGCTCGATTCTTACCAAGAACCCCCTCGTCGAACTTCGTGAGCGCCGCGCGACTCTCGGACTGATAAACGAACGCCGCTTGAGCAAAGGCGTCGAGCGTGCCCAGCTCGAAACGATAGCGCCCGGTGAGATTGGCCTTGTAGTCCGGCACGACCGGCAACTTCGTACCGTCACTCGCACCGCGCAGCACATCGGGACCGCCGTAAGGATCGGGCGCGAAACATTCGCTCAGCGGCAACGGCTCACCGGCAGCGTCGAGCAGCTCGCAGAAATCGCCGCGTAGCTTGGCGTCGAGTACCGACAGACCGCCCGAGATCAGGAAACGCTCGGTGGCCGCGAACTCCATATCGGCTTCGATGCCCTTGATCCGGGCGCCGCCGGCGTTGGTGATATTGGTGAGACCGTTCTGGCCGGTGAACGAGAACTGGAAATCGTCCCAATCGAGCATGAACAGCGCGCCGTTGAAACGCAGGCGGTTGTCCATCCAGGTCGTCTTCCAGCCCACTTCATAGTTCTTCAGGTAATCGGCGTCGTACGGCGGAAACGTGCCGCGACGATTGACGCCGCCGGGCCTGAAGCCCTTGGAGTACGTCACATACACCATGCGCTCGTCGCTGAACTTGTAGGTGAGATTGACCTTCGGCGTGACGCCGTCTTCCTTGACGGATTTGTCGAGGTTCTTGCAAGGCGCGGTGTTGACGGCGGTATAAGGCACCCAGCCGGAGCGATCTCCGACGTCGTCGCCCAGGATGCCGCTACAGAGTGCCTCGCCGTTGGTGCCGCTGCTGCTGTAACCCTCGCCATAACCGAAGAAGCCCGCGAGCAAGTTCTCGGCTTTGAACCAGCGCGCGCCACCGGTGAGCGTCAGGTGATCGGTGATATCGAAACTGAGCTCGCCGAACACCGCATAGTCGCGATCGATGCGCTTCTGCTCCGTCAACCAGATCGTGTCGGGCCAGTCGGTCACTTCGTAGACGGGCGTCAGATTGTCGATCTTGTAGCGCTGCTCGATCAGATGTTGCTGGCGCTGGTAGAACAGTCCACCGACGAAGCGCACCCGGTTCTCGGCGGGCGTGGACAGCCGGATTTCGTGGCTCTGACGTTTGTAACGATCCTTGCCCTGGATGTATTGCGTCGGCTCGATGATGTCGCCGGCATCGTTGTACACGGTGTAGTGGTACGACATGTCGTAGAACAGCGAGTAGTCCGAATAATCCTGCTCGGTGTCCACGTCGCGTTTGAGATACGAGCCGGCGTACACGACATCCAGATTGGCGATCTTGCCTTCGACGGTCAGCGCCGCCTGCGTCCAGCGATCGTCGGAATGCTCCGGCCGATAACGGGCGACCTTCAGATCGCCGATGCTGGGATCGTAGGCGAACGCGCCGTTCGCTTCCTGCTGCTGATGCATCAGCTGCGGAGTGACGGTCCAGCTGTCATTCAGATCCACACGCAAGGCGGCGCGCGCCCCGTGGGTCTCCACGTCGTTGTAATCTTTCTTGGCTCGATCCGCGTTGTTGATGGTGATCCCGGCGGTGGGATACAGACGATCGCGCGCGACATTGCTGATGTAGCCCGCATCTCGCTTGCCCCAACCGACGAGACGAATGGCGGTATTGTCATTCACCGGCAGATTCGCGAAGCCCTCGGCGACGTAGCCTGTTTCGCCATCGAGCATGTTGCCTTCGATGTCGTAGCCGGCAACGAACTTCGAGGGATCGGGCTTGTTGGTGATGATACGAATCGTGCCGGCCTGGGAGCTGGCGCCATACAGCGTGCCCTGCGGGCCGGCGAGCGCCTCCACTCGCTCGATGTCATAAACATGCACATCGAGCGCGCCCTGAATGGTAGTGATGGGCTGCTCGTCGAGATAGATGCCCACCGAAGGCATCGAACCGGAGTGATTGCCGTTGTCGCCGCTGCTGACGCCACGGAAGAATACGCGGGAAAAACCGGGGCCCTGCGAGGTGTAGGACAGGCTGGGTAGAAACTTGGCGTAGTCGGCGAAATCCGTGACGTGCAATTCTTCGAGTTTCGCCGTGCCCAGCGCGGTGATGCTCACCGGCACTTCCTGCAGATTTTCCTGTCGCTTCTGAGCGGTGACGATCACCTGCTCCAGCACCGCCCCTTCACTCACCTTGTCCATGTTCTGGGCCGACGCCTGCGACAGCGTGACCGATAACGCGGCGGCCAATGGAACCGATAGCGATCTTCGGCGCCCTTGCCGAAGGTTGTGCGTATGCAAGTGACGTTCAACCATCTTGCTCTCCCCATGTTGTAGCCGCGGGTCCACGCGGCTCCTTTGGATGAATCAGCTCATCAATCAGCGTCTCGTGACGAACATCTCCGGAACTGAAGGGTACGTGTCGAGCACCGGCCCGAGGGCGCGCTTCAAGGGCTCGAGCCAGGATGCGTAGTGTTGCCAGTGATCGACGCCATCGCGATAGATGGGGCGGCGGACCTGCTCCGAGCTGGCGGTGCGTACGGCGCGATCGTTTTCATAGAAGCGCAGACAGCGATCATCGAAGGGCAGACCGCAGTACTCGAGCAGTCGACGCACTTCGTTCTCCGTGTCTTCGACCATGGCCTCGTAGATCACTCGATGCACTCGCCCGGGGAGCACAGCATCGAAGTGCGCCATCAACTCGACGTAGTCACGGTAGTAACGACCGATGTCTTCCAACCCATAGGTGAAGTGCTGGCCGCGCGCGAAGTGCTGCTTGAACCCCGAGAAGCAGCAGCCCAGTGGATGCCGCCGCGCATCGATGATTTTGGCTCGCGGCAGGATGAGTTGAATCAAGCCGATGTGCGCGAAGTTGTTCGGCATCTTGTCGATGAAGAACGGCGCATCGGTCTTGCGCTGGATGCGAGTGTTCGCGATGTACTCATCTCCCAGCTCGCGTAACTGATCCGCTGAGAGCTCGGCCAGCACTTCAGGATACTTCGACGCCTCGACGCGCGCGCGACGACCTCCCAGTGAGCGCGCCATATCGATGATGTCGGGCAACTCCATCGTGCCTTCGACCAGCGGATGACTGGACAGGATCTGCTCCAGCAACGTCGAGCCCGCGCGTGGCAGGCCCACGATGAAAATCGGATCCGGCGCGGGCGAGCCCCAACCTTCGCGCGCGGCGAAGAACTCGGGAGTGAACAACTGTTTCGAGCGACGCGTCTTGTCCGAGGTCTCGTCGGCATCGTACTGAACGAGTTCTCGCCGCAGACGATTGCCCTGCTCATAGTGCTCGAACGATCTTTGGTAATCGCGCGCGTCCTCGAACGCTTTGCCGAGTGCAAAATGAAAATGGAACCGATCTTCGGCACTCAGATCGTTCCGCCGCAGCTGCGCCTGCATGTCGGCGACATCGCGCTCGCTGAACCGAAAGGTTTTCAGATTGGCGAGGCTCCAATACGCTTCGCCGAGCTGAGGGGAAAGCTCGATGGCGCGACGATACGTAGTCACGCATTCGCCCTGCTGACCCGCCGTCTTCAACGCATGTCCGTAGCTCATCCATACTTTGGCATTGCTCGGATATTCCTGCAGTACGCCGGCATAGACCTTCAGGGCGCGATCGTAATCTCCGGCTCGCCCCAACACGGCCGCCAGCAGATTGCGGAATCCGGGATTGCGGGGATCGGCCGCGAGCAATCGATCGAGCTGTTCCAGCGACTTCGCCAGCTTGTTCTGTCGTTGCAGAACAAACGCGTAGTTGTGTCGCGCGCCGATAAAACCGGGCGCGAGCTCGAGACAACGCTCGAGCAAGACTTCAGCATCGGCGTAACGGCCGAGTCGCGCGGCGACTTCGGCAAACATGCGAATCGCGGCGACATCGGTCGGATGCTCTTTCAAATGTTCGCGAAGCAAAGCTTCAGCGACGGCGATCCGATTCTCCGCGAGCGCAAGGCCGGCTTCGAGCAAGCGGGGATCGCGCGTGGAGAATCGAATGTGCTGAGCGTAGGCGTGATCGGCGCCTCGAGCATCGCCGGCGGCGTTGAGATGATCGGCGAGCGTTCGCCAGGCGTCCGGCAGGTCGGGCTTCAACTCGACCGCCCGTCGCAAGGCGGCGATCGCCTCGTCGCCCTGACCGTTGGCGCTGTATGCCAGTCCGAGCAGAAATTGCGCCAGCGGTTGTCGAGGAATGACCTTTAGAATCTCGCGCGCCTGCTCCGCGGCCGCCGACGGGTCATGCTCCAGCAAACGCCGGGCATGCGCGAGGGCGATCTCCAGGGTCCCGACGGGTTCCGGTGTTGCGCTCATTCGTCAGCTGGCCAGTGACAACGCATTGTCCCCGCGGTGATCATAACGCCGCACGCACCCGTTCCTGCAAATGCATCGATGAGCTCTCATGTCCGCCGCCACGTTCAGCTTCCGTCTCGAATGCATCAACAGCCCTGTCGGCGACATGCTGGTGGTGGCGGATGACCAGGGCCGATTGCGCGCGCTGGGCTGGGCCGATTTGCGAGCGCGTCTCGACCGCACGCTCAACGTGCTCTACGGCGATGTGAATCTGCGAGCTCAACCGGTCGCGACCTCGATCAAGGATGCCTTGCTCGCGTATCTCGAAGGCAAGTTGGATGCCATCGATCGAATCCCCGTCGAAACCGGCGGCACCGCCTTTCAACGCTCGGTGTGGGAAGGGCTGCGTCGTATTCCGGTCGGCACCACGATGAGCTATGGCGACTTCGCCGCGCGCATCGGTCGCCCTAAAGCCGTGCGCGCCGTCGGGCATGCGAATGGTTCCAATCCCATCTGCATCGTCGTGCCCTGTCATCGTTTGATCGGCGCCGACGGCTCGCTCACCGGTTACGGCGGCGGCCTGCCCCGCAAGCACTGGCTGTTGAATCACGAAGCAGCAGCACAACGCAGTCTGATCTGATAGATTTTCGCGCCTCGATTTCTGGCCGAACGGATATCACAACCAATGCAGCACGCTCATGCGCGCGGCGCCTCGCGTCGCCCGGTCATGATTCCTTTGCTGGGGGTTCTGCTGAGTGCCTGCGCGACCGCGCCACAGTCGCAGACGCCTACACCGCAAGCAACCTCAGCCCCAACGACACCCGCACCGTATACATCGACCTATCGAGCGCCGGCCTCGGGACCGACGCTGATTCGTGGCGCGACCGTTCTCACCGGCACAGGCACACGCATCGACAACGGCGACGTGCTCATCGTCGATGGCAAGATCGCCGCGGTCGGTACACAACTCAGCGCTCCCGCTGGTGCGAAAGTCATCGAAGCGAATGGTCGCTGGGTCACGCCCGGTTTGATCGACGTGCACTCGCACCTGGGCGTGTATCCCAGCCCCGGCGTCGACGCACACAGCGACGGCAACGAAATGGTCGATCCGGTCACCGCGCAAGCGTGGGCCGAACACGCCATCTGGCCGCAGGATCCGGGTTTCGCAACCGCGCTCGAAGGCGGCATCACGACCCTGCAGATCCTGCCGGGCTCGGGCAATCTCATCGGCGGCCGCGGTGTCACGGTGAAGAACGTGCACACCACGACGTACCAGGCGATGAAATTCCCGAACGCGCCGCAAGGCCTGAAAATGGCGTGCGGCGAGAATCCCAAGGGATTCTATGGCGGCAAGGGCCAGGCGCCGATGACGCGCATGGGCAACGTGGCCGGCTATCGTCAGGCGTTCGCCGATGCGCAGGCGTATCGCGAGGAATGGAATAAATATCGGCGCGAGCTGGCCGAGTACGAAAAGAAACAAAAGGACTCGTCCGGCAAGAAGAAGGACGAGGACGCCCAGCCGCCCTCCCCGCCCAAGCGCGACCTGAAATCGGAGACGCTGGTCGGCGCCATGAATGGCGACATCCTGGTCCACATCCACTGCTATCGGTCCGACGAGATGGCGATCATGATCGACCTGGCCAAGGAATTCGGCTTCAAGATCGCCGCGTTCCACCACGCCGTCGAGGCTTACAAGATCGCCGACCTGCTCGCTCGGAACAACATCTGCGGCGCCGAGTGGGCCGACTGGTGGGGCTTCAAGATGGAAGCTTTCGATGGCGTGATGGAGAACCTCGCGCTCACCGACATGCCCAAGAACGGCTGCGCCATCGTCCACTCCGATTCGGCCGAAGGCATACAACGATTGAATCAAGAAGCCGCGAAGGCCATGACTCGCGGCAACCGCATGGGCCTCGACATCTCGCGCGAGCACGCGATCACCTGGCTCACGCTCAATGCCGCGAAGGCGCTCGGCATCGACAAAGTCACCGGCACGCTCGAAGCCGGCAAGATGGGCGACGTGGTGATCTGGAACGGCGACCCGTTCAGCGTGTACGCGCTCGCCGAGCAGGTGTTCATCGACGGCACACTCGCGTATGACCGCGCCAATCCGCCGACCAAGCCGGCCTCGGATTTCTTGCTGGGCCAGTACGAGACTGCAGCACACGTCGACAATGGGGGGAGCGCGCAATGAAAGCTCTGATCGCCTCCGTGGGGGGGGGGGGGGGCCCCCCCCCCCCCCC
>JAEWAF010000011.1 GCA_023391815.1 Pseudomonadota bacterium
GTAGCCATCTGGGGCTGGTCGCGCCTCGCGGACAACCCAACACCGACTTCGAAACCAGCCGCCGTCCCCGCTCCTGCCCTCGCGCCCGTTGAAACCCAAGCCCCCGCGAAGATCACCGCCGCCCAACCGACTCTCCCTGTTTCCTCACCGGCGGCGCAGCCAGATCCAGCATCCCAGGCAAGCGCACCACAAGTGCTGCACGAAGTCCTGCCAGCCGTTAAGGAAAAAATCCTCGCTGGAATCCAGGGCCGCGTCCACGTGACGATTCGCGTGCTCGTCGACCCAAGCGGCAACGTCATCGGCGCACTGATGGAAGATCCCGGCCCGAGCAAATATTTCGCCCGCCTCTCCGAAGAGGCTGCCCGGCAATGGCAATTTATGTCCGCGGAGACTGAAGCTTCGCGAGTATGGCTATTGCGCTTCCAGTTCACCCGCGACGGCGTCACCGTCCGCACGATGGAACAATAACGGAACCGGCGACCGAGCACGGCCGCCGGTCCATACAAACAAAAGAATCAGTTCACCCGCACCATGGCCATTCGCTCGGCCGAGGTCAGCTCGGACTCCAGCACGACCACGAAGCCGCTCTTGTTCTTGATCAACTCCGCCTGGCCGCCCGTCAACTTACGATCGATCTTCTCCGGCGCGATATTCCACATGGCGCCCGTCGCCGGATCCACCGCCAGCATGCCGATGAAACCGCCGAACAGCAGATTGCCCCAGTACCAGCCGGACATCTTGGGCGTCAGCTCGACTTCGGCGACCTTGTAGCCCGGCAGCTCCAGCCGCAGCGTATAGCTCTGACCCGAGAAGTAGCTCTTCTTGGGATCGAGCGAAATCGTGCACGGAGTCTTTTCCACCGCGACCACATCCATGATACCGCCGCCGCTCTTGCGCACCGACGCGGTCGCGCCGGGCGGTTGAGTGGCGATGGAAATCTCCCGATTGCCGCCGTGAACGATGGAAGCGCAGCCGCTTGCAAACAAGCTCGCCCCCAGAATGCCGAACGCCACCGCGCCTCGAATCAATCCGTTCCGAGTCATACCATCCTCCGCCGAGTTGTTTGTTCTATCCGTTTAGCAACGGGCGGTGGACGCTAGCCGCGCGAGCGCGATTACGTCAACGATTTGCTCACAAAAGCATGACGGAGTCGTCATCCGGATCGAGACCGGTCAGCCCCGGGACGGGCTGCGCAGGAAAACGAAGCCGTCCGCATCGAAGACCCCGAGATTGCCCGGTCGCATTTCAGCCTTAGGATGCGGCAGGCCGGCCCGTCGCGCTTCTTCCAACAATGTCGAGGAGACCGTGCCGCTGACCGTGATGAGCTTCAAGGAGGCCGGCACTTGCCACCCCCCGGTAGCAGCATCAACGAGCGCGCTCAGCAACTCCGGCACGAGCGTCATGCTGTCGGGCGAAGCGGCGTCGATGGCCTGCAACAGCAACGGAAGTTTCAGCTCGTCAGCGCCGATGCCCATCGGGTGACGCGGACGAGCCACCACCTTGGCGCCCATTGTCAACGACACATAGACACCGGCGATGTTTTCAAGCGGCGTCGCGAGCGGAAGCAGACACAAGTGCGTCCGGATGCCGAGCCCCGAGATCTCCGCGACCAGAGAATCCGTGATGGATCGAATGGCGCTATATCTCAAACGCACACCGATACCATCCGAGGAGAAGATCAGTTTGCTCAAGCCCGCGGGCAGCGAGCCGGTCGGAGGTGATCTCTCGGCGCGCCTGAGTAGTGCGAGGCCCGTGCGATGCGAGCTCGCAACGTAGCTGAAAGCCGGGTGATCCTGAGTGAATCGTTCAGCCGAATCCGTCAGCACCCAGTCGACGCCGGCCTCGTCGAGCACTTGTGAAATCCGCTCTGGGGAAAACCACGGAGGCAAAGAAACATTCACGGCCTCACTGGCGAGCAGCGCCAGATCGCTGAGAATCCAACGGGCGCTGTTCTCGGCGAAGAGCGCGCACCGTCGTACTTTCATTGATTGGAACCAGCGCCGCTCCGCGGCAACTGAGCGCTGCACGTCGGCATAACTGAGTCGAAGCGAACCGTCATCGATGGCGGGCAGCACACCACTGATCGCGCTCAGCATGTCGAGGACGGTGCTCGACATACTCATTTGCCCTGCACTGCTGTCATCTTCGCGCCACCCGAGTGCTTGCCTGCACGTAGGACGCTGCACGCGAGCCCGAACAATCGGGCTCGGGATGACAGATGCTTAATTTTCAGCGCGAGCAGAAGTCGCGCCGAGGTCGGCGACGCGACAGGTGTCCTGCTTTTCCCGCCACGAGATTATGTCGTCGTGAAGACCAGTTACTGCGCGGCCGGCACTAACGGCAGCCACACTGCGCTCGCCGACGCTCCGCCACGCTCGAGCGTCACGGTCGCCTTTTGATAGTCCGAGCGCTTGGCGAGAAAAATATTGGGGACAAATTTCTGCGGATTCCGGTCATAGATCGGAAATAGCGACGACTGGATTTGCACCATGATCCGATGCCCGGGCTGGAACACATGGTTCACCGTCGGCAGCCGGAAACGATAGCGTTGTGTTTTCCCGGACGGGATGGGGCTCGGCTTTTCGAAGCTGTCGCGATAGCGGCCCCGGAAGATATCCAGACTGATCGCCAGCTGATAGCCGCCCATCTTGGGATTGCTCGCCACCTCGTCCGGATACACATCGATCAACTTGACCACGAAGTCGCCGTCGGTGCCGGTGGTCTTGGCAAACAGTTCGGCGATCGGCGCACCGGAGACCCGCACCGGCTCGGTGAGCACTTCCGTTTGATAGGTCATCACGTCGGGACGGCCGTCGACATGACGCTGGTCGGTCAACAGCCAGTCCGGCCAGCGGCCGTCATCGAAGTTCACCGGCCGCGGCAGATGCGGGACCGGCTTCGCCGGATCGGATACATAGCTGTCCTCGCCCGCCGAATCTTTGTTGAATCCCAAGCCACCGTCGGCCTTCAGGTAAATGGGCTTGAGCGGCGACGCGCAGCCCTTCTCGCAAGCGAGCGGCCAGTCGGCGAAGCGCTCCCACCGGTCCTCGCCGGTGTTGTAGATGGTCGCGGTCGAGATTTTGGCGGGCGGGCCATCTTTCAAATATTGGTTGAACAGCGGCAACACCATCTGCTCGCGAAACTGCGCGGCCGTATCGCCCTCCCACTGCATCGGTCCGAGCGACCGTCCTTCGCGATTGATCTGGCTGTGTCGCCACGGCCCCATCACGAGGAAGTTGTTGCCGGTCTTGCCCTTTGCCTTCAGCGCTTCCCAGGCCGTGATGGCGCCATACATATCTTCCTGATCCCACAATCCTTGCTCCCACAGCGTGGGTACGTTCGAGGGATTGGCGGCGATCAATCTATCGAGCGCCTGGCCTTGCCAGTATTCGTCGTACGCGGGATGCGCGATCATTCTCTGCCACGCGGGCAGCTGATCGAAGCCGGAGCGCTTGGCCCATTCGTCCGCGCCGCCGATGCGGCGAAATTCCTCGTAATGATCGTAAACGCCCGTGCCCGGATGTTTGCCCGCGCCCTTGTAGCCGGTCTGCGACCCGATCCAACCGATGTTGGCGAGTCGAAATGCGCCGTAGTGAAACCAGTCGTCGCCCATCCAGCCGTCGATCATCGGGCTCTCCGGCACGGCCACCTTCAATGCGGGATGCGGATCGAGCAGCGCCATCACCACGGTGAAGCCTTCATACGAGGAGCCGATCATGCCGACGCGGCCGTTGGATTCGGGCAGATTGGCTTTGTCGACCAGCCAGTCGATGGTGTCGTGCGCGTCGGTGACGTGATCGACCTTGGTCGGATTGAGCGGACCGATGACCGGCCGGGTCAAGACATAGTCGCCCTCGGAGCCATACTTGCCCCGCACGTCCTGATACACGCGAATGTAGCCCGCCTCGACGAACGGCTCGTCCGCGAGCGGCAAGGTCGAGAGCAGATTCGGACTGATCATCCGATTGGCGCGCTCGGCGGCGTTGTAAGGCGTGCGAGTGAGGATGATCGGCGCGTTCTTCGCACCTTTGGGAATCACGATGACGGTATACAGCTTGGTGCCGTCGCGCATCGGGATCATTTCTTCGCGCTTGATGTAGTTGCGCGCGTCGACCGGCGGTTTGAACTCAGCGGGGATATCTCCCGAGGGCGCGGTCTGCGCCGAGGCGGTCCCTGCCAGCAAAGCAACGACGACGATCCAACCGAATTCGAGCTTCATCCGCGGCGAGTCCTCTGATTCGCGGCCAACTCCGCTCGCGAATTCTAGACGACTTTCCGCGGATCACGCCGCCGGTGACAGTCTTTTCATCAGCCAAATGGCGCGTCGATCGACGGCGACGGCTGCGTGAACCATTTCGGACCGTGCTCGGTCATATAGAAATGATCCTCGAGCCGGATGCCGAACCTGCCCGGGATCACGATCATCGGCTCGTTGGAAAAACACATGCCCGGGGCGAGCGGCGTGCGATCTCCACGCACCAGATAGGCGGGCTCGTGGATGCTGAGCCCGATGCCATGACCGGTTCGATGCGGCAGACCGGGCAATCGATAGTCGGGCCCCAGGCCCGCTCGAGTGAGCAACGCGCGCGCGGCTGCATCGACGGCCTGGCATTCGACCCCGGGCTGAGCGCTCGCGAACGCCGCCGCCTGTGCTTCATGTTCGAGCTCCCAGATGCGTCGCTGCTCTTCGGTCGCTTTACCGAACACATAGGTGCGCGTGATGTCGGAGTTGTATCCCTCGACCGAGCAGCCGGTGTCGATCAGAACGATGTCGCCTTCGCGCAGGTGCTGTTCGCCCGGCAAGCCGTGCGGATACGAGGTGCCTTCAGCGAACTGCACGATACAGAACGTGCTGCCGGCGGTGCCGAGCTTGCGATGCGCGTCTTCGATGAAACGACGGACTTCAGCGGTCGAAATGCCCGGCGTCAGGGCACGGGCCGCTCGTCGGTGGACTTCGAGCGTCAGATGCTTCGCGTACTGCATGAGGGCCAACTCCGCCGCCGACTTGTACATGCGGCAGCCATTCACGACCGACGAGGCATCCTGCATTCGCAGCGACGGCATGGCGGCGGCGAGCCGACCGACCATTTCGTACGGAAGCGTCGGATCGACCGCAGCGACATTTACCTGAGCGGCTCGCAACGTATCGGCCACCAGCGAGAAGGGATTCTCGTCCTCTTCCCACAAACGCACGCCTGCCCCGATCTCGAGCACCGCCTCCAGCGAGCCGCTCTCGAACGCAGGACAAATCATCACCGGCTCGCCGTTGACCGGCAGGACCATGGCGACCAGACGTTCGCTCGCGCCCCAGGGAACGCCGGCGAAATATCGCAAGCTCGCCCCCGCGTTGATGATCAATGCATCGGCGCCGGCGTCGCGCGTAAGTTTCCGAGCGCGCTCGATGCGCTGAAGTCGCTCGTCGCGACTGATGCGTGGAGGCGCTACTCGATCCGTCTTGAGCGCGGCGAGCTCGGCCGCGATTGTCGATCCACCAATGCTCATGATGCGTTCCTCAAGCGTATTCCGTGCGAAAGTCTAATAACCGACGGCCTTGCCACGCTCATTGCGTCCGTCGCTCGCACCCAGGCGCTGGCCGGTCGCCAGATCGATTTGAATACATTCGCCGTCGCCGCCGAGACCGAAGCCGATCGTGTGACCGCGCTCTTCCAGCAACTTGATGGTGTCGGGAGAGAACCGGTTGCGCTCCATCTGGATCCGATCGGGAATCCACTGGTGATGAAAGCGCGGCGCGTTGACCGCTTGCTGAATGTCCAGCCCGAAGTCGGCCACGCCGATCAGGATATTGGCAACGGTCGTGATGATGGTCGGACCGCCGGGCGAGCCGAGCACCAGCCACAGCTTGCCGTCCTTCAACACGATGGTCGGGGTCATCGCCGACAAGGGCCGCTTGTTGGGTCCGACCAGATTCGCATCGCTTTGAATCAGACCGAACATGTTGGGCAGGCCGGCCTTGGAGGAAAAGTCATCCATTTCGTTGTTGAGCAGGAAGCCGAGTGACCCGATCGTCACCTTCGAGCCGTAGCTGCCGTTGAGGGTCGTGGTGACGGCGACCGCATTGCCGTCTTTGTCGACCACCGAATAATGCGTCGTCTCGGTGGCTTCCGGGGCGGTGGCCTTCACCGGCTTCTTGTTCGCGTACTCGGTCAGTGCCTTCGACACCTGCGGCCGCTCGAGGCGCGACGAGGCGCTCGCTCGCAGCGGATTGATCGACGCGCGCCAGTCGACGCCGTATTTCTTGTCCGTCAACTCGATGACCGGCAGCGTGCTGAACTCAGGATCGCCCAGGAACTGGGCACGATCGTAAAATGCGCGCCGATAGCTTTCCGCGATCAGGTGTATGGATTCCGCCGACCCGAAGCCCGCCTTCTTGACGTCGAAGCCTTCGAGAATATTGAGCGTCTCGACCAGTGCGATGCCGCCCGAGGATGGCGGCGGCGCGCTGATGATATCGAGGCCGCGATAGGTGCCGCGCACCGGCGTGCGCTCGACGACATCGTAGTTCTTGAGATCCTGAACCGTGATCAGGCCACCGCCCGCCTGCATGAACTCCGCGATCTCGCGCGCCATCTTCCCCGTGTAGAACTCATCGGGATCGGCGACGATCCGTTCGAGGGTGCGCGCCAGCTCCGGCTGTTTCAGCACATCGCCCTGGTGCCAGCCCTTGCCGTTGTTCTGGAAGATGCGCTTGGAATCCGGGAAATTGCCCATGTTGCGATCGTTCGTGAGCGCACGCGCCTCCGCCCAGTCGAGCTCGAAGCCTTCTCGCGCCAGTTTGATCGCCGGCGCGACGACTTGCTGAAGCGTCAGCTTGCCGAACTTCTTCTGTGCGTGGACCATGCCTTTGACGGAGCCGGGCACGCCGACCGCCTTGTAACCGACGCGGCTGAGCATCGGCACCACATTGCCGTCCTTGTCCTGATACATCGTCGCAGTGGCTTTGCCCGGGGCTTTCTCTCGGAAGTCGAGAAAGTGGGTTTCGCCCGAGCTCATGCGAACGAGCATGAACCCGCCGCCGCCCAGGTTACCGGCGGCCGGATGCACGACTGCCAGCGCGAATCCGGTCGCGACCGCGGCGTCGATCGCGTTACCGCCCGCTTTCATCATCTCGACGCCCGCCTCCGACGCGAGCTCATGCACGCTCGCGACCATGCCATGGTCGGCGCGCTCGGGCTGCATCCCGCTGGCCAGGCACAGCGGCGCGACGATGAGGGCGAAAAAGAATACGAAACATCGAGCTTGCAGCTTCATGCGACCGGCCTGTATGTCCTGGGGGGCGGCGCATTGTGCCGCAGATATCGCCCTGGCGGCGAGCTTCCCTGTCGAGCAACCCGCCGCCGATTCGTGGATAATTGCCGGCCATTGCCTATGAAGCTGGGGGATCAAAGTGACGGGACGACCGGGCCGCGACGACAAGCCGCTTTACGAAGCCATCATCGATGCCCAGAAGCTCGCCTTCGCCCCCCTGTCGTTTCACGCCGCGCTCGCATTACGAGACCTGGGGATTCTGGCGGCGCTCGCGGAGAGCCGGTCGGAGGGCCTGACTGCCGAACGAATCGCGGAAGTTGCGCGCCAGCCGCTCTATGGCGTGAAGGTGTTGCTCGAAGCCGGTGTGGTGTGCGACCTGGTCGCGCTCGAAGGCGATCGCTTCCATCTGCGCCAGCTCGGGCTGCTGGTCCTGCGCGATCGCATGACTCGGGTCAACATGGATTTCACCGCGGATGTTTGCTATCGAGGGATGGCGCATCTGCGCGAGACGATCACCAGCGGTAAACCTGCGGGTCTGAAGGAGCTGGGGCCGTGGAAGACGATTTACGAAGGTCTCACCCGGCTGCCGCCGCAGGTCCAGCAAAGCTGGTTCGCGTTCGATCATTATTACTCGGATCATATGTTTCCGACGGCGCTGCCGCTGGTGTTCGCGGAACGGCCGCGACGGCTGCTCGATGTCGGCGCCAACACCGGAAAGTTCGCGCTCGCCTGTCTCGATCACGATCCCCGGGTCCATGTCAGCCTGCTCGATCATCCGGGCCAGCTGGAGCTGGCTCGACAGGCGATCGAAGCGAAAGGTCACGGCGCGCGCGCGAGCTATCATCCGATCGACTTCCTCGACCCCAAGCTCGAATTTCCGCCCGATCAGGACGCGATCTGGATGAGCCAGTTCCTGGATTGTTTCGGCGAGGACGAGATTGTTTCTATTCTCGAGCGCGCGCGACGCGCCCTCGCACCACAGGGGCGTCTCTACATCGTCGAAACGTACTGGGACAATCAGGAGCACGCCGCCGCGCGTGTCGTGCTCACGATGACTTCGCTCTACTTCGCCTGTCTCGCCAACGGCAACAGCAAGATGTATCGCTCGGACGACATGCGCGCCTGCGTGCAACGCGCGGGCTTCCGTATCGAACGCGAGTTGGAGCGCTTCTCGGCCAGCCACACGATGTACGTGTGCCGGCCGGCCTGAAGCTCACGGACGGATCATCACCTTGATCGATTCCCGCTCGTTCATTTGACGATAGCCGTCGGGAACACCCTCGAGGTTCACCACGCGATCGAACACTTTGCCCGGCTGGATGCGTCCGTCCAGAATCTCCGGGAGCAGCTCGTCGATATAAGCGCGCACCGGCGCCGGCCCGCCACTGACCGTGATGTTCCGGTAGAACGCGGGTAGCGACGCAGGCATCGCTTCATCCTGGGGCACACCGACGCGCCCCACTGCGCCACCGGAGCGCGTCACTTCGATGGCCGTCACCATTGCGTCCCCATTGCCGACGCATTCCAACACCGCATGGGCACCGTACCCTCCCGTCAACTGGCGAACGTGCTCGACGGCCTCGGGCCCTCGCTCGCTGACGATGTCGGTCGCACCGAACTCGCGCGCGAGTGCAATCCGATCGGGATGGCGGCCGAGCATGATGATGCGTTCAGCGCCAAGACGCTTCGCTGCAATCACACCGCATAGACCCACTGCGCCGTCGCCCACTACAGCCACGTCCTTGCCGGGACCGACGTCGGCGACAACAGCTGCGTGATGCCCCGTGCCCATCACATCGGACAGGGTCAACACCGAGGGCATGAGTGCATCGTCGACTTGCTCACGGATCGCGAAGAGCGTGCCATCGGCGTTTGGAATGCGGATGGCTTCGGCTTGCGCGCCCGCCATGCCTCCGTTGCCGAAGAACGCGACGTGGACGCACGCCGTGTACAAACCTTGCTTGCAGAATGGGCACGTTCCATCGGAGCACGCGAACGGCATGATGACAGTGTCGCCGCGCTTCACCGTCTTCACGTCGGAGCCCACGTCGGCAACGATGCCGACCGCTTCGTGCCCCATCGATTGGCCCTGCTCCGATCGCTCCATGCCGCGATAGGGCCACAAATCGCTGCCGCAGATGCAGGCCCGAGTGATTTGCACCACGGCGTCGGTAGGTTCAATGATGCTCGCGTCGGCGACGTTCTCGATTCGAACGTCACCGGCCGCATGCAGGATGGTTGCTCGCATGATGTGGCCCTCTCGAGTTGGGCGGATTGAAACAGGTGGCACCGCCAGCGCTTAACGCGGCGAACTCGAAAGAGTTACTGCGCAATGTTCCTAAATCGTGCCCCCGCCGCCACGCCGCTCGCGACCGTCCGTCGTTCGCCGACGGCGAGCCATCGATCTCATCCGTGAATGAAGACTCAGACGGGAGCGACAGTGTGCAGGCGCTGATAGTCGATTTTGTCCGTCGAGGTCCTCGGCAAGGCCGGGACCACGGCAAACAGGTCGGGAATCATGTAAGGCGGCAGCGCCTGCGCCGAATACGACTTCAAGGCGATCCTGGTCAGCGTCGTTCCAGACTGGCAGGCCACGAAGGCCAGGATCCGAACGCCCGCTTCCTGATCCGCGATTGCCGTCACCGCGGCCTCCCGAACATCCGGATGGCGCAGTAGCGCAGCCTCGATTTCACCCAGCTCCACGCGGTAGCCGCGTCGTTTGACCATCCGATCGCGACGACCCAGATAGCGATAACCAAGCTCCGGCTCCTCGCAGACGATATCGCCGGTTCGATACCAGCGTGTCCCCGTTTCATCGGTGGAGAACGCACGCTCGTTGTGATCCGGCAGGTTCCAGTACCCGCGCATGACATTCGGGCCCGATACCAGCAACTCGCCGGGCTCGCCGAGGCCGACGCGCTCGCCCGATTCATCCACGACTTTGCCGCGGTTGGGCGGACAAATCCGCCCGATCGGAAACGTGGACAGTTGCTCGAGCAGTGCATCCGCTGCCACCTCGTACCACGTGCAAACGTTCGTTTCCGTCGGCCCGTACAAATTGAAATAACGCGGCTGCCGCCAGACGGCCTGCAGCGCGCGGTATTGCGGAATCGGAAAGACCTCTCCCGCGAAGAACACCATGCGCAACGATCCGAAATCGTACCTGGCAAGCTTGCCGTAGTTGGCGAGCAAACTCAGGATGGACGGCGTCGAGTACCAAACGGAAATGCGCTCGGCTGCGATGGTCGCCGCCAGCTTCAGCGGTTCCTTGCCAAGCGCCTCGCCGATCAACACGAGCGTCGCGCCATGCTTCAAGGAAACATAGATGTCGCGAATCGAAAGATCGAAGTGAAACGGTGCGTGCGAGGAGAAGCGATCGTCGGCCCGTGGCGCAAAGGTCTCGCTGCACCAGTCGATGAAACTCAGCGCATTGCCATGCGAGAGGACGACGCCTTTGGGATTTCCCGTCGACCCCGACGTGTAGAGAATGTAAGCGATGTCGTCCGCGCCAGGCGCGATCGATGCCACCGCGGCCGCCGGGTCGGATCGCTGCAGTTCTTCGAGCAACTCCTCCAGCGGCTGCGATGCGCGGACATCGAGAGTGAGCATCGGCGGTGAGGTACGTGAGCCTCCAAACGCATCAATGAGCTCGGACGCCAGCGCACGCTCCGTCACGACAACCTTGACGTCGCAATCCCTCAGAATGTAAGCAGCGCGCGCGGCCGGCGATTCGGCATCGACAGGAACGTAGGCCGCGCCCGCCTTCAGAGCGCCGAAGATCGTTGCCACCGCGTCGATCGATTTGTGCAGCCTGAGCCCGACTCGATCGCCGCGCCGAACCCCCAAATGCACGAGTCGATCGCGCATCCGATCGGAGAGCAGGGACAACTCCGAGTACGTGACGCTGCGTCCTTCCGGTACTGTAACCGCGACTTTCTCCGGAAATTCACGCGCGCTGCGCTCGAGCAAATCCGCCAGCGATCGATTGCTCATGGCATCACCCGCGCTGCTTCGAAGTCACCAGCGCCGCGATGCTGGCGACGGTGGCAAGATTGCCCGCCTCCAGATCGTCCGCCTCGAACTCCACCTGGTAGCGATCCTCCAGGAACGTCACCAGTTTCAAGGTCGACATCGAGTCCAGGATGCCGCTCTCCTTCAGCTCGGTCGAATCGGTCAGGTTCGAGGCGTCCTCGCCCGGCAGGAAGTTGTCGAGAATGAATCGGCGAACCAGTTCGCGCACGTTGTCCATCGGCCGCTCCTCTATTTTTGAGTATTGCTTCGCAGGTCTTCCGGCGGCAGCGCGCCGATCAGTCGCGGGTACAGGGCATCCGCGATCAGTCGATGGCCCGTCGAATTGGGATGGTCGTCCCAGGGTGCCACTCTCAATCCGGGACGATGCTCCGCTGGAAACACGTCGAACAGATCGAAGACCAGATACTGTGCGCGACGAATCGTGTCGATGTTTGGAATCTCCTCCGGGGCATCGTCGATGACGGCGTTGAGGGCCAGCAGCACCGGAACGGCACCGTGCTCACGCACGAGATTGGCCATCCGCTCCAACGCCCAGTCGTTCACGTCATCCGCGATTCGCCGGACACGTCCTTCAAATTCCGCTTGCGGCATGCGCGGCTGCAGCCCCAGGCTGCGCGCCAGAGCACGCCCGAGTTCGGTGGGGACCGGCACCGATCCATGCTCGAGCCTGTCGATACCGGCGCGAGCCATGATTGCGCGTAGATCGTCGGAGACCGGAATTCCTCGCCACGCGATCTTGGCAAGATAGCGCTCCGTCATCAGGCGCCCCCGGTGATAGTGAGTGACGATCACCATGTCGGGAGCGAACTGCGGTACGCGATCCTCCAGCATCGCCAGTTCCTGGGGCAGCGCGAAGCCGTCCACCCCGAAATTCAGAATTTCGTAGGTCCGTCGGGTCGCAGCGCCACGCTCCTTGTTGAGCCGCTGCTCGAGAAGAGATTCGAACGTTTCATTGTCGCCTACTCCATTACCCATGACGTTGGACGGCCCCAGCAGGGCGATACGGTAGGTTCCGACCGGCTTGCGCACCGAATACTCCCGATCGCGCATCCCGAAAGTGTTGGTCGTGAACTGATTGCCGTTCCAGACGACGTGAAGCGAAGGGTGCAGATCGTTCACCATGCTGTCGTTGCGTTTACGAAGAATTCCCACGTCAGCCGGAGCGAGCCACTGAGACTGCTGCTCTCGAGTAGCGGCAACGGCGACGTTGATCTGTCCGCGCACGTCGAGTTGCTCGTAATAGCCTCTGTGCTGTTTGGCGGCATCGCGCACGTTCAAGCCGGTGTCTCGCAGCGACGCGAGCGCCCTATCAACCGGTGGCGGCCCGATATCGCGGGCCGCGGGCAAGGCGAGTAACAGTAGAACAGTGAGTGGCACCACGCTGCGCACCCACGGCTGCCACAAACGCGAATTGGACGCCCGCTTGCTCGCTTCCCAATTGAACCCTCCGAGCAGTGCGACCACGCAGAAAGTTGCGAGCAATAGCGCGATACCTTTCTTGTCGACGTCGCCGGCGCTGATCAACATCCAGACCCATTGCCCGACGGATCCGGCGCTCCACAATGACCACAGCAAGCAGAAGACCAGAAACGTGATGGCTGCTCGCAGCCCCAGCCTGACATCCCAACCACCAGCATTGCGCTTGGGAGCTTTGTTCGCGCGCAATTCCTTCAGCGCACCACGCACGACGAGCGCGCCGAGAATTCCCCAGAACAGCGCATCGGGCAGCGTGATCGGAAAACCGCCTCGCAGCCAGAACCATTGATAGGAATGCAGCATCCACGTGGACAGGAACACCGCCGCGGTCGACAAACCCACCGCCATGGCGGGACCGAAACGCTTCAAGCGGAAATACACGGGATAGAAGACGGTCTTCATCATGAAGTCCGTCCAGTAGATATTGATCCTGCGCCACAGCTCGGTGAAGCCGTGCGCGAGGAAGTAGAGTTTGTGTGTCTCGGGCAAGCGAAAGCCGAACAGATGCAACAGGCCCACGATCAGATGAAACTGACCGGACACCTTCAGGTAGAGCAGGAAGGTCCCCAGCATGAGCTGCACCACGTCCGACAGCTTGGTCGCATCCGCCGGATCGCCGAGCAGGTTGTGATAAACGAACCGGTACAGCACGAGGTGCACCAACCCCCGCGTGATCCACAGGACGCCTTGTTCGTAGATCGCCGCCTCGTCGGTGTCGAAGTACGTGCGCCGGAAAGTTTGATAGTCGACGACCGGATACAGTGGAAAGGCGACGTTCGGCAGCATGAAGAAATATGCGAGCGAGGACCACCAGGTCCGCTGCCCCTGATCGTTCTTCATCGCCCGTACATAGAGCACCAGGCGGAACATGAACATCGAGCCCAGGATGGGCCAGATCGCGGCCGACCACGGCGACGCCGCGGCATTCATACGCAGCAGCGCGAACCCCACTCCGACCGACACAAGCAACGCGATCCTCAGCCCAAGCGCGATCGGCAGGTGACACAAGCCGATAAGCGTGAGCCCGAGCGCCATCAGCCATGCACCGTCGGCCAGGCCGAAGACGACGAACACTCCGGCGATGGAGACACACGTGAACAACGGCAGTCGATATTGCAGCGGCAGCACGATGCTCAGGAGGAATCCGCCGAGTGCCAGCCACAGCATGTTCCTGAAGGGCTCGCCTTCGAGCTGATAGATGTGCGCGACCAGAACGATCAGCGCCAGCAGTCCGATGGTCGACCAATGCCGCAGGTATGCACCGATGCCGACAGGCTGTATCGCGACAGCAGCTTCTGTTCTCACAACCCTAACCCTCGTGCAATGATGTTCCGCTGAATTTCCGAGGTTCCCGAGTAGATGGTGCTGCCGACCGAATCGCGCAGATCGCGCTCCAGCTGCATTTCGGTCATGTAACCGTAGCCGCCGAAGATCTGGACCGCGTCGAGACAGGATTTGACGTAGCTCTCCGAGACGTGGAGCTTTGCCAGTGCCGCCTCCAGCGTCGCGTCCTGATTCACATCCTTGAGCGCACCGATCCGATACACGAGCGGCCGGCAGGTCTCCAGGCGCACCTTCATGTCCACGATCCGATTGGCGACCGACTGGTACTTGCCGATAGGCTTGCCGAACTGTTTGCGGCTCCTGGCGTACTCGATACATTCATCGAGTTGTCGCCGCATCACACCGAGACAGCTCGCCAGAATGCAGCCCCGCTCCCACTCCATCGAACATTCGAAAATCAACACGCCCCGCCCCTCGCGGCCGAGACGCTGCTCGACCGGTATGCGACAGCCATCGAACACCACTTGGGCCATCGGCGACGTGCGCAATCCCATTTTGTCGAGCTTGCGATCGACGATCAGGCCGGGCGTGTCTCGCTCGACGATGAACGCGGTGATCCCGGTCGCGCCCAGTGCGGGGTTGACGGTGGCGTAAGCGACGAACACGTCCGCCACCGGCGCATTGGTCACGAAGGTTTTCGTTCCGCTCAGAACGTAGTGCTCGCCTTCCCGACGCGCTCGCGTGCGCATGCTGAAGATGTCCGAGCCCGCATCCGGCTCCGAAGCGGCGTTCGCACCGATCAGAGACCCATCGCAAAGCGGCTTGAGATACTTCTGTCGCTGCGACTCGTCGCCGTATCGCAGGATCGGAATGGAGTTGGTCCACAGATGCGCATTGAGCGAGAACAGCAGCCCCTGATCTCGCAGGCCGCGGCCGAGTCCTTCCATGACTGCCAGCAGATCCGAAAGCCCCAGCCCGAGGCCACCATATTCCTGCGGAATCGGCATGCCGAGCACGCCGAACTCAGCGCAGCGTTGCCAGCCGCTGCGATCAAAGGTCGCGTTGCGATCTCGCTCGACCATATCGGCGGGCAGACGCTGTGCGAACTCGAGCGCGGCGTCTTGAAGTCTGAGTTGTTCGACCGAAAGCAGCACGCTCATCGTCAACGCAGCTCCCTTTTGTTATTTGTCGCGAGCAGGGTCGTTAACAGACCGCTCCATGCATCAAGCGAGCCTGACCCCCTTCACCGCAATCGGCTCAAACGATTAGCAGCCAGCGGCGGCGACCCTGGCGGCGCCACATGTAAATGTGATCAACAGGGATCGATCTGAAAAATCTGCAGGTGTGCGATGCGGACTGTGCCCAGCGCGATCCGCAACAACCTCTAGCGGCGCGCCATCACTTCGAATGTTCTAAGTACGAGCCATAGCGCCAACTACTCGCCGGATTGGGATTTCTCGACGGGGTTGGGCGATGACGAATACGGCTCGGCGCTACGCGCGCCCGGGGTGGGGAATTGCGCTCTATTTTTTCGCGCAACTGGTAGTGGCTCAGTCGATCGGCACCGCGGTGCTCAACAACGGCAAGCTGCGCTTCGGCAACGGCACGGAGCCCTCGATCAACACCCAGGGGACTTTACAACAGCCCTTCTACTACGACGCCGGTGCCAGCACATTCTATAAGCTCACTTTTTCAAACTATCCGCTGGACCTCGCCATCGGCGCGGGCGGCGCCGGCGCGACGCAATGGAACGTGGATGGAGACATCGTTGAAGAGGCAACCCTGACCGGCCAGAGCGTCGATACCAGCGGCTTTACGCCGACCGGCGGCAACGTCGGTTACGGCACGCTCATCTCCACCGGCACGCTGATCGTGGGCACAGCCAACCTGGAAGTGCGCAACACTTACGAGCTCACTGCCACCGACTCGTTCGTCAAGATCACCACGCGCGTGACCAACACCGGCGGCGCGCCGGTCAACAATGTGCGCGTCTGGGTCGGCACTCGCGACGATTTCGTGGGGACGACCGATCGCCCGACCAAGACTCGCGGCGTCCTGGGCAGCAACGGTTTCAGTCCGATCACCAATCCAGCGACGCGAGCGCCGGCTTTGCAAATCACGTCCGGCGCGCAAGGCGTGTTGTTCTATTCGACGTCCTCCCGCGCATACACGGCCGTGAACGGCTGCTGCCAGTTCAGCAACGTTTACAATCAGAACCCCGCCACTTCGCAGAACCAGATCACCAATGACGGCTCCTACGCGATGTTCGTGCGCATGAACGATCTGGAGCCGGGCGCGAGCGATGAGTTCGTCTGGTACTACGCCGCGGGCGCCATTGCCGACCTCAACGCCATCATCGGCGAATTGGCCAGCCAGCTGCGCTTCTTCGATGTCACCGCCACAGCGACCACCGGTGGCACGATCACGCCAGCCGCCAGTTCGGTCGCGGAAGGTTCGGCGACCCAGTTCACCGTGACGCCGAGCGCCGGATATCACATCGACTCCGTGCAGGGCTGCGCGGGTTCGTTGAGCGGGAACACTTACACGACTGGCGTCATCACTGCCGCGTGCGCCGTCACTGCAACGTTTGCTCCCGATGCGAGCACGGTCAGCACCTCAGTGGGACCGAACGGCGCCATTTCGCCCACGAGCGCGCAAGTGGCCAACGGCAGCAACGCAACGTTCACGCTGACGCCTGGCACTGGTTATGTGGTCGGCTCTGCCACTGGTTGTGGCGGCACTCTCATCGGTAACACTTATACGACGGGCACAGTGTCCGCCGATTGCACCGTGACGGTGAACTTCGTGCTCGCGCCGCCGACATTCCAGAACGCCGAACAGCTGCAGACATACACGATCAATTCCAGTCAGTTGCTCACTTCATTCCCTGCCGCGGCTCGACCAACCGCAGTCGACTACCAGAACGGCGCGACCACTGTGACATTGACCAACGGGAGCACGGACGTTCGTTATGCGCCTGGCACCTATGAGCTGATCTGGCAGGCCGTCGACTCACGCGGCGTCACTCAGGAATTCCGGCAAACATTGCAAGTGCTGCCGACCGTGAACTTCGGTCCGGATCTTTCCATCGGGGCGCGCGCCGGCAATTCCGACTCCTTCCGAATCGCGTTGAACGGCGTCTCGCCTGTGCCGCTCACCGTGAACTACACGATCAGCGGCGACGCCAGCGGCACGACGCTCCAGAACGGACAGGTCGTGTTCCAGGGCAACGAAGTGGAGAAGCAGATTCCGTTCGCGATCACCTCGAGCTCGCCGGCCGGTGCGCCCGAACGTACCGTGCAAGTGTCGCTCGATCCGCAGCTCAATCGTGGCAGCGACCGGGCATTGAATATCACTTTGACGACGGTGAATCAGGCGCCGCGCGTGAATCTCCGGATCGCGCAGAATGGCCAGGATGAAGTCGTAGCCGCACGCGACGCGGGCCCGATCACACTGAGTGCCGACATTCAGGACGCGGACACGACGGACGCACACACAGTCGAATGGCGCGCACCCTCCGGTGCGGTCTACACCGCCAACGGCGATAGCCTGGTGGTCGATCCAGCCAGCCTGCAACCCGGCGTGCATCGCTTCGAGGTGATCGTCACGGACAACGGCGCACCCCCGAACACAACTCGCCGTGTGTTCGATGTAGTGGTGCTCGCGACCGCACCCACGCTGCCGGATGGTGCGACCAGGCTGCTGCCGAATGGATTGCCGGACTCGCCGATGTATGCGCCCGTCGCGCCGAACGTATTGCCGGAGCGTGGCGGTGAGCTCTCGCATCACTTGATGGAAGCCGACGCCGGCACTCGTTTGTCACTCGGTGCGTACGCCAGATATCGAAGCGCGTACCAGACAGAGTTGCCGGGCACGACCAGCTCGCTGCAGATTCCGGACGACAGCATCCTGAATCACGGCGGCTACTTCGATTTCGTCATCGACGATCTGCCGCGTGCGGGCGAAAGCGTCAGCGTCGCGATTCCACAGCGAGCGGCGATTCCGGAGCAACCCGTTTATCGCAAGTACGATCCGGCCACCAACAGCTGGCGCACCTTCTTCGAAGATAGCGACAACCGCCTGGCTTCGGCGCCGGGCGAGGAAGGCTTCTGTCCGCCGACCACCAGCAGCGAATATCGGGACGGTTTGAATCCCGGCGACTGGTGCGTACGCCTGACCATCAAGGACGGCGGCGTCAACGATGCGGATGGCGCGGTGAACGGCGCGATCTCCGATCCGGGCGGCGTGGGTTCGTTATCGGCGATCTCCGTGACCGGGAAGAGCAAGGGCGGCGGCGGATCGTTCGATCTCCGGGCGGTGCTGCTGTTCGCCTCCTTGTTGCTGCTGAAGACGCAGCGGCGACGCCTGGTAGCCCTGGCCGTGTTGAGCGGCATCGCGCTTCAAGCCAATGCCGCGGACGACGATTCGACGAAGTGGTACGTCGGCGGAACATTCGGTTCCGCTCGCAGCTATGTCACCGCCGATCGCATCGACGCCGCGTTGGCGCGTGAGGGCTACGCTGTTACTTCGAACGTAAGCAACAAGAGTCGTGCGGCGTGGCGCGCCTACGGCGGCTACGAAATCACGCCCTGGCTGTCGCTGGAAGGCGGCTACACCGATCTGGGCGAAGTGAAGGTGGAGTTCGCCGGTTTCCTGGCCGACGTCGATCGGTTCTTGATCGATGCCAATGCCCTGCAGCCGCCGTCGGCGAAAGGCTATGACGCATCGCTCGTCGGAAGGTTGCGATTCGGTACGTACTGGGCGGTGTTCGCACGCGCCGGCGCATTCTTCTGGGACGCGAAATATGAAACCCGCAGCGTCGGCGGCCAATACGTCAGGCGCAAGGATGACGACACCAGCTCGCTCGCCAGCATCGGCATCGAGGCGCGAATCGCTCGTCACTGGACGTTGAATGCCGAGTTCACGCGTTATGGCATCGATGGCGACCACGTCGACTTCGGCGGTGTGGGCGCGGTGTTCCGTTGGTGACGGCCGCAAAGCGCTGCGTTGATCGCGCCAGTGCCCTGCCACCGTCACGCGCCCGAGACGGGCCGCAGTTCATCCGCGCCGAGCGAGGCCCGGATTGAATCGCGAGGCACGATCAACACGTCGCACCCGACCAGATCCTTCAAGAGCTGGCTGGCGACGCTGCCAAGTAACGCACGTCGCATCCGGCTCACCGCCCTCGTTCCCATGACCAGCAACTGCGGCCGATGCCTCTCGACCGCGCGCACGATCGCCGGGATCGGATGCCCTTCTTCGACCAGCACTTCATAACGAGTGTCGTCCGCGCTCTCTCGGCTCAGCAGCTCATGAATGCCCAGTGCAGCTCGGTGCCGGGCTTCGTGCGCACTCGTTGCCTGCCTCGCGGACGGCACCATCCCTTTCAATGGCGGCTCATAGACATGCAACACGGTCGCTAACGATTGCGAGCCGAGCACCAACGACTCGGCGGCGCGCACCGCCAGGCCGGATTCGGAGGAGATATCCAGCGCGAGCAACACATTCCGATAGCTCACATCCGCGTCCCGCTGCACGACCAACAGCGGGCACTTGCGGGCGCTCAATACCTTTTCGGCGATGGTTCCGGACACACCGTCGACCACGTTGCGCCGTTCGTGCCGCCCGATGATCAACAGATCGGTTTGCTCGCGTTCGATGGTGTCGCAGATGAGGCGCACCGGATTGCCCGGGCGAACCGCAACTTCGGGCGTCGGACCGTGTCGCCACAGCGGCGGGCGAGCTCGGGATCGCATCTTCGCGATCGCGATCTGCAGGGACTGCTCCAGAACTCGCTCCGCATCCATCGGAGAGACGACGTGAAGCAGCGACAGCTCCGCGCCGATCTCCTCCGCGAGCAGGCCGGCGCGATCGATGGCCATCTCACTCTTCGGAAGCAGATCGGTCGCACACAACAATCTGGTCACATCGGCCCTCCGCCCCAGTTCATGCAGCAACGCCCGCGGGCGGCGGATCGTCGAGTTGTTCGTAGTGACTCAGCCACATCACCAACTGCCCTTGTCCTCCGGTCATGCCGGCGAACCGATCCGGATAACCGAGCAGCACCGCCAGGGGCGCGCTTGCGCGCACGATGCCGAACCGGCGATTCACTTCGGCATCCATGATCGCCGCGCGACGCAGGCGGAGATCTTCCCTGATGCGCTCGTAGCAGCCCGGAGGACAAAGCACCCGCAGGCCCATGATCGGTTGCTCGAGGCGTTCTGCTTGTCGATAACGAACCGTGGGTGCACCGATCTGCAACATGTCCCCGTACACGTCGGTCAGCCGGCGCACCGGCCGCTCCAACGCCATTTCGGTTTCGGCGGCGATCACCAGGCCCCGTCCGTTGGCCGTGTATGAAGCGCCCGAGTCCTTCGGCAGCAACAGCATCGCCTTCTGCGCGAAGTCGAGCTGGAACCGCGCAGTTCGATGCGAGCAGCACTGTTCGATCGGATAGTCAGCTAACACGGCTGCCCTAGCGCTTACGTTCCCTGCGCGTGAGCATCGCGCCCCGCAACGATTCGGCGCGCGCGACCCGCTCGATCGCGATGAGCCACGCTGCCTCTCGATATGACATCCCTCGCGCCTCGGCGATCTTGCGGACCGCTCGATAGGCGCGCACCAGGTACGAGCGCAGCTGTCGATTCACTTTCTGACGCGGCCACTGCGCCTGTTGCAGGTTCTGGGTCCATTCGAAATAGCTCGCCACCACGCCACCGGCGTTGGCGAGTAGATCGGGAATGACGTCGATGCCTCGACTGCGCAAGATCCTGTCCGCGCCCGCGGTCGTTGGCAGATTCGCGCCCTCGACGATGACCGAGGCTCGCACCTCGTTGGCATTCTTTTCGGTCAGAGCATTCTCGAGCGCGGCCGGGATGAGCACATCGCACGGCAGAGCGAGCAGCTCGTCGGTCTCGATCGGCACCGTTCCCGGAAAATCCACGACGGATCCGGTCAGCCTGACATGCTCGATCAAATCCTGAACGCGCAACGGCTTCGAGCCGCTGCTGAGAATGCCGCCTTTTACGTCGGCGACCGCGACAATCTCGCCACCGTGGTCTTCGATGAATGCAGCCGCATTCGAGCCGACGTTACCGAAACCTTGAATCGCGACTCGCGCCCCTCGCAAGGAACGACCGCGAGCCTTGAGATGCTCGGCGAGCACGATGCCGATGCCTGTGCCGGTCGCGGTCGCGCGGCCGCGAATTCCACCGAGCTCGACCGGCTTCGATGTGACACAAGCGGGACTGTAGCCGTGGCGGGAGCTGAATTCGTCCAGGATCCACGCCATCACCTGCTCGTTCGTATTCACGTCCGGTGCGGGAATGTCTCGGAACGGACCGATGAAGCGATGGATGCGCGACACATAACGACGCGTCAAACGCTCCAGCTCGGCGAGCGACAGCTTCGCCGGGTCGCACGCGATCCCGCCCTTCGCTCCGCCGAACGGCACATCCACGAGCGCCGTTTTCCACGTCATGATCTCGGCCAGGGCGTGCATCTCGCCGATGTTCACATCGAGATGGAATCGAATGCCGCCCTTCGCCGGGCCGCGCGCACCGCTGTGTTGGACGCGATATCCAGCAAACACACGCAGCGACCCGTCATCCATCTGTACCGGCACCGCGACCTTCACTTCACGGAACGGCGTCCGCAACAGCAGCTGCTGATCGGCAGACAAGCCCAGGCGCTCAGCGGCCAGCGTGAAGTTATGATCCGCGGTCAGCTCCACTTCGGTTTGACGGGCGGAGGACGGAGCTATCGAGCGATGATCGAGGGCCACTACTGTCTGCGGCGAATGCACTGAACACTCCTTCTGACAAGACGTGCTGCCCGGTCGTTGTACCGCCTCGTCCGACCTCTCAACAATTGGAATTAATCTGGGCAACCCTTCGAGTTTCTCTAATCACGGCGAGTGTCGTGGGAAGTTGCTCGAGAATGGCGCCTGTACGACCCGCCGCTTCGATGTTTTCTAACGGTACGCATGCGTATTTCTAATGGACCTAACCTCCCCGGCCCGCTACAACGAGCACGATCCCAGGGGACCGAGGCTCACACCGTCACCCAATCTCAGGAGGTAAACATGGCAAGCACATCCAGTTGCGGAAGAGCAATGCTCTGGCGGAAGACAGCTGTGGCGGCTAGCATTCCCAAGCCACGGATACTGTGTGCAACTGACCTGAGCACGAGGTCCGAGCGAGCCATGCAGCGCGCCGCGCTGCTCGCACAGCAGATGAACGCCGAGGTGTTCTTCGTTCACGCCGTGAATGACAGTTTGGCGGGACGCGTACTGCGGTCGAAAGTGAATCGCGCCTACGCGAGACTCGCGTTCCAGAGTGAACATCTCATCAAGCATGCGCCCGAAGACGCCATGGTAGCGGTGCAATTGGGCAAGCCGGTGGACGTTGTGATCGCCGCCGCTCGAGAGTACCGCCCCGACCTCATCGTACTGGCGAGGCCAAATCGTCGGCGACTGGATGCCATCGTCGGCACGACCGCGGAACGCATCATCCGCGGCACGGATTGTTCCCTGCTCCTCGTGAGCAACCCCGTAGTGCGAGCGTACGAGCGCGTGACCCTCGCCGCGGATGTTTCTTCAACTTCCGAACATGTCACGAACTCCATCGTGAACATGGGCATGCTGAACAACGCTTTAATCCAACTCGCCTCGGATACCGAGCAACCGGAGTTGCTGGTCGTTGGCGTGAGCCGCTGGTTCGCGCTCAAGCGAATCCTGGCCAGCAGCGCGGCACATCGAGTCCTGAGAGCGGTGAACTGCGACGTTCTCGCCATTGCTCCTCCCGCGGCGGAAAGGAAGTGGTTGCAAGCGGCCTGACACCACGACCGCATTCAGAGTGCTTTCCATGACGCCCCGGATTTGGTAGGTCATCGAACCGTTTTGCCCGGCAGGGACGCCCCTTTCTAAAGCCCGCGCAGCTTTGATATGTTCGCCCCCCTTTTGGTGAACCGAGCTCGCAACGCCGCGGGCCCATGGGAGTTAATGGTGACCCCGAGCGAGCAGATCGAGCACATCTATCAGCAAGTCATTCAGCGCAATCCCGGCGAAGCCGAGTTCCACCAGGCCGTTCGCGAAGTGCTGGACTGCCTCGGGCCGGTGCTGGCCAAGCACCCGGAATACGCCGATCAGAAGATCATCGAGCGCATCTGCGAGCCCGAGCGCCAGTTGATTTTCCGCGTGCCCTGGCAGGACGATCGCGGCGTCGTGCAGATCTCGCGCGGCTTTCGGGTCGGCTTCAACAGCGCGCTCGGCCCTTACAAGGGCGGCCTGCGCTTTCACCCCTCGGTGTATCTGGGCATCATCAAGTTCCTCGGCTTCGAGCAGATCTTCAAGAACGCGCTCACCGGGCTGCCGATCGGCGGCGCCAAGGGCGGCTCCGACTTCGATCCCAAGGGCCGCAGCGACAACGAGATCATGCGCTTCTGCCAAAGCTTCATGACCGCGCTGTATCCGCATCTGGGCGAGTACACCGACGTGCCGGCCGGCGACATCGGCGTCGGCGCGCGCGAGATCGGCTACCTGTTCGGCCAGTACAAGCGCATCACCAACCGCTATGAGTCCGGCGTGCTGACCGGTAAGAGCCCGCACTGGGGCGGCGCACTGGTGCGTCGTGAGGCGACCGGCTATGGCACCGTCTACTTCGTCGAAGAGATGCTCAAGGCGCGAGGCGACAGCATCGAGGGCAAGCTCTGCACCGTCTCCGGCTCGGGCAACGTCGCCATTTACGCCGTCGAGAAACTGCAAGGACTCGGCGCCAAGGTCATCGCCTGCTCCGACTCGAATGGCGTCATCCACGATCCACGCGGCATCGACCTCGCGTTGCTCAAGCAACTCAAGGAGGTCGAGCGTCGACGCATCAGCGACTACGCCAAGCATCGTGAAGCCAAGTACATCCCGAATGGCTTCATCTGGGACATTCCGTGCGAAGTGGCGCTGCCCTGCGCGACTCAGAACGAACTCGACGAAGCCGCCGCCAAGACGCTGGTCCGCAACGGCTGCATCGCGGTCGGCGAAGGCGCCAACATGCCGACCACTCCCGGCGGCGTGCGGACGTTCATCAACGCGGGCATCGCATACGGACCGGGCAAGGCCGCCAACGCCGGCGGCGTGGCGACTTCAGCGCTGGAGATGCAGCAGAACGCGAGCCGCGACGCCTGGAGCTTCGAGCACACCGAACGCCGGTTGCACGAGATCATGAAGAACATTCATCACGATTGCTTCGAGACCGCCAAGGAGTTCGGCAGCCCCGGCAATTACATGATCGGAGCGAATATCGTCGGCTTCCGGCGGGTAGCCGAGGCGATGCTGGCCTTCGGCGTCATCTGAAGGGTTCGGCGAGAGCATCCCCGGCAGGGATGCTCTCTCGACTCACACCGGAAAGATCGCGTTGATCTGGCCAGTGCCGGTACTGGCAAAGTAATCCGTGACGACTTCGACCTGCTTGTCGTAACGATCCCAACCGAGCGCCCCGAGCAACAGCGCGGTGTCATGCATGCCGCCTTCGCCGTGGCACAGCTCGGCGTATTCGGGCAGCATCTGCACGAACTCCTTGAACCGCCCCTGCTTCCACAGCTCGACCACGTGCAGGTCGACCTGTTTGTAGAACTCGCGACTGATGGTGAAGATGCCCGCCTCGGCGTCGCGATTGTCATGGAACCGATGTGACAGCGAACCCGACGCCAGCACCATGACGGTGTTGTCGCTCTTCTCGATGGCCTCGCGCACGGCTTCGCCGAACTGCCGGCTGTCGCCCAGATCGTGCCAGGCACACCACGCGGCGATGGACACCACCTTGAAACGTTTGTCGGCGTTCATGTAGCGCATCGGCACCAGCGTGCCGTACTCGAGCTCCAGGCTCTTGATCTCGTGCGCCCGCGTCTTCACGCCGCGCCGATTGGCGGCGTCGGCGATCGCACGACCCAGCTCAGGATTGCCGAAGTACTCGAACTCCATGTCCTTGATGAAATGCGGCAGCTCGTTGCTGGTGTAGATGCCTTTGAAATGATCGTGACAGTTGATGTGATAGCCGTTGTTCACCAGCCAATGCACATCGAATACCACGACCGTATCGACATTCAATGCCCGCGCCCGCTCGGCAATGAGCCGATGACCGGCAATCGCCGCCTCCCTGCAGCCGTGGTGCTTGCCCGGCATCTCGGACAGATACATCGACGGCACATGCGTCACTTTGGCCGCCAGCGCGAGTTTGCCCATCAGTCCCCGCTCGTCGCAGCGAACGCTGCGTCCCCGATCAGATAGTTCGTCAAGCTGCCGATCCCCGCCACGCTGGTGACGACCTCGTCTCCGGGCCGCACATCCACCGAGCCCTTCGGCGTGCCGGTCAGAATGATATCGCCCGGCGCCAGCGTCAGGAATGCGCTCAGGTACTCGATCAGATACGGCACGTCGAAGACCATGTCCCGCGTGTTGCCCTTCTGAGTCTCGCGTCCGTTGACCAGGGTGCGCAACTCCAGATTGGAGGGATCGGGCACGTCGGCGGCGTCGACCAGCCAGGGCCCGAGCAGCGTCGCGCCATCGCGGTTCTTCACCCGCAGGTTGGGCCGATAGTAATTTTCCAGGTAATCGCGAATCGCATAATCGTTTGCCACGGTGTAGCCGGCGACGTGGTTGTACGCGTCGTGACGTGCGATCTTGCGACCGGCCTTGCCGATCACGACGGCCAGCTCGCACTCGTAATGCATGAACGCGGCGTCTTCGGGGCGCCAGGTCCGGGCACGGTGGCCGGCAATCGAGTTCTGTCCCTTGATGAATACCAATGGCTCCTTCGGCGCAGTGCCAAACGCCAGCTCCTTCGCATGATCCGCGTAGTTGAGCCCGACGGCGAAAATCGTTCGTGGCTGCACGGGGGGCAACCATTCGACCGCGCTTTCATGCAACACGCGACCGTCCGCGAGCCTGACCCCGTCCGGTGCTTCGGTCGCCGAGTGAATCGCGCCCGCGTATACCACTCTTGCGCGCTTCATCGGGCGACTCCCAAAGCCGCTTCGCTTTCGCGAACGACACGATTTTCCAACCGGCCGATGCCGCCAATCTCAATGGCGACTCGATCGCCTGCGTGGGCGAGCGGAGCATCCTCGGCGGTCGCAGCCAGCAGCACATCCCCTTCCGCCAGCGTCATGAAGGCACTCACGTCGGCGATGAGCCGCGGAATCGAGCGTACCAACGCGCTCATGCGCGCCTCATGCATCAGCTCGTCATTGATGAATGTTTTGATGACCAGCGCATTCGGATCGGACACCTGAGTCGCGGACACCACCCAAGGGCCGATCGGGCAGAAGGTGTCGCGACATTTCTCACGGATCGCCGGTCGATAGAAATTTTCGTGGGGCACGCTCACATCGTTGACCACTGTATAGCCACCGATGTATTGCAGGGCTTCGCTTTCCTTCACCCGACTCGCCGCGCGACCGATCACGATGCCAAGCGCACCGCTACAACGCACCGCTTGCACGTCGGCCGGCAATATCACCTGCGCGCCCGAGCCAACCCGGGTGTTGATCGGCTTGATGTAGAGCACCGGCGCTTTGGGCGGACCGAGATAAGGCGCCGCATGTACCGCCTCGCCGAGCTTCTCCAGCGCGCCCTGCAGATTGAAGGCGATTCCGTAAACATCGCCGATCGCCGGGACATCCCAGTCGATCTCGCTGCTCGAGACTTGCGCGTCATCGATACGTACGCGCCATGCGCGCTCGTCGACGTCCACACTGCGGGGCTGCGCGACGCCGCGCACCCGTGCTGCTGCCACGATCATTCGTCACCTGCTACATCGCTATTGATTTACAGGTTAAGTTTTTACCCCTGACGTGTCAAACGAGCGGGCGTTGCGCTCAACGAAAGTCGCGTGGAATTCTGCTGATGGTCCAGAGCGCGAGCGCAACGACGAAACCGGGCGCCGCGGCCATGGCGAATATTTCCTGGACGCTCCAGCCCGCCGCGAGCACCCAGGCGCCCGCGACGGGACCGACGATGGAGCCGAATCGACCGGCACCGAGCGCGAAGCCAGCCCCGGTGGCGCGAATGCTCGTCGGATACAGCGCTGCGAGCAGCACATAGATCGCGGGTTGGCCACCCATGATGCAAGTGCCTGCAAGGAACAACGTCGGAATCAGCACGAGGCTGCTGGCATGGCCGAATCCCACGATCATCACCGCCGTGCCCGCGATCAAGCCGCCGACCGCCATGACGCGAAAGCCGTCGTATCGATCGATGAACCGACCGAGCATGATGGCGCCGATCACGCCGCCGAGATTCGGCAGTACCGTCGCAAGCAACGCGCCACGAGTCGACAGCCCCGCGAGGTTCATCACGGTCGGCAGCCAGCTGAGCAGGAAGTACAGCATGAAAGTGTTCATCGCGAGCACGAGCGTGATCAGCAGCGTGGGCAGCGTGCGGCCCGGCCCGAACAAACGAGTCAAGGACACCTTGGCGGTCGATACATCGGGAACATAAAACCGCGCGTCTCGCGGCAGCTCGGCGGCACCGATGCTCCGCAGGATCGTGGCGATTCGCTCATTGCTGTCGCCGCGCGAAGCGAGGAAGCGGATCGACTCCGGCAACTTGATCACGCACCATGCAGCGACCAGCAATGGAATCACGCCACCGACGTAGAACACCCACTGCCACCCGTGCGTGGGAATGAGCCAGCTCGCGATCAAGCCGCCGAGCATGGAACCGAACGGAATCGCCGAAAAAGTCAGTGTCGTCAAAGAAGCGCGGCGCCGCTGAGGCGCGTACTCGGACACCAGCGCGATCAGGTTCGGCAGGATGCCGCCGGTGCCCAGCCCCATCATGAACCGAAACAGCGCCATCGTGCCGATCGAGCTTGCGAACGGCGTCAGCAACGTGAACAACCCGAACAAGGTGATCGCGATGATGGTCGGCACCTTGCGCCCCCATCGATCCGCGATCGGCCCGAGCAGCAACGCACCGAACACCATGCCCACGGGCGTCGCGGTGAACACCGGTCCGAACGATTTGGGCTCCACGCCCCACTGCTGCGCGATGGACGGCGCGGCCAGCGCCATGGATTGCAGGTCGTAGCCATCGAGCGTCGCGACCGCCATGGCCGTGACGAATACACCCCACTGAAAGCCGCTGACGGGCTGACTGTCGATCAGCCCCGCGACGTCGATCCTCGTTTCGGCATTGACCTGAAGTTTGCGCGCGGCTTCCGACACGATCTCTAGCCTCCCCCCGGATGGCTTCATGATGCATGCCCGCGCCTGTTGCCAGCGCGTGGCGATGCTGATAGATAACACATTAACTAATTTATTACCCGCCCGGAAGCCATTGCCCTTGCCACCGCTCAATATCGTTCTGTACGGCGCCCTCGTTCACTCCCTGGACAGCACCTTGTCGCGCAAGCTGAGCACGTCGGCCAACATCAGCAAGCTCACGGAAAACTCCTCCCGCACCGATCTGGCTCACGCTTGCCGGCACGCCGATGTCATCATCGCGCTTACCTATCGCGACATGCCGCCCGCGCCACGTCTGCGACTGCTGCAGGCACCCGGCGCCGGCATCGATCAAATCCGCCTCGATCAAGTGCCCGAGACCGCCACCGTCTGCAACGCTTACGGCCACGATGTGGCCGCCGCCGAATACGCCGTCATGGGCATGCTGGCCTGGCAACATCAGCTGCTGGAGGCACACGAATCCTTTCGCAGCGGCACCTGGCGCATGAGCGGTCGCTGTGGCGCTCCCCTTCACCACGAGCTGCACGGCAAGACCGTCGGCATTCTGGGCCTTGGTCCCATCGGAGAAAAGACTGCCGAGCTGGTGAAGCCCTTTGGCACGCGCGTGCTTGCGTGCAATCGCTCGACTCGCGCGCTTCCGTCCTGCGTGGATCGTCTGTATCCGCTCACCGAACTGCACGAATTCTTGAGCCAATGCGATTTCGTGGTGGTGAGCATCGCGCTTGCGCCGGGGACGATCGATCTCATCGACCGCGCGGCGTTCGAGGCGATGAAACCGGGCGCTGTGATCGTGAATGTCGCTCGCGGCGCTGTCATCAATGAGGATGCGCTGTACGCGGCGCTCAAGGACCGGCGCATTGCCGGGGGCGTAATCGACGCGTGGTATCGATATCCCACGCCGGACGATCTGCGGGTGCCGCCGTCGCGACACCCGTTTCATGAGCTTCCCAACCTCATCATGACGCCCCACTCGTCGATCTGGACCGAGGGCATGATCGAACGGCGCTGGAGCGAGATCGCCCGTAACATCGACGCGCTCGTCTCCGGCGCGCCGTTCATCAATGTGATCCGGCCGGCAGCTTAGCTGCCGGCGTCGTAGACCTGCTCTCCGGTGTTCATTGTTTGGACGCGTCGCTCTGCGGCTGCCACGGCTTGCCGGTCACCGGATTCGGATAGTGATACGGCGGGACGAAATGGCCGGGGAACACGTCGTATTGCACCGACTGCGGTTGGTCCGGCGGGAATTCCTTGCTCGGCCCGTTGTTCGGCAACGCCTGCTTGCCCCAGCCCTGATCGAACGGGGTGTAGTAAGTGGCGAAATAATGCAGATCCTTGAACTTCCAGACGCCGTTTTGCTTCACGTAGATGTTCTCGTAGGTACCTTCGGCCCATAGCGCGAACTTCTGGTAGGTGCCGATCTGGATGAAGGCGCGCCAGCGGCCGCGAGCGGTCTTGCCATCCGGATCGATGTCGGTCACGCCCTGCAGGATCATGTGATTGAACAGCGAGCCCTCATTCAGGCCGATCTTTCCGCCACCCATCACCTTGCGGAAAATGGTGTCTGCACCTTTCTTGCCGTAGTACACGCCGCGACCGGCGATCTCGACCCGGCTGTCGTCGGCGAACAGATCGACGATATCGTTCCATTGCGCCTTATCGACGTAATAGCCGTAAGCGCGGGTGAGCTTGTTGATCGCCTCGATGTCCTCGACTCGCTGCAGCCTGGCTTCGAGCACGCGCAGACGCGCCTCCAGATCCTTTTCGGCCGCACCCACCGGGCCGGCAGCCATGCCGCTCACCAAAGCCGCCATTGCGATCAGCCCTCCCCGCCACCCCATCCGCGCACGCTCGTTCATGCCATCCTCGCCGGTCGATGAATGTTCTTTTGACTCGTCAATCGCAGGTTACCAGCCGCCGCCCCAATCGTAGGGCCGATCCAGACGAATGGTCTGGATCTCCACGATCTTGCCGTCCACCACTTTGAACAGCTCGTGGATGAGGGTGTTGCGCGGCTTGCTCCGCCACTCGCTGTACGGCATCACCATGCCGGTGACGGGATTCGGCGTGTAGCGTTCGGTCGCGGTGCCCGGCGGTGGCGCCGAGGGCGGGCCGGCCGGCTTGGAGACTTCGATGACCATCTGCCCCAGCACCAGCCCACGCTCCACATCGACGATGGGATAGAGCCGATTGGAAATCTTGTCCATGTACGTGAACGGCTTGAAGTCGTTGCATGCCAGCGGCAGGAACACGGGATTGAGCGACGTCTGCACGCCATCCTCGAAGCGACGGCAGTCGTCGCTGACCGGGACCTTGCTGCCGTCGTGACGTTCCAGACCTTCGAAGTAGCTGTCGGCGATGGCGATCAATTGCTCACGCGAGCGTTGCTGTCGGGCCGGCAGCACGTACTCGAAGAATGGATTCGGCGAGATCATGCCCGGAATGCCATCCAGCGTGCGTTCGCCGGCAATGGTCTCGCTGAATGTGAGTTTGCCGCCGTCCACGCTCAGGCGGACGAACAGCGTGCCGCGCTTGTGCTTTTCGACAGCCACGCCGAACAAGGCAACCTGCCCCGCGGAGGGATCCATCACGTACTGACGGAAGGCGATGCTATCGACCTCGCTCCACAGTCCGCCCTCGAGTTGCGCCGGCTTGCCATTGTGAATGGCTTTGAACTGAGCGGCACGCGGCAACTTTGATGCGTCGTGCGCGAGCAGCGCGTCGAGATAACGATCCATGTGTCCCTTCAAACAAGCACGGTCGCAATCCTTGGCAGCCGCATCCGCCGGCGCGCTGCCGATCGACATCATGACCACTATCGCCGCCGCGAAGCGGCCAGCCGCTGACAAGAGCGCCATCGAATCTCCTTGGTTTGTTTGAATGGCGGGACGGAACGAAACCTTCAGTAGACGCTGACGCGTGCGTTGGTTAGCGCATCCGTCGGGGCGCCATTCTTGAATCGGGCTGCGAGCGATTGCGTGGCGCGAGCGAGCAGCGTGGTATCGACGCCGACGCCCACGAACGTGCAGCCCAAGGACAGATAACGCCGCGCGAGCGTCTCATCGGCGATGAGAATGCCGGCCGCCTTGTTCGCCGCGCGAATTCGCGCGATGCCCTCCTCGATCACCTTTTGAACTTCAGGATGGCCGGGATTGCCCAGGTGGCCGAGCGCTCCGGCCAGATCCGCCGGACCGATGAACACGCCGTCAACGCCGTCGACGCGCGCGATCTCATCGAGCGCTTCCAGGCCCGTGATCGTTTCGACCTGCGCGAGCACGCACATCTGCTCATCGGCGCGTCGCAAGTAGTCAGGAATACTGTTCCATCGCGATGCTCGCGCGAGCGCACTGCCGACACCTCTGATGCCCGTACGCGGATAGCGCGTCGCGGCCACGATGGTCTTGGCCTGCGTCGCGCTTTCGACCAGTGGTGCGAGTAAGGTCTGCACGCCGAGATCGAGGACTTGTTTGATCAATACCGGATCGCCGATGGGCACACGAACGATCGGTTGCGATCGATAGCCGGCGATGGCTTGCAGCTGTCCGAGCAGAGACTGCAAGTCGTTCGGTGCGTGCTCGCCATCCAGTAGCAGCCAATCGAAATCCGCGACCGCGCAGATCTCCGCGCAATAGCGGTTGGCCAGGCCGAGCCACAAGCCGATCTGCTGCCGCCCTTCCAGCAATCCCTGCTTGAAACGATTCACCGGCATATCCATGACGTTCCCTCAAACGAAGCGGCAGGCGATCGAGCCGAGCTGGCCGTAGTCGACATGGAATGTGTCGCCCGCGCGCGCAGCCGTTGGCCGGGTGAACGAGCCGCCGAGGATCACCTGGCCCGCCTCGAGCGCGACTCCATAAGGCACGAGCTTGTTCGCGAGCCACGCGACACCGTTGGCCGGATGATTGAGAACCGCCGCGGCCACGCCGGACTCCTCGATCACGCCGTTTCGATACAACAGCGCCGAGACCCAGCGCAGATCGACATCCATCGGCTTGATCGGACGGCCGCCCATCACGATGCCCGCGTTCGCTGCGTTATCGGAGATGGTGTCGAGCACCTTGCGCATCTTGCCGCTCTCGCGATCCATCTGCTCGATGCGCGCGTCGATGATCTCGATCGCGGGAATCACGCAATCGGTCGCATCGAGCACGTCGAAAATCGTGCAGTTGGGCCCGGTCAACCGCTTGCGAAGAATGAATGCCAGCTCCACCTCGACGCGCGGGAAAATAAACCGGCTCATGGGAATGTCCGCCCCGTCGGCGAAGAACATGTCGTCGAGCAGATCGCCGTAGTCGGGCTCGTCGATCTGCGACGACTGCTGCATGGCGCGCGAAGTGAGACCGATCTTGTGACCTTTCAGCGTACGGCCTTCGGCCAGCTTGATCGACACCCACTCACGCTGAATGGCGTATGCGTCCTCGATGTTCATCTGCGGGTATTGCATCGACAGATGCCGGATCTGCACGCCGGTCTTTTCCGCTTCGTGAATGCGAAGCGCCGCGTCCTTGACGATGTCCGCGGACAGCTGCCGCTCCAGTGGCCCGCGCGAGCGTTGCGTCGCCGCCGAAATGAAGTTGCTCATGATCGTTACAACCCGCCCATGCACAGATACTTGATGTTCAGATAGTCGTCCAGCCCGTAGTGCGAGCCCTCGCGACCGTACCCCGACTCCTTGACGCCGCCGAACGGAGCCACTTCGGTGGAGATCATGCCTTCGTTGATTCCCACCATGCCGACCTCGAGCGCTTCGGCGAGACGCCAGACGCGACCGATATCCCGCGAATAGAAATAAGCGGCCAGACCGAAGTTGGTGTCGTTCGCCAGTGCCACGGCCTGCGCTTCGGTCTCGAAACGAAACAGCGGCGCTAGTGGTCCGAATGTTTCTTCGGTGGCCAGCTTCATCGCGGTGGTCGCGCCCGTCACCACCGTCGGTTCGAAGAACGTGCCGCCCAGCGCGTGCCGGCGTCCGCCTGTAATCACGCGAGCGCCTTGCTGAACCGCGTCCTGGATGTGCTGCTCGACCTTCTGCAAGGCGCGTGCATTGATCAGTGGGCCCTGATCCGTATCGCCACTGCTCGCCGCGCCAACACGCAATCGCTTGACCTTGTCCGCGAAGATCCGCGCGAACTCATCGTAGACGCCCGCCTGCACCAGAATCCGGTTGGCACAGACACAGGTCTGGCCGGTGTTCCGAAACTTCGAGGCGATGGCACCTTCGGCCGCGGCCTCCAGATCAGCGTCGTCGAATACCAGGAACGGCGCGTTGCCGCCGAGCTCCAGCGAGACACGTTTCAGCGTGGCTGCGCTGCCCCGAGCCAGCGCCTTGCCGACCGCGGTCGACCCGGTGAAAGTGAGCTTTCGGACGCGGCTGTCATCGAGCCATGCTTGCGCCACGTCGGGCGCGCGAGCGCGAGAAGCCGTGACGATGTTGATTACGCCATCGGGAATCCCCGCTTCGGCGGCGAGCTTCGCGATGGCCAGTGCCGATAGCGGCGTATCCTCGGAGGGCTTCGCCACGACGGTGCACCCGGCGGCGAGCGCCGGAGCGATCTTGCGAGCGATCATCGCGATTGGAAAATTCCAGGGCGTGATCGCCGCGACCACACCGACCGGCTGTTTCAAGACGACGATGCGACGGTTGTTCGACGTCGCGGGAATCACATCGCCGTACGCGCGTTTGGCTTCCTCGGAAAACCACTCAACATAGGCGGCCCCATAGTCGACCTCACCGAGCGCCTCGCGTAGCGGCTTGCCTTGTTCCCACGAAATGAGCTTCGCGAGATCTTCGCGATGCGCGACCATCAGCTGGAACCAACGGTGCAGCAGTCGCGAGCGATCCTTGCCGGTGCGCAGCCGCCATTCCGCGAACGCCGCGTGCGCCTGATCTACGGCGGCCGCCGCTTCCGGTGCGCCACAGTCTGGCACCTGTGCGATTCGTTGCCCGTCCGCTGGATTGCTGACCGTGAACGAGCGATGCTCCGCTTCATGCCGCCAGCGCCCGCCGATCAGGGCGCATTCGATGACGAGGTCCGTGCGATTGAGTTGCATGCTGGCTGACCGTTCGTTATTTCGACGCGCCGCCGTTGGCGCGCAGGAGGGTGTGCAACATGTTGTAACGGTAGGTGCTGGCCTCGTCGAACTCGTGGAATTCCATGGACAGGGCCAACGGCCGCTGCTCCTGGCCGGCGCCGAAGAAATGCGCCTTCATGACCGCGAACAGCTCCTCGCAGACTTTTGCCTTGGTTTGTTCGCTGCGCCCGGAGCCGATCTTCAAGGTGGCATGCACGAAGCCGTACTCAGGCCGCCCGTCCGCGACTCGATAGTGTGCGAGCTCGTGCGCGCGCAGCCGGATGCCGCCGAGAGGAAACACCCCGTCCTGCGCGATCAGCGTTTCGCTCGCTTTACGCAACAATCCTGGAATATCGGCATCGTCCTTGATGTTGGCGGTGTACTCGACGATGAAATGCGGCACGCTGAACGACCTCCGGAGCTTGACTCATGCAACCGCGCCCGCAGGCGCCGCGCTCGACTTGGCGAGCAGTTACTTAATACGTTAACATTCTTTTCGGCAGAAGCGAAACAGTGCGTCGCGAACGACCTTTTCACCGGAAAACCCACATGACCCAGACCTCCTCGCCCGCGTCCCAGGAATCGGCCATCGTTGCCAGCAATTCGCAGAAGGTGCGCGATCTGCTCGCCAGGCACGGCTGGTCCCGGCTGTCTCACATCATCAATGGCGAGCATGTCGCCGGATCGGACGGTGCCACCTTCACCACGGAGTCGCCGGTGGACGGTTCGTTGATCGCGACCGTGCCGCGCGGCACCGCTCAAGACATCGATCGGGCAGCCAAGGCCGCGGCGGCCGCCTTCGGCGCCTGGCGCGATCTATCCGGCGCGCGTCGACGTGAGTTGCTGCATGCAATCGCGGGTAAGCTCGAGGAACGCGCCGAAGAAATCGCGTTGATGGAATCGTGGGACGCCGGTCAGCCGTTGAAATTCATGGCGAAGTCGGCGCTGCGGGGCGCGGAGAACTTTCGTTTCTTCGCCGACCGTGCCGAAGGCGCGCGCGACGGCGCTTCGTTGCCGACACAAACGCACCTCAACTACACGGTGCGTACACCGATCGGTCCGGTCGGCGTGATCACGCCCTGGAATACGCCGTTCATGCTCTCGACGTGGAAGATCGCGCCGGCGCTCGCATCCGGGTGCACGGTGGTACACAAGCCCGCCGAATGGAGCCCCGTGACCGCACAGATTCTTGCTGAAACCGCGCTCGCCGCCGGCCTGCCGCCGGGCGTGCTCAACGTCGTGCAAGGTCTGGGTGAGGAAGCCGGCAAGGCGTTGACGGAACATCCGGCCATCAAGGCGATCGCTTTCGTCGGCGAAAGTCAGACCGGCTCCGCCATCATGCGGCAGGGCTCGAACACGCTGAAGCGCGTGCATTTCGAGCTGGGCGGCAAGAACCCGGTGATCGTGTTCGATGACGCCGATCTGGAGCGCGCGCTCGATGCCGTCGTGTTCATGATCTTCAGTCTCAACGGCGAGCGCTGCACGTCATCCAGCCGGCTGTTGATTCAGAAATCCATCGCCGAACCGTTCCTGGCCAAGCTCACCCAGCGCGTCAAGCAACTCAAGGTCGGCCATCCGCTCGACCCGGCGACCGAGATCGGTCCGCTGATTCATCCGCGTCATCGCGCCAAGGTGCTCTCCTATTTCGAGATCGCCAAAGCCGACGGCGCGCAGATCGCTGTCGGCGGCACCGCATTCGACGGTCCCGGCGGCGGGCAGTATGTCGCTCCGACGCTGTTCACCGGCGCGCACACCAAGATGCGGATCGCGCAAGAAGAAATCTTCGGGCCGGTGCTGACCGCGATCACCTTCGACACCGAAGCCGAAGCGCTCGCCATTGCCAACGACGTTCCCTATGGCCTCGCCGGCTACGTGTGGACCGGCGATGTCGGCCGCGCCCTGCGCGTCTCGGAGCAGCTCGAAGCGGGCATGGTCTGGGTGAATTCCGAGAACGTGCGGCACCTGCCGACGCCGTTCGGCGGCGTGAAATACAGCGGCATCGGCCGAGACGGCGGCGACTATTCCTTCGATTTCTACATGGAAACGAAGAACATCGCGCTGGCGCACGGCTCGCACGCCATCGTCAAGTTGGGAGCGCGCTGACCGACGACGATGAAAACATTCTCCATCGCAGTGATCGCCGGCGACGGCATCGGTCAGGAAGTCATTCCACAGGGTATCCGCGTGCTGGAGGCAGCAGCGGCGCGGTTCGACGTTTCGTTGCGCTGGCATCACTTCGACTGGAGCTGTGAAACCTACAGCCGCACCGGTCGAATGATGCCCGACGACGGTATCGAACAGCTGCGCGGTCACGATGCAATCTACTTGGGCGCCGTCGGCTTTCCCGGCGTGCCGGATCATGTGTCCCTGTGGGGCCTGCTACTCCCGATCCGGCGGCAGTTCGAACAGTATGTGAACCTGCGCCCCTGTCGATTGTTTCCTGGCGTGCACTCGCCGCTCGCCAATCCCGGCCCGATCGATATTGCCATCGTCCGCGAAAACACCGAGGGCGAGTACTCCACTCTCGGCGGGCGCATGTTCGAAGGCACGCCCGAGGAGCTGGTGCTGCAGGAATCCGTGTTCAGCAAGCGCGGTACCGATCGGGTACTGCGCTATGCGTTCGAGCTGGCGAAAACCGGCACCCGGCGTCGGGTGACCTCGGCAACCAAGTCCAATGGCCTGTTGCATTCCATGCCGTTCTGGGACGAGCGATTCGCCGCCATCTCGGCGGAGTATCCGGACGTGGCCGCCGATCAATTTCATATCGACATACTGACGGCGCATTTCGTGCGTCAGCCGTCGCGTTTCGACGTGGTGGTCGCGAGCAATCTCTTCGGCGACATTCTTTCCGATCTCGGCGCGGCGGTTACCGGAAGCATCGGGCTCGCCGCCTCCGGCAACATCAATCCGGAACGCAAGTATCCGTCCATGTTCGAGCCGGTGCACGGCTCCGCGCCGGACATCGCCGGACGCAACATCGCCAACCCGCTCGCTGCCATTCTCTCCGGCGCAATGATGCTCGAGCATCTGGGTTGCGCGGACGCCGCGCTCGCTGTCGAAACGGCCGTCGGCCGCGTCTTGGCCGCCGGTGAAGTACGCACGCCCGATCTCGGCGGCAGCGCCACCTGCACCGACGTTGGTGATGCAGTGATGCGCAGCCTGCAGCGCTAACGCAACGATGCCGGGCGGCTGGTCGCGAGCCGCCCCACTCCCTGCCGCGATTCCATGCTCCGCGCCCGGCGAAGCCGCACCCGTCACACGTTATCGTCGTCCCTCCCAATCCCTCCTCGCTCCCTGCTCCGGCCGGACGGAGCCGCGCCTGCTGCTCTTTGCCATCGATCCTCCCAATCCCTGCCTCGCTTTCCTGCCCCGCGCCCGGCGGAGCCGCACCCGTTGCGCTTTGCCATCGTCCCTCCCAATCCCTGCCTCGCTTTCCTGCTCCGGCCGCGGCGGAGCCGCGCCTGTTGCGCTTTGCCGTGGTTGGTAGTTTTATATTAACTCGTTAACTACTATAGTTTACGCGTTAACTATAAACTCGGGCGGCGCGGTCGGCCCATGCCGGCGGCGCATCGAGAAGTCGTCAACAACAGGGGTGGATCATGAGAAACTGGCACAACGGCACGGCGCCGAACCGACGCCGCGACAACAACAGCCCGGCAGCGCTGCCGGGGGCGACAGGGCTGGCTGCCGCGGCACTATGTTGTATTCCCCTCACAGTCACGGCGCAGGAGGAAGCGCGCGGCGGACTGGAGGAGATCGTCGTCACCGCGCAACGTCGCGAGCAAAGCATTCAGGACGTGCCGGTCAGCATGTCCGCGATCGGTCAGGAGCAGTTGGACAGTCAAGGTGTGCGCAGCGTCGATGACCTGGTGGAGCTCACGCCGGGCGTAACGTTCGCCCGCACCGGCTTCGGCTCCGATCTCGGCTCGACCATTTCCATCCGCGGCATTTCTTCGGGCGCGGGCGCTGCCACCACCGGCATCTACATCGACGACACGCCGGTGCAGACGCGCGCCACGATCGCCAGCGGCAACTTCTCCACCAATGCCTACCCTCGCCTGTTCGATGTCGAGCGAGTGGAAGTGTTGCGTGGCCCGCAAGGCACCTTGTTCGGCGCGGGCGCCGAAGGTGGCGCGGTCCGCTTCATTACACCGGCGCCGAGCCTCGATACCTTGAAGGTGTACACGCGTACCGAAATCTCTTCGACCGAGCACGGCGATCTGAGCTATGAGGCCGGCGGCGCGGTCGGCGTACCGTTGATCCAGGACAAAGTGGGTTTACGCGCCAGCGTCTCCTATCGTCGCGACGGCGGCTTCGTCGATCGCTACGATTTCGAAACCGGCCAGATGATCGACGAGGACGCCAACTCCGGTGAAACGCTCTCGGCGCGCCTGGCGCTCGGCTTCGCGGTGACCGATCAACTCACGATCACGCCCTCGGTGCTGTATCAGAAGATCGATCTGGACGAGAGCAGCAACTACTGGGTGCCGCTCACCGACGGCAACTTCACTCAGCCGTTCGGCGACGTTTCCAAGGCGGACTATGCGAACGGCCGCCGCGTGCCCCAGGTCGGCAAGCAGGAGCTGACCTTGAGCGCGCTGAAGATCGAGTACGACTTCGGCGGGGCGAAGCTCACCTCCAACACCTCGTACTACGATCGCGAAGACAACAGCATCACCGACTACACCAACTTCGAGCCCGCAATCTGGACCGGCCTGCCCTTCCCGCCGCGCCGCGGCCAGACGGCGGTCGCGACCGATCTGGTCAAGAACGAGTTCTTCACGCAGGAAGTCCGTCTGCAATCGGGCAATCCGGACGCACGCTTGAAGTGGGTGGTCGGCGCCTTCTATTCCGACGAGGAGATCCTCACCAGTCGCTGGGTTGAAAATCCCTGGCTCGGCGAAGTCATGTCGCTGGTCTTCCCCTTCTGCACGCCGGACACCTGTGTCGAGACCATCTTCGGCGCGCCGTTGGCGGAAGGCCGTTATCCATTCAAGGGCGACACCACGACCAACGACAAGCAGAAAGCGGTGTTCGCTCAGGCGGACTTCGACTTCACCGATCACCTCACCGGCACGGTCGGCCTGCGCTATGCCGATTACGATTTCGACTTCAAGAACGTCGTCGACGGTCCGATCAACGGCCCGCCGCTGCCTCGTACCGATCGCGGCAAGAACTCCGAATCCACCACCACGCCGAAAGTCGGTCTGCAGTATCGAACCGGCGCCGGCGACTTGTTCTACGCATCGGCTGCCAAAGGCTTCCGCGTCGGCGGCGCCAACGTACCGGTCAACAACCTCGAATGTCAGCCCGGGCTGGAGGCTCGCGGCTACGACGCCGCACCGCTGACTTACGATTCGGACAGCGTCTGGGCGTACGAGCTGGGTGCCAAGAGCGAGCTCGCCGACGGTCGTTTGCGACTGAACAGCAGTGTGTTCTACATCGAATGGAGCGACATCATCCAGAACGTCGGCCTCACACCTTCGTGCGTGCTGTCCTTCACCGACAATCTGGGCTCGGCGACCAGCAAGGGCGTCGACCTGGAAGCGACGTTTGCTCCGATCGATGCGCTCACACTCACGGCGACGGTCGGCTACACCGATGCGTACTACACGGAGAACTTCGTGGTACAGACTTCCACTGGCCCGCGAACCATCGTCAGCGACGGCGATGCGCTCAACGGCTCGCGTTGGAGTGGCAACCTCGGCGCGCACCTGAGATTCCAGGCATTCGGCGGCCGGGACTTGTATGTACGGGCGAACTACGCGTACCAGGGTAAGAACGACCCGTTCTCGTACCAGAATCCGAATAACGTGGGTTACTCGCCGAGGGACATCTTCGTCGAACCCGCCACGCACATGTACGACATGCGCGGCGGCGTGAACCTAGGCGACTGGGACGTTAACCTGTTCATCGACAATCTCACCAACGAGCATCCGGTGCTGAACCAGGCACGTGCCGGAGGAACCGCCCCGCTGCGGACCGCGTACCCGGTCCGTCCGCGGACCATCGGCATGCAGGCCACGATGCGGTTCTGAACGCAACTCGATCGCGTCATGCGATTGCTGGCGGCGTCTTCACTCTGGGGGACGCCGCCTTTTTTATGTCTCCGACCAGCTCACGAGGAACATCCATGTCATCCGCCCTCTCACTGCGGGCTCTCTCCGCCGCAGTCCTCGCAACTCTCGGCTTTTTTCGAACACCGTGTACCGAAGCGCGCACCTGGTTCGTCGCGGAAATGAACACTGAGCAGATTCGCCAACTCGATCCCGCGCAGACCGTCGTCCTCATGCCCGGCGGCATTCTCGAAGAGCATGGCCCGTATCTGCCCTCGAACACGGATGGCTACGTCAGCGAGCGCATGACGCGAGACGTTGCCGAAGCGCTGACCGAGCGCGGCCGAGACGTTTTGATCTTTCCATCGCTGGTGCTCGGCGCCGGCGGCGCGAACGAGCTGGCCGCCAAGTATCCCTATCCCGGCACCTACACGGTTCGCCTGGACACCTTGCGCGCCGTGTACATGGACTTCGCGGATCAACTGGGCGAAGCCGGGTTTCGTCGCGTATTCATCATCAACAGCCACGGCGCACCGAATCACGGCCGCGTGTTGGCTCAGGCAAGCGAATACTTCAATGAAACCTACGGTGGGCGGATGCTGCACGTGACGGGCGGCGGTGCCGTTTTCAGAGCGCCTGACAACCCGCGCAATGCTCTGAGCGAGCAGGCTCGCAATGAGGATGCGTGGTCCGGTCACGCCGGTATCGATGAGACCAGCCTGATGCTGTTCTTGCGACCGGATCTGGTCGATCCCGAATACAAGAACGCGCCCGCTCATCCCGCGACCGGTTCGAATGGAATGATCGATGTGGCCAAACGCGACGATTGGTCCGGCTACTTCGGTGCGCCTCGCTACGCCGATGCGAGCTACGGAGCGAAGCTCTACCGATTGACCACCGCTGCGATGGTCAAGCAGGCACTCGAGGCGCTAGATACGCCGGCACCTGTCGCCAAGTCACAAGCGGGGCCGCGACGGGCGGTGGATGATGCAGCGATCGCTCGGGATCGCGCTTTGGAAAAGCGTCAGCAGGATTGGCTGCAGAAGCAGCGGTAGAGAAGGCGTCAACAGGACTGGCGACCGGAGCAGCGCCAGTCGATGCAAGCTGCGCCGTGAACGGCGCAGCTCGCTCGCAACGTTTTACTTGGATCGGGCCGCGATCACCGAAGCTTCGAAGTTCATCTGCTTCGTGGCGAGCCCCTCGACGATCACCAGCGTCTCCGCGCTGGGCTGATTCTTCAGCTCCGGGGCCAGCCGCGTCGCCACTTCATGAAACTTGCGCCGGACCCGGGCCACGTCCGCGCCCTGCTGCACGTACAGCTTGTGCTTGACCATGTTGCCGATGGTCAGACCCGACTTGCGCAACGTCGCGTCGATCTTCTTCACCGCCACTTCCACTTGCTCGAGGATGTTCGGCGAGACGGCGCCCTGCTTGTCGAAATCCACGCCTTCCATGCCCGCCAGGAACACCAGGTCGCCCACCGCGACGCTCTTGGCGATATCCATCGGCATTTCGGTGAACGGCACACGCGCGTACCGGTCGGGCTTGCCGGCCTGCTGCGGGCGAGCGGCGATCGCATCCATCTCCAGCAGGAATCCGTCACCCGCCATGCCATCGACGATCACCAGCGTGCCGACACTCGGCTGGTCCTTCAGTCCGGGCGAATACTTGCGCGCCGCCTCGTGGAATTTCTCGATGACGTGGATCGGGTCGGTGCCGCGCTTCACGTAGAGATTGTGAGAAATCATGTTGCCGACATCGAGCCCGGCGGCCGTGAGCGCGTTATGCAGCTTGCCGACGATCACGTCGATCTGCGTATCGATATCGGGCGGCAGCTTGCCGAACTGGAAGTCCATCGCCTCGAGCCCGGCGGTGAACACCAGCGGCTCGACCGCGACGGTCTCCGAGATCTCCTGCGGGCCGAACTTGAAGCCGATGCGCTTGAAGCCATCGGGCCGGCCCTTCACGGGCGGCGCGCCGGCCACGACATCGATCATCACCGCGGTGTTCTTATCCGGAAACGACGGCACCCGCACGATGGTACCGACGCTGCGGAATTCCTTCAGGCTCGGCGCCAGCTTGGTCGCCATCGCGTGAAACCGGGTCAGCACCGCGATGGGCGGCGCCGCGCCGTCTTTCAGATAGATCGTGTGCTGAAGCATGTTGCCGATGCCCAAGCCACGACGGCCCAGCGCTTCGTGCATGCGTTGAACGGCCTCATCGACCTGTTTCAACGGATCGGCGTCGGTTCCGTAGGTCGCAGCGGGGAACACCAGCCCATCCACCGAGACCACACTCGCCGCCCCGGCCGCTCCCGGCGTGCGCACGATATTCGCCGCTGGTACGGCACCGGTGCCGAGAAACAGCAAGGCGGCGATGGTCAGCCCGCCGGATCGTAACTTCATATCGATACTCCTCATGTGTGATCGCCGCTGTTCGCCGTCATTATGCCGGCGGGCACGGTCGCGCCGTGTTACTTATCATGTAAAGTATCTCGCATCGTTCCGTCGCGCAACCGGCAGCGCGCACGGAATGCCAGCTCGATCCAGCCGGTCAACCGCTCATCAAAGGAAATCCCATGAACAAGACCCTACTCGGCGCGCTCGCGTTGCTGCTCGCCTCGCAAGCCGCCTCGGCCGACGTCGCCGGCAACTGGAAGATCGAAGGTGATATCGGCGGCATGCCGGTGAGCATCACTTGCGCGCTCCAGGCCGAGGGCGCGAAGTTGAGCGGCGTGTGCCGCAACGACGAGGTCGGCGACCTGCCCATCACCGGGCAGACCAGCGCCGATAGCGCGAGCTGGACTTATGACGTGAACTATCAGGGCCAGCAGTTCACGGTGTCCTATAACGGCAAGCTCACCTCGCCAACACAGCTGCAGGGCGATATCGCGGTCGGCGGCAATCCCAGCGGCTCGTTCAAAGGTACGAAGCTGTAATCGGCAATGGGCGCCGTCCAGAGTGACGGACGGCGCCTTTTCCACGCTCAATGCGGAATGCGACCCTCTTCGACCCAACCATCGAAGATTCGCAGCACGGATTTCGCGAAGGCCGCGTCGTTGATGTGGCTCTCGATGGCCACATACGTCACACGCGGCGCGAGCGAGTTCTGTATCTCTTGCGCGAATCCCGCGATGCCTTCCGGATCGTGCATGGGCTGTCCCGGCCGATCCCACTCGTTCACGCCGCCCAACGGCATCACAAAGGCGACCGGACCGGTCGCTTGATTGAGCTTGTTCGCAACGATGCCCGCCACCTTCCGTTTGTCGGCGGCGGTGGACCGCACCGATCCGATCAGTCGGTTATGGGCATGAAATGGACGGTCGCGCAGACTGTCCGGGTGCTGCTGCCACGGTCGCAGATCGACGCAGTCGATGGCGCCCGGCGCGACGATCTGGGGCACGCCAGCGCGGCCGGCCGCTTCGAGTCGATCCGGGCCGGCGGAAACGACGCTGCCCAGCGCATGATTGCTCACCTCCGCCAACGTCAGATCGAGCACGGCGACCAGCCTGCCCTGTGCCACCAGCGACTCCAGCGCTCGCCCACCGAGTCCGACCGCGTGGAACACGATGACTTCATAGCCACGTGACTCCAGCGCCGGCTTCAGATGTGACAAGTACCGCGTACAAGACGAGCCGAGCGAGCTGATGCCGATCGCCGGCCGCGTCCACGCCACTTTGCCTCGATTCGAAACAGCCGATCCCACCACAGCGCCCGCAGCCTGTCGCAATACCGAGCAGCACGCGGTGTTCAATCCCCACAGGCCACCCGCCCACAACACCATCATCAGATCCGGCGCGATCCGCTCCGGTGGAACGATGTGCGAGAACGAGACGCTCGAGACGATGAGCTTCGCGATCCCCAGGGGCAACGCGCTGGTCACCTCCAGCGCGAGATCGGTTCCCATGGTGCCGCCGATGGCAAGCACACCGTCGATCTCTCCGGACGCGCAAAGTCGAGACGCAATGGCCGCCGCGCCTCGCGCCATGCTTTGCATCGCCAGGTTCTCATCCCCCAACGCGGCGATGTCCGCAAGCTGCAGACCCGCCGCGCCGGCCACCTGATGATGATCGATATCGGGCGCGATGGCCGGCTCGCCCAGCACGCCCACATCCATCACCATCGAGCTGTGTCCCTGCGCTTCGATCTGCTCGCGCAGATACGACAGCTCATCCGCCTTGGTGTCGGCGGTGCCGATGAGCAGAATCTTGACCATCGCGACTCGCGTCACTGCTTCGCCGGAACGTAAAAGTCGCCCGCCTTCTGGATGCGCTCCAGGATGCGCGGGTCTTTGCGCTCGGCCGCCGAATAGCCCTCGTTGTCTTTCAGGTTCTCTTCCAGTCCGCCCGGATCGGAAATCCACAGCGTGTGGATCTTTTCCAGCACCTTCACGCTGTGCGTGGTGTTCGCCGGAATGTGCACGGCGTCGCCAGGCCCGAGCACGCGCGTCTCGCCGTTCACGGTCCATTCGACCTTGCCCGAGAACACATAGAACGTCTCGGTATGTTTCTTATGAAAATGAGTGGGTGCGGTGAAGCCCGGCAACCAGTCGCTCTCGATCACGCTCAAGCGTCCTTCGGTATCCGCGCCGGTCATCACGAACTCGATGTTCTCCACCTGCGGCTCTTTGGACGTCTGCCGCTTGCCGCGCATCGAAAACACCGGCAAGCCCTTGTTCGCCTGGCCCGCCACCGCCGCGGGCAGCGTTGCGCCCGGACCGCTCACCGGATGAAAGTCGGTCATGACAGCAATGTGCTCGCGCACTTTCGGATCCTTCTTCTGCTCCGGGGTATAGAAGCCTTCGAGCGCCACCAGGTCCTCATAGCCGCCCGGCTGGTAGAACATCAACGAGTGCATGGTTTCCAGCACGCGGACGCTGTGCACGGTATTGGAAGGAATGTGCACGGCGTCGCCCGGGCCGACCACTCGCGTCTGACCGCCGATGGTCCACTCGACCTTTCCCGAGATGATGTAGAAGGTCTCGCCATGCATCGTGTGATAGTGCGACGGGACCGAGAACTTCGGCGTCCAGATGCTCTCCACCAGGCTCAGCCGACCTTCGCTGTTGGCGCCGCCGACCACCACTTCGATCTTCTCGATGTTGTCCTCGTGGAACGACGGACGCTTGCCGGCCATCGAGAAATGCTGAGCGACCTTCTTGGGTTGATCGGTGGTGTCAGCCACGGCCGCGGCCGACCAGCCGAGAAACAAAGCCAGCGCGGCGGTGCCCGCGACGCGTGTGCCGAAGGAACGATGGATCATGTTGTTATCTCCTGGATGAACTGTGCGAAGACGCTGTTGTGCCGTTGCACGTCGACGCGGGTCGTCGCCGGACACATCAGCACCATGTTGTGAAACGGCGTGATCAATACGCCGCGATTCATGAAGAACAGATGCAACAGACCTTCGAGCTCGGCGTTGCGGGCGGCTCGAAATTCGCTGGCATCGCGTGGCGGCGTCGGGCTGAACATATATTCGACGCGGGCCCCCACCTGCATCACATGCCAGGGCAAGCCGGCGGACGAGATCGAGGTCTTCACGCCGGACGCAAGCTCGCCGGCCAGTGCGATCATGCGTTCGAACGCCGCGTCGGTGAGGACGTGCTCCAGCACCGCTCTTACGGCCGCGACTGTGACCGCGTTGCCTGCCAGCGTTCCACCGAATCCGCCATGAGCACTTTGGCGCGCGAAGGGCGAGACCTTCGGCATCACGTTCCAGATGCGCTCAGCAACCGCTTGAGTCACGCCATACGCTGCCGCCGGGATTCCGCCCGCGATTGCCTTGCCTACGACAAAGATGTCCGGCTCGAGTCGATGAGCAGCCGTGTACCCGCCCGGGCCCGAGGAAATGGTGTGCGTCTCGTCGATGATCAACAAAGTGTTTGAGCCGCGAGTCAGCGCTCGCACGGCCTGCAGGAATCCCGGCTCGGGCGCGATCATTCCGTAGTTGGTCATGACCGGTTCCATGAGGACGCACGCGACGTCCTTACGCGCGAGTGCGGCGGCGAGCGCTGCTTCATCGTTGAACTCCACGACGGTGCTCAGCCGGGCGTGATCGAAGCCATTCGGGTGGATGTTATTGCGAAGGTGTACGACGCCGTCGCGCAGTTCGACGTGCGCCTCCTCCACTGCACCGTGATAGCAGCCGGAGAACACCAGAACTTTCTCTCTGCCTGTGATCATGCGGGCCAGGCGGATGCAGGCGCGATTGGCGTCACTCGCCGACGTCGCAAGATTCCAATACGGCAGACCGAAGCGACGTTGCAGCTCCTGCCCGACCCACTGCGCATCCTCGGTCGGCAACATCATCGATGCGCCGCCTCGCTCCAGCTGAGCAGCAACCGCCTGCGTGATCGCGGGATGACCATGACCGCACATCCCACCCGTGTCGCCGAGGCAAAAGTCGACGTACTCGTTGCCGTCGATGTCGACAACGTGCGCACCGCTCGCGGAGCGAATGTAAGGCGGCGCACCGCCGATCCAACGCCGCATCCAATGCGAGGGCGCGCCATACAAGTAATACTGCTGTCCCAGCGAGAACTGCTCGATCGAACGCGGATGCGTTTTCGCAAACAGCGTTTGCTCCGCTTGCAGCAGGTTTGCGATCCGCTCCGTAGTGACATTCATCGCTGTCACCTCAGCCGAGCCCGAAGCTCGTCGCGAGCTGATCGATCAACTCGCGCTGAAAGCGCCGGAACCGCGCGTCGGGCTGCTGGGCGACGATGTGATCCAGACACGGATCGGTTACGCCCACGCTCTGCCCCGAGAGCGCCTCCATGATCGCGTGACCGCAGAACGGCACATACGCTTCGGAATAGCCGCCCTCGTGTGCGAGCACCAACTTGCCGCCGCAATGACGCTCGGCCACCTCCATGAGACGCGACGTCATCCAGCGATATGACTCGCTATGCAACTGCATGCGCGCCAGCGGATCGAACCCATTGGCATCGAGACCGCTGGCGACGACGATGAGCTGCGGCCGATAGCGATCGAGCGCCGGCTCGACGATGCGTTCGAACGTGTATCGATAGGCGTCGTCGCCGCCACCGGGCTGCAGAGGCACGTTGAAGTTATAACCCAGGCCCGCGCCGGCACCTCGATCGGCGTCGCCCGAATAACCGAACGGAAAGCAACGATCCTGGTGGATCGACATCGTGAGCACGTCGTCGCGTTCGTAAAAAATCGATTGCGTGCCGTTGCCGTGGTGGACATCCCAATCGATGACGGCGACCCGTTGCAGGCCGTGCTTCGCTTTCATCGCTTCCACCGCGACGGCGATATTGGCGAACAGGCAGAACCCCATCGGTCGATCCGCGAGACAGTGATGTCCGGGCGGACGCGACAACGCGTAGGCATTGCGATGCCGACCTGACAGCACCGAATCCATCGCCGCCGTCACCAGACCCACGGAAAGTTTCGCGATCTCATAACTGCCCGGACCGAACGGCGCCTGGTCGCCCAGATCGCCGCCCGTCGCGTCGCTCAGATGCTTGAATCTGCGCAGGTACGAGTCGGGGTGCACGCGACGCAGATCGTCTTCGCTGACCATCGACGCGCTCGTTACGTCGAGCCGGCCCGACAGGCCCGAAGCGTCCAGCAACGATTTGAAGCGCCGCTTGCTCTCCGGCGATTCGGCGTGCCCGCCGGCGGCCGGTGGCTGCACCCAACCGCCAATCGGCATCACCAGCGCATGAATGCCGGTGCTGTGCCAAAGGCAGCGCTCGTCGTGGAAGAAGGCCGTGGTCTTGCTCATACAGTTGAGTTTTCGTTCAGCATTGTTGGCGAGGGCGATCGGCGCACGACGAAGCCGGTCAGCCAGCGTCGTTCGTGGATCCAACCCCACACCCCGCGCGGCGCGATTTGCATCACGACGATGGCCACCAGGCCCATCGCGACCAGATACCAGCCGCCGGAGAGCTCGAAGTACGTCGCGAAGAATTCGCGCAAGGTGAAATAGATGAGCGTGCCGACGATGGGACCTTCCAGCGTGCCGATGCCGCCGATGATCACGATGAACAGCATCGCCACCACCCAATCGACACTGAATGCGGAATCGGCGCCGACGAACATGGCGGTCATGTAGTGCGTGGCGCCGGCCATCGCGCAGCCGACCGCGGAGATCGCGAAGGCGATGAGCCGATTGCGAGTCACGTCGATACCGATACTGCTGGCCGCCAACTCGTTGTCCCGCACGGCCATCAGCGCCAGGCCGACTCGCGATCTCATCAACGAATACACCCCGAGCACCGCGGCCAGGGCGATGGCCGCGCATATATAGAACGAGTACTGACCGAAGCGTTCGATGTCGATTCGCTGCACGGCCCGCAGCGCCACGCCCGACGTGCCGCCCAGCACGGCGGATTTCGTCGCGAACAGATGCAGGATCTCCGCGAATACCCAAATGCCGATCGAGAAGTACGCATCGCGCAGCCGAAACAAGAGGGGCGCGACGACCATCGCCACCAATCCGCCAGCGAGTCCCGCCAGTGGAATCGCTGCGTAGGGCGTGATCCCCAGACTGTCCGAGGCAAAGAACAAAACGTAGGCGCCGATGCCGACGAACGCTTGATGGCCGATCGATACGAGCCCCGTGTATCCGGCCAACAGATTCCACATCTGGGCCATCGCGAGCATCAGCAGGACTTCGCCGAGCAGACGCGAGATGCCGGCGTCGAAGATGAACGGGGCCAGGAACGCACAGGCGACGTACAACGCGACCGCGCGCGGAACATTCGATTTGACGCTCATCGTCTTGCTCCAGCGAGGCCCGCCGGCCGGATCATCAGAACGATGAAGAACAACAGGTGCGCATACAGCGCGCCTGCGTTCGAATCGATTCTCTGCCCCATCAACTGTGCGATCCCGAGCGCGATGCCTCCAAGCAGCGCCCCCCAGAATGAGCCCAGCCCACCGATGATCACGACCTCGAACGAAAGCAGCAGACGCTCGATGCCGGAGAACGGCGAGAACGAGGTCCGCATCGCCAACAGCAAGCCCGCGACGGCCGCGAATGCCAGCGAAACGCCCATCACCACGTTGTAGACGCGATCGGGCTGCACGCCCATGAGCTGAGCAACCTCACGATCATCGGCCGTTGCGCGAACGATGCGGCCGTACGACGTCCGCGTCAGCATCCAGTGCAAACCACCGAACAGGGCCACCGCAATCAGCAGCACGAGCACCGGATAGACACCGATGCGCAGTCCCAGCAGCTCGAAGCCAGCCTGCGTCAGCGGACCTGCATCGATGGCACGCGGATCGGCGCCGAATATCTCACCCATGGAATTTCTCAACACCACGGACAATCCAAACGTCGTGAGCAACGCCGACAGCGCATTTGGCGCACGCATGGCACGGTTGATCAGAGTCGCTTGCATCAGATAACCCGCCGCGAACGCCGATGCCGCCACCGGCACGATCAACAGCAACGGCGGCATGCCGGGAATCGAGGTCGCTAGAAACACGCCGGCGTAAGCGGCCAGGACGACGAACTCGCCATGCGCCAGATTCACCACGCGCATGACGCCGAACACGATCGCCAGTCCGAGCCCGAACAGGCCGTACAGCCCGCCGAGCAAGGTGCCGTTGATGAGGGTTTCGATCCAGCTCATGGGTGATCTAATGTCCGAAGTACGCGCGAGAGATTTGTTCGTGACTGCAATCCGCGGCCCGGCCGGACAGGGTCACTCGCCCCTTCAACAGGCAATAGAAACGATCCGCCGCGGCACTGGCTCGCACGAGATCCTGTTCGACCAGGACGATTGCCAGACCCTGTGCGCGGATCTGGCCGAACGCCCGGTAGATCTGTTCGACCACCGCGGGGGCGAGCCCTAGTGACAGCTCGTCACAAAGAAGCACGCGTGGATTCGCCAGCAACGCGCGACCGATGGCGACCATTTGTTGCTGGCCGCCCGACAGCTGTGTTGCCGGCCGCCGTTTCAGCTCGCGGAGTGCTGGAAACAACTCATAAACGCTCTCCAGGGTCCAATGCCCGCGCCGAGCGCACACCAGGCCCATGCGCAGGTTTTCTTCCACATCTAGCGACGGGAACAAACGCCGCCCTTCGGGCACCATCGCGATTCCCAGACGTGCGATACGCTCGGCCGGCAGCCCGTGTATGGCTGAGCCCGCCAGTCGGATCGTTCCGCCTCGGCACGGCGTGAGGCCGGTGATGGATTTCAGCAACGTTGATTTGCCCGCGCCGTTCGCACCGATCAGTGCCACGGCTTCACCTTCGCGAAGCTCGAGCGAGACGCCGAACAGCGCTTGCAAGTCGCCGTAGCAGACTTCCGCCGCGGAGATCTCAAGCAGCGCGCTCATCGCTTTCCTTCGGCCCCATGTAGATATCGCGAACGATCGCGCTGTTCATGGTCTCGGCGGGCGACGCCTCCAGCAGCTTGCGACCGAAGTGCAGCACCATGATCCGATCGCAGACGGCTTGCAGCGCCTGCGGAATGTGTTCGATCCAGACGGTCGCGAGATCCGCCTTCAAGTCGCGCACCAAGCCGACGACGATCTGCACCTCCCGCTCCGTCAGGCCGCCGGCAACCTCATCGAGTAACAGCACGCGCGGCTTCGCCGCCAACGCTTTGGCGAGCTCGAGTCGCTTACGATCGAGCAATGGCAGCTGACCGGCCAGCTGCTCGGAACGGTCGGTGAGTCCGGTGCGAGCGAGCGCGTCGATAGCCGACCGCTCCGCCGCGGTCTCGCGCTCTGCTCCAGCAAACATCGCTGCCGCAAGGACGTTTTCGTACACCGACAGGTTCGAGAACGGCTGCGGAATCTGAAATGCGCGCGCTACACCGAGACGGGCTCGCGCATGCGCGGGCAAGCCGATCAGCTCGCGATCGTCGATACGGATGCTGCCCGCGTCGGCGGCTACCGTCCCTGCGATCAGATGAAACAACGAGCTCTTGCCAGCGCCGTTCGGCCCGATGACGCCCAGGCATTCGCCCCGCCGCAAGGTCAATGACACAGCGTCGGCGACGACGACCTCTCCGTATCGTTTGCTCAGATCGCGGATTTCCAGGAGCGCGCTCATGAGCCCTCAACCGAGCTTCGAGAGCGGCATCAATTCGCTTTCCAGCGGAATGTGCGGCGCCGTGCTGTTGTGAGTCACGCGCAATTCAAACGGATACCGACCGTTCTGCGCCTTGCGCCATTGGCCGCCGACCACGCTCGTGCTCGCGACGTTCTTGACCGCGCTGCCTTTGAATCGCACTGGCCCGACGATGGTATCGAGCGCGAGATCGGCGATGGCGTCGCGCACCGATTGTTTGTCTTTCGGATCGGCCGCGTTCTTGAGCGCCGCGAGACCGACTTCCCAAAGCGCATGTCCATAACCCAGCGGCGGAGTCCATTGCCGGCCGGCGCTGCGCTCCCAATCATCGGCGAGCTGCCTGGCGCTCTGACCCGTGATCGAAGACTGGAACGGAAAGTTCGGCGTCCACCACACCTCGGTCGACATGCCATCGCCTGCGGCGCCCAGCGCATCAACCGCGCTTGGAAACAAAAACGCCGCGGCGACCGTACATATCTCCGGTCGATAAGCGACCTGCTGCGCCTGTTTCCAGAACGTCGCGAAATGATTGGCGAACGCAAACCCAGAGACGATTTGCGCGGCGCCGTTCTTGAACAACGACACCTGGTTGGAAAAGTCGTCGGTGGCGATCTTGAACAGCCCCGCGTTCAACTCGGCATAGCCGCCGCTCTTCAGTCCCTTGGGCAACCCCAGCGCCGGATCGGCGTACGACTGACCGGGCGGATTGTCCACGTAGAACGTGCCCACCTTGCGGTTCGTGCTCACGGCATCCCACATTCCGACGAAGTTGCGGATCACGTCGTCGTTGCCCCAAAAGAAATGGAACGTATAGGGGAAGCCTCGCTGCGGATTCGAACCGCGTCCGTAGATGAACGACTGCCACGGCATCATGGTCGATATCGCTGGAATGCCGTTCACGTCGCACAGCGGCCCGGCCGGGAACACCGCATCGCCATCCTGAATCAACAGCAGATCGACTCGATCTCGTAACAACAGGTCGCTGCTCACTGCCGAGGAGCGGTTCTGGTCCGACTGATTGTCTTTGACGACGATCTCGACCTGATACTTCTGGCCGTGGATCGTCAGCCCATCTTTCACGTGTGCGCGCACGCGCTCGAGCGTCCATGGATCGGCTTCGCCGAAGTTCGCTCTCACACCGGAGAGCGCGGTGATATAGCCGATTCGAAGCACGCGCGATCGCGATCGCCGGATGTTGAACAGCTCCGGCTTGCGCGCAATCGCGGCGCCACCCAGAACCACGGCGGCGGCACCCAGCATTTTCCGCCGGCTGAGCGTCATCGCGAGAAGCTCACCAATTTCACATCGGTGTAGCCAAGCAATCCTTCAAGACCGCTCTCGCTGCCATAACCGCTATTCTTCACGCCCTGGAACGGCGTCTCGGGCATGGACACGCCGGTGTGGTTGACGCCCACCATGCCCGCTTCCAGGCGGGCGGAGATGTCATGGGCTCGCGCCAGGTCGTTTGTATATAAATAGGCGGCCAAGCCGAATTCCAGTCGGTTCGCCGCGACCACCGCTTGTTCGGCCGTGTCGAACGCCGAGACGACCGCGATCGGGCCGAACGGTTCCTGACGCATCACCTGCGCGTGATCCGGCGCATCGACGATCACGGTTGGCGCGAAGAAGTACCCCTCACGATCCAACTGCCGACCGCCAGTGGTCACGCGCGCTCCCTGTAACCTGGCATCGTCGACCATCGCTTGCATGGCGGTCACTCGCCGTTCGTGCGCGAGCGGCCCCATGAAGACGCCTTCTTCTCTGCCATCGCCAACGCGCAGCGCGCCGGCCGCCGCAGTAAATGCATCGACAAAGCGCGCATGAATGGAGCGCTCGACGTAAAGCCGTGTCGGCGAAGTACATACCTGTCCGGCGTTGCGAAACTTCGCCGGAATCAGATCGCGAACGACGCGCTCCACGTCGGCATCGGCAAACACGATCACCGGCGCATGCCCGCCCAACTCCAGCGTGCACCGTTTGAGCGTGCGGCCGGCCTGCGCCGCAATCGATTGGCCGACCGCGACCGAACCGGTGAAGGAGACTTTGCGGATCTCCGGCGCATCGAGCAGTTGCGTGGAGATCTGCGCTGGATTGCCGAACACCACGTTCACCACGCCCGGCGGCAACCCCGCTTCTTCAAGACAGCTCAACACCTGCAGGAAAGAGCCCGGTGTTTCCTCGGCAGGTTTGATGACCGTCGTGCAGCCGGCAGCCAATGCGCCGCCCAGCTTGCGTGCCGGCAAGTTGACGGGAAAGTTCCAAGGCGTGAACGCCGCGACCGGGCCGACCGGCACGCGCGCCACGTGTTGCATCAGAATCGAAGGATTGCGGGGCGGCACCGTGCGTCCATACAGGCGCTTACCCTCTTCGGCCAGAAACAAAATGATATCGGCCGAGAGCGTGACCTCGCGCGTCGACTCCGCGAGGCTCTTGCCTTGCTCGAGCGTGAGCACTTCGCCGATCTGACGGGCCCGCTGCTTCATCAGGGCCGCCGCTCGCGCCAGGATTTCATAGCGTTCGACGGCAGTCAGCCCACTCCATAGCGGCAGGTTGCGCCGCGCGGCGGCGACCGCATTGTGCAGGTCGGTCGGCGTGGCGACCGGCAGACGCCCGATCTCCTGGCGAGTTGCCGGATTGAGCACGGCCACGCCGACGCGCTCATCGGCGCCGATGCGCTTGCCATCCACCGCCAGGAACAGCTCGGGATACACGCCCCCTCCCATCCGTATTAATGTACACGTTAATCAATCGTCTTGCGGTAGAATGTAACACGTTAACTATCTACGGGCGCAAGCGTCGCGCCCGGAACGTGGCGGAGCATGAGCAAGACCTGTGTGATCCTGGATTTCGGCGGCGTGATCTCGCGCACGCCGTTCGAGCAGCATCGTCTGACGGAGCGTGTCCTGAACCTGCCCGCCGGTACGCTCACCTGGCAGGGGCCGCTGGCGCCCGAAAGCGACGAGCTGTGGCAACGCATGCTGGCCGATCAGATCAGCGAGCGGGAATACTGGCGGCTGCGCGCCGAAGAAGTCGGCCGCATGGTCGGTGAGGAATGGCGGGACGTGATCACTTTCCTGCGTCGGATTCGTGGCGCCGATCCGAATGCATCGATCCGGCCCGAGGCGATTGCTTTCATCGAAACCGCGCAGCGACGCGGCAAGCGCCTCGCGGTGCTCAGCAACGAGCTCGACCTGTTCTACGGCCGCGAATTTCGCGAGCGCATCTCGATCCTGCGACACATGGAGCGGATCGTGGATGGCACCTACACGCAGGTGCTCAAGCCCAGTCCCGAAGCCTATTTGAACTGTCTGCGAGCGCTCGAGATCGACGCCGCCGAAGCGGTGTTCGTCGACGATCAGCCTCGCAACGTAGAGGGCGCGCGTCGCGTGGGCCTGACCGCGGTTCAGTTCGATGTGCGCGACCCAGCCGGATCGTACGCGGCGGTCGAGCAGTACATTTATTAGGAGAGTCGAATGTCAGCAGCACCTGAGCACGCGCCGCTGAGCGCCGAGCATTTCTGGCAACCGATGGCGCATCCCGCCGAAGTGCGCGCCGACCCGGCACGCGTCATCGTCAGCGGCGAAGGTGTCCACGTCACGGACGATCGTGGCCGCCGCGTGATCGACGCGGTTGCGGGCTTGTGGAATGTGACGCTGGGATATTCGGTCGAGCCGATCAAGCAAGCGATCGCCGAGCAGCTGAACCGACTGCCCTACTTCTCCTCCTTTCGCGGCACCACCCACCCGGGCGCGTTGCAGTTGTCCCAGCAACTGGCCCGCTGGTTCGCGCCTGAAGGCATGACCCGGTGCTTCTTCAGCTCGGGCGGCTCGGACGCGATCGAGACAGCGCTGCGCCTGGCACGCCAATACTGGAAAGTGCGCGGCGAGCGCGACCGGCACAAATTCATCTCTCTGAGGCGCGGTTATCACGGCACCCACTTCGGCGGCGCCGCCATCAATGGCAATCAGCAGTTTCGTCGCAACTACGAGCCGCTGCTGCCAGGGTGCACGCATATCCCCGCGCCGTTCGATTACAGAAATCCTTTCGATGAGACCGACCCCGAGCGCCTCGGCCAACTGTGCGCGCGACTGCTCGATGAGGAGATTCAGTTCCAAGGCCCCGACACCGTGGCCGCCTTCATCGCCGAGCCGGTGCTGGGTGCCGGTGGCGTCATCGTACCGCCGCCCAACTTCTGGCCGCTGGTGCGCGAGGTGTGCGACCGACACGGCGTGTTGTTGATCGCCGATGAAGTGGTGACAGCCTTCGGACGCACCGGCCACGTTTGCGGCTCGCGAGCCTGGGGCGTGCAACCGGACATGATGTGTTTCGCCAAGGCCATCACCAACGGGTACTTTCCGTTTGGCGGCACGCTGATCAACGAGCGCGTCGCCAGTGTGTTCGAAACGAACCAGAATTCTTTCGGTGCCATCGGTCACGGCTACACCTACAGCGCTCATCCCGTCGGCTGCGCAGCGGCGCTGGCCACGCTGGCGATCACGGAACAACAACAGGTCCACCGGAATGCAGCGGTTCAAGGCGAACGTTTGCTCGCCGGACTGCGCTCGTTGCAGGACAAGCATGCGCTGATCGGCAACGTGCGCGGCAAGGGGCTCATGGCCTGCGTGGAACTGGTCAGCAATCGCGACACCAAAGCCCCGCTCGACAAGAAATCCATGGCGCGGGTCGCCGATCGAACGTTCGATGCCGGCGCACTGGTGCGCGTTTCCTCGAACAACCTGATCCTGTCGCCGCCGCTGGTGCTGCAAGCCGAGCATGTCGACGCGATCGTCGCCGCCATCGATGCCGGATTGAAACAATGATGAAACGAACGATCGGGTGGCTCGCGATCCTGGGGCTCGGAATCTTCAGCGCCGCCCAGGCGCAACAGCCGCCCAGCTTCGGCCCGGAAGTGCGACAGTTCATTTCGCACGATGCGCCGCTGATCGCGCTGACTCACGTCCGAGTCATCGACGGCACCGGCGCGGAGGCGATGGAAGATCGCACTGTCATCGTTCGCAACGGCATGATCGACGCCATCGGTCCGTCCGCGACGACACCGGTACCGGCGGGGGCCGAAGTGCTCGAACGACGCGGCTATACGGTCTTTCCGGGCTTGGTCGGCATGCACGACCATTTGTTCGATGTTCCGCCTCGCAATGACTTTTCCGCTTGGACCTTCCTCCCCGCCCCGCTCACGGCGCCGCGGCTTTATCTCGCGCATGGCGTAACGACGATTCGCACCACGGGCACCGTTGCCTTCAACATCGATCTGGGCGTGAAACGCAGTATCGATGCCGGTCAGGCGGCAGGACCGCGCATCAATGTGACCGCGCCATTCATCGTCGACCGGAGCGCTGCATCGAGCATGAACTGGGGCGTCGACGGGCCCGAGGGCGCTCGCAAGTTCGTGAGATTCTTCGCCGAGGCCGGCGCGCAATCGTTCAAGGTGTATCAATGGATGACTCGGGAGGAGCTCGCGGCGGTGATCGACGAGGCGCATCGGCTCGGCCTGAAAGTCACCGGCCACCTGTGCTCCATCACCCACCGCGAAGCCGCCGAGCTGGGCATCGACAACATCGAGCACGGCTTCAGCTTCATGACCGATTTCAACCCGACTAAGCGGCCCGATGAATGCCCGCGGCCGGGCGGTAGCGCGCCGGTCACAGCGGATCAGCCGCGCTTCCAGGAGCTGGCACGACTGCTCGCGGCTCGAAACGTCGCCATCACCTCGACCATTCCGCTTGAAGAAATGTTCGGGCGGCCCGAAGCGGTCACCGATGAATATGTGTCCTATCTCACCACGGATACGCGCTTGGCCTATCTGCAGCGCCGCGCGCGCAACGAGCCGGTCATTCCAGGCATGCCGGTCGGCGGTGGCGCCGAGGCGATTCAACGCGAGGTCGGCCGATTGCGGGCCTTCGTTGCCGCCGGCGGCCTGCTGATGCTCGGCCCGGATGCGATCGGCCCCGATCTGATCAAGGGACAGGCCGACCTACGCGGCATCGAGCTATTGGTCGAAGGCGGCTTCACGCCTTCCCGGGCGATCCAGATCGCCACCGCCAACGGCGCGAAATTCCTGGAAATGCAGGACTTGGGCACGCTCACGCCGGGCAAGCGCGCCGACCTGGTGCTGGCTCGGGGCAACCCGGCACAGCGCATCGCCGACATTCATAACATCGAGATCGTGTTCAAGGACGGCATCGGTTACGACCCCGCCCGGCTCAAGGACTCGGTGCGCGGCCAAATGGGGCTGAGATGACAGGCGAATGACGCCCGGTCGGTCGTTGTAACGTGCCGCCCGGCGGCGTGGACGATATACGCCGTGTAATGGCAGAATGCCCCGCAATGCCAGCCAGAAAAAGCAACAAACAGTCGGCCCAAGCGCAACGCGCGGCGGCCATGTCGAAGAACATTCCCTTGCGCGACCTTTCTCGTTCCCTGCCGCTGGCTCTGATGCGGGCCCGCGAATCGGTGATGCAATACTTCCGGCCGCATCACCGTCGTTATCAAGTCACCGAACAGCAGTGGCGCGTGTTGCGCGTGCTGTTCAAGAGCGGCGAATTGGAAGCGACCGAGCTGGCGCGCCAGGCGTTGCTGCTCGCGCCCAGCCTCACTCGCATTCTGCGCGACCTGGAAGCCTCGCGAATGATCACGCGGCGCTGGGACGAAGCCGACCGCCGCCGCAGCATGATCGCCATCGCGCCCGCGGGCGTCGACCTGCTAGCCAAGGTCGCTCCTCTGTCGGAAGCCAGCTTCGCCGAAATCTCCCGGCTGTATGGCGAGGCGCGTCTGAATCAGCTGTTCAAGCTGTTGAGCGAGCTCGAAGAGGCGCTGAAACGCCCGGAATCGGAACAGGCCGAAGAATCGGACCAAGGCGACGAACGCGCCGCCGCCCCGGCTCCAGCCCGCCGCGCTCGCAAGAAGGCCAAGAAGAAGTCGTCGGCCCGCTAGCGCGCATCGAGGTCGCTTAACGCGCGAAGCTTTTTCTCGATGTCCGGCTGCTCGCGCTGCTCCTTCGTATACTCCAGCGTCCGTCTCAATAACCGATCGTGAAGCGTCGCCCGACGTGCCGCGCTCGTTCCGCTTCATCGATCATCGCCACCGCGTAATCTTCCATCGAGATCCGGCTCTCGCCCTTCGCGTCGGTCACGAGCTTGTCGTCACCGAGGCGGAACTTGCCTGTGCGCTCGCCCGGCGCGATGCGCCCGGCGGGGCTGAAGTAGGTCCATTTCACATCCGCAACGGTGCGGTAGTAATCGAGCGCCGCCATCTGCCCCATGAGCTCCGGTCGAATCGCTTCGGGCAGCCTGGTGGCGAATAACACGCCTGGCGCGACTTCCAGACTGCCGGCCCCGCCGACGACGAGCAGACGCGGCGCCTTGGCGCCCAATGTTCTCAGCGCCTTTACCAGCGACTCGGCAGCTTTGCGATAAATCTCATAATCCGGGTTGTCGGCACGACCGGCGCCGACCGCGCTGATGACGACGTCCTGGCCTGCGACGAGCTCAGCCACTCGCGGCGAATCGAGCACGTCACCCGATTTCGCGCTCAGACGTGGATTGTCCTTCGGAATCCGAGCGGGATCGCGGGAGATGACGGTCACCTGATGGCCGCGCTGGAGCGCCTCGGCGACGATGCGCGACCCGATGTTGCCGGTGCCGCCGAACACAGTGATCTTGAGTGAATCCGCCGCCCGCGCGTTGCCAGTGGCGAACGCCAGCAGCGCAGCCATCACGGCAGCGGCGAATCGGAAACGGCTCAACAGTCTCATGGCATCACCTCCACGCGGATCGAAGACTCAGCGACGCCCCTGCGCCACAGATTGTTAACGTGTTATATAATAGCTCGCGACCACAATCCACAACCGGGAATCTCAGCGGAGCTTCCCCAAGCGCGCGAACTGGAGAATAGTGATGGCGAATCACCTGTACGGGGGACGGCCCGGCGCCACGATGGCGGCGCTCGGCATCGCGGTGTTCGGCCTGGCCACGATGGGCCCGGCGGCACACGGCGCGGAAGACGATGCGCGCTTGAGCGGCGGGCGACCGGATCTGCGCGCTCCGCCTCCCACCACTCGCATCTATCAACAGAAATGCGCGGGCTGTCACACCGACGCAGGCCTGGAAATGAACGGCCGCATCGTCCCGAACAGCGCCGCACTCAAAGCCATGCAGCCGGAAAAACTGTATGAGGCCATGGCCAACGGCAAGATGCGAACGCAGGCCGAGGGCATCAGCGATCGTGACATGCGCGGCATCGCCGAAGCGATCACCGGCAAGAAACTCGGCGGCAGCACCGACACGTTGATCGGCGCGATGAAGAACAATTGCACCAGCAATCCGCCGCTGCCCGCGCTGAACCAGAGCGCCGCCTGGAACGGCTGGAGTCCGACAGCAAACAACGCCCGCTTCCAATCCGCGGACGCGGCTGGACTCTCCGCCGCCGACGTACCCAAGTTGAAACTCAAATGGGCCTTCGGTCTGCCGCTCGGCGCAAGCAGCTCGTCGCAGCCCTCGGTGGTCGCCGGGCGCGTCTTCGTCGGCAGCGACAACGCGACCATTTATTCGCTCGACGCAAAGACTGGCTGCGCATATTGGTCATATCGCGCGAAGGCGCCCGGCCGCTACGCGCCCATCGTCGCGCCGATTTCCGGCCACGCAGGCGTGAAACATGCGGTGTACTTCGCGACGAGCAACCGAATCGCGACGGCGCTGGACGCACAGACCGGCAAGCTGCTGTGGGAAACCTCCATTCCCGGTCAGCACGGACTGAGCGGCTCCTCGGCTTATCACGACGGTCGTTTATATATTCCGTTGACCGGCACCGATGTCATCGGCGGCTTCAATCCCAAGGCGGAATGTTGCAAATCGCGTGGCGCCGTCGCCGCGCTGGATGCCAACACCGGCAAGATCCTTTGGAAAACCGAGGTGATTCCCGAGCCGCTGGTCAACACCGGCAAGAACTCGCTCGGCACACCGGTGTGGGGCCCTTCCGGCGCGGGCGTCTGGAACACGCCGACGATCGACGCAAAGCGCGGCGTGATCTATTTCGGCACCGGCAACAGCTACGGCCCCAAGGCCGCTTCGACCAGCGATTCCATCATGGCGGTGAGCATGCAGGATGGCTCCATTAAATGGTGGCACCAGGAGTTCAAGTCCGACGCGTTCATGCTCGGCTGCCCCGATAAAGGTCCGGCCGGCGAGATCTGCCCCGAACAGATTGGCGAGGACTGGGATTTCGGCGGCGCCTCGGTGATTTTGCAGCCCCTCGGCAACGGCAAAGATGTGCTGGTCGCGGCCGGCAAAGGCGGCATCGCGATCGCGCTCGATCCGGATCAGAAGGGCAAGCTGCTCTGGCGCACCAAGCTCTACGACGACACTCCGCCAACCGCCGATGGCCTGGTGCTGTTCGGCGGCACCGCCGACGGTAAACGTGTTTACTTTCCGCTGCAGCGGGAAGGCGGCGGCCTGAAGGCGTTGCAGCTGGCCACTGGCAAGATCGATTGGGATGCGCGCCTCGACACCGATCGGCGCGGTCAGATCGGCGCGGCCACCGGCATTCCCGGCGTCGTCTTCACCGGCGGCTGGGATGGCATCCTCCGGGCGGTGAACATGGACGGCAAAGTGATCTGGTCCTTCGACACGCGTCGTCGCTTCGACGCGGTGAATGGCGTCATCGCGATCGGCGGATCGCTCGGCTCGCCGGGCCCCACCATCGCCAACGGCATGATGTACGTCGCTTCGGGTTACACCGGTTTTCAGAACGGTACGCCGGGCAACGTGATCCTGGCGTTCGGCGTCGAATGAGGGAGCCCGCCATGAGCACACCCGAACGGAATCTGCAGCTCGCCTCGCACTTCCAGGTGCAGGCGACGCTCGAGAAGTACATCGAAGGTCTGCGCACGGGCAACGTCGAGCTGCTCAAGAGCATTTTCGATCCGCACGCGCGCTTGCACGGCTATCTGATGGGCAACTTCGTCAACGGTCCGCTCGATATGTTTCTGGCGGACGTGGCGAGCCGCCCGCCGCCGGTCGAATCCGGCGAGCCGTTTCGCGCCAGCATCGTCTCGATTCATGTGATCGGCAGGATCGCCACGGCCACGGTGGTCGAAGAATCCTACTTCGGCCTGAATTTCATGGACCAGTTCCAGCTGCTCGAGACCGACCGCGGCTGGATCATCGTCGACAAGCTGTTCCATCATGAGCCCCCTGCCGCGAACCGGAGACCGTCATGAAAACTCCGGCCGCGTCTATGCACGTGTCTTATGCACTGTGCGCACTGACTGCGATTGTCGTCACTCAACAGCCGGCCCGGGCCAGCAGCCCGAGCGACAGTCGTCTGACCGCGGACACGTCGACGACGATCACGACCACGGAAGGCACCAATCTTCAGATCGTGATCTCACCCGATGAACGGCAGCTCATCATGAACCTGCAAGGTCTGCTCTGGTCGGTACCGATCGAGGGCGGCAAGGCACGACAGCTGACCGACCGCTTTCTCGAACCGGTGAAGCTCGACTGGTCGCCGGACGGCAAGCGATTGGTCATGCAGTCCTATCGCGACGGCATGTTTCATCTGTACACGCTGCGCCCGGACGGCGGCGGCATTCAACAGATCACGCATGGCGACGCCGACGATCTCGACCCGCGCTGGTCGCCCGACGGCAGCAAGATCGCGTTCGTATCCGAACGCGGCGGCAATCGCGACTTGTGGGTGCTGGATGTGAAATCCGGCGCCGCTCGCGCGGTTCTCGGTGCGGGTGACAAAGGCGTGGGCCCGGATGTCTCCGCTCCCGCCGGCATGATGGGCGTGCCCAGCTGGATCGCCGATCCGGCATGGTCGCCGGACGGTAAGCACATCGCGTTCGTACGAAACAAAGCGCTCGAAACGGTTGCGCTGGACTCCGGCGAAGTGCGCACCGTGATCAAAGGCCCGGTGTTCGATCTCGCCGCGCCGAGCTGGTCGCGCGACGGTCGCTCGATCAGCGTGCGACAAGGCTCGGGCTTGTGGATCGTCGACAGCGACGGTGCAAACTCACGTCAGGTCGGCGACAAGAATGATGTGTTCCCCTTCCCCGCGGCCTGGCTCGCCAGCGGCGAGCTGCTCTACAGCGCCAATGGCGGCATCTTCATCAGCTCGCTCGACAAAGGCACGCGCCAGATTCCGTTCGAAGTGAGTTTCAAGCTCGACCGGCCGGCCTATCGTCGCAAATTTTATGACTTCGACGACGCACAGTCGCATCCGGTCAAGGGCTTCGTGGGTCCGGCGCTCTCACCCGACGGCAAGCGCGCGACCTTCAAGGCGCTGAACGATCTTTGGATCTATGACATCGGCGCCTCCGCGCGCCGCCTCACGAACGACACTTACTACGAGATCGACCCGGCCTGGTCACCGGACGGCAGCAAGATCGCGTACGCCTCGGACAAGGCCGGTTCGCAGGACATTTACATTCGCGATGTGACGAACGGTAACGAAGTGCGCGCCACGTCCCTGCCCGGTGCTGAAGTTGCGCCGGCGTGGTCCCGCGATGGGCGCATGCTGGCGTTCACGACACAAGCCGGCGATGTGGCCGTGTTGACGCTCGACACGTCCGAAGTCCGCACGGTGCTCAAAGGTCTGAACGCACCTGGCCGCCCCACCTGGTCCGCTGACGGCAAGACGCTCGCGTTGGCGGCCTTGCATAACGCAAGGAATCAGATTCTCACCGTGAATCTCGACTCCGGCGCCACGCGTTATCAGGAAGTCGCACCGGGCCGGAACATTTCCACCCGTGGCGACGACGGCCCCGTCTGGAGCGTCGATGGAAAGTCGATGATCGTCAGTATGGCGAGCCAATTGTGGCGCGTCCCCGTCGATGCCGATGGACAGATCGTCGGTGCGCCCGAGCAACTCACCTCGCATGCGAGCGATGCTCCATCGCTGAGTCTTGACGGCAAGCGCCTGCTCTATCTGAACAATGGCGTGCTCACGCTGCTCGATACCGTCACGCGCAAAGCCCAAGCGCTCGATACCGGCATCGCCTGGCAGCAGGAGAAAGTGAAACAACGCATCGTCATCCGCAACGTACGCGTGTGGGACGGTGTACACGAGCAGCCCAGTGACAACCGGGACGTCTTCATCGACGACAATCGAATCACGCACATCAAGCCGCACGTCGACTCAGCCGTCGAGGGCGATATCCGCGCCATCGATGGCCGTGGCCTCACCCTGGTGCCCGGCTTGTTCGACATGCACAACCATCAGCAGTCGCGCTCGAAATACCTGGGCGATCGCCAGGGCCGTGCCTGGTTGGCCTATGGCGTCACCTCGACGCGCTCGACCGGCGATCAGGTCTATCGCGCGCTCGAAGACAAGGAATCGCTCGCCAGCGCCAATCGCGTCGGGCCGCGCTATTTCATGACCGGCGAGATGTTCGAGGGACGCAGCCTCGAATGGGAGTTCGCGCGGCCCGTCGAGAGCGAACGGCAACTCGCGCTCGATCTGTCGCGAGCTCGAGCGCTCGGCTTCGACCTCATCAAGACTTACGTGCGTTTCCCGTTCAACTATCAAGCCGAAGTCGTGCGTCGGGCGCATGCTGACATGGGCATCTCGGTGACCTCGCATTATTTCTATCCGGGCGTGACGTACGGCACCGATGGCGTCGAGCACGGTGGCGGACCGACCCGCTGGGAGATGTCCAATACCAGCGGCTACTACGACGACGTGATGCAGGCGATGAAGAAGACGCACTTCCAGGTCACGACCACGAACTTCTCCAGCGCCATCGGTATCGCTCAGGATCCCAAAGTGATCGCCGACGCGCGGGTTGCCGCGCTCTACCCGCAATGGGAGCGCGACTCGTTGCAAGCTTTGCTGCTGTGTTCTCAGGGCAAGGGACCTTGCGGCTTCCTACCGCCGAACGACGATTGGTCGCGCGCATCCGTACAGCGCATGACGCAGTTTCATCGTGCCGGTGTGACCGTGATGACCGGAACGGATGCGCCGCTCGACAACTACGCCCTCGCCTTGCAACTCAACATGCGCGCGCTCGCTCGACACGGCATGACCAACTTCGAGACCTTGCAGGTCGCGACGATCGTTCCGGCCCGGGCGCAAGGCGTCGAGAAAGATCTCGGCAGCGTGGAAGCCGGCAAGATCGCGGACCTGGTGCTGGTCGAGGGCGATCCGAGCCGGACCATGGAAGATCTGATCAACGTGCGCCTGGTGCTCAAAGGCGGCCACGTCTACAGCGTGGAGGAATTGATGGCGCCCTTCGCGAAATGATTCGAAGGCGGCGGCGCAAGGATGACGCCGCCGCCTTCGAAGTCGGGCTACTCGACCCGATCCCACACGCCGATGCTGGTGACTTCCTCGCCCTTGGCGTTACGGCTCTTGGAGACCGACGTGCGCGTCTTGCCGTCCGGCGAAATGCTGATGGTGAAGCGGATCGCCTCCTTGCCGTCCTTGATATCGACCAGCGAATAAGTGCGATCATCGACGCGGTGGAACACATTGTGATCCGCCGCCGGGTTGCCTTTCTCCGGATACTGTTTGCCGTCGAAGCGACCGAACGCTTCCATCTTCACCGGCGGGCCCGACTCGGGCGTCATCTCGAGCGTGTAACGAAAGCCATCGCCTTCGCGCCACATCTTGAAGATCGCATCGCCGTTGCCCTTGCTGGAAGACTTCTGCGGATTGCGCTTCCACGTGCCCAACCACGGACCGTCGGGCGATGCCACCGCGGACGTGCTCGCCGGCGCATCGACCTGCAGCACTTTCTTCGGATCGATCCGAATCACCAGCATCTGGAAATCTTCGGTGACTTCGATGATGTTGTGGGGCGTGTTCGGCGGCAGGATCACGTTGTCGCCGACCTTCGCCTTGACGATGCGATGACCTTTGACCTTGCCGCCCTGTCCCGGGCCAAACACCTTGCGCACCGATTCGGAGTTGTTGTCGAACTCCTTGGCCTCCTCCAGATCGCCGCCGAACACGAACGTCGCGCTGCCTTTGGTGACATGGAACACCTCGGTGATCGCGCTATGCTCGTTGGCCACGCCGTTCCATTTCTGATCGCCGGGGTTGTAGGCCACCGCCCCGATGCTGATGTTGCCGGCCGGACCATGGGTATCGACGGTCTGCACGACCTTGTCGATGTTCTTCTGGTCGCCCAGCGTAGCGATGACTGCCGCCACGTCCGAGGCCGGCACGATCGTCGGTTGACCTCGCGGCGTATGCTGTTGCTGGGCATGAACCGCGGCGATGCTCATCAGCGTCAGCCCGATGGTCGCCGCAAGGGCGCCAGTGCGTGTCCTCATCATCGATACTCCTCGTTGGATTGTTCGGCTACTTGCGAGCGGCGATGGCACTGACCAGGATCTTGCTCGAAGCCCTGGGGAAGCCCTGCACGATGGCGACGACCGCGCTGGCCCGCTTCGGATCGAACGACGAATCGAGGGCGCGAGCCGCTTTGTAGAAGCCGTTCAGCGCGTCCGCCGCGTTCTCGCCCTCTCTTATATATATGTCGAACCGTGCGACATCGGACAGCTTCAAGCCGCCCGCATTGCTCAGCGCCGAATGCAGCGCGTTAGCCGCCGCTTTTGCCTGCCCGGCAATGTTGTCGGCGCTGACGCCATTCTTCGCGTACTCGACACCGCCCATGCCGCTCACGAAAGTCACATTGCTGGCGGTCGCGGATTGAGCGGCCGTGTCGGACGGCACTTCTCCTTGCGGCACGCGCGCGATATCGGCCGGCTTGCTGCGCGAAGCGATGATCGACATCTGCACTTTCAAGCTCGGCAAGGTCGCGCCATTGAGCACGACGACCGTGCCGCTGCCGGGATGATTGTTGATCTCGGGCAATCGCTTCCGCAGGTACTGATGCAGCTTCGCGGTCGTGTCCACCGGATCGGTGCCGGTCGTGACGTAAAGGTTGTACGAGACCACGTTGGCCAATGTGAGCCCCGCGTGGCCGAGCACGGCGCCGAGATTGCCCACCATCAGCTCGATCTCCTGTTCGAGGTTCTCGACCGAGTGCATGCCGGTGCCGTAGAAATCGAGTCCTTCCAGGCCGAACGAAGCGACGAAACGTTCATTGCCGATCGACTCCACGCTCATTCTCGGCCCGAACATGATGGGCACGCGCGTCATGCCGTTCGGCGCGCGACCGCCGACGAGCTCCACCATCAATTGCGTATTCGGGTCGGGAAACGACGGCACGACGACGATGGTGCCGGCGGTGGGATTGTTGGTGAGCTCCGGCCCCATGCGCCGCAGGTTGCCGATGAGCCGGGTAAATATTTTCGCGGGCTCCTGCGAGCCGGCTTTGAGAAATATCGTGTGCCTCATCAGGTCGCCGACTTTCAGATTGCCCGCTTTGAGCATCGCGGCGATCTTGGCGGTGACCTCTTCCACCTGCTCCATCGCATCGCCTCGCGTGCCATAGATGGCCGAAGGCAGGACCAGATCGCCGGCGGTAGCGACGAGCGCCACTTCCTGTTGGGCGATGACCGTGGTTTCAGCCGCTCGCGCCGACAGCGATAGCGCTGCAAGCATCACGGCAGTGACGATGCGACCCTTCATCTTTGCTCCCTAGTTCTCAGCGACTCGCAGTCACGCCCGCCGCGACGGGGAACTCCGTCAGCTCTTGCAGCTCGTAGAGCCGTCCCGCCTTCATCACTTTGCGGACCTTGGATGCATTCCTGATGTCGAGCAGCGGATTGCCCTCGACCAGGACCAGATCGGCAATTTTTCCGACTTCGACACTGCCGAGGTCGCGCGCAACTCCAAGCGCTTCCGCCGGCAGAACGGTCGCGGCACGCAGAGCGTGATAGGGCGAAATCCCCGCCTTCACCATTTGCACCATCTCGTTGTGAGTGACGATGCCAGTCGGTTGAAACGGCGTGTCGGTGCCCACGATCAGGCGTGCGCCCGCCGCGTGCAGACGGGCGATCGAGGCGCGCACATTGGCCAACATCACATCGCCTCCGGGCACATCGCCCGAGGCGAACTTCGGCGCCTTGCGCACCCAGGACGGCTGCAACGCCCAACGTGCCTCCGCGATCTTCGGGTCATGGTCGATCAATTCCGCGGATGGCGTGAACAACGACAGCGTCGGCGCATTGGTCATCCCGGACTTCGAGAGGATCTGCACAACGTCGTCGTAGACATGTTGCAGATTGCTGACCTTGCCCGAGTAGCCCCGACTCGATCCGGCCACAAAAAAATGTTCCGAGCTGTCCATGCCGAAGTACGCACCCGGATACAAGTCATGTGCGCTCACCGGGATGCCCGCGTTGTGGGCGGTCTTCACGATCTCGGCGCGGATCGGCTCGCTGGTGTGCATGTAGGACTTGATCAAGTCGTAGCCCAAAGTCCGGGCGAGCTCGATCTGACGATGCACTTCGGCCGCGGTGTTGACCGGCGTGCCCATTTCCCAAATGGTTTGCTCGCCGTCCAGGATATAGCCGGTCACGAACATGTTGGGACCGGGGCGCTGGCCCGCGGCCAACGCTTCCTTCTCTTCCAACACATCGCCCGGTACGTTGCCCGGGCTGCGCACCGTGGTGATGCCATACGCCAGATTGAGTCGGCCATACGTGGCGCCGAACTCTTTGATCAGGTGCGAATGGGTGTCCATCAAACCCGGAATGACGGTGAGACCGGCGGCATCGATATAACGTCCTTCCGGTGGTCGCGTGCCGTGCGGCTCGATGCGACGGATTCGCCCATCCGCAACGACGATGTCGACATCGGCGCGAGCGGATTCGGAAACGCCGTCGACCAAGAGCCCCGCGCGAATCGTGGTGACGCCTTGCTCGAGCTTCGCGCGCCACTTCAACGGCAGCGGCACAGCGCGAGAACGTCCCGTCGTCATGTCGAACAGATGCATGATGCTGCCCGCGTTCACCAGCAGCAGCCGCGAATCCGCCGACCAGCTCTGTCCCGTCGTGATCAGATCGGCAAGTTTGCGGGGCGCTTCGAATTCGCCGTCACGCTCTTGTGCGGACTGCTGCCACAGTGCCGACTCCAGCTGATAAACGAACGTTTTTCCGTCGGGCGAAATGCTCGGCCCATCGCCCGAGCGATTGCCGATGGAGCGGCCTTTCACCAGGGCGAGCGGACGACCCGGCCCGCCATCGACAGGCACGATGGCTGCTTGATTCTCGCCACCGATCAAGTACGACTGGGTGTCGGATTGACCGCGATAGGTCGAGACCAGCAACGATTTGGCATCGGGCATCCACACCGGATAGCCGGGACTTGAACCAGCCGCATCGAGCGTCGCGTCCGCGCCCGTGTTCAACTCGAGCACGTGCAATCGCTCGACATAAGCGCCGAAGGCATCCACGTACGCAAGCTTGCTGGCATCGGGCGACCACACGGGGCGCATCTCCGCACCCGGCGCACTCGTGATCCGTTTCAACTCGCCGGAAGAAACATCGATACTCCACACATCGAGACTGCCCCCTCGATCCGTCGAGAACGCGAGGCGTCGACCGTCAGGCGACCACGCTGGATCGACGACGGCATACGGCCCCTCGTCGGTGAGCCGGCGCGGATTGCCGCCGATGTCCATGATCCACAGCCCGCCCAGGGCGGTGAACGCGATCTGCTTGCCATCCGGTGACAACACGGCTCGCTGCACGCCAAGTACGGGCCGCTCTGCGTTGGATGTGAGATCCTGCGTCTTCTTTCGATACGTCGGTCGCCGCACTTCCAGCGGCGCGGTGAACGGAACGATCTGCGCCGTGCCGCCATCGAGGCTGCGGCGTTTGATCTTGCCGTCGGCCGTGTAGAGATATTCGCGCTCCGACAACCATTGCAAGCGGAACGGATGGAAGTCCTCGCCGTCGAGGAACAGCTCGTTGTCGCGCATCATCTTCGCTTGCGCGGCCTCGAACTTCACGAAGATCAGGTGCTGGCCGTCGGGCGTCCAGGTGGGCACGCCGGAAGGCGCGATCGACGGACCACCGGAGAGTTTGATCGGCGCGACTTGTCGCTCGTTGCCTTGCAGATCGGCCACATAAACACCCGCCGCGCCATTGCGATCTGAGAAGTACGCGACTTGGGTGCCATCCGGCGACCAGCTTGCACGGCTGTTGCCGCCGGGTCCCGGACTCAAGCGACGCACACTGCCGTCCGCGAGCGAACGAGACCAGATGTCGAACTTGCCGCTGCGAGTCGAGGTGAAGGCGATCGACTTGCCATCGGGCGACCAGCTCGGTTCGCGCTCGTCGAACGGATCCGCGGCGAGCGCTCGTGGCTTCTCGCCGTTCGCACCCATCACCCAGATCTTCCAATGACCGTCACGATTCGACTGAAACGCGAGGGAACGTCCATCCGGGGACCACGTGGGCTGGCGCGCATCGAACAACGCATCGGTGATCGGTGTGGCCTTGCCCCCGGACACCGGCATCTTGAACAGCACGCCCTGCAGATCGAACACGAGCTGGGTGCGATCGGGCGATAGCGCGACGGCGATGCTGGTGCCTTCGCTGATCTGCAACGTGATCGGCGCTCCCGCGGGCGTCGACGCCGAGGACGGCGTGCCAAATGCCGAGACCGCTGCTGTAAGCGCGGCGATCAACCACTGTTTCAAACGCAATGCGCTCACGCTCATCAAACGAATCCGACCCAACGACCCAGGAAGACCACGACGATCCAGCAGCTGAGCGACACCGCGCCCGCGGATCTCGCCGCGACCGGCGGTCGATGCGCGGTGTCCCAGGTCTCGATGGAGCGCCACGTGAGTCGGTGAAAGACCAGCATGTTCAGGCCGGCGACGCTCAGCACGACCAGCTTGGAAAGAAAGAATGGATTCTCGATGTAGCTGGTGGCGTTCGCGACGAACATCAATGATCCGGACAGCAGCGCGATCGCGAATCCGCTCCATGCGATCGGCAGGATGTGACCCGCGACATCGCGCACCGAACGCCGCGTCCATGCCCAGCCGAGCAGACGCAGATCGACGAGGCTGATGGTGCCGATCACCAGCCCTACCCCGATCACGTGGATGGACTCGAGCAGCGGAAACAAATAATCGGAGTTGACGGTGGCTTCGGCGAAGCTCGTCTGCACCAGCCACTGCGCACACTGAACGATGAAGTCATGCATAGGCGATCCAGCGGCCGCACAGAACGATCACGATCAACAGCACCATTCCCAGCCCCACCGCCGGCAGCACCGCGGGTGACGGTGCGCGTTCGGTCGCCCAATAATTCGGCCGCTTGCGCACGTTCAGTTGGAAGGCGCGCGCCAGCGGAATGAGCGCGACCAGGCAGCCCATCTTCGCGAAGAAGTACGGATTGTTCAGGGTGCGTGTCGGCTCGGCGACGATCAGGGTCGCCCCGGTGATCGCCAGCACCAGCAACGCCCACCAGGTCGCGGGCAGCAAACGATCGTTCAGAGTGAGAATGTGCAGATGACGGGCGTTAACACCGAACAGCCTGAGGGCGATGATCACGCTGCACGAGAGCACCACGCCGATGCCCAGGATATGGATGCTCTGGACCGTGGGCACGACCCACGTGACTTCTTTCAGCCACTCGCTGAGCGGCGTCGCGCCGAGCCAGGCAATGAATTGCTGATAGTCCATCACTTCATGCCCGCGGCCACGTGGCACGATTCGCAGGCTTCGTCGATGCGAATGCCCAGCTGCATGAATCCTTCGGCATCGTGATGTTCGGCGGCGGCCGCCGAATCGATCGCCAGATTTCGCAACAGCGCGACCGTGCCGTCCCATCCAGGCACATCCATGCGCCGGTCGGGATGCGACAACACGCCGATCAACTCGGCCAGCACGAGGGCGGAGCTTTCCGCGTCTTCCCATTCCTGATCGTTGCGTGGAAACAGCGAATGCTCGCCGGTCTTGTCGGTCACCCAGCCCTGTCGGCTCCAAAGATCCTTGGCCGCGTAAGAAATCACGTGGCCCATGTATTCCTTGATGGGCATCACCGGTTCGGCGCGTTTGGCGGCGGCATGATGGGTGCTGGCGATGCACGCCCAGAACAGCGTGACGGCGGCGGTGCCGATGAGATGAGTTCGTTTCATGGTGATGGCCCCCGCTGCTGCATTCGAGTCCGCTCGCGGCGAATCTGCCGGCACTGTAGGCCAGCGTCCCGGCGCGATTCCAAGATCATTTTTCGATGCCGGTGATACCGGGACGGCATGGCGCTGCGCACGGCTCAGCTCGCCATTCGAGGTGCGACGAAGGTCAACAGCCGTCGCGGGTTGTCGATCAACATCGTCGCGATCTGATCCTCCGTGAGGCCTCGCTGGCGCAGATACGGCACGAAACGTTCCAGAATGAACGCGTAGCCGGTGCCGCCGTAGCTCTTCAAGCTGGTCTTCGTGCAGATGTCGTGCGACAACAGGATGCGATCCGCGAAGCCCGCCTTCACCAGCTCGATGATCGCCGCGGCGACCTCCGGATCGGCGGCACGAGTGCGCGTCAGCAGCGCCGGCTTGCCGATCAAGTCGAACTGCACCGTCGCTCCCCGTCGCATCAGTGACTTCAGATACTCCGTGTCGTTGGCGAGAAAATCCGAGTGACCCAGAATGACGCGCGACAGATCCGCACCCTCGGCGGCGAGCAGATCGAGCACGACCGAATGTTTCTTGAAGAAACCGAGGGTGTGCAGCGTCACGGCCGCCCCGGTGAGCCTGCTGGCGCGGCCCGAGGCACGGATGATCTTGCTCTCGATGGGTGATTCAGGTGCGCCCGACGTGCCGACTTCGCCGATGATGCCGGCGCGCACGTCGGTGCCATCGACACCGATGGTCAGATCTCGAACGATCTGCGCGGTGAGATCCTCGACCGTGCGTTCCGCGAGATCGTTCGAGTACCAGGCCTCGGTGTACCAGCTCGATCCCATCACGATGTCGAGGCCGGTCGCTTCGGACACGCGCCGTAAGCCCAGCGGATTGCGTTTCAAGCCGATGCTGGAAACGTCGACGATGGCCTCACCGCCATGGCGTTTGAAATCCGCGAGCTCCTTGATCGCGGTTCGCTCGTCGTTCAGACGCCAGTTGTCGCGATTCGCCGCGCCGTGCAATACGGTCGAGAGGATGTCCATCGTCAGTGGCGCTTCATAGAGCTTCAGCGCCTCCGCATCCGTCGGCCGCGTGCGCCCGGCGATCTTCCACTTGGCGGGCTCATCGTCGGGCACGGTGAAATCGATGAAGACATGCTCGTGCATCAAAGTCCGGCCCAGACGCTCGGCGGGGATCGGCCCACGCACGGTCATGATCCGGCCAGTGAGATCCGCCATCTTCGGCGCCTTCGAAGCCGAGCTGCTCAGAGGGGTCGGCTTGCGCGGGACGATCGGTAAGAGCAGATGCGAGGGGTACTGCTTGCTGTGATGAATGGTCTGGGTCGCCACTTCGATGCGAGCGCTGCTCGCAGGATCCTCGCCCGTGTTCAAATTGCGATCGAAGTGCGGGAAGTTGCTGCTGGAGACTTCGAGGCGGATGCGATGCCCGGGCAGGAACGCATTGCTCGCGGACCACAGATCGATGCGGTATTCGTAGACCTTGCCGGGCTCGAGCAAGGTGCCCGGCTGCCTGCCTCGAGTCTCTCGATACCGGGCTCGCAGAATGCCTTCCTGCACGTTGCGAGCGAAACCGTCCGGCGCAACGTCCACGAGCTTCGCAGTCCAGTCGGTATCCTTGGCCGTGCTCGATGCATACAACGTCAACGTGACGGGCCCGGTCACCTCCACCGCTTCCTTCAACGGATCCGTGGTAAACACCAGCACGTCCTTGCGCTGTTCCACGGGCCGCTGATCCATCGGCCCGACCGATGTCAGCGCCGCACAGCACGAGGTCCCACCAAGCGTCGGCACGGGCTCGTTCGGATCGTAGACGTAGCTGTCCGTCGGGCTCGTGCCCGATGTCGGCAACCGAGCGACGAGCCGTCCGTCGCCGCTCGATGAGTTTGCGCTTCCGCCGCTGGAGAGGAAGTACTTGGTCGGGCGCGCTCGCTTGAGCGGCCATTCCTTTTCCTCGCGCCAGACGTTCTCGCCCATCACGAACAGCTTGATCGGCGCTTCGTCTCGTACGCCGTTCTCGACCCCTTTGAGCCAGTAATCGAACCAACGCAGATACAGCTTTTGCAGATCGACTTCCGCCGCCGCTCCGAAATCCACGGCATCGGCACGTGCGGGCTGTCCGGGACCGGCGTTGTTGCGTGTACTCGCTCCGTGAATCCAAGGGCCGATCATCATTCGCTTGCCGGCACGAGCCGTCGCGCCCGCCTGGCGGCGAACCTCGACATCGTCTTGCAGGGTGCCTCGCAGGAAGATGTCATACCATCCGCCGACGCTGAGCATGGGCACTTGAATCTTGTCGTAGCCGTTCTCGTAGCTGATGTCGTCCCAATACGAATCGCGCGTTGGATGTGAGATCCAATCCTGGTAGTGCGTAGCGCGGTGACCGGCCGCCATCGGTGCGACGGCGATGGGCAATGTTCGATACGTTGCAGCCATGTCGATCGCGTTGCCGGTGGACTGGCTGACCTGGCCATCGATCATGATGGCACCCCACGACAGCGCGAAGGCGTAGTTGAAGGCGCCGTCGATATAGAACCAATTGCCATGAATGTCCGGTGTCGTGAACTGCGGCGCCATGGCGGTCAGATATTTGCTGCCGCGGAGTGCCTGCCCCCACTGCGTGTAGCCGGCATACGATCCACCCATCGTGCCCAGCTTGCCGCTGAACCAGCGCTGCCGGCCGATCCATTCGTCCATGTCATAGCCGTCGTCGGGCTCGTGACGAAACGGATAGAAAGCGCCCTGCGAATCGAACTTGCCGCGCACGTCCTGATACAAAAACACGTAGCCGCGCTCGGCGAACCATTTCGAGACCGCGATCGCCTGCTCGGTGTTGTTGCTGTAGGGCGTGCGATAGAGGATGGCCGGAAACCTGCCTTCGGCATCCGGCCGATAGATGTCGGCGGAGACAGTGACGCCATCGCGCATCGCCACTGGCACATTCATGTCGACCCGAACCTTGTAGGTCGGCTTGGACAGCAGCGCCTCATCGTAGTGACTCGAGGCATCCGCGCACGCCGTCTCAGCAGTGACGAACGCCAGACTCCACAGCGCGATGAATAGCGTTCGCATGGGCCGATCCGCTATCTCACGCTCTCGCAGATGAACTCGTTGATCGTCATGTCAGGCCGCAGCTGGTGCGTCTTCGTCAGGCCCCACGGCTTGGAGTACATGGTCGGATCGTCGATGATGATTTGATAGGTCAGGCTCTTGCCGTCGTCGGAGCGCGTGAAGCGCTCGATCAGCTTCATCTTGTCGCTGTGCAGATGGCCGCGCATGTCGAGCCACGTGTCCGGATTCTGACCGATGGTCTCCACCACCAGCGTCTTGCCTTCCCACCAGCCGATGGAATGACCGAGCCAGGTCGGATCCGGATCGGGCGGATGTTTGCTGTTGAGATAGATGCGACGGGTCGTCTGGTCGTATTCGAGCAGGATATAAACCACCTTGGGCGTCTGCAGGATCTCGAACGGAAATGCCAGGTTCATGACTCGCGGCACGCCGGGCGGAATGCAGGAGTCGATCGGATCGTCCGCGTTCTCCAGCGATTTATAGCGCTTGTAGTTCTCGGGCAGCATCGGCGCGTCTTCGCCGAGCGATTGCACGAACGCCGGCCCCCACAAGCCCTGCAGGTTCGGATCGTTCCAGGGCGTAGTCTTCGGGATCGGCTCTTCCGCCGCGGCCTTGGCGGCCGTGGCCGGCTCGGCGGAGTGAGCCATCTGCCCGATCGCGCAGGCAATGAACGCGGACAGTAGGATGTTTCTCATGATGCGGCTCCGTGGTGGGCTCAACGCGGCTTCTGCAACGGATTGCGTGGCAATGTCAGCTCCTTGCCGTCCGGTCCGCTGATCTTCGACAACAATCCTTCGGGCTTGCCGTCACGACGCGGAAACACCGTGAAGCTCACCGGATCGCCCGCTTTGAACTGCGAGCGCACCCAGCCGAGCCGGCTCATGCTCGACGCGGAGTTCGCCTCGATGCCCCAGTTCTCGGTCTGCCCGGCCGCGTTCTTCACGTCGACGAAAATCCAGACGTGCGGATTCACCCAGGAGTACTTGGTGACCACGCCCTTCAACGCCACCGTCTTCACGTCGTCGTACATGGCCTGCGAGTGATGCGAGAACGCCGGACCGGCCAGCGTTAGAAATCCCACCAGCGCGAACGCGCGAATCTGCGTTTTCATTGTGACCTCCAGAAACGAGTTGACTGTTGGCTATGCATCGGGACCTCAGCGCGGTGGCGGCACCGGCGTGGGCAATGCATGGCCCGAGAAGAAGGCGTCGACGTTCGCTTTCACCAGCTCGCCGATGGCAGCGCGGGTCTCGACGGTGGTGCTGGCGATGTGCGGCTCGACAATCACGTTGTCGAGCGCCAGAAGCTCGCTGGGAACGTTCGGCTCGTCATCGAAAACATCCAGCGCGGCACCCTTGATCGTGCCCTGTTGAAGCGCGGCGATGAGCGCGGCCTGATCGAGCACCGAGGCACGAGCAATGTTGATCAGGAAGCCCTCCGGGCCCAAAGCGCGAAGCACTTCCGCGTTCACAATCCTCGCCGTGTCAGGACCGCCGGGACACGTGAGCACCAGAAAATCGACGGCACGGGCCAACTCGAGCACGCTCGGCACAAACTTCCAAGGCGCATCGGCTTTGGCGCGCGGACCGGTGTAGAGCACTTCGAGTGAGAACGCTTCGGCGCGTCGGGCCACGCCCGTACCGATTCTTCCCAGCCCGACGATGCCGATCCGTTTGCCTCCCACTCGGGTCGAGTTGGGCAACAAACCTTTCGACCACTTGCCTGCACGCACGAAACGATCGCCCGCGACCACCTTGCGAGCGAGCGCAAGCAAGAGCGTGATGCCGTAGTCCGCCGTGTCTTCCGTCAGCACCTCCGGCGTGTTGGTGACTCGCACGCCTAAATCGCGTGCGGCGACGAGATCGACCGCATCGGTACCCACGCCGAAGATCGCCACCAGCCCGAGCTTCGGCAGCGACTGCATGAGCGCGCGATCGGCACCGATCACGCTGCGTGTAACCACCGCCGTGACTCGATCCGCAACGCTGCGAACGAAGGTCGTCTTATCCTGCGCCTGCCACAGGCGATGCACGACATAGTTGCTCGCCAGGGCCGCATCGAGCTGTGGCTCGACCGGCGCGGTTATCAAGATCTCACCCCGTGTCACCGACATGCTCCGTTCGCATCAACCCGCGTAACGGCCTTCCGGCAGGCCCTGCACACCGGGGCGCACGACGAACAGATGGCCGGCCAGCGGCTGTTGTGCCGCCTGCTCCGGGGTCAGACGCTGACGAGCGGTCGTGATGTACAGCTCATCGAGACGGTCGCCGCCGAACGCGCAGCAGCTTGGTTGGGACACGGGCATTTCGATGATCCGGTCGATCTTGCCCTCGGGCGTGTAACGAACGACGCGACCGCCCGCGTACTCCGCGTTCCACAAACATCCGTCCGCGTCGATCGCGGAGCCGTCGGGCCGCCCGGGACCGGCGCATTCGGCGAACACACGTTTGTTGTTGACGGCACCGCTCGCGAGGTCGTAGTCGAGCACGTGAATCACGTGTCGATAGGTATCGGAGAGATACATGCGACGATTGTCGGGACTGAACGCCAGGCTGTTGGGCACGATCAGATCGTCCAGCAGCCGCGTGAAGTCGCCGCTCGGCCCCAGTCGCCACAGCGCGCCGGTCGGAATGCGCTGCTTGTCGTTCAGCGTGCCGACGAAGAAACGTCCGGCGCGATCGCAACGGCCATCGTTGAAGCGATTGTCGGCGTGCTGGGGAACGGCGGTCGCGACCCGCTCGCCCACCGTTCCGCTCGCCAACGAAAAGCGAAATACACCGGTCGTCATCGCGGCGAGCAACGATCCGTCCTCGCACAAGCAGATGCTGCCGATCGTCTCGGGGAGCGCGTGAGAACTATGAGTGCGGGTCGCGATCTCGTAGACATGCAACGCCGGCGCCCGGCCATCGACCCACAGCACTCGCCTGGTCCGCTCACACCACAGCGGGCTTTCGCCCAGCAGATTGGCGGCGGCGCAAACCACCTCGACCTTCATCGCTCTCCCTCACCCTCGGCTGGTCTCAAGTCGCGTCGTCGATCTTCGGCATCTGGCTCCAGATATGCTTGGAGCGCTCGTTACAAATCGCTTCGATCAAGCCCTTGACCACCACCAGCGACAGCCGGTGGCTCTGATCCACCTGCATGGCGACCGCGAGCGGCCAGGGAATGCTCGGGTTGACGATGGACGCGACCGACACCTTGCGTTGCTGCAGCTCGTTGAAGATCGAGTCGAGCGTGACGATGGTGTGGCCGAGCCCATTGCTCACCAGCGATTTGATCAACCAGAAGCCGCTGCACGTCATGACGACGTTGAGCTTCACTTTCTGTTCGTCCGCGATCTGATCGATGTGTTCGCGCAGCAGGTTGGCTTGCGGCAGGATCATCGGGAACGCGGCCGCCTCGGCCAGCGTGTATGAAGCGCGATCGAGCGAGCCGACCGGGCCGACCAGGCACAGTTGATCGACCAGCAAATCCCAGGACACGATGTCCGGATGCGGCGCCGGCCCGTGCATGATGGCGATGTTGATCTCGCGATTGATCAACATGCGCTGCAGATCGCTGCTGTAGCCCTCGATGATCCGGTAGTTGAGCTCCGGGAACAGCTTGCGCGATTGTTTGATGAGACGCGGGACGATGTATTCGCCGGGCGTGGGCAGCACGCCGATCGTGACCGTGCCGCGCGGGACCTCGCTGGAAATCGCGGCGCTCTCGTGCAAGGTCTCGATCTGCCGGAACAGCGAGCGCGCGCTCTGAAGCAGGCTCTCACCGGATTCGGTCAGCACCACCCCTTTGGCATGGCGGACGAACAAAAGCACGTTGAGGTCGTCCTCGAGTGCTTTGATCTTGCGACTGATGGCGGGCTGCGCGATGTGCAAGCGATTGGCCGCGCGCGACACGCTGCGCTCCTCCGCCACCACCGTGAAGTAGTGCAGAGCCGTGATGTCGAAGTGCGCGTAAGACTTCATGCTCGCACGCCCGCGAGCGCGAGAACAGCCATCGTCAGACCGGACGGCAACCAGAACCACAGGGGGAGGCGCTGGCGAAGGGTCCGGCCGGTCTGCGATGGCGAATCTTTGGCAAGAGCCGGGTGCATGCGAGCCTCAGCTCACTCCACCGACGATGAAGCGTCTTTTCGAGTCCCGCATACCATCCCCCCGTAGCTTTCGGATCGACCGCCCGTGAGCGAGTCGGCCAGTCACGATCTTCCAGTGCTTCGGTCCTCGCGTACAAAGACCTTATTTCTATACTCAATATGCCGAGCCGGCATGCCCGCGCCCGGGCCGGGAACACCATGCCGTTCCGGCATTGTGTTCATCCAACGATAGTATTGGAACACTCGCGCCAGCCGTTCCTAGAATCTTTTCCGACGGCGCATTAATTACCATGTTCACTGATTCGCGGCCAGCGCCCGGCCCGCGAGGAAAGTCGCCACATGCATCCACTGGACGGCAAGATCGCACTCATTTCCGGCGCGGCGCTGCGCATCGGCGCGCCCAGTGCGCGCGTGGTGGCGAACGACGCTCTGTGGTTCGACGAAGGCGTTGAACAGGCAACGCCGGCGGATTGGGAAAAAATGCCGCCGATGAACCGGACCGGCGTATTTCTTGGCATCAAAGCGGTCGTACCTGCATTCCGCGAGCACACACGCTCGATCGGTCGCTTCGGCACGCTCGAGGATATTGTCAAAGGCACCGTGTGCCTGGGCTCCGAGGCGGCACCAGCTCGAGCCTGCCGGTCTGCGGCGGCTTGACTGCTCAATAGTCATGTCGCAAGCCGCCGCTGATAACCCCCCGACGTCCAGCGTCCGCCGGACCCTCGGTAAGTTGCCGGACGCCGCGTTCGGGTGTCTCGAGTTGCCGCCGATCGCAGTTGAACTCATTCACGGCTATCAGTCGCTACCCGACCTGACCGGCATGGTCAGCGATGCACTCGATCTGCACGGCATCGAAGGTGCGATCGGCACATCGCGGCTCTTCCCCACCCTGCCGGGTCGGCGCGTCGTCGGGCCCGCGCTCACGGTGCTCAATCGCCGGCGCGACGATGATGTCGCAACGGCGGTGAAGAATCGCGATAACCGGCTCGGCGACATCGAAGCTCACAACCTGGCGCGCGCCGGCGATGTGCTGGTCGTGCAAGGGGCCAGCGGCGTCTCCAGCATGGGCGGCATCGCCGCCGCCATCGCCTCACGTCAGGGCGAAGCGGGTCTCATCGTCGATGGCGCCGTTCGCGACGTCGAATCGAGCCGCGCGCTCGGCTTGCCGATCTGGGCCAGGGAGCTGACGCCTGCCACCGGCAAATGGCGACTGGAAACCGTCGGCATCAATGTCGAGGTCACGATCTGCGGCGTGCGGGTCCGACCTGGCGATCTGGTGGCCGCCGACGCCAACGGCGTTTGCTTCATCCCCTATCGCGCGCTCGCCGACGTGCTGAGCACGGCGCAGGCGATCGCAGCCGACGAAGAGCGGCGCCAGCAGCTGATCGCTGCCGGAACGCCGCTGCCCGCGCTGACCCCGAGGCGCGCGTGAACCCACTTGAAGTACTTTGAACACGAAGGATACGCGACGCATGATTGTCGATCACCGCACCTACACGCTGCCGCACGGGCGCATGCAGGAATACCTGGATCGCTACGCGGCCGAAGCTCTGGAGCTGCAGCGTCGCCACCTCGGCTGTCACATCGGCTCGTTCGTCACCGAGATCGGACCGCTCAATCAGGTGATCCACATGTGGGGCTTCGCAAGCCTTGCTGAGCGCGAAGCGCGCCGTGCGCGCATGGAGCAGGATCCGGCCTGGCTCGACTTTCGAGATCGTAACGGCGGCACCTTCGTCGCGCAGGAAACACGCATTCTGCGAGCCACCGCATTTTCACCGCAACTGATTCTGCCGCGTCCGCTCGCTGAAGAGCGCGCGTCGCGAGACGACAAAGCAAAGTTTTGACGCGTACCGCGCGGCACCTGCGCCGCGCGGATGTTTGTTTTGGCATCAGCAGCATGGATTGGCCACTGATCGCACTATTCACAAAATAGCGGGAGGGGAGATGAAAGTTTTCAGAACGGCGGGCACGTGCCTGCTCTCGATCGGCGCCCTGTCGGGGCAAGCGCTCGCTCAAACCGAAGTCGGCGCGTCGTTGGAAGAAGTGGTCGTGACGGCGGAGCGTCGCGAGGCGAGCTTGCAGGAGACCGCGGTCTCCATCACCGCGATGGGCGCGGACCAGATCGCCGAGCTGCGCGTCGTCAACGTGCGCGAGCTGGCGGACTTCATTCCGAATCTGGCCATCACGCCGAGCCAGTACGGCGACGCCGCTCCGAACATCGTGATTCGCGGTGTCGGCGGTGGCGCCTCGTTGCAATCCTTCGGTGCCGCGGCCGAACGAAACATTGCGATGTACATCGATGGCCTCTACTACCCGCGTACGTTCGGCTCGGTCATGAACGTGACTGAAATCGAGTCCGTCGAAGTGCTGCGCGGCCCGCAGGGCACCCTCTTCGGCCGCAACACCACCGGCGGCGCGATCAGCTATCGTTCCAAGAAAGCGAGCCTGCGCGATGGCCTCTCGGGTTTCATCGAGGTCGAAGGCGGCGATTATGGCGTGCTGAATTACAAAGGCGCCATCAACGTGCCGCTCTCCGACACCTGGGCGGCATTGATCAGCGCGGCCAAGCTCGATCGTGACGGCTACGTCAAACGCGGCAACGAGCCGGTGAACAACGACGACACCGTGGCGGGCAGCATCCAGTTCCACGGCGAGCCGACCGATCAGCTCACGGTCGATGTCAGCTATCGCTACAGCGACAGCGAAACCAACGGTACGCCGAGCAACTTCATCGCGCTCACCTGGAACGAGAATACCGACCCGGCCGACATCACCGCCGGCCTGCGCGGCCATCTCGGCGCGTTGAGCAAATATCTGGCGCTGGCCGGTCAAGGCCGGATTCAGCAGAACGATCCTCGGCTGCTGCTCGGGGACGAGCATGTGCCGCGCTATTGCATTCTCGACGACGACGATCCGTTCACCATGGGCGAGCTGTGCGATACGTTCAACAAGAGCACCATGCACGTGGGCAGCGTTCGTGTCGCGTACGACATCAACGACCACGTGCAGATCAGCTCGCTGACCGGCAGTATCACGACCGATGTCGATACTCGCACCGACAGCTATTACACCGGCGCCTACGCTCGCGATTTCGCGCAGCAGTCGCGCTCCTTCCAGCAGGAGCTGCAGGTCAATTTCAACTACGACAACTGGCACGCCGTCGGTGGCGTGGTCTACTTCAACGAAGACGCGGATGAAGAGGAGTTGACCACCGAGCGGTTGATGACCTCGCTCACCAACAACTCCGACGTCCTGCGCGTGCGTCGCAAGGAAGCGTACAGCTACGGGACGGACTCGTTCGCCGCTTATGGCCAGGGTTCCTACAGTCTCACCAGCTGGTTCGAGCTGACCGGCGGTCTGCGCTACTCGCGTGACGAGAAGGATGCACGAATCCGCATCATTCCCACTGCCGCCGACAATCGCAACAAGCTTTCGTACGGCGACAAGAGCTGGGATTCGCTCGACTGGAAATTCTCCGCGCAGTTCCGGCCCATGGACGACGTGATGCTGTTCGTTGCCAAATCCAAGGCGTTCAAGGCCGGCATCGCCGACGACGCCTCGGCCGAACAGGTCGGCATTCCGGACATCAGCCCGATCTTCTGGGCCGATCCCGAAGAAGTCATTGCCTGGGAAGCGGGCCTGCGCTCGGAATGGTTCGGCCATCGGCTGCGCGCCAACGTGACGGTGTTCGATCAGGACTGGAAGGATCGTCACACCAGCGAACAGGTGCAGGTCGACATCGGTCCGCCCATCGGCACCATCCTGGTGTTCGGCACCACCAACGACGATGGCATCGTCAACATCAAGGGTGTGGAAGTCGAGACCATGTACGCGCTCACCGACTCGCTGACGCTGAGCGCCGCCTACGGCCTCACCGACGCGGAGTCGAGCGAACAGCCGAACTTTGTGCTCGACAGCGTGCCTCGTTATAACGTCACGGCCGGCCTGTCGCATGCGGCGAACATCCTCGGCGGCACGCTGACCAGCACGCTGACCTACACGTACCGCGACAAGGCGTACTCCTTTAGCGTCACCGAGCCGAACGACGAAGACCCGAGCTTCATCGACTCGTACGGCCTGTTCAATCTGAACATCGGTTACAAGCCCGACTCGGGCGCGTGGTCGGCGGCGGTGTACGTCAGGAATCTGACCGACGAGGAGTACACCATGGGCAGCTTCGCGATTGCCGGCTACGGCAACACCTCATTCACGGGTGCGGGTCCGTACAACGTGGACCCTCGCGTGCAGTTCAGCGGCTTGCCGCGCACGATCGGCGCGACCTTCCGCTATAACTTCGGCCGTTGATGTAGTCCACAGCGAACAAGGACCCGATCTGTTGCGGATCGGGTCCTTTGTATTTACGGTGAGCGCATGAGCCAGCACACGACCCGATGCAATCGCAGAATGTTTCTTCAGCAGGCGATGCTCGCGGGCGCTGGCTGCGTCACGGCCGCCTGCGCTAACTCCCCTGCCACGTCACCGAATCGTTCGGCCGGCGAACCGACCCGCTCCATTCGTACACTGGCCCCGCAAACATCTTGGAGCCCCGCCCCGGAACAAGCACCGGTGACGGAAGGCATCGCTGAGCTCCCGGGAGGTGCAAGGCTTTGGTACTGGGATACAGGTGGCAACGGCGATGTCATCGTGCTGGTGCACGCCGCGTCGGGCAGTGGCGCGTTCTGGGAATATCAGCAACCGGTGCTGGCTCGCGCGGGCTATCGCGTGATCGGCTACTCCACGCGCGGCCACTATCGATCCGATCCATCGCCACAAGGAAATCCGGGCACCGGCTCCGGCGATTTGCATGAGCTCGTCGAGTTCCTCCGGCTGGACCGTTTCCATCTGGTCGGCACAGCCGCCGGCGCGGGCCTGTGCCTCGACTACGCCGTTTCCCATGACGACCGTCTGCTTTCGCTCATTTACGCGAACAGCTTGGGCGGCATTCAGGACGAGGCGTACGGCAAAGCTCTGAAAGCACTGATGCCTTCGAACTTTCATCAGCTACCCGTGGAATTTCGCGAGCTGGGCCCCTCGTATCGCGCCGCCTACCGGCCGGGCGTCGAACGGTGGATGCAGTTGCAGGCGCAGAGCAGCTTCGCCGGACAACCCTACGCGAACAAGCTCACGTGGGCCGGCCTGCAGGCACTGCGCGTTCCGATGTTGTTACTGACGGGCGACGCCGATCCCTACATGCCGCCGTCGACCTTGCGGGACTTCTTCGTCCGTCATCTGCCCCGCGCCGAAGCGGCCATTCTGAGCGAGTCGGGTCACTCCGGCTTTTGGGAACAGCCGGAAGCGTTCAACGCGGAGCTGCTGCGCTTCCTCGAGAAACATCGGCAGCGACGCCGCTGACTCAGCCCGCGCGGGGCCGCGAACGCAATTCGGTGCCGACGTTTGCAAAGCTCTTGCGCAGATGTTCGACCAGAGATTGCACGGCGCGCGGCACTCGCGTAGACCACGGCCGGACCGCATACAAGCGCTCGCCAAAGAAGCCGACCGGCGACCACGCCGGCAGCACTGGAATCAACTCTTTCGCATCGGGACCTGCGGCGCTGAAATCCGGCAGCAGACCGATACCGAGTCCGCCGAGCACCGCTGCTCTCAACACTTCGCTGTTATTGGCTTTGAGTGGCCCTGTTACCGGCACACTCACCTGCTCGACGCGCCGGGATTTGGATCGTTTCTCGAACGACCAGCTCGCCGCCGGCCCGTCACGCAAATACAGCAAGCACGAATGCGTGGCCAGATCGGATGGATGCGTCGGGGTGCCCCGCTTGCGCAAGTAGTCTTCGCTCGCAACCAGCAACGACCGCGAGCCTGCCAGAACCCAGGCCACCTGCGTCTCCGGCGGCGTCTGCGTGTGCCGGATCGCGAGATCGAATCCTTCCTGCACCAGGTTCACGAAGCGGTCGTTCAGATCGAGCTCGATCCGGATCTCGGGATAGCGCTGGAGGAACGGCACGAGCATCGGTGTGAGTTGTTGACGGCCGAGCGCCACCGGCGCCGTCACCCGCACCAGACCACGCTCACTGCCCGCGAGATCCGCGACGCTCGACAAGCTCTGCTCGATGCGGGCGAACGCGCTTTGCGTGTCTTCCGCCAGCTGCCGACCGGCTTCGGTCAGCGACACCGAACGCGTGGTTCGGCGGACGAGCGCAACGCCGATGGCCCGTTCCAGATCCCGGATCCGCATGCTGACCGACGCCTTGGAGATGCCCAGGCGTCGGGCCGCCTGCGTAAAACTGCGGGTTTGGGCCACGATCGCCAGCAAATGCGTATCCGGAAGCAGCCGCGAAATGTGTTCGGCCATGGGGGTTACCGTTCAAATCATTGAACAATGTGATCACCGGACGGCCATTGTGCCTCGGCCCGGCGGGCCGCACCATGTAGGCCTGCTGAAACGAGGTAATTTCATGAACGCGAAGACCGATGCCCTGGTGCAACACTGGATTGCGGGCGCGCTGAGCTCCGGGGCGAGTGAGCGTACCCAGGATGTTTTCAACCCGGCGACGGGCGCCGTGGCCCGACAAGTGACAATGGCCACCCCGCAGGACGTCGACGCCGCCGTCGCGAGCGCCAAGCGCGCCCTGCCCGGCTGGTCCAACACGTCGCCGCTGCGACGGGCGCGCATCCTCAACAAATTCCTCGGTCTCATGAACGAGCACCAGGATGAGCTCGCGGCCCTCATTACGAGCGAGCACGGCAAGGTGTTCTCCGACGCCCAGGGCGAAGTGACCCGCGGGATCGAGATCGTCGAATTCGTCTGCGGGATTCCGCAACTCCTGAAGGGCGCCTTCACCGATCAGGTCTCCACCGGCATGGATAACTGGACGTTCCGCCAGCCGCTCGGCGTCGTCGCAGGCATCACGCCGTTCAACTTCCCGTGCATGGTGCCGTGCTGGATGTTTCCTGTCGCGATTGCCTGCGGCAACACCTTCGTGCTGAAGCCGAGCGAGCGCGATCCCTCCGCCTCGCTGTTGCTGGCTCGACTGTTGAAGCAGGCCGGCTTGCCCGATGGCGTGTTCAACGTCGTGCAAGGCGACAAGGTCGCGGTCGAAGCGCTGCTCGAGCATCCCGACGTGAAGGCGGTCAGCTTCGTCGGCTCGACCCCGATTGCCAAGTATCTGTATCAACGCGGCGCTCAGTTGGGCAAGCGCGTGCAGGCGCTCGGCGGCGCCAAGAATCACATGGTCATCATGCCGGATGCCGATCTGGAAAAGACCGTCGACGCACTGATCGGGGCTGCGTATGGCTCGGCCGGCGAGCGCTGCATGGCCATCTCCGTCGCCGTGATGGTGGGCGATGTGGCCGACAAAATCATGCCACTGCTCGCGGAGCGCACCCGAGCCTTGAAGGTTGCCGATGGCATGCAACGAGAAGCCGAGATGGGGCCGATCGTCACCGCGCAGGCTCGCGATCGGATTCGTAGCTACATCGCCGACGGTGTGACGAGTGGCGCGCGCTTGCTGGTCGATGGACGCGTCGATCCGCGCACTGGCAAGGATTTCTCGGTGCCCGGGCGAGACCAGGGCTTCTGGCTCGGTGGCACGCTGTTCGATCATGTCACACCGGACATGCGCATCTATAAAGAAGAGATCTTCGGCCCGGTGCTGTCGTGCGTTCGCGTGCCCGACTTCGCGGCCGCCGTCGACCTGGTGAATGCTCACGAGTTCGCCAACGGCGTGTCCTGCTACACCCGCGACGGCCACGTCGCTCGCGAATTCGCCCGTCGCATCGAAGTCGGCATGGTCGGCATCAACGTGCCCATCCCGGTGCCGATGGCCTGGCATGGCTTCGGCGGCTGGAAGAGCAGCCTGTTCGGCGACATGCACGTGTACGGCGAGGAAGGCGTGCGCTTCTACACACGTCAGAAATCGGTCATGCAGCGTTGGCCCGAGTCGACCGACAAGGGCGCCGAGTTCGCGATGCCTACGTCCAAGTGACGTTGAGCACGCCTTGATTGCATTCGACGCGGCGGTCCGCGTCGAATGGCTGACTTCAGACGATACGGCCCGCCACCAGCTCCTCGACCACGCTGGGGTCCGCCAGCGTGGAAACGTCGCCGAACTCCAGTTCGTTCTCGGCGATCTTGCGCAAGATCCGACGCATGATCTTGCCCGAGCGCGTCTTGGGCAGATTCGGCGCCCATTGCAAACGATCGGGCCGGGCGATGGGACTGATGTCGCGGCCCACCCACTCGATCACTTCGGCATGCAACTGGGCTGAGGCGGCGATGCCCGCTTTCAATGTGACATACGCATACACGCCCTGCCCTTTCACTACGTGCGGGAAGGCCACGACCGCGGCTTCTGCCACCGCGGGATGGCCGACCAGCGAGCTTTCGATCTCCGCCGTGCCAAGCCGATGACCGGCGACGTTGATCACGTCGTCGACTCTGCCTGTGATCCAGTAGTAACCGTCCTCATCGCGGCGACACCCATCGCCCGTGAAGTAGCGGCCGGGATAGGTGGAGAAATAAGTATCGATGAAGCGCTGATGATCGCCGTGAATGGTGCGGCTCTGTCCGGGCCAGGACGCATCGAGACACAAGTGACCTTCGCCCGGGCCTTCGATGGGCTGACCGGACGCGTCGATGACGGATGCGCGAACGCCGAAGAACGACGTCGCTGCCGAACCGGGTTTGAGCGTCGTTGCTCCCGGCAACGCAGTGATCATGATTCCGCCGGTTTCCGTTTGCCACCAGGTGTCGACGACCGGGCAGCGCTCCTCGCCCACGACGCGGTAATACCAGAGCCACGCTTCTGGATTGATGGGCTCGCCGACCGAGCCGAGCAGGCGCAAGGTGCGACGGGATGTTTGTTTGACCGGCGCATCGCCTTCGCGCATCAGCGCACGAATCGCCGTCGGTGCGGTGTAGAGAATGGTCACGCCATGCTTATCGACCACTTGCCACAGTCGCGAGCAGTCCGGGTAGCTGGGCACGCCTTCAAACATCACCGTGGTGGCGCCGTTCGCCAGAGGTCCGTACACCACATAGCTATGGCCTGTGATCCAACCGACGTCGGCGGTACACCAATACACATCGCCCGGCCGATGATCGAACACATATTCATGCGTCATCGAGGCGTAGACGAGATAGCCACCGGTCGTGTGCACGACGCCTTTCGGCTTACCGGTCGAGCCGGACGTGTAAAGAATGAACAGCGGATCCTCCGCATTCATCTCGACCGGCTCGTGCGTGCTGGACGATTCAGCAACGGCAGCGTGGAGCCAGAGATCCCGACCCGGCTGCATCGGCACGTCGGCGCCCGTGTGTTTGACGACCAGGACATGACGAACGGAATCTACCTTGCTCAAAGCCACGTCCACGTTGCGCTTCAACGGCACGATCTTGCCGCCGCGTCGACCTTCGTCTGCCGTCAGCACGATGCTCGCCCCGCAATCATCGATACGACCTGCCAACGCTTGCGGCGCAAATCCGCCGAACACTACCGCATGAATGGCACCGATGCGCGCACAGGCCAACATGGCGACCGCGGCTTCGATGATCATGGGCATATAGATACAAACGCGATCGCCCTTGCGCACCCCCAGGCCGGTAAGTGCGTTGGCCAGGCGACAAGTCTCCGCGTGCAGCTCTTTATAAGTGATGCATTTGGAGTGGCTCGGATCGTCGCCTTCCCAAACGATCGCGGTTTGATCACCGCGCTCCTCGATGTGACGATCCAGGCAGCTCACGCTCGCATTCAGCGTGCCGTCCACAAACCAACGGATACGGAAGTCGTTCGCGTCGAAGGAGGTATCGCTGATCTGCGTGTAGGGTTTGATCCAGGCAACACGGCGGCCATGCTCGCGCCAGAAGCTCTCGGGATCAGAGCTGGCGGCGGCACGCATGCGCTCGGCTTCATTGCTATCGATTCGGGCGGTGCGCGCGAAATCCGGTTTGATCGCGATGGTCATCTCAATTTTTCGGCTAGTCGGCCGTCGCGCCGAGGAGCATGCGCCGCTGCTTCGCGCCGTAAGCGTCCAGCGCGGACTGCTCGGGCGCCAGCAGCGAGACGATCACGCCGATCGCGAACGACAGAGGAATGGTAATCAGCGCCGGATTCTTCAACGGGAACCAGGCGCTCGAGTGCCCGAGCACATCCACTTGCACGGTTGGTGACAGCGCAATGAACAGCAGCGCCGTCACTGTACCGACCAGCATGGATGCCACCATGCCCGCAGTGGTAGCTTGGCGCCAGAACACGGCGAGCACGAGCGCCGGGAAATTACCGCTCGCGGCCACCGCAAACGCCAGGCCCACCATGAACGCGACGTTCTGACCTTTAAAGGCGATGCCGAGCATGATGGCCAGCAGGCCGAGAAAGATCGTCGCGAGGCGCGCGACGAGCAATTGTTCCTTTTGCTCGGCGCGGCCATTGCGAAACACCGACACCCAAAGATCATGGCTCAACGCCGCGGCGCCACTGAGCGTCAATCCGGCGACCACCGCCAGAATGGTTGCGAACGCGACAGCGGTGATGAAACCGAACAAACCGGTGCCGCCAAGCACCTCCGCGAGCAACGGCGCGGCCATGTTGCCGCCCTTGTCGACCGACAGGATCAGTTCCTTGCCGACCAGCGCCATCGCACCGAACCCCAGAATGAAGGTCATCAGATAAAACAAACCGATCAGGCCGGTCGCCCAGAACACGGACTGTCGCGCTGCCTTCGCGTCCGGCACCGTGTAGAAGCGCATCAGGATATGCGGTAGGCCGGCCGTGCCGAACATCAACGCCAGCCCCAACGACACCGCATCCCAGGGATTGTTGACCAACGATCCCGGCTGCAACACCGCCTCGCCATATTTCTCGGCGGCCGCGGCGAACAGGGCCACCGGGTTCAATTGAAACTTGAGCAGCACGAGCACACACAGCAGCGCGGCACCGCTCATCAACAGCACGGCTTTGACGATCTGCACCCAGGTGGTCGCGATCATGCCGCCGAACAATACATAGACGAGCATGACCAGACCGACGATGACGACGGCCGCCTCGTAGCTCAAGCCGAACATCAGCTTGATCAGATTGCCCGCGCCGACCATCTGCGCAATGAGATAAAACGAAACGACAGAGAGCGTGCCGAGCGCGGCCGCGATCCGCACCGGCTTCTGTTGCAATCGAAAGGCGACCACGTCCGCGAACGTGTATTTACCCAGGTTACGCAGCGGCTCGGCGATCAGCACCAGCACGACGGGCCAGCCCACCAGCCAGCCGGTGGAATAAATCAGCCCGTCGAAGCCGGACAAGGACACCAGCCCGGCGATGCCGAGAAAACTGGCGGCGCTCATATAATCGCCGGCCAGCGCGAAGCCATTCTGCCGCCCCGAGATCGCCCGCCCGGCGGCGAAGAAATCCTCGGCGGTGCGCGTCTTGCGTGCCGCCCAGTAGGAAATGCCCAGCGTGATCGCGATGAACAGAAAGAAGAATACGATTGCGGTCAGGTTCGGCTGACCGATCGCGGTCTGCGGCGAGCTCATGACGCGCTCCGATTCTGACGCTCGACTTCGCCGTCGACATGCCGGTTGGCCCAGCGGACGTAGAACCAGGTGATGACCCAGGTCAGTACGATCACCAGGGCACCGGCCACGATGCCGACCGACAGGCCCGGCGCGAGCAACGCTCCCATCGACGCCTTGTGGAAAGCAATCGACAGAATGAACCCGAAGTAGATCGCCACCACCAGCAGACTCAATGTCACGGCCATTCGCCAGCGCAGCCGCGCGAGCGCGACCAGCGCGTTTACTTCGTCGGTCACGATTGCTCCCGCTCCTCGCTCAGCGCTGCGCTTTCGCGGCCGGCTTGGTGAAGCCCTGCGCCGTCAGCCAGCCGTGAAAGGCTTCGATCCAGTGATCGCTGCTCAGGCCTTGCTGTTTCATGCCGAAGCCATGACCGCCGGCCGTGTACACGTGCGCCTCCGGATTGTTGCCCGCCGCCTTCAAGGCGTCGTACATCTTCACCACGGTGTTGGCGCTGATGGGATCGTTCTGTGCCCAGGCCAGAAACACCGGCGGCAGTTGTGCTGGAACTTTCGCCGGGCCACCGAACGGACCGCCGTACAACAGGGCGGCGAAGTTCGGCCGCGACGCCGGGTCCGCGCTCAACAATGTTTCGGTCGCCACGGTCGCACCCGCAGAGAAGCCGATGAAACCGATGCGATCGGCCGCCACGCCCCACTCGCCCGCGCGTTGACGCAATACTTTGAGTGCCTGCACGCCATCGGCGGCGGCATATTTGCCCGCCTGCTCCATCTCCGGCATCGACGGCATGCCGTTCGCACGCTGCTCCATCAAGCGATATTTCAACACGAAAGCGGCGATGCCTCGCTGCTGCAACCAGCGAGCCACCGCATCGCCTTCCTGCTCGATCGCGAGCGCCACGAATGCGCCGCCCGGTGCCACGAGCACGCCGGTACCGGTGGCCTTGCCTTTCTCCGGCAGGAACGCCGTCAGCGTGGGTTTGACGACATTGACCACGATCGGACCGTTCGGCGTGGCCTCGATCCGCTTCTCCACGTAGCTCCACTTCTCGGAGCCGGGTGCTACACCGGGCCAGACGTCGATGGTCTGCGCCTGCGCGCAACTCAGCAACAATCCCGTCGATATCAGCGCACTCAGCGCCAGCGCGGCCAATCGCATGTCGTCTCCCCCAGAATTTGTCGTTCGCGGTTCTCCTTAACACGTTAATAGACTCCGCGCGGGCCCGCAAGTGCCGGGCCCTACCCGTGTGCTCGGAAGTCGCGGTCAGAAGTTGTAGCGGAACGATGCTCCGACGGTGCGCGGCCGCGCTCGCATCTCCTGCTGAGGATCGGTGCCCGTGCCGCCATAGAGATCCCCGAGGCTCCAGCGCCCGTAACTGATCTCCTTGTCGAACAGGTTCTGGCTGTAGACCGCCACCTCCCACTTGCCACCCTCCGGCGTGTAGCTGACGCGCGCGCTGGTGAACTGGTAGCCCGGCGTCTTGTTCGGATCCGATTCCGAGCCTTCCTCGGTATCGAACGTGTAGACCGGGCCAGTGGAGGAGTAATTGATAGAGCTCGCCAGCGTGCCGCCCAGCGGGAAGCGCCAGCGATGCGTCAGACCCATGTTCCAGTTGTCCTCGGCATTGCCTGCCAGCACGAACCGTGGATTGTCCTTCTGACGCGCCTTGTTATGCGAGAGCGCGCCGGTCCAGGACAGCGAATCGGTGATCGCGAACATCGCATCCAGCTCATAGCCCTTGGACGACACGTTCGGCTGGTTGATGGAAACGAAGTGCGGATTGTTGTTCTCGTCGTTGACGACGGTGCTGCCGGTGCGGTTGCCCCAGACCATGTCGAAATAGGTGGCGTTGAAACGCAGCCGATTGTCCAGCCACTCGGTGCGGATGCCGATTTCGTCCGAAACCACGTCTTCGGGCTTGGTGAAGGAAATCATCGGATGGCCGGTCGCGATCGTGAGCTCTACCGACGCGTCGTTCATGACGCCGGCCTTGTACGCTTTGGAACGGCCCACGTACACCATGAAATCGTCCGTGATTTGATACTGCGTCGAGACCCGATAGTCGACCGCGTTCCATTCTTTCTTGCCAGTCACATTCGCATAGGCATAGAACGGCTCGAACTGTGCGTTCGGCAGGTACTCGATGCGACCGTCCTTGCGGTCGATCGTGTAACGCAATCCTCCCGTCAAGTCCCAGCGCTGCGTCAGCTTGTACGTGGCTTGCGCGAACGCGGCGACCGAGTCGGTCGTCTGCCAGTAATTCTCACGGCGACGATGAATGGGAATGCCGGCATTCACGCGGTCGATCTCGCTTTGATTCCAAGCAGCGGTCTGCGCGGGCGTGGTGCACGTGAAGCACGGACGAATGTCCGCTTCGAACGTGTCTTCGCCCTCGTCGCCATCTTCGCGGAAGTAGATCAAGCCGCCGACCGCGTTCCAGCGGTCGTAGTCCAGATTGAGCTGGAACTCCTGCTGATAGCTCCTGAATCCCTGCCACAGCTGACGTGCCCACGTGCCGATGTTGATAGCGTCGATCTGCGCGTCCGAGCTGCCTTTCAGGAAGCCGGAGAACGAGCTCAGCCGGACATGATCGCTCAGCTCGTAAGTGAGCTTGCCGGTCGCGACCGTGAGATCGTACTTGCGATAGTTGTTGCAAAGCTCGCCGATCGTGTACGGATTGCCGTCGTCGAGAATGCAGTAGTTCGGCAGCTTGCCGGCGCCCAGGATGATGCGCGGGTCGTTGTCGACGATGGCGGGCTCGCCGTACGCCTGCAACCGCAGGCTGAGCGCGAGCATTTGCCGGCCGACCTGCGTGCCTTCCGGAACATCGTACGAAACGAATTCCTGCGCCTCGCCGGCGGTGCTGCTGTCCGTATAGGAAACGGAGAAGTCCGCTTTCAATCTGTCGCCCACGTCGCCATGCAGGGCAAGCCGGCCAACTCGTGCGTTCACGCCGCCGTAATCCGTCGGACCGCGCTTGATCTGGCCTTCGCGGTTCAGATCGCCCACCGCGGCACGCAGCGCCCACGAATCCGACAACGGCACATTGATGCCGCCTTTGAAATTGCGTTCGGAATAATTGCCGACGCCGTACTCGGCGTAGCCGTCCAGGCCCGCGGTGCTGGCCTTGAATGTTTTATAAGAGATGGCGCCACCGGTGGTATTGCGACCGAACAGCGTTCCCTGCGGGCCGCGCAGGACTTCGACGCTCTCCACTTCCGACAGGCTCAGGATCGAGCCCGGATTGCGCGAGTAGTACATGCCATCGATATAGATGGCGACCGCGCTTTCGGATGCGATGCCCCACGTGGGAAAGCCGCCGGCACCCACGCCACGCATCGTGATCTTGGGCACGGCATCGCCATAGGCGAACGTCGGAATCACGGTGAGGTTCGGCACGAAGGCCGCCAGCTCTTCGAGATCCTCGACACCGCGCTCTTCGATGGTCTTGGAATCGACGGCGGTGATGGCTATGGGTGTCGATTGCAGATCGGTGTCGCGACGTTGCGCCGACACGACGACTTCATCCAACACCTGGGCAGTGGCCGTCGTGCTCGCCGCCAAGGCTGCGCACACCGTCAACACCTGTCCCCGATTCGCTCTAACGCTCGTTCTCATTGTCCCCCCGGCTCGGCTGAATGTTTGTTCTCCAGCGTCGAGCCCTCCAGCCGCACGACTGCCTGTTAGCACGCACCCGGAAGGGACGACAGTGGAGTGGCTGATGATCGATCAATGCTTCAAAGGCTTTCGGATCCCATCCATTGCTCGCTGGTGGAAACAGTAGACGCAGCTCGCCGATCAACTCAAAGACCGTTTTTAGATGGCAGGGATAGCAAGACGGCATGGAGCAGGCTCGGCCCGCTCGATGCACGCGAGGTATATTCCGGCGCCAACATTTCTTTGTTTGTTATGACGGGAGGCATCCATGCGTACGCGTCGATCGATTCTCGGCACCGGTCTGTTCGCGCTCTTCTCCACCGTGCTCGCGCATGCGGACACGCCCGCGCCTGCCGTGCATGGGCCATGGTTGGGAGTTTGGAAGCTCAACGTGGAGAAGAGCCAGTTTCGCACCAACAAGCCGCCGGCCGGCACCGTTCGCCTCTACACGATGCGCGCCGCGAGCGACGACAAGTTCGACGTGCACATCGTTTCCACTTCACCCGAAGGCGTGCAGACCATGAACATGGAAACGCGAGGTGCCCGATTCGATGGCAAGCCCTACCGCGAAATCGGCAATCCGTTCGCGGACGCCAACACGTTTCGCCTGATCAATTCGCGCTCTTACGAGTTCGTGGAAACCAAGAACGGTAAAGAGGTGATCACGATCAGCGTCGAAATCTCGGAGGACGGACGCACGCGCACTTCACGGCAGAAGAGCATCGGCGCCGACGGCCAGCCTTCGGTCAACGTCGCCGTCTGGGATCGGCAATGACGCCCTGACATTGCCAGTCACATCGGTTCAAGACTCGTCCGCCACGGCAGTGCTATATCGCCGGCCGTCACAGCATCGATCGAACGGACGATTCATGGCTCCCGACACCAAGAAGAAATCAGTGGCGAAGAACTCCAAGGCGCCGGACAGCGTCGAAGCGTACTTAGCCTCCGTACCCACGGAGGCATTGCCGGCGTTGAAGGCGCTGCGCGCGGCGATCAAGGCGGCTGCGCCCGATGCCGAAGAAATCATTTCGTACGGCGTTCCCACGTATCGCCAGCGGACTGCGGTCGTTTCGTTCTCCGCCACCGCCAAACATTGCGCGTTCTATGTGATGAGCCCGAAGCCGATCGCCCGTCGCAAGAACGAGCTCGAAGAGTACGACCTCGCACCGACGGCGATCCGCTTCTCCTTCGAACAGCGTCTGCCGAAGACGCTCGTCACAGCCATCGTGCGCGAACGTCTCGAAGAGAACGCAATGAAGGCAAGACGCTAGGCGTCGAGGGCTGGTGGTGCGAGTACCAGGACTGCCGGGTGACTATCGCTCCTCGCTCGATTCGTTACGCTGACCTCGCCCTTTCAAAGCGAGGACACCGTCGTGCATGCCAGTGAGTTCGCCGCCCGGGTGGCGCAATCCGTTTCACGTTTGTTTGGCGGCGTGAGAGTCGTTGCCTGCGTCGCCGCCGCGACCGGAATGCTCGTTTCGTTGCCGTGCCGGTCCGCGACCGACACGGTCGATACGCCAGTCACCGTGGGCATTCCCACCGGCTTCGTATCCACGTCCGCGGATCTGGGCAATGGCGTTCGCATCCATTACGTCATCGGTGGCAGCGGACCTCCGCTGCTGCTCGTGCATGGTTGGCCAGAGACTTGGTACGAGTGGCGGAAGATGATGCCGCTGCTCGCCAAACATTACACCGTCGTGGCCGCCGACCTGCGCGGCATGGGCGATTCGAGCTTGGGTCCCGACGGCTACGACAAGAAAACGCTCGGCAAGGACATGCACGACCTGATGACCGGGCTCGGCTACAACAAAGTCACTCTGATCGGGCATGACTGGGGTGCGCCGATCGCGTACGCCTACGCAGCCGCTTACCGCAACGAGGTGCAAAAGCTCGTGATGATCGAAGGGGCGCCGATGGGCTCGTGGCTGCCGAGCACCGACCTGCTCTGGTTCTTCCCGTTCCTGCGCATCCCCAACTACGCGGAACAGCTGCTGATCGGACGCGAACGCGAGTTCCTCCGCTATTTCTATGAGAACGATGCCTTTCACGCGGTGCCCGGCGCGTTCGACGCGACCTCGATCGAGGTCTACAGCCGCTCATATGCACGCCCCCAACGTATGGAGGCCAGCTATGGGCTGTACCGATCGATACCGCAAGACGTGCGGGACACCGACGCCTTTGCGAAACAGCCGCTGACGATTCCGGTGCTGGCGATCGGTGCCGAGCTTGGCGCGGGCGATTTCATTGCTAGCAGTGCGCGCAAGGTCGCAGCCAATGTGAGCTCGACGGTATTCCGCCAGACCGGGCATTTCATCCCCGAGGAACGGCCCGACGCGCTCACCGAAGTGATCTTGCGCTTCCTGCGCGATCAGCCGGTCATGCCGGATTGGCGCCCCTGACCTCCTTCTCACCCAGGAAACATTCGCATGAAAGGTCCCACCAAAGTTCTGATGGTCGCAACGTCCCACGCCGTGATGGGCGATAGCGGCGCACCGACCGGCGCATGGCTGGAAGAGCTGTCCACGCCCTACTACGCATTCCTCGATGCCGATTGCGAAGTGGAGATCGCCTCGATCAAGGGGGGGCCGATTCCTTTCGATCCCCACTCGCATTCCGCCGAGAGTAATGTCTCAGCGAGCGCCCGCCGCTTTCTGCGCGATCCGGCCGCGATGCTGAAAGTCGAACAAAGCGTGCCGATCAAACAAGTGAACGCGGCGCATATCGACGTGCTGTTGCTCCCGGGCGGTCACGGCACGATGTGGGACTTTCCGAACAACCGCGTGCTGGGCGCATTGGTCACGGCCGTGTGGGAAACCGGCGGAGTGCTGGCGGCGGTTTGTCATGGACCCGCCGGTTTGGTGAATGCGGTCGATGGACGCGGCATTCACATCGTCAAAGGCCGACGCGTGTCCGCGTTCACCGATAGCGAAGAGCGCGCGTCGGGACTGGACGGTGTCGTGCCATTCCTGCTCGAAACCCGACTGCGTTCGCAGGGTGCGCAGTTCGTCGGCGGCCCGGACTTTCAACCGTTCGCAGTGCGCGACGGCCGCTTGGTCACTGGCCAGAATCCAGCCAGTGCGCAGCACTTGTCCGAGCTCGTGTTCGAAGCGTTGGTGCAGCCGGGGAAAGGCGACGGCGCCATGCATCGGGCGGTGCTCCAGTAAGCGCGCGCACCGCTCGCGTCATGTGCGGTTGATCGGCGTAGCCAAGCTCGCCAGCGATGGCGGCCAGACTTTCCTGGCCGCTGACGATGCGGATCCAGGCTTCACGTGCTTTGAATTCAGCGGCGAACGCGCGCGGCGCCACGCCATAGGTGCGAACGAAACCTCGCGAGACCGTTTCGCGACTCAGTCGATGCGCGCGAGCCCAGGATGTGAGCTGCGTGCCACCGTTACGCATGTGTTCGGCCAGCAGGTCGGGCCAATCTCGCGTCGCGGCCGGACGATGAGCCGCGCTCTTCAGGAGCTCCTCGAGCAGACCACTGGCGGCGCGCGGATCATGACGCGCGGTTCGAATGACCAAGTCGACGTTTGCCGAACGATAGACACCGCCGACACCCGGTTCGGCGAACCACGCCAGCCGTAACAGATGTAACTCGCGCGCACGCACGGTTCGACTCTCGTGCCTGTCGAGCACCGGCTGAATCAGAATATCGCCCGGCTCGATGCGCATCCGGCCGGCATAGCTCGCTTGTTCGTAACTGCCCTCGAGCACGATACTCACGTAGGCGGACAGATGAGCATGTCGCGGCCTGTTGAACCCCGGCGCGAGGCGCTCGAAGCCGGGATCGATGTGCCGGAAAATACCCGGATGAATCACACGCGCCGCGCGATCACATTCGTTCAATACGCCGGCCTCGGAGGAGCGTAGCTTGCCACTGGTGAACAGACGTGAATTCATGAGCGCAGCCGCCGCGCTGGGCGCAACCATTGTATGGGCACGAACGGACGCGAAACGATCCAGGCATTCATGGAGCGAGGCCCCTGAGGTCTTTGCCGAAGGCGTCGCCTCCGGCGATCCGGCACCCGACAGCGTACTGTTGTGGACCCGGGTGTCCAGCGAAACTTCAGCGAAGGTGCCGCTGACCGTCGAAGTGGCGGAAGATCCGTCATTCGGACGGGTCATCGCGAGCGCTCGCACACAGGCGTTGGCCGAATCCGACTACACCTGCCGCACACTCGTGGCTGGCTTGCAGCCTTCGCGACTGTATTGGTATCGGTTCATCGACGCGCGTGGCCGGGGCAGTCGGATCGGTCGCACGCGCACGGCCGCCGCCCCCGACGACGCCGCCCGCGTGAATTTCGCCTTCGTCAGCTGCCAGAACATCTGCGAAGGCGCGCAGAATGCTTATCGGCGAATGATCTTCGAAGACGAGCGAGCCACCCCCGAGCAGCAACTCGCGTTCGTGCTGCACCTGGGCGACTTCGTTTATGAGATCGTCGAATATCCCGAGGACCGGCCGAGCGGACGACGTTACGACCGCCGGGTGCAGGATCGCGTGCGTTATCCGGTCGGCGAGAAAGTCGCGGGCTTCCACATCCCGGTCACGGTCGATGACTATCGCGCGCTGTATCGCGCGTACCTGCACGATCCGGATTTACAGGCCGCGCGCGCCCGCTGGCCCTTCGTGTCGATGTGGGACAACCACGAATTCTCCTGGATGGGCTGGCAATCGATACAACTGTTCAAGGGCGAGAATCGGCCCGCGCAGACCCGCAAGGTCGCGGCGAATCAGGCGTGGTTCGAATATCAACCGGCACGCGTGACTCGCGCCGGACGCCCGCTGTCGGAACGTTTCGATGCACCGAAGGTCGCCGATGTCGCGATCGATAAGTTCGATGCCGCGGGCCTGGGCCAGGAGCCGAACAATCTCGCGGCCATCGACAGCCTCACCGGTTATCGCAGCCTGCGCTGGGGCAAGCATCTGGATCTGATCATTACGGATCAGCACAGCTATCGCTCCGAGGAGCCGACCACCAGCAAACATGCGGCTGCGCTGTCGAGCGATGACTTTCCGGAAATGCTGCCGGAAGAAGTCGTGGCAGCGCTCGATGCCGGTCGATCGTTCGCGGGCGGACAGCCTCCCGACTCGCTCGCCTTTGGCGATACGAAAATAGAAAACTTCCGCAAGGACCAGCCGGCGCAAACCATCTTGGGTGAGACTCAGAAGCGATGGTTCATCGAGCAGCTGCGTTCGTCCAAAGCCACCTGGAAGGTGTGGGGTAACTCGCTCGGAACGCTCGACTGGCGGGCGGATCCACAAAATCTACCGCCCGGGACAGGTAAGCCCTGGCCTGGCGCTGGTTATGCCTGCTTCGGCGGCGGTGGAGACTATGCGACCGCGTATCTGGAACGCGCACATCTCTATGACCTCATTCGCGAGCTTGGCATCGACGGCTTCGTGAGCGTTTCCGGCGATCGCCACAGCTTTTGGGCGGGACTGGCGGCCAAGGCGCTGCCGCCACTGGCCTTCGAACCGGTCGGCGCGGCGTTCGTGACGGGCTCCATCTCGGCGGTGGGGTTGGTCGAAGCGTACGAGCACGCCTTCCCGAAGGAACATCCACTGCGCGCACTGTATGTAGCAGACATTGGTGGGAAACCGCGGCCCGCGGTCAATCTGCTGCTTCGTCATGGCGTTCGATCCTGTCTCGAATATCAGCGCACCGGCGACATCGAACGGGCGCGTCGACTGTCGAACCCCGCCCTCGCTCCTCATCTGTCGTTCGTCGACATGGGCGGACATGGCTACGCCGTCCTACGCGTGCAGCCCGAAGCCGTCGAATGTGAATTCGTATGCATCCCGCGACCGGTCGAGCGTAGCGCGACACCCGATGGCGGCCCGCTCCGGTATCGCGTGGTGCATCGTGTGCCCTTGTGGCGCAAAGGCGAGCAACCTCGGCTCGAACAGCGGGTAATCGAAGGTGATCCCGGACTATCGATCTGAGCTGCCGGGCCGACGAGCCGAGCTCAGAACGTTTCTGCGGGCACGTCGATCCGAGCTGAAGCCCGAGACGTTGGGCTTGCCTCGCGGTGTTCGACGCCTCACGCCGGGTCTGCGTCGTGAGGAAGTGGCGCTGCTCGCGCAGGTCGGCTTGAGTTGGTACACCTGGCTGGAGCAAGGACGCGATATCAACATTTCGGCCGATGCGCTCACGCGGGTGGCGGCGGCGTTGCAGTTGAGCCCCGCCGATAAGGCTTATTTATTTTGGCTCTCGGGTCTGCCCCATGCCGATCCGCCGGCGTTCGCGGGAGCCGTGCCCGAAGCCGTGCTCGCTACGCTTCGAACTTACGGCGGACCGGCCGTCGTGCTGGACGCAATGTTCGATCTGCTCGCCGCGAACGCGCTGGCGGAGCGGTTGTTCCGCTTCGAGCGCGGCATCGATCCCTTTCCGTTGAATCAACTCTGGCAACTGTTCATGGCGCCGGAGCGACGCGCTTTATATGTGAATTACGAGAGCGATGCGCGGCGATTCGCGGCGTTGTTTCGCCTGACCAGCGCGCCGCTGATCGGCAATACTCGCTTGCGATCCATGCTCGACGCCTTGCTGACGCAGAGCCGCCTGTTCAATGAAATCTGGAACCGGCAGGAAACGAGCTCGCTCGCGCCCCAGGTCTGTTCGATGGAGCATCCGGATTTCGGCCGCATCGACGTGCTGTCGCTACGCCTGCCGCTGCCGGCGACGGAGGGAGGATGTGTGATATTTCTCGCGCCCGCCACGGAAGCGACGGCAACGACATTCGCGCGGGTTGTCCGTCAACTCGATGGATCGCTCAGCCTGTGATGCGCGGATGCGTCCTGCTGCTCCTTGTGCTCACATTCGCGGCGCACGCAGACGGCGTCAGCCTAACCATCGGTCAAGCGGAAGCCGCGCTCGAAGGGCCGTGGCGCTTCCAACCCGGCGACAACCCCCGCTGGGCTACGCCAGAGTTCGACGATAGCGAATGGGCGACATTGGATCTGCGGCCCGCCCCCGGTGCTCACGATGCCGATGTCGGGTTGAGCAACTACGTTCGGGGATGGTGGGCACAAGGATTCGCCGGGCACGCAGGCTACGCCTGGTATCGCTTGCGAGTCCACATCGATGCCCCACCCGATACTCGCCTCGCGCTGCTCGCGCCCGCCTATGTCGAGGATGCTTATCAGGTCTTCTGGAACGGCGATCTCATCGGCAGCGCCGGCGATTTTTCCGGAGCCACACCTAGCGCCCGGAGCACCAAGCCACGAATGTTTGAATTGCCGCGTACGACGGGAGCCGGAGCGGACGCGGTGATCGCCATTCGTGTGTGGATGCAGCCCGGCAGCGATCGCGAAGCCGACGCCGGCGGCATCCACATCGCGCCGAGGATCGGCGAGTGGAAGGCGGTACATGACCACTATCGACTGCAATGGCTCGAAACGTTTCGCGGTTACGTCGTCGACGTTGTCGAGCCCTTCGTTTTCGTTCTACTCGCGGGATTCAGTTGGCTGTCGCGTCGACGCCAGGCGAGCGTGACGTTTGCTTTCTGGCTCGGCACCGCACTGTTGCTCACAGCGCTATTGCGCGTGAACCAGGCGGTCTACTTCTGGTTCGACGTCGAAAGCCAAAATACATTCGCGGTCGTGAAGTCCGTGCTGCTCGAACCGCTCGGGCTGGCGGCCTGGATTCTCGCGTGGCTGCATTGGTTTCGGCTCGCGCGCAGCCGATTTCTGCCTTGGTTACTGTCGGGCGCCATCGTGATGACGATGATCGTCGTCCTCGCCGACACTGCGCCCTGGTTACGAACGCTGTTGCGTGTGGTGGCGGCCGTCTCGTTGATAACCATCGCGATCGTCGGCTGCCGCGAGCCTCGCCCCGATCGTTGGCTGGCCGTGACCTGCCTGATCCTGGTTTCGATCGGCCAGTTCGCCGAAGAATTATGGGCCATCGGCGTGCCGGGCATCTGGTTTCCGTTCAGCACCGGTGTTTCCAGAACGCAGTTTGCCTACGCGGCGCTGATCGTTTCTCTCAGCGCGCTGACGTTCAGGTCGGTACTGCGCGCCGATTCGCAAGACGCGTCATCGGGGCAGTGAGCCAGTTCGAGCCGCGATTCCGCTAATTCCTTGGGGGAGGTCCATTCCGTACACGCGACGGCCGCGCACCGTCACGCCCGGGTGAATCCCCGATGGCATCCGCCATCTGAGCAATATCATCTCAAAGGAGAATTTTGTGAAAGACGTCATGGCCAAGAAGTTGGTTCTGAATCGCGAAACCCTGAAGGTCCTGAAGCCGGCGGACGCCCGCCAGGTTCAGGGCGGACAGCCACGCGAGTTCAGCGTGGTCCCGGGCTGCTCGGACGGCGGTGGCAAGTACTGCACGATGTACTGCCCGGCCTATTCCAGCGTCAGCCGCTGCCCGTAATTGTCGATCCGCGGGGGGAAGCGTAAGCTTCCCCGCGCCTTGCGACGCATTTCATATGACGAATTCGATCGTGGACGAAGCTCTGCGTCCGAAGGCACGCGACGCACTCTTCGAGATCGTGCGAGCCCTGCCGCTGCCCGGAGCGGCCGCGGGTTGCTCCCTCGCCGGGGGCGAAGCGGGATTGGCGATCTTCCATGCCCACCTCGCGAAATCGGATTTGTTGCCGCCCGAAGAAGTGGAGCGACATCGCGAGCTCACATTCGATCATCTGCAAGCCGCGGTCGCGAGCTTGCCCACACCTGCTTCTCGACTGGATCTTTACTCCAGCTTCGTCGGCGTCGCATGGGCTGCCAATCACGCGCACGCGTTGAACGTGCTGCCTGAAAGCGACGATCTATGTGATGCCGCCGACGAGGCAGTGATCGAGGGATTACGTGAGCACGGACCCTCGATGCCTTGCGAGCTCATCGTCGGCTTGAGTGGCATCGGTGTCTATGGCCTCGCTCGCTGGCATCGTCCTGCGGGCCAACGGATCGTCGAAGGCGTCGTGCGCGCGTTGGAAGAAAGCGCCGTCCAAGATCGTGGACTGCGAACCTGGTTCCATTTACCGGAACATCTCTCGCCCAATGGTCGGAAGGTCGCGCCTCGGGGTTATTTCAATCTGGGTTTGTCTCATGGCGTGCCTGGCGCGCTGGTATTCCTTTCCAAAGCCGCTGCCCACGGCGTGTCGGGTGCACGGGAGCTGCTCACCGAGGCGAGGCACTGGCTACTTCTTCAACAGCGCGCTTTCAGCAACGGATCTCGCTTCGGCTTTTCGGTCCTTCGGGACGGGGATCCCGAACCCGAGATCGAAGGCTCGAAGGTGGGCTGGTGCTATGGCGATCTCGGCGTGTCGGCGGCGCTTTTGCAAGTTGCACGACGCGCGGGGCGAATCGACTGGGAGCCCGTCGCCGTCGAATTGGCTCGCGCGCTAGCGCAACGTCCGGTGCCGGACAGAGAGGTCATGGATGCGGGTCTATGTCACGGCGCATTGGGCAATGCTCACATTTTCGCCAGACTGCATGCGGCCACCGGCGAACACTCACTGCGCGAAGCCTCGCTTCGCTGGCTGCAAACAGGACTTTCCATGCGCAAGGACGGCGCGCCCGCTGCCGGCTTCCTCACCTGGTTTCCTCCGCAACCGGACGAACCCGAGCGTGATCCGTGGATCGAATGTTACGGGCTGCTCGAAGGTATCGGCGGCATGGGCCTCGCGCTGCTGAGCTTTCTGAGCTCAGTCGAGCTCGCCTGGGACGAGTTCATGATGATCGACATTCCGGCCACGGCAGGCTGAGTCATGGCGCTGAATTCCTCTCAACCGCTGCCTTTTCGTGTCAATGGCTTCTTCGGTCTCAGAACGCCGTTGCTCCCCTTCACGGAATATCTGACCTGGGCGAGTGGACTCGATGCTCCACGAGCGGCGGCGGCAGGCGAGCCACTCGAGCCCGCGGTGCGCGCCGATCGCGAAACAATGCGTGCCCGACTGCGCGCATTGATCGCGCGCCCGGAGATTCGTGAAGCGTTGTATCTCGCCTCCTCATCGCTCGACAAAAGCATCGCGCACTGGCTTGAAGCGCCCGACAGCGAGCGCGGCCTCGCGGCCGAGCTGGTGCTGGTCCGGTACTTCCATCGCATGACGCATCGTTGCACGCCGTTCGGACTGTTCGCCGGCCATGCGCTGGGACGATTCGACTCGCACACGTGCCTGACGCTCGAGCCTGGCGAAAAGCACTGGCGTCGGACTCGCATGGATCGCGGCTTGACCAGCAAACTGGTGCATCACCTGGAACAGTCTCGCGCGCTGCGTGAGTCAGCGACGGTTTATCCAAACACCAGTCTGTATCGAACGGCCAACCGGTTGCGATACATCGAATTCACCGTCGACGAATACGGATCGAGGAACTATCAGCTGGTCGCTGTCACGGAAGATTCCTATCTGCTGGACGTGTTGGCACGCGCGAGTGGCGGAGCCACCATCGAGCAGCTGGCAACTGCCATCGCCGCCGAAGCGAGCGTGAGTGTCGAGGAAGCCGCGGGCTACATCCACGAGCTGATCGATGCTCAGATTCTGATCCTCGACCTGGAGCTGCCGATCACCGGTCCCGACCTGATCGACGCACTTGCCGAACGGCTGCGCGGAGTCCCGGAGAGCCGCGAAACCGGCGAGGTCGTGCAAAACGTTTTGATTCAAATGCGCGAGCTCGATCAGGCCGGCATCGGCAACCGCACGTCGCGTTACGAGGATATCTCTCAGGAGCTCGCGAAACTGCCGGTCTCCCCCGGTCGAACCAGCGCGTTGCAGGTCGATCTGTTCAAATCGGCCGATCGGTTCGCGCTCGGCCCTCACGTCGCACGCGCGCTAGAGGAATGCGTGGCACTGATGCATCGAATTGCGCCAGTGCCGGATCGCGATGAGCTGACGGCTTTCCGGGACGCTTTCCGTAAGCGTTACGAGGACCGCTGGGTGCCGCTGATGGAAGCGCTCGATGCCGAAACCGGCATTGGCTTCCCCATCGGCGCCGCTTCCACGGGCGATGACTTGTCGCTGCTGGCGGGCTTCGTCGCCAACACCGCCGCCGCTGAGCCCGAGCCCGTATGGAACGCACGCGACGTATTCCTGATCCGCAAACTCGAAGCGCTGCGCGCGCAAGGCGCCCGCGAGTGGCAGCTGAGCGAGACCGATCTTGAGGCGCTCGATTCGAAGGCGAGCATGGACACCCTCGCGGACTCCTGCGATCTGATCGTACGGCTGGTCGCCGCCTCCGAAGGCTCGCCCGATCAGGACGACGTCAACTTGCAGGTGCACGGCTGCTACGCCTCGGCCGGTCGAATGCTCGGCCGCTTTTGCTACGGTGACCAGCAGCTGAGCGAACGAACACGCGAGCACCTGCGCCAGGAAACAGAGCACCGGCGGGACGTCATCTTCGCGGAGGTCGCGCATCTCCCGCAGGGACGCGCTGGCAATGTCATCGCGAGGCCCGTGTTACGCGAGCACGAGATCGTGTTTCTGGGTCGGTCCGGCACGCAGCCCGAGCGACAGATCCGGGTCGCGGACCTGATGGTGCGCCTGGTCGGCGATCGTTTCGTGCTGTACTCGATCGCTCACGGCAAGGAAGTCATTCCGCGCCAGACCACCGCGCTGAATCTCTCGATGACGAATGGCGTCAGCCATTTTCTCGGCCTGGTGGGACGACAGAACATTCGCGTCACGCTGGGCTGGAACTGGGGAAAGTTGAAATACGAGCCCTTTCTGCCCCGCGTGTCCGGCGGTCGCGCGATTCTCGCCCGCGCCGCTTGGAATCTGAAAGCCGCCGAGCTCAAGCCCATCCTCGTAGCTCGCGATGCCGAACGGTTCAGCAGAGTGCAGGCGTTGCGCCGTGAACGCGGCCTGCCCCGGTTCTGCTTGCTGATGGAAGGCGATAACGAGTTGTTGATCGATCTGGACAATGTGCTCAGCATCGATACCTTCTGCGATCTCGTGAAGCACAACCCGGTCGTCACCCTCGAAGAGTGCGTGCCCGCGGTGGACGAGCTCGCGGTCTACGGCCCGGAAGGCCGATTCACACACGAGCTCGTCGTGCCGATGCTGAAACAGCAGCTCGGGCCGCCGCCCGCTGCGATCTCCGCCCCGTCGCCCCGAGGCGCGACGCAGGTGAAAGAGAATCTGGCACCCGGTTCCGAATGGCTGTTTCTGAAGCTATATGGCGGGGATGGCACTGCTGACGGAATCCTCACTGATGCAATCGCGCCCGTGGTTGCCGAACTGCGCGATCGCGGCGTCATCGACAACTGGTTCTTCATTCGTTACGGCGATCCGGACACTCATCTTCGCGTGCGGCTGCATGGCGATCCCAAGCGGATGAACGCCGAGGCGTTGACCACGATGCACGAAGTGTTGGGCCCGATGCTCGACAGCCGACGCTTGTGGCGCATCGACGTTGCGACGTACGAGCGCGAGACGTATCGATACGGCGGACCTGAGAACATCGAGCGCGCCGAGCGCCTGTTCGGATTCGACAGCGAGGCGGCCGTCGCAATCGTCGCGGCCTGCCAGGGCAACCACGGCGCCACTTTCCGATGGCAACTTGCGCTCGCGGGTGTGGATCGCTGGTTGCGCGACTTCGGCCTGGATCTCGAAGCCCGTCGGACGTTCTCTCGTAACGCGCGCGACGGCTACAGCAGTGAGTTCAACGCGCAACACAAGGCGACACAGAAATGGTTCGCCGAGACCTTCCGCGCACAGCGCAAGGCTATCGAACCATTGATTGCCGACGCTCCTGAAATCACCGAACCGGCGCTCGTGGCCGGCCTGCACGCGCTCGAACTGCGGAGCCAGCGGGTCGCGCCGCTGATCTCACAAATGCGTGAGCTGCACGATCGCGGTGCTCTGTCGTCGTCACTCGAATCCATCGCTCACAGCGTGATTCATATGTTCGTGAATCGGGTGATGCGCTCGTCACAGCGCCAGCAGGAGCTGGTGATCTATGAGTTTCTGACGCGACTGTACGACTCCGAGTCAGCTCGGCGCCGGCCGCCAACGCAACGTTCGGCTCACGACTGAGGTTGGACCCGGCATGTCATCGCAACCCAAGAGCGATCTGTTTCGCCAGCAAGCGATCGACTACCATTTCGGAGAGCCCGAGAGCAGCGGTGTGACGAGCACTCGCCCTCGCTGGACCGTGCCCATGATCATCACTTCGGTCGTTCTCGGCGCAGCGACGCTCGTGTACGTCGTTGTCGCGGATGAGCTCATGCACGCACTCGTTGAACGGTTCTTCCGATGATCCGCATGCGCCGGACGCATCGCGCCGTTCCCTACATCGCGCAACTCGAAGCACTCGAGTGTGGCGCCGCCTGCCTTGCGATGGTGCTGGGATATCACGGCCATCACGCACCGTTGCCTGAGGTGCGAGAAGCCTGCGGCGTCTCGCGCGACGGTGTGAACGCACTCGCCATCCTGCGAGCCGCAGAGCGCTACGGATTAGAGGCCACGGCGTATACCGTCAGCATCGAGCAACTGGCGCAGGTGCCTCTGCCCGCGATCCTGCATTGGAACTTCAATCATTTCGTCGTGCTGGAACGACTGCACGATCGCGGTGGCGCGACGCTCGCCGATCCGGGCGGCGGCCGCTACAAGGTCAGTGCCGAAGCACTGGCTACGTCATTCACCGGCGCCGTCCTCGCATTCTCGCCCACGCCCGCTTTGCAACCGCGCCGCGCGAGGCAGCCCAACCTCGGCCGTTATCGCGAATGGATTCGAGCGAATGTGAAATCGATCGGGGCCATCCTGCTGTGCTCGGTGCTGCTCGAGCTATTGGCGCTGGCCTTTCCGATCGGCCAGCAAATGCTGGTAGATCGCGCGCTCGGCTCGCACGACACGTTGCTGCTATGGAAGATTGCTGCCGCGATCTTCGCGGCGACCCTGGTCCGCTACGCGCTCGTTTTCGCACGCGGGTATGTGCTCAGCAATCTGCAAGCCATTCTGGATGTCGGCCTGCTCGGCAATTTCATGAGGCACGCGATCCGGCTGCCGATCGGGTTCTTCTTACAGCGCTCGCCCGGCGACCTGCTGCAGAGACTGGAAAGCAACGGCACGCTACGAGCCTTTCTGGGCTCGGAAATCGTGACTTCGTTTCTCGATGTCTTGCTGATTGTCGGCTACGCCGCGTTGATGTTCGTCTACCACTGGCAACTGGCATGGATCGTCGTTGCCATCGGGCTCCTGCGTGTGCTGCTACAGGTCTTCCTGCGCGAATTGAATCGTAAGGCGAGCGACGCCGAGCTCACCGCGCTGAGCGGTTCGGGCACCGCCCTGGTCGCCTCGCTCGATGCGCTCGAAACATTGCGGGCCGCGTCGGCGGAGTCGTTTGCTCTGCGCCGCTGGAGCGACAGCGTGGTGAAACGGGCCCGCGCAACGCTGCCTCGCATGGAGCTGGAGAATATCAGCGCGCAGTCCACGACACTGCTGAGCGCTCTGGGCATGGCGACCGTCGCCGCATTCGCCAGTTTCGAGCTGCTGGCGGGCGAGATGTCGCTCGGTGTGTTCTCCGCATTTCTGACGTTGCAGGCGCTGTTCCTCGAGCCGGTCGGCGCGTTGATGAAAAACATCGAGCAGCTGCATCACCTGCGTGCGCATCTGGCCCGCCTCGACGATGTCCTGGACGCCCAGCCGGAACGCGGTGGGACGGCCAGCGCCGCTCAGCTACGCGGCGAGATCCACCTCGAAAGGGTGCGGTTCAGATACTCGGCCGCTGCCGAATGGAGCGTGCGCGGCGTGAGCGTTCACGTGCGCCCCGGTGAGATGCTCGCCATCGTGGGCCCTTCCGGTTCAGGTAAAAGCACCCTGGCCCGACTGCTCCTCGGCCTGTTGATGCCGGCTGCCGGAGCAGTGCGATTCGACGGTCGGGACGTTTGTGATTACGACCTCGATGAGCTGCGTCGACGGATGGGCGCCGTCCTGCAGGAAAACGAGCTGCTCGCCACCTCGATCCTGGAGAACATCGCGTTGAACGATCGCTCCGTGTCGCTGGCGGATGTGAAGAAAGCGGCTCGCCTGGCATGCGGGGGGCTCGGGTTCGGCGCGCGTGCCCACCGCGCTGGCC
>JAEWAF010000053.1 GCA_023391815.1 Pseudomonadota bacterium
ACTGTCTTGTTCAACCCCGCGGACGCCGGCGCCCCGGCGTCCGCAGCTCGTCACTTCAAAGCCGACGCCCGCTCAATGCGTCGCATGGAACATGAAAGAACCGTAGATATTGTCTTTCCAGATCTGAATCGCCGTGGGCCCGGTGTAGTTGTCGGAGGCTAGCGGTCCAGTAATGGAGAGCGTGGCGGTCTGCCCGGATTCTTCGTTCTCGGACTTGCTCTGCTTCTTCACCGAGCCGTACGTGTGGGTGAGCTTCAAGGTGGCCGACGCCTTGGTCAAGAAAGTGACCTTGCTCTCGATGCTCATGGCAACGCTGCTGGCAATTTCTGCACCCGAGGTATTCGAGCTGGACTGTTGCTTGGTGACCTGAAAGTCTTCGGTCACGGGCTGCCCGCCCGCGATTGCCGGCTTATAGTTGAAAGTCTTGCCGACTTGCAACGAGTAGCGGCCCGATGTGTCGGTGTTCGGATCGAACGCAGGATTGGTAGCAAAGGGGCTGGTCTGCGCGAGGATGTCCGCATAGTCCTGGGCTGTGAGACCGCCAACGCCGGACTGATCCCAAATCCGCGCCAGGCGTGATGCGACGTTCGGGGGAATCAGCGAAGGATTTTTCAGCTCGCGCACATAGAGCCAGATCACGTCCATCTCATTGGCGGGATCGGCCTTGTTGTACGCGTACCCATTCCACTGGACGCTGGCCGGGCCGGTCAGCGTGATCTTGACTGCCGGGTTCAACCAGATCCACACGACATCGTAGTCATGATCGATGCCGGACGTTGAGGAGGCGGGTCCCAGGATGGTGTGACCGTCCCTGCTCTGCACGCTGATGGATTTCGTCGAGCTGGTGTCAGTTTGCTGGGAATAGCTGCTGGTGATATTGGCATTGGTTTCCAACTCCACCACTTTGATGTCCAATTTCCCCGAAGAAAGCGTCACGCCCCAGCTGGTCTCATCTTTGAAGGTATTGCCGATGGTCTCGCTGGTGCCTCGGATGAAGTTGGCGCCGTAAGTGACCGAGCTATTGGCGCCCGGCGGCGCGTAGTCGATGCCCAGCACCTGATATTTCGGGAACAGCGCGCCTGGCCAGCTGCCGTACTGATAATTTCCGGTCACATTGATCGTGACCAGGTAACCTCCCATGATGACGCGCTCGCTGCCGGCAAAGCCGCCGAAGGCATTCGGAGTGATGTTCCAGATCACCGTGGTACATACGACGGTGAAGTCTTGGTTCAATGCATAGCTGTAGGCGTCGCCGCCCCAGGACACCACCCCGCCACTGGTGAACACCGTGGAATTTTGAGTGCGACCGCCGGGCAACTGACTGTTCGTTATCCCGCAGTACGTTCCCGAGCCGGAGCTGTCGGTGACTGTTCCCGTGTCGAGGTTGACCGGGCCGATGATGGCGTGGGCGTCCGTATATACCCACGTCGAAAGCAGGATGAGGCACGCGATCAAAACTTTCATTCTTGCCAACTCCCTTTGGCGTTAATGACACGTGATCGATGTCGAGTATCAAACAGCGAGGCTTCAGGCACAAGCAATATACGCGACACACTATCTGTGGCCGGTGCTGCCTTCCGGAATCCGTATTCCGCCGGTCATCGTCACGCGGTAGCCGATGGATGATCTCCCGCGTGACTAGAGGAAGTATTCCCTCTTGCTGATCTTCAACACGCTCAATCGTTTGTGCAGATAGGTCCGGCGGACGCCAAGGTCGGACGCGGACTGGCTGATGTTGCCCTTGTTTCTTTTCAGCGTGGCGATGATGAAATCGCGCTCGCTGCGGTCGCGGAAGGTCCTGAGTGCGGAGCTATCGTGCCGTTCCTCGCCGTCCTCGGCCGCGGACAGGATCTCCTCGGGAACATCGAGGACGGTGATTCGTTCCCCGCTCATGACCATCATGCGTTCGAGCACGTTCTGCAGTTCGCGAACGTTGCCGGGCCACGCGTAACGCTGCAGCTCGGCGACGACTTCCTCGTCGATCGGCTTCTCCTTGAGATTGTTCTTCCTGCTGAGCTGGCGCGCCAGGACCGAGATCAGCTCAGGGAGGTCTTCGATGCGCTCGCGCAAGGCGGGTACTCTCATCGGCACGACGTTCAGTCGGTAGAACAGGTCTTCTCGAAAGCGCTGTTCCATGACCTCTTTCTTCAGATCCTTGTGAGTCCCCGAGACGACGCGTACGTCGACTTTGGTCACTGCCTCGGAACCGATTTTCTGAATCTCACCGTTCTGCAGGACGCGCAGGATCTTCGCCTGGGCCGAGGCCGACAAGTCCGCAATTTCATCGAGAAAGATCACGCCACGATGGGCGACTTCGAACAGGCCTTTCTTGCTAGCGGTTGCACCCGTGAATGCGCCGCGTTCATGTCCGAACAGCTCGCTCTCGATCAGGCTGTCCGGAATGGCGGAGCAGTTTACCTTCACGAAAGCCTGGCCGGCCCGATCGCTGCGCGCATGGATACTGTTGGCGACCAGCTCTTTGCCCACGCCGCTCTCGCCCGTGATCAGCACGTTCGCATTGCTTTTCGCTACCCTGGCTATATCGACTATCAGTTTGCGGATCGCGCCGGACCGACCGACGATTTCACCCGATGAGGACTGCGCGGCGATGAGCGCGAGCTGAGTCCGCAATGCGGACATATCCAGGCAACGCCGCACCGTGGTAATCAGCTTTTCCGAACTGAACGGTTTTTCCAGGAAATCGTAGCCGCCGATCTTCACGGCCTGCGCTGCCTCTGTCAGCGTCGCATTACCGGAGATGAAGATTGCCGGTGCTGTAATTCCGTCCGTCTGCATGCGCTTGAAGAATGACAATCCATCGATCTCACCCAATCGGATATCGACGATCACCACATCGACAATGCGTCCGTGCAGGGTACGCAGCGCAGTCGAGACATCGAGTGCGGTGACCACGTCCATTCCCTCCTGGCCGAGGGCAAGCCCGATGGCCTTGCAGATGTTCTTCTCGTCGTCGAGCACGAGCACGACGGGCCGGGCGGTGCTTGTCATGCCGGCGACCGCGGTAACGTAATGACGAACCGTGGATGGCCATCACGTTCCTCGTATCGAATATCGCCGCGATGCTCGATGACGATCTTCTTCACGATCGCGAGTCCCAGTCCCATGTTGTCCTTGTTGGCGTGAGTGGAAAAGTACGGGTCGAAGATGCGTGGCGCGATCTCGGGATGCACCGGGTCCCCATCGTTCATAACGCTCACTTCCACGTTGCGCTCATCCGCCCCGACCGAGATGGTGAAGCGCACCTCGCGATCGGGATTCGCTTCCACCCCGTTGCGCACCAGATTGACCAGGACTTGCCTGAACAACGGCGCGTCGATATCGGCGTGCAGGTCGGCGACTCCGGTGGACTCTCTCAGCTGCAATGCTGTCGAGGGCATGTTGCTCGAGATCGCTCTCATCTGCTGACGCAGCAGTTCGAGGACGTCCGCGCGAGCCGGTTGAACCTGCGGCAAGCGGGCGAACTCGCTGAACTTGTTCACTACTGCCTTCAACTGCAGCAGCTCCTCGGCGACCATCGTTTCGGTTTCGTTCAGATGAGTCACGAACTCCTGCGAAGTCTTGGTCCGGTAGGCTTTGGAGAGCGAGGTGACCAACACTTCGATGGGGGTCAGCGGATTCTTGATCTCGTGAGCAAGCATCTTGGCGAGCTCTTGCCAGGACGACATCTCGCGCAAATAGCGCACCTGCTCTCGCTGCTGCGAAAGCTCATCGACAGCAGTTCGATAGCTATTCGCGACGCGATTGCTGAGTAACGTCGCCACGCCCAGCGACACCAGCACGGCCATGCCGAGACCCAGTCCGAAGTAGATTTTCAATGGCTTCTCGATGCTCCGGCTCACCAACTCCGGCGCCAGATAGATCTGCCTGAGCGCTTCGACATCATCGAACTGGGCGCGATAGTGATCTCGCTGCGCACTGTCGAGCTTACCTAACGCTCGCAGATTGATCGACGATTGCTCCAGCACCCGCATGACGTCTGCGTTGAACCCCAGGCGCAAGCTGGTCCGCAAGGTATCTTCCAACAAGTAGAAGGACGCGAACAACGGGACGGCCGTCATCAGCAGCAATGTGACGAACAGTAGCCAGCCGACCCTAGCGCGATTCATAAGGCACGCTGCCGAGACGGAAAGGCTCGGTCGTCAATGTCTGTTGCCAGGTCGCTGCGACGTCCACTCCGCTCGCATACTGGTCGAAGATTCGCTGCATGATTGCGCCGGATACCGATGCATTGCCGACCCCCAATGCGCCCGCCGGATCGAGCGAGGATCGTTTGTTGTTCTTGGCGACCCAGTTGCTGATCGCCTCCATGCGCTCGCGATCGATCGGATTGAGCAGCACGACCGCGCGCATGGCCAGCTCTACGTCCGCCGGCAGGCTGACGGTCGGAAACAGCTCGGAAAATGTGATCTGCCGGAGTTGGCCAATCACCTGCTGAGCTTCCCGGTAGGTCGCGGTATCCATACTGACTCCATCCATCGTCCTGGTCACGGTGAACGTTTCGTCCCAAAGATCGTATCTGATGGCGATCTCGACGGAGCGGGCGCGCAGCTCGCGGGCGGCCTGATGTAATGTCAGCCGGATCATCAGTCGGTTGGTGAGCCCACTGGTGAGGTCGTGACGAAAGCTCTCCGGAAGCGAGGTGCCCAGGAGGCGGGCGCCCAGATGGTGCTGGTCTCGCACGGCGGCGAGCTCGGCGGCGAGGCAGCTCGTCGCCGCGAGCGCCAGAAGAATCGCCAGCAAGATTTTCATCGCTGGGGATCCTGCGTGGCGATCAGATAGAAATCGACGATGCCAAATGCCGTGGTGTCGAGCCGTACGCCGGCTTTGATCCCGACTTCATAGATCCGCTCATTTGCGCTCGTGTATCCGGCGGCGCCCACGCCTGGCTCGATGTACCAGCGCCCGCGCTTGACGCCGTCGCTCGCTTGCAAGGGCCGCCCATAGCTGATGGAGAGCAACTGGCTGTCGTCGAACGACGTTCGATACTCGGGGCTGGGCGAGCCGCCCAGCTTCAACGTGAGCAGGCTGTTCTCGAGCTGCCAGGTCTGGCGAAACTGGACATGCGATCGATTCGCGGGTGACCCCGAGCCGAAATCCCAGCCCGCGCCGATGTGAAAGCTGAACCCCCGCGTCGGAAAATAAAGATCGTCCTCCGAGTTCCAGCCGTAGATGAGTCCATAGCCGTGTTGCCGGTCGCGGATCGTGACGTCGAAGTCAGTCGGCCCGCCGAAGTCCCATTCGCCGGTGACCCACCGCGGATTGGGACGGAACGTCGCGCTGAGCGTGAGATAAGAGAAGTCGCCGAATCTGCGCCCGACGCGCAGGTCGATCTCGGCGCCTTCGAAATCGGAGAAGTTGCCGTAGATATCGCGACGACTCGCGTTTATCCAGCTCGCTCGAGCTACCGCGAAATAGCTGTCGGAGCCAAACAGATTCGGATCCGAGTAGCGAAGGTGCACCTCATACTGCTCGTCGTACGGCTCACCGGCGAGCGGCGTCGCGGCCACTGCGGCCAGATCGAGAGTCTTGCCGGCGCCGAACAGATTCTGATGGGCGATTCGGCCAGCGACCACGCTGCGTGTCGCATCCAGGCGCGATGACAAGCCAACGAGCGATTCCGTCGTGATGGGACTGGCTTCAGTCACCTCGATCACAACAACGACGGCGTTGCGCTGCTTGCCCTTCTCGAGCCGTACATCGACGGCTTCGAAGTTTCGCAGCGACGACAGCCTGAGTTGCGCGTTTCGCAGCTCCACTTCGCTCAGCGGCATGCCCGCCGACAAGTTGAGATGACTGCGAATGAAGTCGCAGGAGGTGGAATGGTTGCCCCGGCATTCCACGTTCTGGACCTGCAGATCGGATTCTTTCGACGCATGCGCGCCGTTCGCTGCCGCCACGGCGAGCAGCAGAGTTAGAGTCGTTGAGAGTTTCATGTTCGGCCCCGGATCAGAAGCGGAACAGAGCGCTGGCCGAGAGTAAATTGAAATCCGCATCCTTGACGTCGACTACTTCATACTCAGCGCGCAGTTCGAGTTTACGACCCAGCCGGAGATGGGCGCCGACTCCGTAGAGCAGGTCGTCGCCGCTGTTCTTCTCGGAGACGCGTAAGTCGCCGCGCCTCCCGATCGCCTTCTCATCATAGAAGGTGTAGCCGAGCTTGGCAAAAAGCGAGAACGCATCGGTGAGCGGCAACATGCCGAGCGCAGCCAAGACGAGTCCGTCGCTTTCGACGGAGAGATCCACGCCCTCGACGGTGTCCCTCAATGTCCCCGCATCGATATACGCCGCTTCGGCCGCGAAGTATCGGTTGAACGCGTATCCGCCGAAGAGTTTGACGGCGACGCCGTCGGCCTCGAAGCCGTCGACCTTGTTCGTGACCTCGCCGGCGCCCGCGCCGAGATAGACACCCGAATGCTCGTCGTTGGCGTGCACGTCGGCACTCACAGCGATGCTCACGATCGCCAGCGCGCCGTATGTATATTGTCGATTCATGCTAACAGCTCCTGATCCGGTTCCTACGAGTTGCCTATTGAACTCGTGGAAGCTGATAGCAAGGGCTGTGCCAGTCACGCGCGAGGCGTCAAATGTCTCATATCCATGCGGAGTGCAGGAGCAGGCGGCGCGGGGAGGGTGTCCACTTTAGTAGACATCTGTCTGCTCGGCATAAGTCGAGTTGGCCTCAGTGAGCGGTGAACCCGCCGTCGACGGGGAGGGCCACGCCGACCACGAAACTGGACCCGGGACTGCACAGCCAGAGCACGGCGGCGGCGATCTCGTCGGATCGCCCCAAGCGGCCGATGGGCTGCTCGCGCAGAATCTCCCTCATGGCCTCGGCCTGGCTGGCGAGCATTTCCGCGACCATGGGCGTCTCGATCGTGCCGGGACAGATCGCGTTGATGCGGACACTGCGCGGCGCATATTCCATCGCGGCACTTCGGGTCAGGCCGATGACGCCGTGTTTGGATGCGTGATAGGCGGCGCGACTGGGCAATCCCACCAGTCCGCCGAGTGAAGAACAGTTGACGATGGCGCCATTGCCTTGGGCTCGCATCTGCTTGAGCTCGTGCTTCATGCAGGCCCAAACGCCGCGCAGGTTGACAGCATTTACGCGGTCGAAGTTTTCGGCTGTTTCATCCGCAGCGTCGCTCGGCGGCACTTGGATGCCGGCATTGTTGAAAGCCATGTCGAGCCTCCCGAAGGTTGCGACGGTGCGCTCGACCATTGCAGCGACTTGCGCTTCGTTCGAAACATCGCAGGTGATGGCGAGCGTTCGATGGCCGGCTGCCGTCAACGCGTCGGTCGCGGCAAGCAATGCCGTCTGATTGACGTCTGCAAGGACGACGGCGGCGCCCGCTTGGGCGAAGGCCTGTGCCGTTGCTAGCCCCATGCCGGAACTGGCGCCGGTGACGAGGGCCACCTGGCCTTGGAAGTCGTAAGTGGGATTCATGATCTCGTTTCTCTCCAATCCAATTTGTTGCCGCGAACGGTGCCGCGCGGCCGATGGATGGAAAAGATAACGAAGGCGACTTATCCCGGGCAGTCGGCTGGCGTTTCACGAAGCGATGCATATTTCTCAGCATCGGCACCGGAGCGCCGTCAGAGCCCGAGCGGTTGCATTTCTCTGATGAGCTCGATGAGCAACTTCAGCCCGGCGGGGACCTGGCGATGGCTCGAATAATAGATATGAAATCCCGGTCCGGGGGAGGTCCAGTCCCGTAATACCAGTCGCACCGTGCCGGCTTTCGCCAGCGGTGCCAGGAGAGGTTCGGGACCATACATCAGGCCGGCGCCGCCCAGTAACAGTGGCAAGATGCTGCGGCTATCATCGAGCGTTATGGAGCCGGGAACATCGATCGCCAGCCGCTCGCCGCCGCGGTCGAACTCCCATCGATAGACACGTTCGTCACCGAGTCGGAAGCGCAGGCAACGATGCTGCTGCAGATCGTTCGGATGCTTCGGCGTCCCAAATCGATCGAGATACGCCGGCGATCCGGCCACCGCCCAGCCGATGTCGGCTGACAGACGCTGCGCAATCATATCTTCGGGGACCGTGCCGCCGTAGCGGATCCCCGCGTCGAAACCCGCTTCAATGACATCGATGATGAGATTGCTGACAGCCAAATCGATCTGTATGTCGGGGTAACGATCTATGAAGGTCGGCAGCACGGGCCCGAGCAGCAGAGTGGCCGCATCAGTGGGAACGTTCAGTCGGATCCGACCGGCTGGAGCGTCCCGAAAGCGATTGAGATTTTCGACTGCCGCGCCGATCGCAGCGAACGGCGCCATGAGTGCAGCCTGCAATTCCTCGCCCGCGGCGCTCAGGGTGACGCTGCGATTCGTTCGATTGAGAAGGCGAACGCCGGTGCGAGTTTCGAGGCCCTTGATGGCATGACTGAGTGCGGATGCGCTGATGCCGAGCTCCAGCGAGGCTCGGCGGAAACTGCGATGTCTCGCGACCGCGAGGAAGTAGGTGAAGTCTGCCAGGTCGGAACGGCCGAGCTGCATTGCTGGATTTTCAACCTCTCGGGCCTGCGGCGGAAGCGGGGGCTTCAATGCCTTCTTACAAGGCGAGCATACCTGGGCGGTTATCCGCTCGCATCTTCGATGGATGAATGTTGCTCAACGCTGCGTTCGATGAAGGCGCATTGTTGTGAGCGCGACCGGCTCGTAAGCTGAGTCGCAATTCGATTTCGATGCGGGAGCCTCTGCATGAGCTTCATCGTGAACACGCTCGCGCTGCTGCTGTTCTTGTCCGGATGCAGTCAAAGGGAGACGCCTATGAGTACTCCGCGATCCGATGCCACACCTCGAGTCAACTCGACATCCACAATGGAAGCCGTCCGCGCCGTGTCGCCGGCGTTGGCTGCCTATGCGGACCGAGTCATCGCGGGCGAGGTATGGAAGCGACCCGGATTGGCACCGCGCGACCGTAGCATTGTGACCATTTCCGTCTTGATCGCGCGTAATCAGGCAATCGATCTGCCTGAGCAGTACGAGCTGGCGCTCTCCAACGGCGTTAAACCAGCTGAGCTCTCCGAGATCATCACTCATCTGTCCTTCTACTCAGGCTGGTCCAACGCGTCCTCTGCGGCCGTTGTCATGAAGCGCGTGTTCGATCGTCACGGTATGGATGCGACACAGTTGCCAGCGGCAGTCCCCAATCAGCGCCTGCCGCTCGATCAGGCGGCGGAGGCTGCACGCGACCAGCGAGTGTCGCAAGACTTCGGAACTGTCGCGCCGGGAGTGGTGCAGTACACGCGCGATGTCTTGTTTCGAGATCTCTGGTTGCGGCCCGATCTGGCGCCGCGCGATCGCAGTTTGGTCACAGTGAGCGCCTTGGTTGCATCGGGCCAAGTAGCGCAGGTGACTTATCACCTCAATCGCGCCATGAGTAACGGTCTCACCCAGGGGGAGGCGTCTGAAGTGCTGACGCAGCTCGCATTCTATGCCGGCTGGCCGAATGTGTTCTCGGCATTGCCGGTTTTCAAGGAGGTTTTCGCTTCGCGCGCTGACCGGGGAACTGGCGGATGAACAAACGGATTTCAGTTGTCACGCTACGGCCGGAATGACGGGAGTGACAACCATGTCGGGTTTCGAGCTATGCCGCGCGCGTCTGCGACACGATTAGATCGCGCAGCCAGCGATGGGCTGGATCGAGATGTGAGCGCTCGTGCCACACCATGGCCATCTCATATCCAGGAATGGTGACGGGAGCTTCACGCACCTGCAGACGGCGGGCTCGCTGCGTCACCAGCCGCGAGGGGAGCATGGCGACCAGGTCGGATCGCTCCAATACTTCCGGCACAAACAAGAAGTGCGGCACCGATAGAACCACGCGACGTTTCTCGCCCAACGCGTCGAGAATCGTGTCCGTCACACCGTGAAAGCCGCCGCCATCCGGCGAGACGAGCACATGGTCGAGCTTTGCGAAGCTACCGGCCGTCATCCTGCGGCTCAGTGCGGGATGTCCCTTGCGAGCTGCCAGTACGTAATGCTCTTTGAACAGCCTGTGGGCGCGCAGATGTTCCGGAATCTCCTCGGTCGTCGCGAACGCCAGATCGATGCTGCCGGTTTCCAGCTGCTTCGGCAGCCGGGACGGCGTCATCTGATGTACCGCGATGCGCACGCCTGGAGCGAGCGTGCGGAGCTTGGGCAACACCGGTAGCACGATCGTGTATTCGGAATAGTCGGCCGCAGCGATGTGCACGGTGAGCTGCGCCGTTGCGGGGTCGAACGGCGCGCTCGGCTGCAATACCCGTTCGATGCCGGCCAACGCTTCTTGCAAGGGCCCAAGCAACTCGACCGCGCGTTGAGTCGGCAGCATTCCGCGGGGGCCGGCGATCAGCAGCGGGTCTCCAAAGATTCGGCGCAGCTTTCCCAGCCGAATACTGACCGATGGCTGGCTCAAATGCAGCCGCTCGGCGGCCTTAGTGACATTGCGCTCGGTGAGCAAGGCGCGCAGGGTCACCAGCAAATTCAAATCCACGTTCCGAAGATTGGCCAAGGCAATACCTCGTATATTCGCAATTCATTTCAAATATACGCGATGTCTCGCTAACGTTGTTCGCCTCCGAGATCCACACGAGGCAATGCATGAACGTCCTGATCGTCTATGCCCACCCCGAGCCGCGATCGCTGAACGGCGCACTGAAAGACTTCACGGTTGCTCGTTTGCGCAAAGCGGGGCATGCGGTGGAGGTTTCCGATTTGTACGCCATGGGCTGGAAAGCGCTGGTCGACGGCGATGATTTTCCCGTTCGCGACCGCGCCGCGCGTCTGTTCGTAGCAGCCGAGTCGAAACGCGCCTATGCGAGTCGTACTCAGACCCGCGACGTCGAAGCCGAGCAGCGCAAGCTCGTGCGCGCGGATGCCGTCATCATGCAGTTTCCCTTCTGGTGGTTCTCCATGCCCGCCATCCTCAAAGGCTGGGTCGAGCGTGTTTACGCTTATGGCTTCGGCTACGGCGTCGGCGAGCACTCGGACCGCAAGTGGGGCGATCGATATGGCGAGGGTACATTTCTCGGTAAGCGCGCGATGCTGTCCGTGACGACGGGCGGCTGGGCCCCGCACTACAGTGAGCGCGGCATCAACGGCAACATGGCGGATCTGTTGTTCCCCATCAATCATGGCGTGCTGTTCTATGCGGGCTTCGATGTATTGCCGCCGTTCGTCGTGCACGATGCGGACCGCTTGAGCGAACCGCGTTTTCAACACGTTTTGCAGGAGCTGGGCGCGCGCCTGGATGGTCTGTGGGAAACAGCGCCGCTGCCGTACCGCAAGCAGAACGGCGGCGACTACACCATTCCATCGTGCGAGTTGCGGCCCGAGCTCGCGGCGGGGCGATCGGGCCTCGGCATTCACTTGGCCACGCGATAGTTGCCGTGTGGCCTGCTTCGGACCGCTCTTTGATCGTCCGGATGGATGTGAGCTTCACCGAAAAAGCCCTGCCATTCCGCCCGGACCGCTACGATCGTTATTGGCTTCGCTTCCGTAGTCGCTCATTCGCTCGTATGAGCAGCACTCCTACGTATGAGGAAGTCTCGTCACGGTGCCAGTCCGTACTCGGCGTGCGGCCTCATCATTCGCGGACACCCGAGCCATTCGTCAGGAGTTTGGTCCCTGCCATCAACAGAAGTATTCCGAGGACGGTGATTATCGTGACTGCAGTGGCAGGTGGCACCTCGGACACGCCCAGAAAACCGTACCGAAATGCGTCCACCATGTAGAACATAGGGTTCGCGGCCGAGAGAATCTGCGCCCACTTGGGCAAGGTCGCGACCGACGCGAATACGCCACCCAGGTACGTGAGAGGAGTGAGGATGGAGCCTTGTATCAGGGTTACCTGATCGAAGCTTTTCGCAAACAGGCCGGTAATGAACCCGCCGAGGGCCGCGACGAAGGCTGTCAATGAGAGAACCACAACACTGACGAAGACCGAATGAATATTCAATTGCACGAACAATAGCGTGGCCAGGCCCGCGATGATTCCCACAACGATACCCCGGATCATTCCCGCGACCACGTAGCCAATCATGACAAGCCAATCCGGCATGGGTGATACCAGGACTTCTTCGATGAACTTGAAGGAGCGCGCACCCAGGAGCCCTGCGGCCGTATGACCGAATGAATAGGGGATCACCCATAACAAGATCAGTCCGGGTGCCAGGTAATGAACGTAGTCGACCCCGCCCGCCCCGGCGATTCGCGGCCCAATAACTTGACCGAAGACCACGAAATACAGAACTGTCATGACCGCGGGCGGCGCGAGCGTGATGCTCCAGAAACGCACAATGACGATGCACTCCCGGCGAACCAATGTCTTGAAGCCAATCCAGCGTGGTCGGCTAACTTTAGAAGCAAGGATGTTCACCACTTTCTCCTTCTTCAGCTCATGGGGTCGATCGCGCAGAAGGGCTGCGCTTGGAAGTCGGACCTCCTGGATCCGTATCCCGCCGTTGTCGATCGTCACCCCCACAGAGTGGCTGGCGTGCGCTGAGAAAATTATCGCATTGACGTCTCGCTCGAAGCGGGGCGGTCGGCCGTGGGTGGCCCCAGCTGCCTCCTTGAGAATCCGGAGAAGCTCCACGAGTGATTTTCATCGATCCTGCCAGCAACGCGCGCGCCGGAGTTGTTCAACCGAATGAAGCCAGCAGTCTCCCCGGATGGGCTTGTATGGCTGCATGCTGGGCATCAGGTGGCGACCTGCAACGCCGCAGGTGATCGGGTCGATCGGATAAGTGAATCGTAGGAAATTGGTCGGGGCAGCAGGATTAGCACTGTCCCTGCAACCAGGGGCGCAGTTGGTGCGCACACGGTTGCGGTAAGTCGAGGAATCGACAGTGAAATCAGGAGAGGCATCGGGTTTGGCGGTACAGTTGCCGCTCCTTGACCATAAACTGTTTCGTCGACAAGAGCTTATGCCCCAGGCGAGTCGCCAGGAGTGTGCCGGGAGGCTAGGCGAGACTGAAACACTTGCTCAGTCCGAAGTGCCGGGCACCGATCCTACATGGCTCCGTCATTCGCTCCGGCAGCATCTATCAAGTCCAGGCATGATGTGTAACACGTGCTGCGGGTCGCAGACTTCGAACCGTTATTCGAGAAAGCTTGTGGGCCCATCAGCGCCACAGAGTTCAATGGTTGGCATCAGAGTAGGGTGGCTCTCTTTGCTTGCGCGCGAGCCACGCCTGACGATTGGCTGGGCGACTGCGATCCGCCCGACCGCCGACTGCCCGGCTTTGCTTGGGTTTTCGGCGTCAGTTTGCGGATGGATTCGCAGGCGATCGTCCACGTGTGCCGCAGCGAAATAGGACTAAGTATGAGTTCTTTGATCGGAAAGCTGGAGCGCGTAGCGCTGAGAGAAGTTTGGAAGCACGAGGCGTATGACTTTACGCAATGGCTCCAACAAAACGTAGACGTACTGAACGCGGCGCTCGACCTCAATCTTGTAAACATTGATCGAGAGCAGGCGGCCGGATCGTTCAGCATTGATCTCGTTGCCGAAGACGAGGGTGGCGGCACCGTGATCATCGAGAATCAGTTGGAGAGGAGTAATCACGACCACCTAGGGAAGCTCGTGACCTACTTGAGCGCGATGGGCGCCAAAGCGGCCATTTGGATCGTTTCGGATCCGCGACCGGAGCACGTCGCTGCGATCGCCTGGTTGAATGAATCGAGCAGCGCTGCCTTCTACATGGTCAAGGTAGAAGCCGTTCGGATAGGTGATTCGCCAGCGGCGCCACTATTCACTTTGATTGTGGGCCCATCTGAACAATCGAAGGACGTTGGGCAGACGAAGAAGGAAATCGCCGAGCGTTACGGGATTCGTCGGCGCTGGTGGACGCAGTTGATAGAGCGAGCTGACGTGATTACGAAGCTACATTCGCACATCACGCCGAGCGAGTACTCGTGGATCGGCACAAGTTCTGGCGTGCGCGGGCTCAATTTCAACTACGTAGTGACTCAGGACGAGTGTGCTGCCGAACTCTACATTGACAGAGGAAAGGACTCGGAGGAAGAGACCAAGGCGATGTTCGATCAGCTGCACGCAAATCAATCTTCGATTGAAGCAGCTTTCGGCTCGCCACTGGAATGGGAGAGACTCGAAGGTAAGCGTGCTTGCCGTATCCGATACACACAGAGCTCTGGCGGATATCGCTCTCCAGAGGAGAACTGGCCAACCATGCAGGATGCGATCGCATTAGCGATGAGCAAACTCGAGAAAGCTCTGAGGCCGTACCTCAAGCAGCTCAAGCTTTCTGCATAACCCAAAACGACTCGCGCGCGAGAGGATTCGTTCATGCCGCTCCGAAAAATCTGCCTGGCCAGCTCGCGGCCATGGCGGATCGACGTGCACCCCTTCGGCCCTCGCTGGGACGATGTCTGATGAAGTGCCAGCTTGCGCGACGACCACGCTGGCAGTCGTTACCGGTTACCGGTTGTCGGTTTCCGGATGCTTCGAGCACCTGTTGCCAGGCACGATGGGGCGGGGCCCCATGCGATGCTTGCAGCATCGGTACTCATCTCGATATCGAGCGCGCTGGTCGGCTGTAGTCGTACCAGGTTGCGATGAGAGAGATGGCCTTGCCATCAAGGATCCTCGCGGCGCATGAGTCAGGTGTCTCGTTGCGTCAGAATCTTAGTGTAATAAGGGATCAGCTCGAGGCGCTGCTTGCGAGACTCACGCACACCCAATGCGTAGTAGCCGACCTGATGATAATAAGTAACACGCGCGCGAACGTGCGCTTCCTTGCCCCTGTAGCCGAGATCTCGAAACACCTGCTCGATGAAGCCGATGCGCTGCTCATCGACCGCATGAACGGTATCGAGCACCTTCGATGAGGTGCGGGCCCAATCGCGCACCGCGCCGTCCCACTTCGGGTCGTAGTCTTTCTCGCTGATCCACAGGTCCACCAGTGCCTTGAACTTCTGCGGACCGCTCAGCTGCGGGGCGGTGGCGATTTTCTCAAACAGCACGGTACTGGACTGCGCCCAGAGCTCGAGCAGGGCGTCGAGCAGTTGCTCACGACTCTCGAAAAACCAGTAGAACCCGCCCCGCGTTACCTCCAGCCGCTTGGCTAGTTTGTTGACCTCGACACCGGCGGTTCCCTCTTCGATGAGGGCGTCGCGTGCGGCGGCGAGCCACGCATCGCGGCCCAACGGCTGGCGGGGTTGCCGCGCGCGAGTCGCGGCTTTTCGGGAGTTGGTTGCCATGCCGGCATTCTACACAGCTCTTGCCATACACATGTGTCTGGAATAACAATAGGCCCATGCAGCGCTATTCGCTCCTCAATCTGGCTCGCCATGCGCTCCGGGGAAACAGGGATTGGCGGGGGGCGTGGCGTACGCCGACACCGAAGCGCGGTTATGACGTGGTCGTCATCGGCGGCGGTGGGCATGGGCTCGCAACGGCGTACTATCTCGCCAAGGAGCACGGCATTCGCAATGTCGCCGTGCTCGAAAAGGGCTGGATAGGCGGCGGTAACTCGGGTCGCAACACGCAGGTGTGTCGCTCGAATTACTTTTATCCGGTGAGCGCGGCGTTCTACGATCATTCGCTCAAACTCTACGAGGGTCTGAGCCGCGAGCTCAACTTCAACATCATGTTGAGTCAGCGAGGCGTTTTGTCCCTGGCTCATAGCGAGCATGAGCTCGAGCTCAACCGCCGGTGGGCCAATGCCACGCTCATGAGCGGCGTGGGTTCCGAGATCCTGACGGCCGCCGACATCAAGAAGCGGGTTCCTCGTATCAATCTGGAATCCAGGTACCCCGTGCTGGGCGGCTTCATCCAACGGCGTGGAGGTATCGCCAGGCATGACGCCGTTGTATGGGGGTATGCGCGCGCGGCGAGTGCGCTGGGTGTCGACATCATCCAGAACTGCGAAGTCACCGGCTTTCAGACACGCGGCAGTCGCGTCAGCGGCGTCAGTACGAGTCAGGGCGTCATTGCCGCGGACCGCGTCGTGATGTCGGTCGCCGGCCATTCGTCTGTGCTTGCGCAACGGGCTGGATTGCGCGTGCCGATCACGACGATGGCATTACAGGCGATGGTGACCGAGCCCATCAAGCCCGCACTCGATTCAGTATTGGTGTCGGGCGCGATTCATGCCTACGTGAGCCAGAGCGATCGCGGTGAGATCGTCATCGGCGGTGCGGCTGACGCATATAACTCCTATGCGCAGCGTGGCGGCCTGCCCGCGTTGCAGAGTACGGTTGCCGCCGTTCTGGAGCTCTTTCCGAGCTTCAGTCGCTTGCGCCTGATGCGGCAGTGGGCGGGCATGGTGGATATCACACCGGATACGACGCCCATCATGGGCCTGACGCCCGTCGAAGGTCTGTACATCAACTGTGGCTGGGGCACGGGCGGATTCAAGGCAATCCCCGGCGGCGGCCACACGATGGCGGACACCATCGCGAACAACCGCCCGCATCCATTGATCGAGAGCTTCGGGCTGAATCGTTTCGAGCGCGGCGCGCTCATCGACGAAGGCGCCGCGGCTGGCGTCGCTCATTGAGGTGAAAGGTCCTATCGATGTTGCGACTGGCTTGTCCCTACTGTGGTGTGCGCGATCAGCCGGAGTTCAAGTTCGGCGGCCAATCTCACATCACCCGACCGGCCTTCGAAGTCACTGATGCGGTGTGGGCCGAATATTTGTTCGTTCGAGACAACCCCAAGGGAATGCTTTACGAGCGCTGGCTCCATGAGTATGGATGCGGCCGCTGGTTCAACGTCGCCCGTGACACGGTCACGCACGAAGTTCGCGCCGTGTATCGGATGGGGGATGCCAAACCATGAGCGCCGGACCATTTCGGCTTTCCGCCGAGCGTGCCGCAGGCAGTGCTCTGAACCGGGAGCATCGTGTCCGGTTCAGCTTCGACGATAGAACCTATGAAGGATACAGGGGGGATTCGCTTGCATCGGCGCTCCTGGCCAATGGCGTGCGCACGGTCTCGCGCAGCTTCAAGTTTCGTCGCCCCAGGGGTGTCTACTCCAGCGGCATTGAAGAAACGAATGCATTCGTGCAACTCGGGACGGGGGCATCGAGCCTCCCATCGGCGCGTGCCACGCTGGTTGAACTGACCGAAGGGTTACGGGCGAGCTCGCTCACGCGACGTGCCTTCGATTTCGGCCGGGTGCTCGATTTCACAGCACCGCTGTGGGCCGCGGGTTTCTACAACAGAACTTTCATTTGGCCGAGCTGGCATTTCTACGAGGGCCTCATACGCCGAATGGCAGGCTTTGGCCACGCACCCGACCATCGGGACCCGGATCGCTATGAGACTCGCAATCTGCATTGTGACGTCCTGGTGGTCGGTAGTGGCGCAACCGGGCTCGTTGCCGCAGGCAACGCGGCCGAAACTGGCGCCGACGTCGTCCTCGTAGAACAGGCAAACGACTTGGGCGGGCGCGGCGCTTGGCAGCGACAGGGCGGTGAACCTCGCGTAGCCCGACTGCGTCAGTTGCCGAATGTTCGGATGCTCACGCGGACCTGTGCCGTCGGCTACTACGATCGAGACGTGGTGACGCTGCTTGAAAGCGTGCCGAATGAAGGCGGGCGCTCCGGACTGCCGCGCGAGCGCTATTGGATCGTGCGTGCCAAGCGGGTGATTTTCGCGACCGGTGCCATCGAGCAGCCACTCGTGTTCTGTAACAACGATCGGCCGGGCATCTTGCTGGCCGGTGCCGCACACGAGTACTTGCACCGGTATGCCGTCGCGTGCGGGCGCCGTGTGGTCGTCGCGACCAACAACGACTCTGCTTATGCTGTCGCTCGGGATCTCAAGGCAGCAGGCGTCGAGGTCGTTGCAGTCGCCGACAGTCGGGTCAATGTGCCGGCGGCGAAGCGAGGGGAGTTGCAAGCGCTGTCCATTCCGCTCCTGGATAGCACGATGCCCATCAACACCCGAGGCTTCAGTGCCTTACGCGGCGTGACGCTTGGCAAGCTTTCGAAGGACGGATTGCGCGTTGAGTCGACGCGGGAGATCGCATGTGATGCGCTGGCCACCTCCGGCGGCTGGAATCCCACGTTGCACTTGTATTCTCAGGCGACGGGCAGACTTTCCTACGATCCTCGGAGTAACGCGCTCGCGCCCGGCAATCAGCATCCTGTCGCCGCGCTTGCCAGTTCGCCTGCGAATGAAGAGGAACCTCACGCCGAGCTCGGTCCGCGTTTGAGTCCGGTGGGCAACACGGCGCGGCAATGGATCGATCTGCGCCATGATGTGACCGTGGCGGATCTCGAGCTGGGCCTGCGAGAGAACTACGTTTCGATCGAGCATCAGAAGCGTTACACGACGACGGGAATGGCGCCGGATCAGGGCAAGACGTCCAACCTGGTAGCGTTGGAAACTGTCGCGCGCCTCCGCGGTGTGAGTCCTGGCGAGACCGGGCACACCACATTTCGTCCGCCATTCGTGCCCGTGACCCTTGGCGCGATCGTCGGGCGGGCCATCGGCAGCCGCTTTTCGCCTGAGCGAACACTGGCGCTGCATGACTGGCATGTCGCTCACGGTGCGCTGATGCAAGACTTTGGCGAGTGGAAACGTCCTGTCGCGTATCTGCGTAGCGGTGAGTCTCGTCATGAGGCCGTCCGCCGTGAGGCCCGAATCGTGCGCACCGCGTGCGGCCTGCTCGACTATTCGCCCCTGGGCAAGATCGAAGTGCATGGGCCGGATGCGCTCGACTTCCTCAATCGGTTCTACATCAACGAGCTCACGACCTTGAAGCCCGGTCGGGCCCGCTACGGCCTGATGCTCCGCGAATCCGGTGTGATCTTCGATGACGGTACCGTCGCGATGCTCGCACCGGATCGCTTTCTGATTACCACGACATCGGGTAATGCGCAGCGGGTCGCCGCCTGGTTCGAGGAATGGCATCAATGCGAATGGCCGCATCTGCGTGTGAGCATTGTTCCGGTGACAGAAAGCTGGGCATGCTTTTCGCTGGCGGGGCCGAAATCGCGCGACGTGCTCGCGAGCCTGGGTTCGAGCATGGATCTGTCGACGGCAACCTTTCCTCATCTCGGCGTTGCTGAAGGCCGCCTGCACGGGCTCGATGTTCGGCTGTATCGCGTGAGTTTCACCGGTGAGTTGGCCTACGAGATCAACGTTCGCGCCAACGCGGCGCCAGAGCTCTGGAATGCACTGATGGATCGGGGCCAGGCTTACGGCATTCAGCCGTTCGGACTCGACGCACTGTTGCTGATGCGGCTGGAGAAGGGCTTCTTGCACGTCGGTACGGACACCGACGGCACCACCGTGCCGGATGACGTCGGCTGGGGAAAGGTCGCTGCCAACAAACGTTCGGACTTTATCGGCAAGCGCTCGCTGTGGTTGCCCGAGCATCGTCGCGCGGATCGCCTGCAGTTGATTGGCCTCAAGGGCGACACGAATCTCGTCATTGGCAGCCATCTGCGCACCCTCGACTCCACGGAAGTCACCGATGGCTGGGTGACTTCGGCGGGCAGAACTATCATGGGCGACGAGCCGATTGCGCTTGCGATGTTGCGCGGAGGAAGAGAGCGCATCGGCGCGACAGTGAACGTATTCGACAGCGGCGCGATCACGCAAGCTACGGTCGTTGCTCCGCCATTCTACGATCCAGCCGGGGAGCGCATGAATGCTTGATGTCGATCATCCTCGCGCAGTGCTGGAGATCAACTCGTGGCTGCCCGATCTCAAAAGCGGCGCGAAGCATTTGTCTCTGGACGGTCGTGAGCTGCCGAGCGAGGTCGGAGCGACGCTGCCTGGGTCGATTCGCATTCTTTGCCTGGCCCCTGGCCGATGGATGCTCGTCTCCGAGGAACAGACGCCAGCATCCGTTGCCGGTCGTTTCGCCGCCGAAGTGGCGGCACAGGGCGCCGTCTTGACCGACGCGACGGACGGTATCGGCGTGTTGAGCATTCGGGGTCCGCTGGCCCGTGACGTGCTGTCGAAAGGGTGCGGCCTGGATTTTCATCCGAGCGCGTTTCATGTCGGCCGCTGCGCTCGAACGCGTTTTGCCCAGATGGCCGTCATCGTCGAGCACATCGATGATGCGCCGAGCTTTCGATTATATGTCGCACGCAGCTACCTGCGATTCCTCACCGATTGGATTGCGGATGCCGCAGTCGAGTTCCAGAGCAGCCTATGATGACGTCCCAGAAGCCGAGTTACATTCTCACGCTGTCTTGCCCCGATGGAGTCGGCATCGTCGCCGCTGTCACCAGCGACCTGGCACAACACGGCGCGCTGCTCACGGAGGCTCAGCACTTTCGCGAGCCGCTGTCGAACAGCTCGATTCTGCGTATCGTTTTCGAGTCCGGAGGCGAGGCACCGTTGGACATCGAACGGTTGAAGCAAGACTTCGGGAAAGTGGCCGGGCGATTCCGCATGGATTGGCGGATTCACGATGCCGCCGTCCGCCAGCGGGTACTCGTTGCCGTTTCGAAGCAAGGTCATTGCCTGAAAAGCATGCTGCATCGTTGGGAAGTGGGCACGCTGCCGGTCGACATCGTCGGCGTCGTGTCCAATCACGAGACGCAGCGCCGCCTGGTCGAGTGGCACGGACTTCCGTTCCACTATTTGCCCATCGAGTCGGAGGGCAAAGCCGCGCAGGAGCGACGGATGTTGCAACTGTTTCGGGACTCGAACGCAGACTTGATCGTGCTCGCTCGCTACATGCAGATCTTGAGTAGCGGCCTATGCCGCGAGCTCGCCGGCAAGGCCATCAACATCCATCACTCTTTTCTGCCAGGCTTCAAAGGTGCACAGCCCTATCATCAAGCCTACGCCCGCGGGGTGAAGCTGATCGGGGCGACCTCGCACTACGTGACCGACGATCTGGACGAAGGTCCGATCATCGAGCAGGCGGTCGAGCGGGTCGACCATACCATGACGCCGGAGCAGCTCACGACGCTGGGCAACGAGATCGAGAGTGTGGTGTTGAATCGAGCGGTTCAGTGGCATGCCGAGCATCGCATCTTCGAGTTTGGCAATCGCACCGTGATCCTGCGGTGAGTGCCGGGAGAGGGTGGGCAATCATCGCATCGGGTTCGGCGTAGACAAACCAACTGTAGACGGTTGGCATAGGCAAAACCTCAGTGCCATTACACCGCAGTGGTACGGCCGCCTTGCTCGTGTAAGCTCCGCTCATGGATTCCGTCTCCTCACTGATTCTCAAGCTGCGCAAGCTCCTGCGTCGGCGCGGGCGGACCGTGGACGAGACGGACGAATTGATTCAGGAGGCGTTCCTGCGCTTGCAGATCTATCGGCGCGAGCGGCACGTCAAGGAGCCCGAAGCGTTCCTGGTCAGGATCGTTCAAAACCTGCACGTCGACCTGCTGCGCAGCCGGGCGCAACGAGGAACGCACGTCGAGGCGGATTCGGTACGGATTCACCTGGTCGATCCGAAACCGTCGCCCGTTGAGGTTCTCGCCGCACAACAACGTCTACAGCGGCTCAGAGCAGGCATCGAGGCGCTTAGCCCAAGGACGCGGGAGATCATGTTGCTGCATCGGTTGGAGGGTTTCAGTCACGCGCAAATCGCCGCGCGGCTCGGTGTAACCGTGAGTGCGGTGGAAAAGCACGTCGCGAAGGCAGCGCTCTTTCTTTCGGACTGGATGACCGAGGAGCAATCATGACTGCCTCCAATACTGGCACGCAGCTTTCTCGAGAGGTTCGCGCCGAGGCGTCCGCGTGGATCGCAAAGCTTCATGGCGCGGAGCGCTCGCCAGAGCTCGAGGAAGATTTTCGCAGCTGGCTAGGGGCAAGCACAGAGAACGCCCGTGCCTTCGAGCACATGACGGAGATCTGGGACGCCATCGCTCAGGTGGATGTAGGTGGAATGCCACGACCGGTCGATCGCGAGCCTCTCGATCGCTTCGATCATCCCAAGCGGCGGCTGGATTTCGCCCTGGTCGCGGCCTGCGCGCTCGTCATTGCACTGGGAGTGGCCTGGTTCGTCATGATGGACGGCACTTACAGCACCGGCATCGGCGAGCAGCGCATCGTCAACCTGGATGACGGATCGAGGATTCATCTGAACTCCGCCACGACGATCGACGTCGACATCGGGCGCACGGCTCGCCGACTCCGGTTGGTGCGTGGGGAGGCATTCTTCGACGTTGCGAAAGATCCCACCCGGCCTTTCATCGTGACTGCCGGAGAGCACTCGGTGACTGCGCTTGGGACATCATTCGTGGTCAGGTTCGATCCGCATCGTCTGGCGGTGACGCTCGTCGAAGGGCGCGTAGCCGTCGCAGAACAGGGCGTCGTCAAGGACGACAATACTCCGGTGCGGTCCCTGCAATCCGGCGCTTCGGAGGCTGGAAACATCGTTGTTCTGGAGCCGGGCGAGCGCGTCACGTTTCCTGAAGGCGGGTCGGCGACCATCGATCTGCCCCGAGCCGATGCGACGGCCGCCTGGCGCCGCGGGGAAGTGGTGCTGAACGATACGCCGCTCAGCGACGCCGTCGTGGAAATGAACCGATATCAGCGTCAACAGATCGTGCTCGAAGGCGATGACCTCGGGCGACTGCCCATCAGCGGCATCTATCGAGCGGGCAATAACGAGGACTTCGCCAATGCGGTTGCTGTCGTGTACGGCTTGGAAGTCATCAGGAACGGTCGGGAGCTTCATCTGCGAGGCAAGCGATAGCTGCAGATGAAAATTTCTTCTCGCCTCGCTGAGGTTTCGTAGCAGCCAGCCGTCTACAGCCCCACGACGATTATTACAGGGGAGCTGGTCATGTTACGAGGCCGACGACGCGCTGCTGCGTGCGTCACTATCGCCGCACTCGCTGCAACTCTGCCTTCGCTCGCGCTGGCGCAGGCAGCGTTCAAAGTCGATGTTCCTGCCCAGGACCTCGGCGATGCCTTGCGCTCCATCGGTCGCCAGACCAATACGAATGTGATTTTCGAGCCTGCGCTGGTGAAAGGCTTGAGCGCAGGCTCCATTCATGCCGAACTGACAGCGGAGGAGGCGATTCGACAATTGCTGATCGGAACGCGTCTCGCCGCGCGTCGCACCTCGGCGGATACCATTGTCGTGCAACGACAACCGGAATCGCCGCCGCCGGGTAACGTTCATGACCGGGATGCGGAGACGAAGGTTCCGCCTTCGCCGGCCTCTGAAACTGCTTCCGATCTCTCGCAAGCCAGCGAGAGCGTGCTCACCGAAATCGTCGTAACGGCGCAGCGGCGCGGACAAACTGTCCTTGAAGTGCCGATGAGCATCTCGGTGCTCGGCAACGAGAACATCGAGCGGGCGGGGATGGCTTCACTGGAAGCCGTGGCTCGCAGCACGCCGTCGTTGACAGTCCTGGAAGCAGGAAATGGCGGCAGCACATACACGATGCGCGGCGTGGGCAACATGTCGGGAAGCTCCGCGCTCGTCGGCATCTATTTCGACGAGACGCCCGTGGCGAAGGGCGGTCTGCAAGGCCAGCTCAATCTGCCGCTCTACGACCTGAACCGGGTGGAAGTGCTGAAGGGGCCGCAAGGAACGCTGTATGGCGAGGGATCGGTGGGCGGCACCATTCGTTTGATCTCGAACGATCCGCAGTTCGATGGTGTTGGCGGCATGCTGGATCTGGCTCAATCTTTCACGCGTGGCGGGGATCCGAGCCAAACAATCCGTGGCGTCGTGAACTTGCCGGTCGTCGACGAGGTGCTTGGTTTCCGGATCGCGACGGTTTACGAGAATCTCGGCGGATGGGTCGACATTCCCGCCGAATCTCGTGCGGACGTGAATGGCTCCGAGCTCATCAACGTACGGGTCAAGGGGCTGTGGCGGCCGACGGACCAGCTCGAGATCAAAGGTACGGCCGTCGTGAGCGATCAAAACGTCGACGGTACGCTGGCGGGAATGGACGAGAACTATCACTTCACTCCGGTGCTTCCGAATCAGGACCTTTCCGGTGGCAACGAGTACAAGCTCGTCAACGTCACCGCGACTTACGACTTCGGGGCATTCGATCTGCTGAGCGCCAGCAGCTATGTCGAAGACGAACGGTCGGCCATCACCAATCAGTTCCTGCGTTTGTCGGTGTTTCCTCCAACCTTTCCGCCGCTCGGTCTGGTCAGCGCGGACAATCGCCAGAACGAGACGTTCACGCAGGAAATCCGTTTGAATTCCAACGGCGACGGCCCGTTCACGTGGGATCTCGGCGTCTACTATCGTGACCTCGAGACGGCCAGCCGTACTCTGTCCACGCAGACGTTCGACGCGGTGGTGGCTGCCACGAGTCTGGACGCTTACGAGAGCTCATCCAGGTCATCGGCCGTGTTCGCCAACATTTCTTATGCGGTCAACGAGCGCCTGGAGCTCGGTGCAGGTCTGCGCTACTTCTACGATGACGTCGAGATGATCCGGCTGCCGAATGCGGCAAACCCGGAACGAACCGTCGAACAAGAGACCTTCGATGCGCTGACCCCTCGGATCTATGCGTCCTACGATCTGAACGCGAACACCATGATCTACCTGAATGTCGCCAAGGGGTTCAGAAGCGGCGGCTTCAGCCAGGTACGAGGGGCGCCGTACCAGCCGGAGGATCTCATTTCCTACGATCTCGGCATCAAGGGCGAATTCTTCGATCGGACGTTGGTGGCGGAGCTCGCGACCTTCTTCAGCAACTACACGAAGGCGCAAACACTTGCCATCGTGCTCACGGACGACAGTATCGGGCAAAGGATCTCCAACGTCGGCGAGGCTGAAATCAAAGGCGTCGAGGCAGCCCTGGAGTGGCGCGTGAGTGACGGATTGAGCCTCGGGGTGAACGGCAGTGTCACCGACACGGAAGTAACCAGCTTGCGCGGCGCAAGTGCAGCCTCGCATAGGGTGGGCGATCCTCTCGACATGGTGCCGGACTATACCTTGAACGTTTCCGGCACCTACGAGCTCGATTGGCTCGAGGGCGTACCCGGGTTCCTGAGAGTCGACTACAGCGAAATCGGCCGGTCAACGACCACGAATCGGAGCTCCGGATTGATTCCGCCGATCGGCGAGTCGGATGTCATCGGCTTGCTCAGCGCGCGTGCTCACGCTGAATGGAGCGGCTGGTCCCTCGAGGTGTTCGGCGAGAACCTGCTGAACGAATCCGGTAACACCAACTCCTGGGATAACGTCGATCAGAACATTCGGCCTCGCCCCAGAACCATCGGTCTGCGACTCGGTAAGAGCTTCAACTAGATCGGCGCAACTCGCGCGCATTCTTTCGACGGAGAAACTCCATGGTGAGCAGGATCGCGACCTTGTTCGTCGCCTCGGCATTCTTTGGCCCGACGGTATGGGCTCAGCAGCAGCCCGTCGCCATCGTCGGGGCGACCATCATCGATGGCACCGATGCAGCCCCGATCAGCGGCGGCACCATCGTCATCGAGAATGGAAAAATCGTTGCGGTTGGCACCGGGCGAAACGTCGCAGTGCCGAAGAACGCTCGGAAGATCGAGGCCCGTGGCAAGTATGTGATCCCCGGCCTGATCGACACCAACGTGCACATCAGCGGATTCTTCCAGAGCGAGTTGTTCGCGCTCTATGCCTACGGCGAGCAGGATCCATACGCCAAATATGGTTACTCGCTGGAAGGCGCGCAGGAGGCGCTGAAGCATGGCGTCACGACCATCCTCGACACTTACGGACCGCTGCTGCCTTTGATGGAGGTGCGAGATCGCATCAATCGGGGCGAAGCCGTCGGTCCGCGATTGCTCGTCGGCGGCAACATCATCGGCTGGGGCGGTCCGGCCTCGGCTTCGGAAAATGGCGGCAAGCCGCCGACACCGCTCCAGCACGCGATGAACCAATGGTTCGTTCAAGGCACCGGCACGGATCTGACGACCATGTATCCCGACGATGTGGTGAAAGCGGTGAATCGGTACATGGATCTGGGGCCGGATTTCATCAAGATCGGCACGACCTCGCACGACATCTTTCCGCCGATTTCGCTGACGTTCTCCGCCGAGGTTCACAAAGCGATCGTGGATGCCGCCCACGCGCGAGGGTTGTCGGTCACCGTTCATTCCGGTTCGGTCGAAGGTCATCGGTTGGCGGTAGCCAGCGGAGCCGACATCATTACGCATGCCGACCTCGTCAACCTGGAGTTTCGGCCGTCGCTGCTCGCGGAGATCTGCAAGAGCAACACGTACTTCGCGCCGTTCACCAACATGAATCGGACGCCCGACCACAAGCACCTCGTCGATCACTTGACCCGTGAAGATGCCGAGTCGGTGCGAGCACAGCAGGCAGTCCGGGAGGCGCGAGCGAAAGTCGACAACGCGGACCGGGATTCCACCAGCCGTCTGCCTTCCGCGTTGACGAACGCAACAACGGGCGCCGAGCGACACTCGATGGCGAACTCGCTGATGAATCAGCAGCGCCTGATCGAAGGAGGTTGCAAGATCGTGATCGGCACGGACAGCACGCCGATGGTTCCGCCCGGCCTGACCCCGGACTTCCTGCCGTTCTATTCGGACATGGGCACCGGAACCCTGAGTGCGATCGAAGGTCTGGTGGCGGCCGGGATGTCTCCCAAGGAAGCGTTGATCTCGGCAACACGTCGCGGTGCCGAAGCGACCTATCTGATCGATAAAGTGGGCACGCTGGAGGCGGGCAAGAGCGCGGATCTGGTGATTCTCGATGCAGATCCGCTCAAAGACATTGCAAACATTCGCAAGATCAGCGATGTGATGCGCGATGGCGTCGTCATCGACAGGAAGGCGCTGCCCACCAAACCGCTCATCTATCGACGCGACGCTGCAGCGGAATAACGGTAGCAAGTCAGAGCCCGGCAAGCCGCTCATCCATACCGATAACGGGACGATCGTCGTGCTCAGAAGTGCCGCATTGTTTGCTCTGTCGCTTTGCTTGGTGGCGCCCGCGAGCGCTGTCGAGGTGGGCTCCGACAAGCCGCTCCCGGAGGCGACAGGTCTCGAGGACATTGCCACTCTGCGACGCGAGATCATGGTGCCGATGGCAGATGGCGTGCGCTTGTCGACGTACGTTCTGCTGCCGCTCGACGCGGGCTCGAAGCGGTTGCCGACGGTCCTGGTTCGAACGCCATACAGCATGACGATGCATCTGCGGAAAGATAAGTTCATGCGACGGCTGCTACAGAGTGGTTTTGCCGTGGTCATGCAGAACGAACGCGGCACGCAGTGGTCGGAGGGCGATTTCAATTTTCTTCCGCGCGTGAAAAGCGATGGTGCGCAGACGCTCACATGGATCGCCGAGCAACGCTGGTCGAACGGCAACGTGGGCACTTATGGCTGTTCGTCATCCGCGGAGAATCAACTTGCATTGGCGAGCGAAGGCCATCCGGTGCACAAAGCGGCTATCGCCGGATCTGCCGGAGCAGGCGTCGGCACCATTGCAGGCGACTCGCGCGGCTTGTTCTACAAAGGCGGCGTTCCACAGATAGGGCCTTGGGCCCACTGGTACGCCGTCTACGGCCACACCCATAGATACAAGCTCCCCGGCGATCTGAGTGCGGACGAGCGGGCGCGCATCATCGATCTCAATCCCATACAAGGCAGCGATCCCTTCGCCAATCAGCCGAACGCGCTGTGGCATCTGCCGAGCCAGGACGTCCTGAAGGCGATCGGCGCTCCCGTTACCGATTTCGACCGGTTCATGCGTTTGTCTCCGGTCGATGACGCATGGAACGCTTCGGGTCACATGCGCAAGGGCGAGCGATTGAACGTGCCGACGTTGCACGTCAACGGCTGGTACGACGTGGGTGCGTACGAGACCGTCAAGATGTTCGAACAGGTACAGGACGATCCAAACCAATTCCTCATCATGGCGCCGACATCACATTGCGCGATGGAACGCGCCACCGTGCAGACCCGAGTAGGCGATCGCGAGGTCGGCGACGGTCGATTCGATTACCACGGCCTCTATATCAAATGGTTCGACTACTGGCTGAAAGGCGAGAAGAACGACGTGCTGAAGCAGCCGCGCGTCACGGCTGCGGTGATGGCCTCGAATCGCTGGGTTCATGGCGAACGGTGGCCGCTCTCCGAGATCAAGTCCGTGACGTATCACCTATCGAGCACTGGCAGTGCGAACTCGGTCTTCGGCGACGGTCGCTTGGCACAAGCAGCAGGCTCCGCTGCGCGGTGGAGTGAGTTCCGTTCGGATCCGTTCAACCCGGTGCCCTCGAAGGGCGCCGGCTGTTGCGATCCAAGTGCTGCCCAGGACCAACGCGGTGTCGAAGCTCGGAACGACGTGTTGGTCTACAGCACGGAACCGCTGAGTGCTCCGCTGTCCGTCGTCGGCGAGGTCGATGCGACGCTGTATGTTTCTGTAGATGTGCCGGATGCGGACATCGCCCTGAAGCTGGTCGATGTTTATCCCGATGGGCGCGCCTTCAATCTCTACGACACCATTTTGAGATTGCGCTATCGCGACGGTGTGGATCAGCCGCGGCTGCTGCAAAAGGACCGGGTCTACGAGGTCAAAATCAGCGGGCTCTTCACCTCCAACCAGTTCCCCGCGGGCCATCGTGTGCGGCTGGAGATCGCCGGCTCCAACTTCCCGAACTACGAACGCAACCTGCACACGGGCGGGCGCAATTTCGATGAGACCAAGGGCGCGGTCGCAACGATTCGCGTCCATCAATCGGCGCAATATCCCTCGAGGATCGAGCTGCCGACCATGACTCTGAAGCCGGCATCCAACGCGCGTCAGCTCACGTCAAAGAAGGATCCGTCGTAGCGGGCTCGTGCGGCAGGCGAACGACACCATGCGAGCTTGCGCTTGAGCGACACAACGACACCGCAGCTGGCGCGGGTTCTCGGCAGGCCACAGCTGCTTGCCATCGGCCTCGGCGCCATTATCGGCTCCGGCATCTTCGTTATCCCTGGACCGGCGGCAGCACAGTTCGCCGGGCCCTCGCTGGTCTTTTCATTCTTGTTGGCGGCTTTGGGGTGCGCACTTGCCGGGCTGTGCTACTCGGAACTCGCCGCAATGTATCCGGTCGCGGGCAGCGCCTATGCCTACAGCAGTCGAGCTTTCGGGCGTCTGATCGGCTGGATCGTGGGCTGGCTGCTGATTCTCGAGTACATGTTGGCGACGGCGATGCTCGGCGTCGGCTGGTCAGGATATTTCACCAGTCTGTTGACGAGCGTAGGCGTGGAGTTGCCGCAGGAGCTCATCCGTTCTCCGATTTCGACGGATGCGAGGGGCGTGGTGCAGATCGGCGCCGGCCTGGCCGATCTGCCGGCCATAACGATTCTGGCGGTTGCGGCGGCGGTCGCGGTTCGCAATGTGCAGGTGTCGGCAACGGTGAACGCTGTGATCACTTGCATGAAAGTGGCTGTGATCCTGCTCGTGATCGCATTCGGTTTCCGGTACGTCGACCCCGAAAACTGGACGCCGTTCATTCCGCCCAATACCGGGCAGTGGGGCGAGTTTGGCTGGAGCGGCATCGTTCGCGGCGCCGCCGTGACGTTCTTTGTATATCTCGGCTTCGACACCGTGTCCGTGGCCGCACAGGAAGCAAGAAATCCGCAGCGTGATGTCCCGTTCGGGATCATCGGCTCGCTCCTGGTATGCACGGCACTCTTCATTCCGGTGTCGCTGGTGCTCACTGGGTTGACCAGTTACAGGAATCTGAATGTTCCGCATCCTGTCGCGGTCGCCGTGGCGGCTGCGGGCGATTGCCTGGCCTGGCTGGAACCGCTGGTCGAGATCGGCGCCATGATCGGTATGTTCTCGGTGCTGCTGGTCGTCCTGATGGCGCAGTCCCGCATTCTCTACTCCATGGCGCTCGACGGGCTGGTGCCACCGATCTTCGGTCGCATTCATCCACGCTTTCGCACGCCGGTCGTGGGCACGATTCTCGTTGCAATCATCGCGGCCCTGATGGCCGCGTTCTTGCCTATCACGCTGCTCGGACAGTTGGTGTCGATCGGCGCGCTGCTGGCCTTCATCGCCGTCGCGGCCGGCGTTCTGGTGCTCCGTCGCACGCAGCCCGATGCGCCGCGCCCGTTTCGTACCCCGTTCGTACCTTGGGTGCCGATCGGAGCGATCATTGTATGCGGCTGCATGATGATCGGCCTCCCGCTGGCGACGTGGTTCAGGTTTGCGGTGTGGCTCGCGCTCGGCTTGTTTGTCTATGCGCTGTACGGCCGTCGCACAGCCCACCGCAATCCATGCGGGACACGTGATCCTTCTCGACACGAACCGCACGGATCCCTACCCCTAAAGTAGGGTGATCGATCAAGCTTGATTGGATTGCTCGTCACCTTGCTTCAGCCCAGGGTGATCAAATCCATCGATGTGCATGTGTCCACTGCATGGTGCGTGCGTCCGGCATACCGCCGCCGGGCTAGCGCCTTCGGCTTCGGAAGCGTGTGCCGGCGCGGCGGGTCGCGGCGCCCCATCTATGTCGAAGAACGACATGGAAAGCAGTACGAGTCCTTCGCACTTACTCTCCATATGACCTGCCGACTCCACAAAGTCGCAGGTTCAAATCGGATCGATCGATAAGTTTTTGATTTGTGTGGACTTGGTCGGGGCAGCAGGATTCGAACCTGCGACCCTCTGCTCCCAAAGCAGATGCGCTACCAGACTGCGCCATGCCCCGACGGGACGCGCATGTTAACAGCTTCGCGTCAGGCCGCTACTACAAACCGCAGTTCAGGTCTAAGCGATTGATCTGCAACGGATGCTCGCGCGGGCATCGGAGCTCAGTTCAGCGCTTTGAACAGCAATTGCAGTCCGACTGCGATCATCAACACATAAATGATGGTGATGAAGCGCTCGGCGTTCACCCGTCGGACGAGCCAGACGCCGAGCAGGGTCGACGCGATCGCGAGCGGTGCCAGAACGGCGGCGGCCAGCAAGTTCTCGTGCGTGAATTGGCCGAGTGCCAGGTACGCGGGAACCTTGAACAGATTGATGGTCGCGAAAAAGATCGCCGTGGTTCCCACCAGCACCGGAGGGGATAAGCCCTTTGGCAGCACCCACATCTGGAAAGGGGGCTGGCCCGCATGTGCGACCTGCGAGGTGAATCCCGATGCAAAGCCAAGCACCGCGCCGAGTGCGCGAGGGGCATTGCTGGCAACGGGCACGCGACCACCGCGAGAGATCCACAAACGATAGATCGCGAACACCACCGAAATGGCGCCGAGGACCGCGAGCACAACAGTCGCCGACACTTTCGCAGCCAGAAAATAGGCCGCGATGATGCCGACGATCGCGGAGGGAATCATCAACGCGAGCACTTCGCGGTCCCAATTCCGACGAAAAGCCCATACGCCGACTGCGTCCTGCACGATCAGCACGGGTAACAGGATCGCGGCCGCCTGCACCGGAGAGATCCGGAGCGCGAGTAACGGAAGGGCGATCGCGCCGACCCCGGCGAAGCCGCCCTTTGCGAGTCCGAGCAGGATGACCGCGGGAATGGCGAGCAGATAGAAAGTGGGGTCGGTCAGCATTCAACGAGCGCTCGTCACGAGCGCGAACTCGATTGTTTGTTTCATCGGTGGGCGTGTGGGGGCATCGAGCGACGCCGGTACCAGCGAGCCCGCGCATCTTGCCACGGGCGGCAGTCGGTCTCTCGATCTCCGACAGCCAGCTTACGTGGTACAGCAACGAAAGATGGTCTTGAAAGATACAGATAAACGATATATCGTTTGCGTCCTATCAAGAGCCACGAAAGGGAATAAGCCCATGTTTCACAGAGTGTTTTGGGGCCATTTCGGCGGCGAGCGCCATGGCGAGCATCACCGTCATTGCGGGCACTGGGGCGGCCGAGGCGGTCACCGCGGCGGCATGTTCTTCGGTGGGCCGGGCGGTCGGAGTGGGTTCGGGCGAGGCGGTGGTGGCGGGCGCCGATTCGGACCCGGCGACCTGCGATTGATGTTGCTGTCCTTGATCGAGGAGAAGCAGCGGCACGGGTATGAGCTGATCAAGGAGCTCGAGCTGAAGTTCGGTGGCGCGGACGCCCCGACTCCCGGATCGGTGTTTC
>JAEWAF010000083.1 GCA_023391815.1 Pseudomonadota bacterium
AGCCAGTCCGGGTAGATGTAGCCGAGGCCGATCGAGCCCAACGCCGTGTTGGCCGGCGCCGCGTAGTTGCCGTTACCCGCGCCGACGCCGGGCAGCGTCATATCGTTCAAGATCGCGTCGCCGCCGAACAGGCCGATGTTGCGACCGAGCATGAACTCGCCCATCCGGTCGTTACCTATCGTCATGAACACCTGGCGCATGTCGATGGCAGCGGTGCCCAGCGCGGTGTTCGGCGCCGCGACGCCTTGCTGCAGGTTCGGGCTGCCGCCGTCGTTGGTGCTGATACCCGGATAGAAGCCGAAAGTGAACGAGAGGTCCAGGCCCCTCTGGGTGGTCGACGCGCCGATCGCGAGTGCGGCGGGCAGCAGACCGTTGCTCACCGAAGACGACTTGTCTTCTCCGGCGGCGCCGCGGCATGCGAGCCCGCCCGTGATTCCCGGCGAGTTTTCGCTCTCGCAACTGGAGTGTATGTAATAGACATTCACGTTGCCTTTGGCGGTGAGCTTCCAGTCGCCGGCCGCGACTTCAACGGCGCCGGCGATGCGAGGCAAGAAACTTGCTATGCATACGGCGGCGGCCGTTGGCCAGAAAATGTGAGAGACCCCATTCGTGCGTTCTTTGATGCGCATGCCTTTTCCCCGATCGGAGTGGACCGTTGCTCACCTGTAGCAAGCGTTATGCCACGTTGGAGTTTGCGAGTGCGCGTTGAGCAAACGCGGGGAGGGGCCGTAACGAATCGACAGGCGACGGCGCGTTGTTTGCAATTAGGAAAGGATCGAGTGAGTGTCTGTGTGGTGTTGGCAACAGAGAAAAATGTGTCAGAACGTGACAGTGTTACGGCACACATCGGCACAGTGAGACAGTCGTTGCGTTGAAGAAACATCGCGGCAAGGAGATCGAGGCGTGCGTTCCAGGAAACATCGAAGCAGCTTGTGGCAATGCAGGTGGAGCGTCGGTCTGAGTCTGGCGTTGCAAATATTTGCTGCCGCAGTCTCGTTCGCCGCGACGCCGGCGACTCGGGAACAGGTCACGGCGCAGCTGGACTCCGGCAAAACGGATCTTTCCAATCTGCAAGCGCCCGGCGTGGATCTTTCCGGCATCGATTTCCGTGGCGCTCGATTGTTCGGTGCAAATCTGGATCAGGCCAATCTTTCCAACGCCAGGCTCGCTCGCTGCAATCTGGATCTGACGCTGATGCGCAATACGGTGCTGGTGAAAGCGGATCTGCGCGAGGCCAGCATCTTCGGCGTGCTGCTGGACAACGCAAATCTGTCCGGCGCCGATTTGCGCGGCGCGCATCTCATGAGCAAGCTCGATCATGTGAATCTGGAGGGGGCCGATTTATCCGATCTGAAATCCGGCGCGGACATGCGCAACCAGCCGATGGGACTGGTCCGGATCGTGCTCACGCACGCTTCGCTGAAAGGAGCCAAGCTGATCGGCGCCGATCTGTCGCGAGGTGACTTGAGCTATTCCGATCTGCGCGATGCCGACCTCACGCGCGCCAATCTGAGTCGAGTGAATTTGACGGGGGTCAACTTCAGCGGGGCCCGGCTCGAGGGCGCAATCCTGACGGATGCCGACAGCAGTAACGCCATCTTCGTCGGCGCGAAGGGGCTGAAAGAGGCGGTCGGGCTCGATGCCACCCAGGGCAAGGAGACGGCGACGTTCGATCGGTAGGGCCGCGTGCCGATGGCGGTGGTTGCGCATTTGATCCGGTTGTCTTTTGGTGCGCGAGCCCGGGCGGCGACTGTGAGAAGCTACCGCAGTGTCGGCAATCGATGTTTGTTTGAATGACCTACCAACGGAACCGGTTCCCTGTCCTGATTGCATGCTGCTTGGGATTGCTTGCTCATCGGAGCGACGCGGACAGCCTCGCGGTCTCGGCCGCGGCGATAAAAGCGCACACTGCCTTTCTCTCGGATGACGTCCTCGAAGGGCGTGAAGCGGGTACGCGAGGCTACGAGATCGCCGCGACTTACGTAGCCGCACAGCTTGCTTCGCATGGCCTGGTGCCTGTGCCCGGGCAACGTAACTTTTTCCAGCAAGTGCCACTGCGTCGTCGCTCGCTGGCGCCCGGCGGCGTGCGATTCGAACTGCTCACAAAGCGCGGCCCCGTCGTTTACGAGAATGGTCAGGACATCGCTGTCGATGCCAGCCCGTATGTGCCTGAAGAGCTCATCGAGGCGCCGCTGGTATTCGCCGGTTGGGGCATTCGGGCGCCGAGTTTGAAGCACGACGATTACGCGGGCCTGAGTGTAAAGGGCAAGGCGGTCGTGATCCTCGAAGGCGCGCCGGCAAGTTTTCCGGGCGCGCTGCGCGCTCATTACAGCTGGATTCAACAAAAGGAGCGCATGGCGGCGGAAGCGGGAGCGATCGCGCTGCTGACGCTGAAGTCACCCGAACGTCAGAAATTCTCGCCGTGGGAGATGGTCCGTAAGGCGCGGCCATTGCCGGCGCTGGGATGGATAGATCCGGAGCGAGGTGCGCGAGCGTCCCCGATCAAAGCGACAGTAACGCTCGGGCCGCGTGCGGCTGAGACATTGTTTGCCGAAGCCGGGCGTGACATCGAGCGGATTTATCGCCAATCCACCACCTCGTCGCCGCGCGGCTTCGCACTGCCCGGGTCGATCCGCCTGTCGCGCGAATCTTCGCACGAGGACTTGTCGAGCCCGAACGTCATCGGCGTCCTGCCGGGGACCGATCCGGTGCTGAAGCATGAGTATGTGGCCATCGTTTCGCATCTGGACACGTGGGTGGGTCCGAAGACCGGCAGCGATGTGATTTACAACGGCGCCGTCGACAACGCGGGCGGCATTGCCGTCATGTTGGAAGCCGCACGGGTGCTGAGCTCACAGGGCGGTGCGAAGCGTTCGGTGCTGTTCTTCGCGACTACCGGCGAAGAGAAGGGGCTGCTGGGTTCGGACTATTTCGTCGAGCATCCGACGCTGCCGTTAAAGCAGATCGTCGGTGCGATCAGCGTGGACGGGCTCATGGCGTTCCACGATTTCGCCGGCATCGTCGCACTCGGCGCCGAGCACTCCACGTTGGGGCGGATGTCGCTCGAAGCGGCCCGTTCCATCGACGCGGTTCATGCACCCGATCCGATTCCCGGCCGGGGCAATCTGGCGCTCAGCGATCAATATCCGTTCCTGCGCATGGGGATTCCCGTGTTATTTCCGAATCCCGATCGGGGGCGCACTCGCAATGGCGGCATGGATGTGACGACGTGGGACGATTATGAGTCTCGGCACTATCATCAACCGTCCGATGACATGAGCCTGCCATTGCAGTGGGATGTGGCTCAGCGCTGGGGTCAGTACATCTATGCCGTCATCGCATCGGCCGCGAACGCGCCGGAACGACCGCTGTGGTACGAAGGCGATGAGCTCGCAGCTGTCTTTTCAGCCGGAGGGCCTCGCGCGCCGAGAGGTGAACCGTAGAGCGGGTCGCATCAGCCTGTCGGCAACATTTCGCGTTCGATGCGAGCGTCGCCGCTGGGGCTGCGCAATTGCTCCAGCGCTTCGGCCAGTTCGCTGGCGAGATAAGGTTTTCGAAGAAACGGCCAGTCGCCACCGTGCGAGAGTGATTCTTCCAGCGCATCTCCCGCGTAGCCGGAGCTGAGCAGAATCCTGATGTCTGGCCGCAGTTGCTGCGCTTGTCTGGCCAGCTCCACGCCATTGATGCCGCCGGGCATGACTACGTCGCTCATCAATACGTCGACGCTCGCATCGGATTTCAGGATGCGCAGCGCTGCTTCAGCGTTCTCGGCGCGGAGCACGCGGTGACCGAGATCGGCGAGCATGACTTCAACGACGCCACCGACGGAAGGATCGTCTTCGGTCAGCAACACATTCCAGCCGGTGTTCGAAGCTTGAACCGTCCGCTCGGGCTCAGCTTGAGGAACGGGCAGGGAGGCGCCGATGGGCACATACACGCTGAAGGTCGTGCCCGTGCCCAGCACGCTGCGCACTTCCACTTCGCCACCGGACTGACGCACGAATCCGTACACCTGGCTCAGGCCCAGCCCTGTGCCCTTGCCGGCGGACTTGGTCGTGAAGAACGGCTCGAAGATCCGGCTCATCACCGCTTCATTCATGCCTTCGCCGCGATCCGCGACAGTCACTTTCAAATAGCGGCCGCGCGCCAGGTTCGGCAGTTCTTCCGCCGACAACTCCACGACTTCTGTTTGCACGAGGATCTCGCCGCCGGCGGGGCTGGCATCGGTCGCGTTCACGAGCAGATTCAACAGCGAGGCTTCGAACTGCGCCGGATCGATCAGCGCGACGGCCTCGTCGGAGCACAACCGCAGCACCAGTGAGATCGAGTCGCCGGTGGCGCGTTTCAACAATGGCTCGCACTCGCGGATCAGAACATTCAGATCGCATGCCTGCGGCTGCAACGGTTGACGGCGCGCGAATGCGAGCAGTTGCGCGGTGAGACGTTCGCCACGCCGTGCGGCGGCGAGTGCGGCTTCGCCCAGACGTTTGCGACGGGCCGCGTTTTCCGGGTGTTTGAGAATGACGTCCAGTGCGCCGATCACCACCGTCAACAGATTGTTGAAATCGTGCGCGACGCCACCGGTCAACCGGCCGAGCGCATCGAGTCGTTGCGCGTGCATCAACGCGGCTTCTGCTTCGGACTTCGCGGCGATCGCATCGGTGGCGCGTTGTTCGGCATGCAACTTCGCAGTGACATCCTGAAACGCCGCGACCGTCAGTTGAACTTCGGTACCCGATTGGACGGGGGCCGCGGTGACTTCGAATTGCGCCAGCTGCCCATCGGGCCGGCGATAGCTTTGCAGTTGCGGGCCGATGCGCCGCTGCTCGGCCATCGCCTTGTAAAGAACATATTCGTTCGGTAGCAGCTGGCTGCCGGTTCGATCGACGACGCTGCCCGCGAGCTGCTGATCCCACAGGGCCTGGCTGGTTATAGTGTGGCCGAGCAGACGTTCCGCCTCGGCATTGGCGAAACGCACGTCGCCAGCGGGAGCGGCCGCGACCAGAACGCCGATCGGCAGATTGTCCAGAACAGCGCGCAATTGTTGTTCGGTACGCAGGGCAGCCTGCAATGCCAACGCTTCCACTCTGCGATCGTGAAGGGCCGCGATCAACGTGAGCAACAATATGAAGAACGTGCCGGCCGCCACGCCGATGGCCAACACGATGGCGCCGATACCGGAGGGCTCGATATCGCGGATCGTCGCGGCCTCGATATGTACGCCCAACATGGCGGAGTAGTGCATACCGACGATGGCGAAGCCCAGCGCGCAAGCTCCCAGCGCACGTTGCGCTCCCGTCGTTTCTTTCGACGCCATCGCCAACGCGCCGGTCGATGCGCTGACCGCGATCAGAAACGCGATCACTGCATACATCGGGTTGTAAGTCAGCACGACGCCTGTGATCAAAGCGGCCATGCCAACGTAGTGCATGGTGCAGATTCCCGCACCCATGACGACGCCGCTGAACAGTTGCCGATGAAAAGATTGCTGTCGAGAGGCGAAGAAGAATGCGAACGCCGTGGTTGCGATCGCCAGTGCCAGCGACCACAGCGTGAGCCCGACTTCGTAGCGAACTTCGCTGCCAGGATTGAAGCCGAGCATGGCGATGAAGTGCATCGACCAGATGCTCAAGCCCAGCGCGACGCCGGCTGCGGCGATCCAGGCGAGCCGCCAGGCACCGCCGTGGGCCCGCACCCGACGGAATAGATCGAGCGCGGTCCAGGAACCGAACCACGCCGTAACGATGGACAGGACGACAAATATCGGATGGTGGGCCGCGTGCATGTCTTCTAAGCACACTTCCGTGCTCCAGGGCGGCCAGCATAGAGCCAGAAAAATCGGCAAAACAATAGGGCATGCCGGGTTTCAAGCGCCGGCGACGCCGTAGGCTGCGGATGACTCAGTCGCTGTCGCCGCGTGCCGACAAATCGAATGCCGATTTGACAGTCAGCGCAGCGGCTGAAGCTCTTCGTCGCTCCACGGCTCGTCGCGATGAGACACGACGCTGCGAATCGATGCGACCGTGGGCTCATCGATCGGACTGGCCTCATTGCCCCATGAGCGACGTATATAAGTAAGGATGGAGGCAATGGTTGCGTCGTCCAGTGTGGCAAGACCGGGCATGGCGAGCTGATCGACCTTGCCGTTGAGCACGATGCGGACCAGCGCTTGCGGCGAGCCGTTGGCCCACTGCGAACCGGCGAGCGCCGGGGCGAGTCCCTTCATTCCCTGGCCCTGCTCTTGATGGCAGGCGGCGCAAACGGCGAACGCCTGGCGTCCTTTGTCATAGAGCGCACGTTGTTCGGGAGTCAGCTTCGCGAGCGAGGCAGCCAGGTCTACCTCGGAGCCGCGCCAACGCAAGAAAGCGGCGAGTTGCGCGGCTCTCGGGGCATCGGCCGCGCCACTCGATGCATATGTGAGTAGCGCTTCAGGCTCAACGGCGAGATACGCGACGCGCTTCGATCCATCTTCGGCGCGAGGGATGAGGCGATCGATGCCGTCGAGCAAGGCGGTGCGGACCCACGCGCTCGTATTCATGTCAGTGAGGCGGTTCAGCAGTGCTCGACTTTGTGTTTCATCGCCCGATTGCAAGACTGTGGCAGCGGCGACCGCGAGGACGGGCGACGCGTTGGAAACATCCGAATTGCCTTCGGTCGAAATCAGCGATGTTACGAACGCGGCTTCCCGATTCGCGATGCTGCTGACGATGGCGTCGGCGACGTAGGGCTGTGCGCCGGCTCGTCGCGCCAATTCCAACAATGCGGGATCAGCGTGCTTGCCGCTGGCTTTGCCGAGCGACAGCGCGACCTGCCGCACGACCGCCGATTCGTTCCAGCGGGCGCGTTCGAGCAAGGCCGCTACCGTGCGCTCTGGATGTGTGGTCAGGAATGTTTCCGAAAGGCGTGCGGCAGTGGCCGCGACGCGAGGCTCGGGGTCGCGCAACGCGACTGATGCTGTTGGCCAATCGATCGCGCCGATGCCATCGAGTGTCCACAGTGCATGCACGCGAGTCGCGGAACGGGGTGAGGTGGTCGCAAGGCGTCGAAGTGCGGACGCAGTGCTTCGGTCCTGACGTTCGACAAGCAGGCGCTGCGCTGTTTCTCTGACCCACGCATCTTCGTGATCGAGCGCGTCGACGAGTTGTGCCGACGTCGCTCTCGCCAACACCGGCGCGGGACGACGCGACACATTCTCCGGTACGACTCGATAGACGCGTCCCATGCCGAGCGGTGCTTCGAGCCCGCGCTCCTTGATCTGATTGCGCAGATAGGTCGTCAGGAAAATCCGGTGTTGAATGATGCCGCGATACATGTCCACCACGTACAGCGAGCCGTCGGGTCCGTTATAAAGATTGACGGGCCGGAAGCGCTCATCGGTGGAAGCGAGGAATTCAGTGCGGTCATAAGCGTTGCGCACGCGAGGCACACCGTCTTTCGCTTCGATCACCAGTCGCTTCACGAGATTGCCTGCGGGTTCGCAGATGAATGCATCGCCACGAAAGCTTTCAGGGAACATCGAGCCGCGATAGATCGCCGGGCCGCTGGCGGCGGTGAGCACGGGCAGGGTGCCGTCTTCTCTCAGGATGCGATAGCCGCGATTGACGCCAGTGGTTACGCGAGCGGGCCACACGGATACTTCATCGGCGCGAGCGAGCTGCACGTTCGAGCCGCGCGGATTCGGAAGATTGCGATTCCGGAGCAGATATTCAGCCGGCAGCGTGTCGGTGTAGAGCGCGACGCTGTTGTTGTTGAAGTACAGCTGACCGAAGTCGTCCTGGGCGATGCCCCATTGGCCGCGAAAAGACGTCGGCTCTCGCTTCCATTGTCCGCGCTCGTAGCGGAAGCGTGTCGTGTGGTTGGCGCTGTAGATCCAATTATCCAGGCCCCACAGCAATCCGTTCGAGCTGTGCTCCGGGTTGGACGGGTTGCCGTAGTCGTTCGCGACCAGCTGCTTGTCGTCGGCCTTGCCATCGTTGTTCGTGTCGCGCATGAACCAGAGATTCGGTGGTTCGGCGACCAGCACGCCGTCTGCTACCAGCGCGAGCGCGCGAGGCAGGATCAACCCGTTCGCGAACTCCGTGCGCTTGTCCATCCGGCCATCGTTGTTCGTGTCTTCGAGCGTGGCGATCGTGCCGATGGGCGCATCTTCGCCGACACCGTCGACGTTGGGCATGTAACCCCGCATCTCGACCACCCACATGCGACCGTCCGGTCCCACCGCGATGGCGACTGGATCGAACAGCAGGGGATCGCTGGCGACGATCTCGACGCGAAAACCGGGCGCGACGCGCATCGTTTTCAGCGCGGCTTCCGGATTCAATGCAGGCGCGGGCGGTGCCTTGATGTGCGACGGTGGAGGTTGTTGTTCCTCGCCGGGCCGATCGCCGCTCTGAGCTTGCGCGTACCAGCCCGGTACCACTGCTAAACAAACCGCCGCGGCCGCGCCGAGGCTCGCTTTATGAAATCGCATTCCGTGCTCGCCGAATCTCAACGCGCGCGACTCAGCCGATATGCCTGCATGATGGTTGCGTACTTGGTAAGCATGTTCGGCACTTCCCAGGCCGGCAGCTGGCCCGAGCGCAGATAGTTGAGGAAGTTCTCAGTAACCTGCGCGAAGTGAGCTTCGTGACCGACGTTATAAGTCTCCGGCACGGTGACCGCCCAGCGCTCGCCGTCGCGGCGTACGCCCACGCCCGGATATTTGCTTTGTAAGGATCCGATGGTGGATTTAAGCGTCGCATCGAATGCCGCGGCCGGAATGCCCTTGGCGCGCTCGATATAAAGCACGGGCTTGAATTGCTGAGGCGCGCCTTGCTGAATCGTCAGCGTGGCTTTCGAACCCCGCATTACCGAGAAATGCGTGTCGCCGCCGCCCGGAGGCGCTTCGAAGTTCCATTTGACCGAGATCAGCGCGTGCACGTCGCGCAAGCGATAGGTGAACTCGCCATTCGCGTAAACATTCAGCACGTCGTTCTGCAGATCCGACTTCAGAAAATCCGGAAACGCCGTCGCACCCGTCACCTTCCTGAACTGATCGAGCGTAATCGGCGTGCGGGTGTGCTTCGCGCTGAGCACCTTCGCGTCTTCGGGCTGAAGCGCCTGCTCCGGAAAGGCTTGCCATTGCACCAGATCGACCAGGTGCGTCGTGACATCGACGAGCCCTTCGCCTTGCTGGCGCACGTCGAAGAACCACTGCGGCCGTTTCAAGGGCGCGCCGGCCACGATCTTGGAGAAGTGATGCACGCTTTCCTTGCGAATCGCAGGCTCGGCGGGCGTGCCTTTCTGCAGCGAGCCGAACAGCTCCGGCCGCTGTGACAGCTCACGTTGCAGAATCGAGGTGATCTCGAAGCGCTCGGTCATGATGTCGTAGAGCAGCGTGCCCTTCTTCTGCGCGAGCGCGAAGGCCTGCTGGAGTTTTTCCAGATCGGGCGGCGTGATCGCCATCGGCTTGTCGGCGAGCACGTTGAAGCCGGCCTCGATGGAGCTCAGGATGTACTGCGCTTTCTCGGCGTTGTTCCCGGAGATGACGACGACGTTGCCGCTGCGATCTTGAAGCATGCGCTGTAAGTAGTCCGCGCCGGTGTAGATCTCGGTGCGCCAGTTCGTGGGCCGGTCGGCGCGCTTGTTGAAGCCTTCGATGCGCTTCATGTGTTCGAGCACGTCATCGCCCTTGGGCGCATAAACGTGCACGGACGGATCGACGCCCTCATACATGAATTTCTGGACCAGGGCGGCGTGGAAATGTCCCGGATCGAGGGTGATCAATCGCACCGGACCGGTGACGCCTTCGGCGTGGGCGGTCATGGCAAAGCCGACCATCAGCGTCGCGCCGATGAAACACTTCAACAGATTTCGCATGATGCCGTTCAGCTCTTGAGCAATCGCGTGACGCCGTACGGAGCACGTTCCGGACGTGACAGCCACCGGTTCGCCTCGGCATCGTTGACGAAGCTTTCGGATTTCACGTCCCAGGTGAGCGGACGTTGCAGCTTCATCGCGATCCAGCTGACGATGCAGGCGCTGCCGCTGCGATGGGCGATGCGGGCGGGGGCGAGCGGCTCCTTGCGGGAGCGCACGCTTTCCAGCCAGTTCTTGTGATGACTGTCGCTCCGAGGCAGCTCCACCTTCAGGCCTTTCGGATCGAGCAGCCGTTTATCGCTCGCATCGAGCGGCGGCAGGGTTTGCCCCGATTTGGGATCGCTGGCGGTGGCCTGACCGTCGCGGGTCACCCAGATCCAGCCGTCGTCGCCGATGAATTTCAATCCGTTCGGGTGCTTGTCGGAAACATGCACGCGGATGTCGCCGGGATAAGTAAGCTTCACATCGTAGGCGCCGTGTACGTTCCAGATTTTGTTGGGCGGGAAGTCGGCGGTGCCTTCGACGCGCGACGGGCCGCTTGCTTCCAGGTCGAGCGCCCAGTGCATGGTGTCGTAGTGATGCGAGCCCCAGCCGGTGATCATGCCCAGACAGAACGATTCGTTACGCAGCCATCCGGGGCGGCTATATCCCGCGCGCGGATGAACGCGTTGCTCCGTGTAGTAAGCGAGCTCCGCGGGCCCGAGCCATCGATCGAAGTCGAAGCCTGTCGGCACAGGCTGCGCCGGATCGTCCGGTGCGGTGGGATCGATCGGCAAGCCGATCTCGACGCTGCGAACTTGCCCGATCCGCCCCGAGCGGACCAGCTCCGCGGCCTGGCGGAATTGTTTCCATGAGCGCTGCTGACTGCCCACCTGAAGGATGCGCTTGCTGCGCGCGACCGCGTCTCGAAGGATCTTGCCCTCGGCGATGGTCATCGTGAACGGCTTTTGCAAATAAACATCCTTGCCCGCCAGGATCGCGGCCAAGGCCGGCTCCGCGTGCTGGTGATCCGGGGTGCTGATCACGACCGCGTCGATGTCCTTGCGTTGAAGGAGCTCGCGATAGTCGGCGTGCACGCTGACCGGCGGCATGGTGGCACCGACCTCGCGATACAACTCCTCGACACGCTTCTTGCCGTCCGCCGCACGATTCGCATCGACATCGCAGACCGCGACGATGTCGGCGAGCCCGGACTTCAGCACGCCCGGCATGTCGTGATCGCGCGCGATCCGACCGCAGCCGATCTGCCCGACCCGAATTCGATTGGCGGGCGCGTCGGCTCCCAACAACCGGCTTGGGAGGATCAGCGGCAGCGATATTCCTAGCAGCGTCTTGCCGAAGGTCCGGCGGGAAAGGGCGCTCGAGGGGTGTCGTGGTCGCATGTCATTCGTCCTGGAACTGGCCGCGGATACCCAAAATGAAAACGTCGGGCGTGCTCAATGTAGCCGCACGGCGGAGCCTGTCAATGCGGTATTGTGATCGCTACCATGATCGGGCGAGCTCAAGCCAGGATGGGCCGGGTCGCGTCCCGTTGCGCGGTCAGCACCAGCTCGGCGGCGAGCAGCGCTTGTTTCTGATCCTGCGCGGTCTGGGTGCGCTCGACGATATCGGTGACGAATTGAGGACCGAAGGGCAGAGCGACGTCCTTGCAGTCGATGTAGCGCGCCTGCTTGCGATCGACGATGTACAGATGATCGCCACCGGACAGACCCGAAGCGACGTTGATGTACTTGCGCAGCTCGATGTAGCCCTCGGTGCCGAGAATGAACAGGCGACCGTCGCCCCAAGTGCTCAGGCCATCGGGCGTGTACCAATCGACGCGCACATAGCCGGTACCGCCGTTGCCGGTGATCGTCATATCGCCGAAGTCTTCGAAGTTCGGATACTTCGGATGCGCGAGATTGCCGGTTTGCGAGGCGACGACGCGCGCCTGAGTGCTGTTGGTGTAATACAGAAATTGATCGGCTTGATGCGAGCCGATGTCGGTGAGAATGCCGCCGAAACGGGCTTTGTCCCAGAACCAGTCGGGACGTGACGGCGCGTTGACCCGATGGGGCGCGAGATTGACCGTTTGGATGACGCGACCGATCGCGCCCTGGCGAATCAGCTCGCCGGCGTACACGGCGGAGCGGACTTCGAGCCGCTCCGAATACATGATGGCGAATTTACGACCGGTGGCTGCGATCGTCCGCCGCACTTCGGCCAGTTGTTCCAACGTGGTGATCCCGGGCTTATCGGCCAGGTAATCCTTGCCGGCCTGCATCGCGCGCACGCCCAGCGGTGCGCGCTGATCGGGAATCGGCGCGCCGGCGATCAGTTGGATCGACTTGTCCTGCAGGATTTCATCCTCGCTGCGTGCGATCTTCACCTCGCCGAATCTGGCGCGAAAGTCCGCGATCTGTTTCGGGTCCGGGCCATAGACGGCCGCGAGTTGGCCGCCGCCGCGCTGGATGGCAGCGGTCATGCTGTAGATGTGCGCGTGGTCGAGGCCGATTACGCCGAAGCGGATGGAATGTTTGCTCGGCGGTGCTTCGGTCTTTGCTTTCTCGACTGCGGGCGTGCTTTGCGCGAAGGCGGCGGAGGATAGGGCGAGGCCCGCGAGGCCGGCCGATTGCAGGAAGGTGCGTCGATCTGTGGAGCTCATTGCTTATTCCTAAAGCGCGCGGATCTTGATGCTACGGAAACGAACTTCATCGCCACGATCCTGCAACAGAATCCGACCTCGTTCCAGCTGGCCGAAGCCGGCGATGTCCTTGAACTTGCTGGCGGCGACGCGACGCTGGAAATCTTCCGAGCCGCGCTTGTATGCGAGCACCTTCACACCGTTGAGCCAGTGCTCGACGGTGCCGTCGCCCCGAGCGACGATGCGCGCATGCTGCCATTCGCCGACCTTCGGCGCGATGCCCAGATTCGACATCAGCCTGCCGCGCGGCTCGATATCGTAAAGCGACGCGAGCGTGCGATCGCCATCGACGCCTTGTTTCGCGTCGGGATGACGCTCGTCATCCACCAGCTGATATTCGAGCCCCGGCATATCGGCGCTGCCGGAGTCGGCCACGTAGTATTCGATGCCGCTGTTCGCGCCGGGGGTGAGCTTGAACTCCAGCTGCAGCTCGAACGCGTGGAACGTTTGTTCCGTGACTACATCGCCGCCACCGCCGCCGGTGACGATCAACTCGCCGTCCTTGATTCTCCAGCCATGCGCGGGGAAGGCGCCGCCCTTGGCGCTGCGCCAGCCGTTGGTGGACGTGCCGTCCCAGAGCAGCCGCCAGCCCCGTTTGCTTTCCGCTTCGCTCAGGTTGTTGGGCAGGTTGTTGCGGATGAAAAGCGTCTCATCGCCGGGCGAGGGCGCCGGATGTTCCTTGATTCGTATATTGCGCCAATGAATCTGGCGGCCCGCTTCGTCGGGCTTTTCGATCGAGTGCACCTGGAGCGCGATGAAGCCGTCCCGGTAAGTCGCATCGAGCACGTATGCGGACAGCTGGCCATTGACCCAGGTGCGCAGCGACGGGCCGACGGCTTCGATGCGGATCCGATTCCATTGGTTGAATTTGTAAAGTCCGGGCTGCGGATTGAGCGTGCCCGGATACCACCAGCCGCTCATGGCTTCATCGTAGAGCCCGCCGGTCCACTGACGTTCCGAGGGATCCAGATCCAGCTGCGGTCCGTAGACCCGGCCTTGCATGACGTCCCGTTTGCTCTGGCTGCGAAACTGCACGCCGCTGTTGGTCGGGCCGCCGGTTTGTTTCACCTCGAGCTCCAGCACGAAATCGCCGAAGCTCTTATCGGTGGCGAGGAAGCTGTTCGGCGAGCCCGTCGTGGTGGTGCCGACGATGGCGCCGTCGAGCACCTCGTACTTCGCCGAGCCGTTGGCGACGTGCCAGCCGTTCAGCGTCGTCCCGTCGAACAACGATTGCCATTCGGTATCGTCGGCCGCGTGCGCGAGTCCCGCGATGAGCGGCAGCGTCGTCAGGCAGGTCAGCAGAAACCTCATGTGAAGGCCCTCGAGCGTGAGAACTGTCGGAGCGCGGCTTGCGCCGAGCATAGCGAATTTTTTCTTGTCTGCTGTCGCGATCGGCAGCTAGGATGAACCGGGTTTCCGGAGCGACGATGAGCCTGTCACCTTTCCACCTTGCCATTCCCGTTCACGATCTGCCCGCCGCGCGCCGCTTCTACGGCGAAGTCTTCGGGCTGGCGGAAGGGCGCTCGAGCGCGCAGTGGGTCGACTTCGACTTCTTCGGCCATCAACTGGTCATTCACGAGCATCCGAAGACCGCCGCTCAGGAACATGCCCATACCAATCCCGTCGACGGTCACGATGTGCCCGTGCCACATTTCGGCGTCGTGCTCGACTGGGAGCAGTGGGAGTCGCTGGCCGAACGGCTGAAGTCTTTCGGCATCCCGTTCGTCATCGAACCTCACATCCGCTTTCGTGGTCAAACTGGCGAACAGGCCACGATGTTCCTGCTCGATCCCTGTGGCAACGCGCTGGAGTTCAAGGCGTTCAAGGATATCGGCCAGCTGTTCGCGAAATAGCGGCCCAGATCGTCATTCGATGATCACCGGCTGGTGATCGTCCGGCCCGATCCGGCCGAGCAGCGGTAACTTGATCGACAGGCTCACGGGATCGATGCCGAAGGTGAGGCCCAGCAGATTCACCTCGACGCCTTCTTCCCAACCTGCGGCCACCCCGGCAAGGCCGAACAGATTGAACTGGCCGCCGGTGCCGCTCGGAGTCATGGCGACGGGGACCAGCCCGAGATAGTCCTTGCCGATGGCGGTGGGCGGTAAGTCGACGCGCAACTCCGGCACATCGCGAAGCACGAATGCGGTGAAGGTGTTCGAGTTGGGGCCGGGCCAGATGCGATACGTGTCGTTGTATGGATAGTTCTGCACGGACGTTTCGATGCGATCGATCAGCGCGTCCACGCCCGGGCCGCGAACGTCCTTGAGCAAGTCAGGCTCGGCGCCGAACCAGCGGCTGTCCGGCGGGCGCACGCGAGAAACGACGGTGGTGCCGTCTCGATGCAATCGATAGCCGATCACTTCGTGAACCGTGAACTCCGGTGCGCCGCTGCGTTTTACCGCAATCCACGTGTGCACGCCGAAGTAGCCTTTCCAATTGATGGTGCGTGCCGCATACACCTGCACGACCGCTTCGGGCGTGTTGGCCGGATCGGGTGCGAGGCCGACAGGCTCGCGGCTGGCGGTGCGCCAGTCGGTGTTGCTCGCCGAGCAGGCCGCAAAGAGCGGCACAAGTAAGATCAGCCGGCCGATTCGCCGACGCTTGTTGGTCATCGTTCGTGCTCCCGCTGCACATAGCGTCCAGCAAATCGAACGGCATTGCAAACAACGGCGGGCGCGGTGCGCCCGCCAAGGCCGCAAGCTGACAGCGACGTCAGAATTCGGCGCGCACGCCGATGGTGTAGCGCCGACCGGTTTCCTCGAGCAGCAGGATTTGATTGTCGTAACGCCCGACGCGCTGCTGGATCTCGTTGCCGAGATTCACGCCTTCCGCGAACACCGAGAAATGATCGCTGATCGCGAAACTGGCGCGGGCATCGATCTGCTGATACGGCTCGACGAACGTCGGTTCGCCGCCGAAGCCGACGGCGGTGCGCAGGAAGCGCTCGCGACGGTTCCAGGCAACGCGCACTTCCAGCGGGCCGTTCTCATAAAACCCGACGACGTTATACGAATCGCCCAGACCTTCGAGCGCGAACGTCTGCGATACATCGTCGACATTGAGCTCGGCCCCGCTGTCGACCAGCGTCGCATTCGCGCCCAAGCCGAAGCCGCTCCAGAACCCGGGCAGCCAGTCGAAGCTGTGCTGGACTCCGATTTCCACGCCCTTGACCGTGGCACTCTCCAGGTTATCCAGCAGGCTCACTTCGAACACCGGATCGCCCGCGAACAGATCGTCCGAGTCGGCGATGGGCAGCGGCCGATTATCCACCGTGTTCACCAGGAAGTTCTGCACCTCTTTATAAAACACGCCGACCGTGATGAAGCCGTTGTCCTGGTAGTACCACTCAGCCGACAGATCGGCGTTCTTGGACTTGAAGGGCTTCAGATCCGGATTGCCGCTCGATGCCTGCAAGTTGCCAGGCCGCGTCGTGCCGATGACCAGGCGAGGCGATAACGCGCCAAGCGGCGGGCGAGTGAGGGTCTTCGATGCCGCGAAACGCAACACCACGTCGTCGGTGACATTCAGTCGGAAGCTCAGGCTCGGCAGAAAATCGTTGTACTTGTTGGTCTGGCTCACCGTGACAGCATTGCCGAGCACTGTCGTGTACAGCGTGGGATCGCCGCTGTTCACCAGATCCTGCAGCTCCTGTGAGATGCCGAACGCCGTCGTCTCGGTGCGTACATATCGCGCGCCGACGGTGAGATTCCAGGGCAGTTCGGCGAGCGAACCTTCGAAGCTCGCATCCGCATACAGCGAGGCGACTTCCTCTTCGACCCGTGAGGAGTCGGGCCGCTGGTGAATCTCGAACCCATTGCTCGCAGCCAGCTCCGCCAACGTGCTTCCCGGCGGCAATCCCTGTGCAGCGTCACGAGCGCTGGCGGCGGTAGAGGATTCGAGATAGGCGAGCAGGGGATCGATATCGAACGCTTGCCACGCCGCAGGCACGGACACGCGCCCGCCGAGATAGCCGGAACCCACGTTGAACGGTCGCATCAGGTTATCGGGAATACCGACGAAGTAGCCGCAGTACATGCACAGGATGTTGTTATCCGAGAGTCGGGTATCGCGGCGCTGCTTTTCCTTCGCATAGTAGCCACCGACGGTGACGCGCCTGAGCAGATCGCTTTCCGGTTGCCATTGCGCCTCGATGCGATGCTCGAAGATCTCGTCTTCGAGATCGGCGCCGCCGCCCAGCGGGCCTCCACCCGTGCCGCGCAAGTTGAAGTGCGCGACCGGCAGACTCGGATCGACATAGTCCGCCGCCGGCACGCCTGTCACAGAAGGAATGCCATTGGGCGCGTACGAGAGCGTGTAGATATCTTTTCGGAAACCGACGACGGCGACATTGGTGCCTTCGGCACCACCGGACTTGGCGCGAGACCATGACGAGTCGAAAGAAACATTCACGTTGTCGCTCACGTCCCAAGCCAGATTCAGACCGCCGGCGTAAATGTCCGTGGGCCGATCGCGCTCGGATCGAGTGAAGTCGACCGCCGCATCGATGGTTTGTGTGATGCTCGTTGCCGTTCGATGCTCGTCGAAGGTTGCGTTGGTGATGATCGAGGGCGTGACGAAGAAGCCGAGCGAGTTCGCTTCGGTGAGCACGCTGAACTTATCGTACATGCCGTCGACGGTCAGGCGCAGCCTGTCCGAAACCTGGAATTGGAACGTGGTGTTGACGTTGATCCGCTCGCGGTCCTCATCCACCGGGCTCACGTTCAGGTTCTGTGGAATGAAAAACTGATCGTCGGCGGAATAGCCCTGCGCGGCCAGGTCGGCGGCGATCAATGTCATGCTGTCCCGAGGCGCGGTGAGATAACCGTCGGTGAGAATGCGCTCCGATCGGTTCTTGCGCCTTTGATACGAAGCGGAGGCGAGCAGGCCGATCCGGCCGTCCGCGAACGTATCGCTGATCATGCCGAACACTTCCGGGGTGGTGTTTTCGGAGAGATCTTCGTAGAGCGCTTTGGCGGACAGAATGGTCTTGAAATCGCCGAGCTCCAGCGGCCGCGGTGTGTGCAGAAGAATCGTCGAGCCGATGCCGCCTTCCTGGAGCAGAGCGGTCGCGCTCTTATACACATCGACTCGTGAAATCAATTCCGCGGGCAGCACATCGAAGTTGAACGAGCGCGCCCCGGTGTCCGAAGCGAGTCGGCGACCGTTGAGCAGCACCGTATTGAACTCCGGGCCGAAGCCGCGCACGGTGACGGCCTGGCCCTCGCCGCCGCTGCGATCGATCGACACGCCGGTAATTCGCTGCAACGACTCGGCGATGTTTGTGTCCGGGAATTTGCCCAGGCTCTCCGAAGCGATCGAGTCGACGATCTGATCGGAATCGCGCTTGATCTCCATCGCCTGGCGCAGGCTGCCGCGAATGCCGGTCACGACGACTTCTTCCAGATCCTGCGGCGAGGTGGACTGCGCGGCGGCGGGGCCGCTCGCGACACCGAAAATGACGGCCGATGCCGCCGAAGCCAGGCGAACGTTCTTCACTATCCAAGGACTGCTGATGCGTGGCACGCGTTGCTCTCCGGACTCTGCGTTGATGGGCCGCTCGCGCGCGGGTGCAGATGGCGCGACCGGCAAAATCGTCACGGTGTGTTCGTTGAGATATTTGAATGTGAGGCCCGTGCCGGCGAGCAGCTTCGCGAGCGCTTCTTCCGGGGTGAATTCGCCGATCGCGCCTTGCGTGTTGAGCGCGTCGACTTCCTCGGAGACGTAGACGAGCTGGAAGCTGCGTTCCCGGGCCAGGCTTTGCAATGCCAGTCCCAGGCCCTGCGATGGAATATCCGTTTGCTTCTTAGCGGCGGCTTGCGATTCCGCCGTGCCGGACAGTCCCATCAGCGCCAGGCAAACAGCTGCTACGCTTACTCGCATGACATCCCCCAGCCCGGCTCGCGCCAGGCTCGTTCTCGATTCAGTCGGGCCGTCGTCTGCTGCGACGGGCTCGTCCGTCGGTAGAGCGTTCGCTCACCGATCGGTTACCGTTGCTTGGTCAGATAAATCGCGTTGTCGCTTTCCACGATGTGCACGCCGGCGCGCTCGCGCAGAAATTGCAGTAGCGCGGCCGGATCGGTCGACGCAAACACACCGCTGATGTGGAACTCGTACAGCTCCGGGTCCTGCAGCACGAGTTGCCGCTGGTTGTAGCGGTTGAACTCCTCGGCGACTTCGGTGAGCGTCGCAGCCTTGAACACCAACTGCTTCCGGGTCCAGGCGATGGCGCGACCAATGTCGGGCTGCTGGAGCTTTTCGGCGGCTTTGTCGCTGACGGTCATTTGTTCGCCTGCCGCGAGCAGGATGCCTGCGCCACTTTCGTTCGGAAGCCGTGGGACGGGCTCAGTTACGTTGATCGCAACGGGATCGACGTGCGCATCGGACACGTCCGTGAGCACGGAAACTCGACCTTCAACGACTGTCACGACCGTGCCCTCGCGTTTCTTGTTCACATCGAACTGCGTTCCCACCGCACGCACTTGGGTGCCGTCGCTGGTGACGATGAATGGCCTCGACGCATCGTGTGCCACACGGAACAGCGCCTGACCTTCCAGCAACTCCAGCGCGCGCTCGTGCTCGGAGTAGCGCACGCGAACCTTGGATCGTGAGTTGAGCTCCATGGTCGAGCCGTCCGACAAGGTGATCGAGCGCTGCTCGCCGACCTGCGTGACGTAGAGAGGCTCGCGAAACAAATAGACCCACACGAACGCGGCAAGGCCGATGGCGATGCAGGCGACCACCGCCGCCCACCGTGCGTGAGATGTTGAGACCGGGGGACGCACGGCAGGCGGGGTGATCAGCGTCGTGACATTGCTTTGGTCGGCCAATGCATCGGCAATGAGCGTGTCGGTGTCCCAGCGACGCTCCGCATCAAGTGCCGCGCCTTCATCCCAGATCGCCGCGAGCTCCAGATATGCGCTCAAATGCTGGGGCGATTGGCGCAGCCACGCGTCGAACTTGCGACGTTTGGCATCGTCGAGCGTGCCGCTGCGACAGTTCACGAACCACTCCGACGCTTCGGAGTAGATCTGCGCGTTGAGCCTGGCTGAGGAGCTGGGCGACATGGCTCAACCTCGCTCCAGCCGCTGGCGGAGTTGTACCAGTGCCTGCATGAGGTTCTTCTTCACCATCGGCAGCGAGATGCCGAGTCGCTCGGCGATCTCCGCGAGCGACAGGCCGTCCCGACGATGTAACAAAAACGTGGCGCGCAACTTCGGAGAGAGCCGATCCAGCTCCGACTGCAATTGCTCCAGGCACTGCTGAGCGTCCAGATCGAGCACCGGGTCCACGTCCGGGACGGCTCGCGCGGAGTTCAACATCTCGCTCAACTCCACCGACGGCGGCGTCGCCGACTGTCGAAGCGAATGCTGTTGAACGACGTGTTGCGCGACCGTGAACAGATACGCCTCCGGCGATCGGATCAACTCCACGTTCGGCACGCGTAACATGCGCAGATAGACCTCCTGCAACATGTCCGGCACATCGACGGCGTTGCGCACTCGCAGAAGCAGGAAACGGCGCAATTTCACGCCGTGGCTGGCAACCAAGCCGGTAATCAATGCGCGAGCAGCCTCGGCTGACATGGTTCTCCGGATGTCGGCCCGTGAAGTCGTAACCCTGTTGCTGTGTTAAGAGCGAGCGCCGCGAATCTGGTTACCGCGACGACGCACTTTTTTCGAGCTACACCGGCGTGAGTCCGTAGAGCAGGGAGGCGTGTGGGGCGAGGGTGGCGGACACGCGGCCGCGAACTGTGCCGAGGTCGCGCCGAGCCCAAAGATCTCGCACCTTTACGGACTTCAATCCGAGGCGCGAGAGGTCGAAGTGAACTTGTTTGGATTCTTTTTTGTCGCTGACGTTGAACAGTGCCAGATAACGCGTCTCACCTTGCTCGGCGCGTGCAGTCCAGGTGCGAACTTCTTCGATGAGAGCGGCCGGCTTGTTGTCGCGACTCGCTTGATTGACCGCGAGCACTTCCCGGTTGGTCAACAGCGCGAGCGTGGCGGGATCGAGGTGGCGCAGGTCGCCACCCATGATCAGCGGTGAGCGAGCGATGGACCACAATGTCATCAAAGTGCGTTGCTCGTCCGGCGTGAAACGACAATCCCGCTTCCCCATCTGTAAACGGCCGAGCGGCAGCATGTCCGCGTCGGGCCAGCGGCCGGGCTGACGGAACATCGACCAGTTCTCCAGTCGCGTGAACTGTGCTTTCAATTGCGGCCATTCGTCCCAGAAGTCATCGCTGATGCGCCACATTTGCGCGTGGCGACGCACATGCTCGCCGCTTGCCAGCGGGGTCTCGCCAGGTGACAGGCTCAGAATCATCGGACGACCGCTCGCTTGAATCGCTCGATGCGCGGCTTCGATCTCCGGAGCGTTGGCGTCGTAGGGCCGACTCATGTCGTCCATCTTCACGAAATCGATGTCCCAGGACGCGAGCAATGCGAACACGCTGTTGTAGTAGTCCTGCGCGCCGGGCTTGCTCATATCGACGCCGTACATATCGGGGTTCCATGGGCAAACACTCTCAGTGTTCGCAATGTCGCGTGCTTTCCATTTGCCGCCGAGGATCGGCAGGTTGCGTTCCACCGCGAGGCGAGGGATGCCGCGCATGAGGTGCACGCCGAACTTCAGTCCGAGGGCGTGCACTTTGTCGGCGATGGGTTTGAATCCTGCACCTTTTACACTCGACGGGAATCGGTTCGGCGCGGGCAGGAGCCGGCCGTGCTCGTCCATCGTCGGGATGGGCTTGGTGTTGTAGTCGTAGCCCTTGGCCGCGCCTTCATACCATTGGATGTCGATGGTGAAGATGTCGTAGCCGAAGGGCTTGAGCTCGCGCGCCATGATCTCGGCGTTCGCGATCGCTTGCTCCTCGGTGATGGTCGTAGCGAAGGAATTCCAGCTGTTCCAGCCCATGGGCGGAGTAGGGGCGAGCGCCGGCGTGCTGCTGTTCGCGACCGGTGCCGCATTCGATTCAGTGCTCTGAGAGAGCAAGCCGAGCGCACCCGCGGCCGCGAGCAATTCGCGGCGATTCATACCTGTCGACACAGTCGTTCGTCCCCCGTGCTGTCGAAGTCAAAGAGCGGTTCCCGTCGCAACGGTTACCGCTTTTTTAATTGTATGAGTAAATACGGAAGATGCAAACCGGGCTCAGCCGCTGGCGGTACGCAGGATCGAGCGGCTCTCCTCGGCCGTCTTGTGAATGATGGCCGCGCCTTTCTCGAGCAGGAAACTACGGAACGCGACGGCGATCGGCGACAGCCGCTTGTCGCGCATGTGAATCACGAACCAGTCGCGGATCAGCGGCAGACCGGTCACGTTCAAGATCACCAGCTTGCCGGCCGCGAGCTCCAGCCCGACGGTGTGGATGGAGATGAAGCCGATGCCCATGCCGGCCATGACGGCTTGCTTGATGGTTTCGTTGCTGCTCACTTCCATGGAGGCGCGAATGGGCACGCCTCGTTTGCTGAACACGTGTTCCATCGAGGCGCGCGTGCCGGAACCTTCCTCGCGAATGATGAAGTTCTCGCTGCCCAAGCGCTCCAGCGGAATGCGACGTTTGCCCGCCAGCGGATGAGTGGGCGGAGCGATCACCACCAGCGGATGTTTGGCGAAGGGCTCGGCGACGGTGATGAGCTCACGCGGCGGTCGGCCCATGATGACCAGGTCCGTCTCGTTCGCGGCGAGCTGCTGGATGATTTCTTCCCGGTTGCCCACTGAGAAACGAATGGTGACTTCGGGATAAGCCGGTGCGAATGCGGAGAGCAGTGACGGCGCGAAATATTTCGCCGTACTCACGGCGCCGAGCTTCAGCACGCCGCGTTTCAAGCCGCGCATCGCCGCGAGCGATTCACCGGCTTCACGCAACAGCTCCGTGACTTGCGAGGCATAACGCAACAGCTCATCGCCGGCCGCGGTGAGATGAATCTGGCGGCCGACGTGCTCGAGCAGCGGCAGTCCCACCTCGATCTCGAGCAATTTGATCTGCTGAGAAATCGCGGGCTGCGTCAGATGCAGTTCGCGCGCCGCTTTGGTGAAAGAGCGGTAGCGCGCCACGGCGGCGAACACCCGCATCTGTCTCAAGGTGATGTTCCGCATGGTGACTCCAGCGAGCCAGTGCCGGGCAGGATGCTCGCAGGTCCGGATCGCAGGAATGCGCAGCTCCGGCGCTGCCCGTTCTTGATAAGAGAATGTTATCCAGAGGTCAACTATTTCGAATTGGACCTAATAGGCCCGCGCCGGCCACATTGTGTGCCACGAGTCGATGGCATGAACGAGGCACGATGGCCATGAAACGAATCGGTAATCGCACTGCGTCGGATCCGGCGGCCGAACGCTACCGGGCCGGTGTGTTGAAGTACGCGCAAATGGGTTATTGGGACAGCGGCTATCGGCCCAAGGACACCGATGTGCTGGCGTTGTTTCGAATCACGCCGCAGGACGGTGTGGATCCAAACGAGGCCGCCGCGGCGGTCGCCGGTGAGTCATCAACAGCGACCTGGACGGTGGTGTGGACCGATCGATTGACTGCTTGCGATCGGTATCGCGCGAAGGCCTACAAAGTCGAGCCGGTGCCCGGTTCGCCGGGACAGTACTTCGCGTACATCGCCTACGACCTGGACTTGTTCGAGCCCGGCTCGGTCGCGAACCTCACGGCCTCCATCATCGGCAACGTGTTCGGCTTCAAGCCGCTCAAGGCGCTGCGCCTGGAGGACATGCGTTTTCCGGTCGCCTATGTGAAGACCTTCGCCGGCCCGGCCACCGGCACCATCGTCGAGCGCGAGCGGCTCGATAAGTTCGGTCGGCCGCTGCTCGGCGCGACCGTCAAGCCCAAGCTCGGCCTGTCAGGCAAGAACTACGGACGCGTCGTGTACGAGGCGCTGCAGGGCGGGCTCGATTTCACCAAGGACGACGAGAACATCAACTCGCAGCCTTTCATGCATTGGCGCGACCGTTTCTTGAACTGCATGGAAGCGGTCAATCGCGCGCAGGCCGTCAGCGGTGAAGTGAAGGGCCACTATCTCAACGTCACCGCCGCGACCATGGAAGACATGTACGAGCGCGCCGAGTTTGCCAAGGAACTCGGCTCCGTGATCGTGATGATCGACCTGGTCATCGGCTACACCGCGATCCAGTCGATGTCGCGCTGGGCCCGCAAGAACGACATGCTCCTGCATCTGCATCGCGCCGGTCACAGCACGTATACGCGACAAAAGAGTCACGGCGTATCGTTCCGTGTCATCGCGAAGTGGATGCGGCTCGCCGGCGTCGACCATCTGCACGCCGGCACCATCGTCGGCAAGCTCGAAGGCGATCCGAATACGGTGCAGGGCTTCTACAACGTGCTGCGCGAGCCGCACAACCCGCTGGAGTTACAGCGCGGCATCTTCTTCGAGCAGGACTGGGGCGGTCTGCCCGGGGTCATGCCAGTCGCGTCGGGCGGCATTCATGCGGGGCAGATGCATCAGCTGCTGACCTATCTCGGCGATGACGTCGTGCTTCAGTTCGGTGGCGGAACCATCGGCCATCCGATGGGGATCGCGGCCGGCGCCACTGCCAATCGTGTCGCTCTCGAAGCGATGGTGCTGGCGAGAAACGAAGGACGAGACATCTGGCGCGAAGGACCGGTGATTCTCGCCGACGCAGCCAAGCACTGCACGCCGCTGCGAGCAGCGCTCGATACCTGGGGCGAGGTCACGTTCAATTACGAGAGCACCGATACGCCCGACTTCGTTCCGACGCCGACGGCGGCCGCCTGATCCTTACGCGAGAGCACAGCCATGCGACTTACTCAAGGCACTTTCTCTTTTCTGCCGGACCTCACCGACGCGCAGATCACCTCGCAGATCGAGTACTGCCTGCAGCGTGGCTGGGCGGTGTCGGTCGAGCACACGGAAGACCCGCATCCACGCAACACGTATTGGGAGATGTACGGCAATCCGATGTTCGATCTCAAGGATGCGGCCGGAATCATGCGGGAAGTGGACGAATGCCGTCGCACCTTTCCCAATCGGTACGTCAAGGTGAACGCGTTCGATTCGACTCGCGGAATCGAATCGCTGCGACTGTCGTTCATCGTGGCGCGACCGAGCGAGGAACCCGGCTTCGAACTGCTGCGCGAGGAGGGGCCGGGTCGCGAGGTGCGCTACTCGTTGCGCTCGTACGCAACGCGACGACCGGAAGGACATCGGTACTGAATCGCCTTGATGTGATGTTTCGGGATGTGATGTTTCGGCTGCGGAGGATCCATGAACTCTGTGCTCAAGCCCACAGACACCGCTCACGAAGGCAACTTCAATCTCGAAGCCGCCTTCCGCGACTCGCACGTGGCCGACGTGCTCGATCAGCTCGACAGCGAGCTGATCGGCCTCGCTCCCGTCAAGACGCGCATTCGTGATATCTGCGCACTGCTGCTGGTCGACACGCTGCGTCGGCAGGCGGGCTTGAGCACCGAAGCGCTGTCGCTCCACATGAGCTTCACCGGCAATCCCGGCACCGGCAAGACCACGGTCGCGCTTCGCATGGCCGAGATCCTGCATCGGCTCGGCTACGTCCGCAAAGGTCACATGGTCGCCGTCACGCGCGACGATCTCGTCGGCCAGTACATCGGCCACACCGCACCGAAGACTCGCGAAGTGCTCAAGCGGGCCATGGGGGGCGTGCTGTTCATCGACGAGGCCTACTACTTATATCGGCCGGAGAACGAGCGCGACTACGGGCAGGAGGCCATCGAAATCCTGCTGCAGGAAATGGAAAATCATCGGGACGACCTGGTCGTGATTCTTGCCGGCTACGAAGACCGCATGGAGCGCTTCTTCCGTAGCAACCCCGGCATGTCATCGCGCATCGCGCATCACATTGCATTCCCGGACTACACGTCGGCGGAACTGCTCGCTATCGCCGAACTGATGCTCGATCAGATGCAGTACTCGCTCAGCGCCGATGCTCGCACCGCGCTGGAGGAATACATCGAGCGTCGCCAGACGATGCCGCACTTCGCGAATGCTCGCTCCATTCGCAACGCGCTGGATCGCGCGCGCTTACGACAGGCAAGTCGCTTGTTCGAGAAGCGTGACGCGTCGCTGGCGAAGAACGATCTCATGACGATCGAGGCGGCTGATATTCGCGCCAGCCGCGTGTTCGCCGACACCCCACCCCCCGCAGAACGACAGGGAGACTTGCAGCCATGACGACGCACGCGCCCCGAACGTTGACCCGGTTCTTGATCGAGGAACAGCGCCGCCACGCGCACGCAACTGGAAATTTCACTGCGCTGGTGAACGACGTGCGACTCGCGTGCAAGCGTATTTCGATGCTCATCGGTAAAGGAGCGTTGTCGGGCGCGTACGGCGACGAGGGCGTGGTCAATGTGCAGGGCGAGGTGCAGAAGAAACTGGATGTGCTCGCCAACGACATTTTCATTCGGACCAACGAATGGGGCGGGCAGCTGGCGGGCATGGTGTCGGAGGAGATGGCAGCGCCCTATGCGATTCCGGCGGAGTATCCCACTGGCAAATACCTGTTGTTGTTCGACCCACTGGACGGCTCCTCGAACGTGGATGTGAACGTCGCCGTCGGCAGCATCTTTTCGGTGCTGCGTTGTCCTGACGGCGTCACGGATCCGACCGAGGAGCATTTTTTGCAGCCGGGCACCGAACAGGTGTGCGCGGGCTACGCCATTTATGGTCCGTCCACCATGCTGGTGTTGAGCACCGGGCGTGGCGTGCACGGTTTCACGCTCGACCGCGAGATCGGCGAGTTCATGCTGACCCATCCGGATCTGCGCATTCCGGAAACCACCTCGGAGTTTGCCATCAATGCTTCCAATTCACGTTACTGGGAATCTCCCATCACGCGCTACGTGCGCGAATGTCAGGAGGGTGCGTCCGGCCCGCGCGGTCGCGATTTCAACATGCGCTGGGTCGCTGCCGTCGTGGCTGAAGCTCATCGCATTCTCATGCGTGGCGGCGTCTATATGTATCCGCGCGATCGGCGGGATCTGACCAAGCCGGGCCGCCTGCGACTGCTCTATGAAGCGAACCCGCTCGGCTTTTTGATCGAGCAGGCGGGTGGACGCGCCAGCACCGGTCGCGAGCCGGTGCTGACGGTCAAACCCGAAGGGTTGCATCAGCGCATCGGATTCATATTCGGCGCACGCGCGGAAGTGGAGCGCATCGAGCGTTATCACCACGAGTGCAACGATTTCGAGTTCAAGGCGCCGTTGTTCGGTACTCGCAGCGCGCTCAGAAGTCCCGCATAGGTAACGCCGCCATGTCAGCCACGCATCCCATCATCGCATGCACAGGCTCTTCCGGTGCCGGCACGACGTCGGTCATGCGGACCTTCGAGCAGATCTTCCGCCGCGAATCGATCTCGGCCGCGTTCGTGGAAGGCGACAGCTTTCATCGCTACGACCGCGCCGGCATGAAGCAGCAGATGGCCGACGCGATCGCTCGCGGCGATCAGTACTTCAGTCACTTCGGCCCGGACGCGAACCTGTTCGCCGAGCTCGAGGGCCTGTTCAAAAGCTATGGCGAGAATGGGCGAGGGCGCCGGCGCAAGTATCTGCACGATGAGCAGGAGGCCGCGCCGTACGGACAGAAGCCGGGCACATTCACTGAATGGGAAGAGTTGCCGGACACGACCGATCTACTGTTCTACGAGGGCCTGCATGGCGCCGCGGCTCATGAGGACATCCAGGTCTGGAAACATGTCGACCTGCTGATCGGGGTGGTGCCGGTCATCAACCTCGAATGGATTCAGAAGTTACATCGCGATCGCGCCACGCGCGGCTATTCGGCCGAAGCGGTGGCCGATACGATCCTGCGGCGAATGCATGATTACGTGCACTACATCTGTCCGCAGTTCTCACGCACGCACATCAACTTTCAACGGGTTCCCATCGTCGATACCTCCGATCCTTTCATCGCGCGGTTCATTCCGACGCCGGACGAATCGTTCCTGGTGATTCGTTTCGCGAACCCGCAGGGCATCGACTTTCCCTATCTGCTGGCGATGCTGCACGACTCGTTCATGTCCCGCTCCAACACCATCGTCTGTCCGGGCGGCAAGATGGACCTGGCCATGCAGCTGATTTTCACGCCCATGATCATGCGGCTGATCGAACGTCGCAGGGAATCGCTGGCGCGCCGGTCGCAACGCTCCACGCAGACATTGCTCGAGCCCACTTTCTGACCCGAGGTCGCCATGCCGAAGCTCATCGATTGCGTCGCCGCGGTGTCGTTCGATCTCGACGGCACGCTCATCGACACCGCGCCGGATCTGGGCACGGCGGCCAACATGATGCTGATCATGCTGGGCGGCCGGCCGCTCGCGGATGAGCGCGTTCCTGAGCTGATCGGCGCGGGCATCGATGAGTTCGTGAAGCGGGTGCTGACCCAGGCGGGTGTGGCACCCGATGCGCCGATGCTGGAGATGGCCGCGACTCTGTTCCGGAAACTGTATGGGCAACGGGTATTCCAGCGCAGCCGCATCTATCCGAATACGTTGAGAACCCTGCTCACGCTGCGCGCGGCCGGTCTCACGTTGTGTTGCGTAACCAACAAAGAGCGAAAGTTCGCGCAGCCCTTGCTGGAGCTCTCGGGCCTCAGGGGCTTCTTCGCCGCACTGTTGTGCCCCGAGCGTCCCGAGGATCGAAAGCCGAGCCCGTCGCTGCTGCTTTCGGCCTGCACCCGAGCCGAGGTCGAGCCTATCGACATGTTGCTGGTCGGGGACTCGCGAGCCGACATTCATGCGGCTCAGGCGGCGGGATGTCGCGTCGTTGCCGTGGACTACGGTTATCACCGCGAGCAACCGTTGGAGGAGTTGCGACCGGACGCCATCATCAGCGACCTGAGCGAGCTCATGGAGCTGAGCGTGCGTCCTCGCAGCGGGACTCGTGCACTGAGGGCCATACCATGAGCGCGGAGTTGAATGTGCGGAGATCGGGGCGTCGCGAGGCGGGGTCACGTCAGGAAACAATCGACGTGCTTCGCGCGCTGGCGATGGATGCCGTGCAGAAAGCAAATTCCGGTCATCCGGGCATGCCGATGGGCATGGCGGAGATCGCCGAGGTTCTGTGGCAACGTCATCTGCATCACAACCCGGCGAACCCGCGGTGGTTCAATCGGGATCGCTTCGTGCTCTCGAACGGGCACGGCTCGATGTTGTTGTACTCACTGTTGCATCTGACCGGTTACGACCTGCCGTTGCAGGAGCTCCAGCGCTTCCGTCAGTTGCATTCGAAAACGCCGGGTCATCCTGAGTACGGTGTGACGCCCGGGGTGGAAACAACGACCGGGCCGCTCGGGCAGGGGCTTGCGAATGCCGTCGGCATGGCTATCGCCGAAAAAGTGCTGGCCGCGGAATTCAATCGCCCGGACTGCGAGATCGTCGATCATCACACCTACGTGTTCGTCGGCGACGGCTGCTTGATGGAGGGCATTTCGCACGAAGCGTGTTCGCTCGCGGGCACGCTGGGATTGGGCAAGCTCATCGTCTTCTATGACGACAACGGTATTTCGATCGACGGTCACGTGTCGGGATGGTTCACCGACGACACGCCGCGACGATTCTCGAGCTATGGCTGGCATGTCGTGCCGAACGTCGACGGGCACGACAGCGATGCCGTCGACAACGCGATTCGCGCCGCGAAGTCGGTGACGGACAAGCCGTCGCTGATCTGCTGCAAGACCGTCATCGCCAAGGGCGCACCGAACAAGGCGGGCACGCACGATGCGCATGGGGCTCCACTTGGCGATAAAGAGATCGCCGCTACCCGTGAGGCGCTGGGTTGGAACTATGGGCCTTTCGAGATCCCGCCACATATATATGAGTCGTGGGATGCGCGGGAGGCAGGCGCGAATCAGGAGACTGCGTGGCGCGAGAAGTTGTCTGCGTACGCGACCTCACATCCTGGATTGAGTCAGGAGTTCGAGCGCCGCATGCGAGGTGAGCTGCCGAGCGAGCTTGCGGAGCAGCTTCGTCAGTTGATCGCGCATACCGAAACGAAGGCTGCGAATGTGGCGACCCGCAAGGCGTCGCAGGAAGCTATCGAGGGTCTGGCCCCGTCGCTGCCCGAGCTGATCGGCGGCTCGGCGGATCTGGCCGGATCGAATCTGACGTTGTGGTCCGGATCGCGCGCGATCACCAGCAACAGCGGTGGGAATTATCTGTACTACGGCGTGCGCGAGTTCGGCATGGCCGCGATCATGAACGGCCTGGCACTGCACGGAGGCTTCATTCCCTACGGCGGCACGTTCCTGACGTTCTCTGACTACTGTCGCAACGCGCTGCGCATGGCGGCGTTGATGCGTGTCCGCTCGATCTTCATCTTCACGCACGATTCGATCGGTCTCGGCGAGGATGGGCCGACGCATCAACCGATCGAGCATGTCGCGACGTTGCGATTGATTCCGAACATGGACGTCTGGCGGCCGTGCGACACGTTGGAAACATTGATCGCCTGGTCAGCGGCCATCGACCGCACGACCGGGCCGACGAGCCTGGTGCTCAGTCGACAAAACGTGCCTTTCCAGAATCGCGATTCCGCCGCGATTGAGAACATTCGTCGTGGTGGCTACGTGCTCGTCGAGCCGGAAGCTCAGCCGCGCACGGTCGTCATCGCGACGGGTTCCGAAGTTGGGCTCGCGGTGGAGGCACAGAAGCGGCTGGCGAAGGAGGGCATTCCGGTTCGAGTGGTCTCGATGCCTTCGACCAACGTGTTCGATCGGCAGGAGGCGGATTATCGCGAGCAGGTGTTGCCGATGGAGTTGCCGTGCGTCGCCGTCGAAGCCGGCGTGCCGGATATCTGGCGCAAGTATGTCGGGCGGCGCGGCGCCGTGATCGGCATGGACCGTTTCGGTGAATCGGCGCCAGCGTCGGAACTGATGCGGTACTTCGAATTCGTGCCCGAGCGAGTCGTCGACGCCGTCAAAGCGGTCGTCGCACGCTCGGGCACGAAGCCCTGAGTCTTATTATTTGAACCCGTAGCGCAGCTCGACGCCCACCTCGCGGGGACGAATCAACGTTTCCTGGCGGCCGATCGACGGCTGGCCGGTGGTGACGACGCCGCGCTCATCCGCGAGGTTGCGGCCGAACAGTTCGATCGACAGCTCATCGCGCTGGAACGCGAGGCGCAGGTTTGCCGTGTCGAACGAGTCCTGGCTCAGCACTTCGTCGACGTCGAACTTCAAACGCATCTGGCCGACGTAAACGTAATCCGCACGAACGTAGCCTGACCACTCGGGGCCCATGACGAAGCTGTATTGCGCGCCGACGCTGCCGTTCTTCTCCGGTGCGTCCGGCAAGCGCTCGCCTTTCGTATAGATCGTGCCGGGCTCGACGCGCTCGAACTCCGCCTTGGTGTAAGACGCGGAGAAGTTGAAGCGCCACGCTTCGCTCACTTGCGCCACCATCTCCAGCTCGACGCCGTCGTTCGTAACGTCGCCCGCGTTCGCCAGCGCGCTGAAGCCGCAGGGGAGCGCCACGCCGAGCTGCACACCTTGCCAATCCTGTCGATACACCGCTGCGTTGATGCCCAAGCGGCCTCCGGCCAATTGCGACTTCACGCCCAGCTCGTAATTCCACAGCGTGTCGGGATCGGTGATCGGACCGCCGGCACCGACTGCAGCCGCCTGAGCCTGGCACTGGTCGGGCAGCGGCGGGCTCACCGTGCCGCTACGGAAGCCGCGGCCAGCTTGCAAATACAGGGTCAGATCCTCGGCGGGCTCATAACGCAGGTACGCCGAAGGATTGAACTCGCTCGACGATCCGACTCGATCCGGAGCGCCATCCGTCTTGCCGCCGAGCAGGAGGCCATCCGAGGGCGCCGTGAGGCTGGTCAGATCGTCTTCGAGATAGCGCGCACCGACCCCGACCGTCCATTGCGACGCGAACGTATAGCTGACTTGAGCGAATGCGGATCGCTGCTCTTCTTCGGAGAACCGGGACATCGGCGCGTCGGCCGCGAAATCCTGACCGTAGATCGCCCGGGGCAGGCAGGTCGGACAGGAGTATTCGGGAACGAATTGAGAGAAGTCCGCCGTCTGTTTCAAATAGAACAATCCGGCGAGCCATTGGAACGGGCCGTCGCCGAGCGACTGCAGACGCAGCTCTTGGGTGAACAGCTTGCCCACGCTGCGATCTCGCAGCGACCAGGGGATCGGCGCGTCGAAGATGTTCTGGCCGAGATAGGTGATGTCCTGGTTTGTGGCGCGCGTCATCTTCGTCCAGTTGCTCGCCGACGTGAGCGATACCGCATCCCAGTCGTACTTGGCGACGATCGTGTTGATCTCGAGCCGCTCGCCCGCGCCGCCTTCTTCGAAGTAATCCAACCCGCGGCTCTGCTCGTATTCGCCGAAGTCCGGCTGCGTGAACGGCTCGCTGTTGAGCGTCACATCCTGCGTGGCGTGCGTGAGGTCGATTTTCAGGCGTTCGGTCGCTTGCCAGCCCAGCGCGGCGCGGACGCCCCAGGTGTCTTCCGAGTTGATGTCCTTGCGAGTGAAGGCGGGGATGGCCGGCGTCACCAGAACTCCCGCGCCGCCGCTGTAGTCGACGGCTGCCTGGCCGGCAAACTTGTTGTCGATGTAGCCGGCGGTGTCGTCCTGATAGGCGACCACGCGCAAGGCCAGCTGGTCGGTGATCAATGGAATGTTGACCGTGCCTTCGACGTGGTAGCTCGGATCGCTCGAATGAGCGGTCGTGAACCCTCGCGCGCCGACGTTGGCTTCGAAGCCGGTCGCGTCGGGGGCGTTGGGAATGATACGAACCACGCCGGCGAGCGCGCTGGCGCCGAACAGGGTTCCCTGCGGACCGCGCAGCACTTCGACCCGATCGACGTCGACCAGGCGCAGATTCGGTTTGCCACCGTGGTTGGTCAGCACACTGGTCACGGTCTCGCCGAAATAAGTCGCGGTGGTGGAGGGCAAGCCGCCTTCGCTACCGCTGATGCCACGGATGCGGATCTGCGACACGCCGGGCCCGCCGTCCTGGAAGAACACGCCCGGCACCGTATTGAGATAGTCGGCGTAGTTGGTGAAACCGCGCGTCTGGATGTCTTCGGAGGTGATCGCGGAGATCGCCACTGGCACGTCTTGCAGCTTCTCCTCACGCTTGGTGGCGGTGACGATGATTTCCTGCAGGACCTGCATGTCGCGTGGCGTGTCCGCGGCGTGGGCAGGATTCGCCGCGATCGTGACGCAGCTCTGTAAAAGTGCGGCGGACAGGGCCGCTCGCGAGAAAGCGTTCATGCGCATCATCCTCTTGCCAGGTTCTTCTTGTGTTCGGAGGGTTGGACCAGCCACGAATATGCCGGCCGCCGGGCGGCGGTTGTGTTCGTTTTTGGGAAGGCGCGCGGAGGTTTCGTTTGCCGGTATGGGGCATACTCCGTGCCTACGAGGGGATGAGCGAATGGCACAGAATTCATCGCGGCCGAGCCGCATCGATCGCATCGACCTGAGCATTCTGACGGCACTGTTCAGTCAGGCACGCATCAGCAAGGTTCAAATGAGCGAGGCGGTAGGCATCTCCGCCAGCCGCTGTTACGAGCGGATGCGGCGACTGGAGCAGGCCGAGATCATTCGCGGCTATCACGCCGATATCGATATCGCACGCCTCGCCAGCTGCCTGCAATTTCAGGTGCAGATCAAGCTGCTGAATTACACCAGCGCGCGCGCCCGGCAATTCGAGAAGACGCTGCTGAAGATTCCCGAGATCGTCTCCTGTCACGGCGTGCTCGGGCACGTGGACTATGTCATGACGGTGGTGGCGGCCACGGTCGAGCGCTATCAGGAAGTCATCGCCGAGTTGCGCAGTCAAAGCGAGAACGAGTTCGACTTCGTCACGTTCCCGATTTCCAAGGCGATCAAGTCGCACAGCCACGGCGATCTGAAGCAGATCGTCGGCCGGCTGACTCGCGAGGAGCCGAGCTCCGGCTGACGGCTTCGAAACCGACGAATCGTCCGCGCGGCTTTCCCAAAACGAACACTTCTGGCGCGGGCCGGCCGGCATATTGCCGGCATGAGTATTCTGACCCTGCCACAACCGTACCTGCTGTTCCTGGGCGATGCCGTCGACGACCGAGACGCGAAGACCGCGTGGGGTCTGCGCGATTGGGCGGGCGACCGCTGCATCGGCGAGTTCGCTCTGCCCGCCGCGACGATTACCACTGGCCTGCCGCGACTCACACCGGCGGAGGCGCGGGCACGAGGTGCGCAGGCAATGATCATCGGCGTGGCGCCGGCGGGCGGGGTCGTCCAGCAAAGCTGGATTCCAGCCTTGCGCGAGGCGCTCGATGCCGGGCTCGATCTGATCAGCGGCATGCACACCCGACTTGAAGACGTACCGGTGCTTCGCAAGGCCGCGAGTGAGTTCGGTCGGCGCCTCATCGATGTGCGCAGTCCTCGCCAGAGCTTTCCGGTTGGAACCGGGCGACGACGCAGCGGTCGACGGCTGCTCACCGTCGGCACCGACTGCGCGCTGGGCAAGAAATACACCGCATTGGCGCTGGCTCGTGCGTTCGGTCAACGCGGCGTATCGGCGACGTTTCGAGCGACCGGCCAGACCGGCATCATGATTTCAGGCTCGGGTGTCGCGATCGACGCGGTGGTCGCGGACTTCATCGCCGGCGCCGCCGAAGCGCTCACTCCGGATGCGGCGGCCGATCATTGGGATGTGGTCGAAGGGCAGGGCTCGCTGTTTCATCCGGCCTATTCGGGCGTGTCGCTCGGGCTGCTGCATGGGACGCAGCCGGACGTGATCGTCATGTGTCACGAGGCTGGCCGGGAGTCGGTGCATGGACTGCCCGAGTTCGGTCTGCCCAGCCTGAAGGAGGCGATCGACGTGACGCTCATGCTCGCCCGACGCACGAATCCAGCGGTCCGTTGTGGCGGTGTGAGTCTCAACACCTCGACGTTATCCGTTGAACGGGCGCAAGCGCTGCTCGCACGGCATAGCGCCGAGCTCGGCATCCCGTGCGCCGATCCAATCCGAGGCGGTGCTCGCTTCGATGAACTGGTGAGTGCATGCTTGGGCACATAGCCAACAACCCACGGGCGCGCCAATGACTCAAACCACGCTGCCTCGCATCTTGGGATTTCGCGATCTGGTCCTGCTCACTTTGGGATCGGTCATCGGATCGGGAATCTTCATCGTGCCGGCCAGCGTGATGCACTCGAGCGGCGGGCATTTGGGACCGTCGCTGCTGGTCTGGATCGCCGGCGGTGTGCTTTCGGTGCTCGGTGCGTTGACTTATGCCGAGCTCGCGGCCATCAAACCCGATGCCGGCGGCATCTATGTCTACATCCGCGATGCCTGCGGCAGCTTCGTCGCATTCCTGTATGGCTGGGCGCTGTTCTTCGTGATCTCCAGCGCCACGATCGCGACCCTAGCTGTCGCGTTCGCCGGCTATCTCGGTCAGTTCATGCCGCTGTCCGTTTGGGGCAGTCGCGCCGTCGCCGCCGGAATGGTCGTCGTGCTCGCTGTGGTGAACGTCATCGGCACGCGGCAAAGCGCGAACATGCAGAACTGGACGACGGCGATCAAAGTGGGCGCGATTCTGCTGATGAGCGCGCTCATGCTGACCAAAGGCGAGGGACTGTCGGAAGTCCATTTGTTCACTTCGGCCAGCGAATCTTCTCCGCTGTTGGGCATGGGCATGGCGCTGATCGGTGTGATGTGGGCCTATGAAGGCTGGCACTGCATCACCTACTCGGCGGGCGAAGCGATCGATCCACAACGCACGGTCGGCAGAGCGATCGTCATCGGGACGGCGGCGCTCATCGCAATCTATCTGCTGGCGAACGTCGCTTACGTCGCCGCGCTCGGGCCGGACCGGAGCGCTCAGTCCGAGCGCATTGCCGCCGAAGCCATCGAGGCCATGCTGGGACCCCGCGCGGGTCAGCTGATTGCGTTGGTGATCCTCGTTTCGATTTTCAGCGCAGCGAATGCCACGGTTCTGACGGGGACGCGGGTGTACTTCGCGATGGCCCGCGATGGCATTTTTTTCGAGCGCATGGGCGAAGTTCATCCTCGATGGAAGACGCCGGCGTTCGCGGTGATCGTGAGCAGCGCTTGGGCGGCGGTCATGGCGGCGTGCGGTGGCTTTGAAGAGTTGCTGACGTACGTCGTGTTCGCTGGCTGGATCTTCTATGCCCTGGGCGCCGCGAGCGTGTTCTATTACCGCCGCCTCGGCACGCATGGCACACCGGTGTTTCAAACACCCGGCTATCCATTTACGCCGATCGTGTTCGTGCTCGCCGCCACGGTGCTCGTGTTGAACACCATCATTCTGGAGCCGAAGCGTGCATTGGTGGGCGCGGGCTTGATCCTGCTCGGCGCGCCGGCGTACTGGTTCTGGCGCAGGAAGCGCGGTGTCGTTCCACAAGAAAATCCAGGTCGAGTGTACCCGTGAAGAATCGCACACTGCCAACGTTGGTTGCCGCTGCTTTGTTTTCGGCAGGCGGGGCCTCGGCTTCGTCCGATGGGCTCAGCCTGAATCAGCGAGAGCAGATCGACGCTCTATTCGCGCAGTACGTGGATCCGGCGAGACCGGGCTGCGCTGTCGGCGTCATGCGCAACGGTCAGTTGGCGCACGCCAAGGGATATGGGCTCGCGGATGTTGAACGAGGTGTGCCGATCACGCCAACGACGGTGTTTGATATCGGTTCGACGTCGAAGCAGTTTGCGGCAGCGTCCGTGATCCTGCTGGAGATCGATGGCAAGCTTTCGCTCTCCGACGACGTACGCAAGTACGTGCCGGAGCTGCCGGATTACGGCAAGCCGATCACGATCGATCATTTGCTCAGACACACCAGCGGGCTGCGTGACTACACCGCGTTGTTGTCACTTTCGGGCCTGGAAGTCGAACAGGTGACGACGGACGAGCAGGCGCTCGCCAGCATCGCGCGTCAACGTCATCTCAACTTTCCGACCGGTTCGCGCTATGAGTACTCGAACAGCGGGTTCTTTCTGTTGTCCGTCATCGTCGAGCGCGTGAGTGGCAAGCCGCTCAGCGAGTTCGCGCGCGAGCGAATCTTTCAGCCGCTCGGCATGAGCACGGCGCGCTTTCGTGACAAACATGCGGAGGTGATTGCGGAGCGCGCGCTGGGCTATGGCGTCGATGGTGAAGCGCCGGAGGGAACCGTTCGTTTCAAGAATTCGATGTCCAATTGGGAGCAGACGGGCGATGGCGGGCTGCACCTGTCCGTGGCAGACATGTTCAAATGGGATGAGAACTTCTATCAGCCTCGCGTCGGCGGCCGCGCGCTCATCGAACGGCTGACTCAGCCTGGCACTTTGGATAATGGCGAGAAGATCGGGTACGCGCGCGGCTTGTTCGTCGATGAGTATCGCGGCGTACCTCGCGTGCATCACGCGGGGAATTGGGTCGGGTACAACGCGATGCTGGCGCGATTCCCGCAGCAGCACACATCGGTCGCCATTCTCTGCAACTTCGAAGGCGCGGAGGCGTCGCAGTTGTCGGAGAAGGTCGCTGACGTCGTGCTAGCGGACGTTCTGAAAGCGCCCGCAGGCGCGGGGCAGGTTGCTACGGGCAAGAAGGCGGCGGGCAAAGCGGTGCCGAATTCACAGTTGCTCGGCAGCTATTTCGTGGCGAAGACCGAAACCATTCTGGAAGTGATCGAGCAGCAGGGCGCGTTGGTGCTGAAGATCGGCGCCATGCCGCTGCCACTCAACCCCACCGGGCCGGCCAGCTTCGAAGTGTCGGGCTTTCCGGTGAAGGTGGACTTCTCGGTCAAAGGAAAGCAGCCCGCGCAGGAGCTGCAACTGCGCATCGGCAGCGACGATTCGATGCTCGCGACGCGCTTCGCGCGGTCCGTTCCCGACACCGAACAGCTGCAAAGTTATAGCGGCACGTTCTACAGCCCGGAGCTGGATGTGACCTGGCCGCTGCTGATCGAAAAAGGGAAGCTCGCGATCCGCGATGAGCACCGCAAGTTCGAGACCAGGATCCAGCCGCTCGAGCCGGCCATGAAGGATGCGTTCAGCGGAGAGCCCGGGCTGATCCGATTCACGCGCGATGCCGCGGGCAGGATCGACGGGTTCGATCTGAGCGCGTCGAGGATGCGAGGGATTCGTTTCGAGCTGCGCAAGCCGGACTGAGCCAGCGGACCTTCACGATTTCTCGCCATGGCTGCCTGCGAGCGCAACAGCCATGGACGGGCCTTCACGAGCTTCTACAAGACCATGCAAAAGAAACCAAACAAGGGTTGGCGCCTGGCCGGTGCAAAAGAACCAAACAATAGTTTGCGCCTGGCCGGTGCAAAAGAACCAAACAATAGTTTGCGCTTGGCCGGTGCAAAAGAACAAAGCAACGGTTTGCGTCTGGCCGATGAAAAAGAACCAAACAAGGGTTTGAGTCTGGCCGGTCCAGAGGGACCCAACGATGGTTTGGGCCTGGCCGATGTCACTCGCAACCAGTCGTGCTGGAACTTGCAGGACGTCGCTCGAATTCGCGACCGTGGAGTCCGGCGGGCAAGCAAACTCGGTGGCGTCCTTGCGCTTGCCGGGCTGGCGCTCGCTGCCGAAGGCGCGCTCGCCTCGCAGGCACAGATTCGCACCACGTCCTACGGCGTCCCGCACGTGCTGGCGGACGATTTCGAGGGTGCGGGTTTCGGGTTGGGCTATGCCTTCGCGCAAACAGGGATCTGCGATATCGCCGCGCGTTGGGTAACGGTGAACGCCATGCGATCCCGATATTTCGGTCCCGACGAGCCCAGCACGGACGCTTACCCGTCGGGGCCGGAACCCTTCACCAATGTCCAGAGCGATTTTTTCTGGAAGAGCGTGCTGGATCGCGACCTCGTCGGCAAGGAGCTGCGTTCGCCCGCGCCGCTCGGGCCGACCGACGAAGTTCGTGAGCTCGTGCGTGGTTACGCCGCCGGCTACAACCACTATCTGGCGGAAACCGGCGTGAACAATATTCCCGACGCGCGTTGTCGTGGCGCCGAGTGGGTACACCCGATTACCGAGCAGGATGTGTATCTTCGAGCGTTGCACTGGAGCTCATTCCTCAGCTCCGTGGCGCTCGCGCAGGATTATGTGAGAGCTGCGCCTCCGACTGCCAAAACGAAAAAGAAAGGAACGCAGCCCAAGTCGAAACGAAAGGATCTGGAATCGAGCATCACCTCGCAGTCGCAGGGTCCCGGCAGCAACATGATCGCGTTGGGCAAGGACGCGACCGACAATGGCCGAGGCATGATGTTCGCCAATCCGCACTGGGTCTGGCACGGGCCGGAGCGCTGGTTCGAAGCGCAGCTCACTGTTCCAGGCAAGTTGAATGTCTACGGTGGCGGCGTGCTCGGTGTGCCGGTGATGCTGTTCGGTCACAACGACAATGTCGCTTGGAGTCACACGCTGGCGACGCCGCGGCGGTTCACTGTTTATCAATTGAAGTTGGTACCCGGCTCCGTCACTTCATATATCTATGACGGCAAGCCCCGAGCCATGACCTCGCGCACCGTGACCGTCGATGTCCGAGGCGCCGATGGCAAGCTCGAGAAGCGCAGCCACACGTTCTGGGAAACGCACTATGGCACCGTTTTGCAAAGTGCCGATTTCGGCTGGACCGGCGACACGGCGTACGCGGTGCGCGATGTGGCGACGAGCTTCCGTTGGCTCAATCAGCAGCTGGCGATGAATCGAGCGCAATCGGTCGAGCAGCTGGATGAAGCGGGGAGCAGATATCTCGGCATCGGTTGGCTCAATACGATGGCCGCGGACTCGGCGGGCAACACGTACTACGCCGATCGCACTGGTGTACCCCATGTGACCAAAGTGCAGATCGAAAAGTGCGTGAACTCGGATGTCGGCCGCAAGATGCTGGAGCATCGTCAATTCGTGCTCGACGGCTCGCGGTCCGAATGCGAGTGGGGCAGCGACGCCGATTCGATCGTGCCGGGCACGTACGGCGTCGCGGCGCTGCCGACGCTAAAGCGCACCGACTACGTTACAAATTCCAACGACAGCTACTGGACCAACAATCCTCACCAGCTCCTCGAGGGATATCCGCTCATCATCGGCGACGAGCGCACCCCGCGGTCGCTGCGGACTCGTAGCGGTTTGCTGAAGATCGAGCGCCGGCTCAACGGCACGGACGGCTATCCGGGCAAACGGTTCACGCTCGATCAGCTCGAAGCGATCACGATGGACAATCGCGTCTTGTCCGCCGAGTTGTGGCGCGACCCGGTGGTGTCACTGTGTCGAAAGTTGCCGGCGAGGAATGGATTGCCGACCGCTTGCGAGGTGCTCGCGGCTTGGGATCTGACGGAGAACCTCGATAGTCCGGGCGCGGTGCTGTGGCGTCGGTTCTTCGAGAATCTCGATTACAAGGCGCGGAATGAAGTGTTTGCGGTCCCCTTCAATCCGGCCGATCCCATCAACACTCCGAGCGGCTTGAACGTCGATGATCCGCGCGTCGCGAAGGCGCTCGACGCGGCGATCTCGGACCTGCTCGATTCCAACGTGCCGCTCGACGCGAAGTACCGCGATTATCAGTACGACACGCGCGGTGACGTTCGCATCCCGATGCACGGCGGCCTGGCCGACGCGGGCCAATACAACTTCATGCACAACAAGGCGGGTTGGGTGCCGGGCAAAGGCTGGCCCGACATGTACCTGGGCTCGACGTTGATCATGTGGACCGAGTTCACCGAGCAGGGGCCGAGAGGTCGCTCGATCATGACGTACTCGCAATCCGACAACCCGGATTCGCCGTACTACCTGGATCAGGTCAAGCTGTTCTCGGAGAAGAAGTCCAAGCCGATGCTGTTCAGCGAGCAGGACATCCTCGCCGATCCGAATCTCAAGATTACGCGGGTGTGCGCGCCCGCCGGCAGCTTCGAGTGCTCGCGATTCACACGCTGATGGCTCATGGGCTCGGCGGGCCGACTCTAATACTTAAGGACGATCAATGACCTGAGCCAGTTCGAGGGTGCATTCCGCTTCAGGCCGTATGGAGCCCGTGAATGCACCGCCAAGCCGTCCCCGCACGGCCTTGTTCCGACAGGAAGCTGTCGATGCTCGCCGGTTGTCGCTGATCGGCGAGTCGCTGGAAGCGCACCCTGTTTCGTATCCCCGCCTGACCGCGGCTTCGGTCGCCATCGTCCTCGCTCTCATTCTGTTTGCTTGCTTCGGTGAGCTCGCCCGCAAGGCGCAGGTGCACGGCTACCTCGCGCCGAGCGCCGGTCTCATCAAAGTGTATGCGCCACATCCGGGCACGCTGATCGAGCGACGGGTCGCCGAAGGCCAGAGCGTTCGTCGCGGCGATGAGCTGTTCGTGGTATCCCCCGAAGGCGCGTCGACGCAGATTGCCGAGACGCAGGCGACCGCGATCGCTCAGCTCGAGCAGCGCTTGAAGAATCTGGAAGCGGAGCGGGCCGATCAACAGCAGCTCGCGACCGTTCAGGCCGGTGCGCTACGCGATTCGATCGCGAGCCAGGAGCGCGAGTTGCAGGAGCTCGACGACTCGCTCGCCTTGCAGAGGCAGCGCACCGCCAGCGCCGAACGTATCGCGCGTCGTCACGCTGAGCTGCTCGAACAGCACTTCGTTTCCCAGATCGACGCGGATCAAAAGAACGTCGACATGCTCGAACAGCAGTCGCGGCTGGTGGACCTGCGTCGTGCCCGCACCCAGCTCGAGCGCGAGATCAAACAACATCGCCAGGAGCTGGCATCCACCGAGATCGGCGCGCGTCAGCGTCTGTCGGAGATCGAGCGTGAGACGCTGGCGCTGGCTCAGGAGCGCGCCGAGTATCAATCGCGACGCTCGATCGTGATCACTGCGCCTGCCGATGGCACCGTCACCGCAATCTCCGGCGAGATCGGCCAGACCGTGACGGATCGCACCTCGCTGCTCGCCATCCTGCCGAAGGATGCGGAGCTGCAAGCGAAGCTGCTCGTGCCCAGCAGCTCCATCGGCTTCATCGAGATCGGCGATCAGGTGTGGATGCGCTACCAGGCGTTCCCGTATCAGCGCTTCGGCAGCTTCAACGGCGAGGTCGTGGAGATCGCGCGAACGTTGATGGCAGCGGAGGATCTGGATCTGCCGGTGGAATCCAAGCAGCCGTTCTACCGCGTGACAGTTCGACTGGCCTCGCAGCAGGTCGAAACCGGCGCGATGAACTTCCCGCTGCAAGCTGGCATGCAACTCGACGCGGACCTGTCCCTGGAGCGCCGCCGCCTGATCGAGTGGGCGATCGAGCCGCTGCAATCCGTGACCAAGCGGATGTGAGGCGAGGGGCCATGCAGCTCAACTTCTCTGGAAAACAACGCACGCCGGTCGTGCTGCAGACGGAAGCTGCCGAATGCGGCTTGGCTTGTCTGGCGATGGTCGCCGCGTATCACGGCCACGATATCGACCTCGCGGCCCTGCGTCGCCGTCACTCGCTCTCCATGCAGGGGGCGACTCTTGCTCACATCATGCAAGTGGCGACTCATCTACAGCTCGGTTCCCGGCCGATGAAAGTAGAGCTCGAAGCGTTGCCGAGAGTCGCCATGCCGGCGATCCTGCATTGGAACTTGAATCATTTCGTCGTGCTCGCGGGCATGCGCGGCGGCCGCGCCGTCATTCACGATCCGGCGAGTGGCGAACGGTTGCTGACGCTCGCCGAGATGTCGCCACACTACACCGGCGTTTGTCTGGAACTGTCGCGGTTGGAAGAATTTCAGCCGCAACGGGATCGCCAGCAAGTCTCCGTGCTCCAGCTGCTGGGCAAGCTGCGCGGCATGAAGGGCACGCTCGGTCAGATCTTTTGCATGGCGCTCGCGCTCGAAGCGCTCACGATCGTGGCCCCTTTCTTCACGCAGCTGGTGGTGGACAACGCCCTCGTCACCGCGGATCGAAATCTCATCACCGTGCTCGGCATCGGCTTTCTGATGGTGGCGCTGGTACAGGTCGGTGTCACGGCCGCGCGGTCCTGGGTGCTGATGGTGCTGGGCATGCGTTTGAGCGCGCAGATGATCACCAATCTGTTCGCGCATCTCCTGCGATTGCCGATGTCGTTCTTCGAGAAGCGTCACCTCGGCGATCTGTCTTCTCGCTTCGAATCGCTCAATGTGATTCAGCGCACGCTCACTACCAGCTTCGTCGAAGCGCTGGTCGATGGTTTGATGGCACTCATCACGCTCGGCGTGATGTTCGCCTACAGCGGCACGCTCACTGCCATCGTGTGCGTCGCCGCTGTCCTTTACGCACTGTTGCGCGCGGCGCTGTATCGTCCGTTGTTCTACGCGCAGCAGGAACAGATCGCGCATGCCGCCAATCAGCAGAGCAGCTTCCTCGAAACCATCCGGGGCATTCAGAGCGTCAAGCTGTTCAATCGCCAGGCGCACCGGCGCACCATGCATGAGAATCTGCTGGTCCGGAATTTCAACGCCGAAATCCGTACCGAGCGGCTCGACATCCTGTATCGCGGCCTGAATGGCGTGCTGTTCGGCGTCGAGAACATCGCGGTCATCTGGATTGCCGCCTTGCTGGTGCTGGATTCGAAGTTCACGATCGGCATGCTGTTCGCCTTCGTGTCGTTCAAGACCACTTTTGTCACTCGCATCGGCGCGTTCACGGACAAGGTCATCGAGCTGCGGATGCTGGGGCTGCACGCCGAGCGCGTGGCGGACATCGCGCTTGCCGAGCCGGAGCCTGCTGCCACGACCGAAGTCGCGTCGACGCTGCCTACTGATATCGAGTTCCGCAATGTTTCGTTTCGCTACTCGAACTTCAGTCCGCCGGTACTTCACAACCTGAGCTTCCGGATCGCCGCCGGTGAATCGGTCGCCCTGGTCGGCCCGTCGGGCTGCGGCAAATCGACCGTGCTCAAGCTGATTCTGGGCCTGGTCACTCCCACCGAAGGCGAAGTCCTGATCGGCGGCGTGAACCTCGCCCATCTGGCGCCCGCGCATCTCGATCTGATCGGCGCGGTGATGCAGGAAGACAAGCTGTTCGCCGGCTCCATCGCCGATAACATTTGTTTCTTCGATGCCAACGCCGATCAGGCTCGCATCGAGGAGTGCGCGCGGCTCGCCGTGATTCACGACGACATCCTGTCCATGCCGATGGGCTACAACACGCTGATCGGCGACATGGGCGACGCGCTCTCCGGCGGACAGAAGCAGCGCGTGCTGCTGGCTCGTGCGCTGTACAAACAACCGAAAATCCTGGCGCTCGACGAGGCTACCAGCCATCTCGACGTCAACTGCGAGCGCGGCGTGAATGAAGCCGTGCAGTCGCTGGCCCTGACCCGAATCATCATTGCGCATCGTCCGGAAACCATCGCCATGGCGGGCCGGATCATCGCACTCCCGAATGTCCCGGAATCGCGAGCAAGGGCCCACTCGCGGCATCGGACACGCCTCCCCTCCGAGGGAGAGGGCCTCGCGCAGCAGGCTCGTTCCAATTCAATTCATTCCATTAGGTGATAGACCATGAAGAACGAAGTTCGTATCGAAGATCTGGATCAGGCCGTGGGCGTCGAGCTGAGCGCCGAAGAGCTGCAGGCCGTGACCGGCGGCATGATCATGGAGATCACCGGCTTCAGCGGCAAGAAGAAGCAGGACGACGAGTGGATCATTTATTGATCCATTACTGATCGGTCTCTGACCGGGGCGCTCTCCGCCGCTGCGGCGGGGAGCGCTCCGTCGAAGCACCCGGAACACATCATGATCCTCATCGTATCCGCGGCCACCGATCAGGCCGCATCGGCAGTCGAGCGGCGTCTGCGTGCACGTGGCGTCGACGTCATGCGCTTCGATACCGGTCGCTTTCCGTCCGAAGCGCGGATCACAGTGTCTTATCGGGACGGCGTACCTCGCCACACGATCCGGCTCGACGGACAAGTGGTGCGCTTCGATGAAGTCACCTCCGTGTGGTTCCGCCGGCCGAGTCAGTGCAAAGCGCATCCGTCCATCACGGATGAAGAAGTCCGCGCCGTCGTCGAGCAGGACTGCGCTGAGTTCCTGAATGCGCTGTGGGATGGCATGGAATGTTTGATGTTGCCCGGCAGCCCGTCGGTCATGAAGAGCGCGCAACGCAAGCCGGCACACATGGCGCGAGCAAAAGCGCTCGGCTTCGACATCGCGCCGACGCTGTTTACCAACGATCCGCAGGAGTTTCTGGATCTGTATCGGGACCAAGAGGGTCGTCTCATTCACAAGATCAGCGCGAGCCTGGCGCTCAAGCAGCGCATGGGCACGGAGTTCGCGCGGCTGACGTGCGGCGTCACGCGTCGCGACGTCATGCATGCTCAATCGGTGAGCCTCGCGCCGATTGTCTTTCAGGCCTACGTGCCCAAGCGCGTGGAACTGCGGGTCACCGTCGTGGGCGATCGCGTGTTCGCCGCGGAAATTCATTCACAGCAGTCCAATCGCTCGCATTTCGATTGGCGCCGCTACGATCTTGGCGCCACGCCGTATCACAGACACGAGCTGCCCGAGGACGTCGCGGAGCGTTGTGTGAAGCTGGTGGCGCAATGTGGTCTGAGCTACGGCACCATCGATCTGATTCTCACGCCGGAGGATCGTTACGTGTTTCTGGAGCTCAATTCGGCGGGCGAATATTCCTGGATCGAGCAGGTCACCGGGCTGCCGATCAGCGAAGCCATCGCCGATTTCCTGATGGCCCCGATGCGGGCCGAACAGTTGCCCGCCGCGGAGCTTGCGCATGCTTGAGTCACATCAGCGGGTACTGACCGACGTCCTGTCGTGTCTGGAAACGATCTCAAAGGGCGGCATGGCGCCGTCGCAAGCGCATGGGTGCATGAACGCGTTGCGCTCACGTCATCCCGCGACCTCGATCGAGCTGGTTTGGGACGAGCAGGCGTTCGATGGGTCGCGTCACTACGACGCGTTGATCCGGCCGGAAGGGTTCGCGGGCACCGTCTCGCTCAGCGTGTGTCACGACGACGCGTTGCCTTGGCCGCTGCGAGGCTTGCAGCCCTGGCGCGATTCGGAACTGCTGCGCGTGAACGGCACGGTCATGCCGGTCGAGAACGCGATACGGCATCTCGATTTGCTCTGGCAGCGAAGGCCGCTGATGCAGCGGTTGATCGACAGCTGCCTCATCGAGGCGGAGCTCGATCGGCGCCAGATCGAGCTCACCGATGCCGAAGTGCAATCGTCGGTGAACGACATTCGTCGGCGTCGCGGGTTGTTGACCGCCGCCGACACGCATGCCTGGCTCGCTGAAAGCGGCATGAGCATGCAGGGCTTGACGGACCTGGCCGGTCGGCTGGCGCGAGCCGCCAAGCTTCGCGAGCTCATCGTGGGCGAGCAGGTCGAAGAGTATCTCGAAGCTCATCGCGATCTCTTCGATACGATCAAAACGCGAGTTCTGCAACTGCCGGATGCTCGAGTGGCTCGGCGAATCGCGGATGCTGTAAGAGATGGCTCGCAGTCGTTTTTGCACGCGGCGGAAGATGCAGTCTTCGGCGACAGCAGTGGCCGTACCCAGTTCTTCTATCGCAAAGAGCCGCGCCATCGTCTGGCCGCACGAATGAGCGAGCAAGCGCCATTCCACGCCGGCGAGTTGCTCGGGCCGCTGGAAGAAGGCGACGAATGGCTATTGATCGATGTTGTTTCCATCGAACCTGCCGGGCGCCATCCTCAGCTGCGAAGCGCCGTCATCGCGCGGCTGTTCGATGACTGGTTGCGTGAGCAGCGGCGGAAAGCACGCATCGAATGGTTCTGGGGGCCCAATCATGCCACGCAGGCTGCGCGATAGGCGCGCTCGTCCTGCGCAGCCGCCCGACGGGCCGGTGACACCGCCGACCGTCGATTGGCAGGAGCGGGCGCAGTTCTTTTCGCTCGCGGCGACAGCCATGCGACGCTTTCGAGTGGCGCGAGCGAAAGAAAGACGCGCGATTCGACGCGCCGATGCGCCCATCAAGACGGCAGCCAGCCAAAACATGGAAGCGCTCGAAGAGCTTCTGTCGCGCCTGGAATCCCTCGATCCACGCCAGGCGCGTATCGTGGAGATGCACTGTTTCGACGGCTTCACCATCGAGCAGACCGCGCAGGCGCTCGGAATTTCCGACGAAACGGCGGAGCGCGAGTGGACGCATGCGCGCGCATGGCTGCGCCTCGAACTCTCGCAACGGACGTCCTGATATCCGCCCGCGTGCAACTCGATAATCGCGGTCTGAAGATCGGTCCAAAATCTTCGACGTGCACGTGCATAGGGACTCGATGCGTTGAAGCGAATGGGCCCGACCGAAGAGGAGCTTCGGAAAGTTTCCCGGGACAACGCCGAGCGGCTGCTTTTAAAGGAGCACGCCAAACCGGTACGATAGCTGCCCATGATCGTCCTGGCAGTTCCGGGCAGAACTTCCACGGTGCGCCGTCTGGCCCGCGCACGGGAGCTGCTCCATAGCGACTTGCATGAGAGGCTGACGGTGGAACAGGTGGCCCGCGAGGCCGCCTGGTCGCCCGGCCAGTTCAATCGCACCTTCAAGGCCGTCTTCGGCCAGACCCCGCAGCAGGCGCGGATCGCCGCCCGACTGGAACTCGCGAAGCGTCTGCTCATTACCGATTCCATGGACGTGACCGATATCTGTGCCGCGGCGGGCTTCGCCAGCCTCGGCACGTTCAGTTACGTCTTCTCGCAACGAATTGGCGTTTCGCCGTCCGCGTTTCGGCGGCAGGCGCGTGCGTTGATACAAGTCCCCGGACTGTTACCGCCCAAACTCTATCCGGGATGTCTCACGCTGATGAGGTTCTGGCCGTCGAACCGCGGTATTTGAGAAGCGGAACGTTCGTGGCTTCGGGCAAGCTGCGAGGTTCCATTCAACACTTGTCGAGGCGAGACCGTGGCTTTGAAGATCAAACTGGTCAGCATCCTGGTCGAGAACCAGGACCATGCGTTCAAGTTCTACACCGAAACCGTCGGGTTCAAGGCGAGTAAGGACATCGACGTGGGCAACGGCTTCCGCTGGCTCACGGTAGTGGCGCCGGACGGGCACCCCGACGTGGAGCTGGTGCTGGAGCCGAACGCGAATCCGGTCGGCAAGGCCTATCAGAGCGGGTTGTTCGAGCAGAGCATTCCGGCGACCGCGTTCGAGGTGGACGATATCCAGGCCGAGCATCGTCGCCTCGAGGATCGCGGTGTCGTATTCACCATGCCGCCGACCGACATGGGATCGGTCACCATCGCCGTGTTCGCCGATACCTGCGGCAATCTGATTCAGATCTATCAAGTACCGAAGTGAACCGGGCACCGGCAGGCGACTCACGCAGCCCCGCCGCCCCGGCGGGCGCCACGCTGGACCGTCGTTTGCAGATTCCGGGTCGCCGCCTGTTCGTCGGCGGCGAGCACAGCGTGCGCAAGACGCTGATGCTGCGCTTGAGCCTGGTGCTGATCATGTTTTCGCTCGTGATCGCCGTCTTCTGGTTCGATCGCGACGGTCTGCGCGACAACCAGGACGGCTCGATCTCATTCAGCGACGTCGTCTACTTCACCATGGTCAGCGTGACGACGGTCGGCTACGGCGACATCGTGCCGGTGACGCGACAGGCGCGGCTGGTCGATGCGTTGCTGGTGACCCCGATTCGTCTGTTCATCTGGTTGATCTTCCTGGGCACGGCGTATCAGCTGGTATTACAGCGTCTGATCGAGGATTTTCGTATGCGACGACTGCAGGCGCGGCTACAGGGTCATGTGGTGGTGTGTGGCTTCGGGCACGCGGGTCGATGCGCGGCCGCCGAGTTGGTCGCCCGCGGCATGGACAAACAGCACATATTGATCGTGGATATCGATCAGGGGCGAATCGCCGATGCGGCGGAGCTGGGATACATCGGCATCCTCGGCGATGCCAGTCGCGAGCAAACATTGAGCGAGACCATGCTCGAGCATGCGAAAGCCCTGCTGGTCTGCACGGATCGCGACGACACCAACGTGCTCATCACCCTGACCGCACGGAATCTGGCGCCGAAGGTGCGAATCGTTTCGCGGGTCGAGGAAGGCGAGAACGACAAGCTGCTGCGTCAGAGCGGCGCCAGCGCAACGGTCCTGCCATCGCGGGTCGGCGGGATTCTGATGGCGGATTCGATCGAGTCCTCGCATCTGGCGACTTACGTGATGGATCTGATCAGCGCCGGCGGCCAGGTGACTTTGATCGAGCGCGCGCCGCACCCCGAAGAAATCGGCCGCCGTCCATTCGAGAGTCGGGCATTGATCGTGCGCGTTGTACGTGACCGGCAAAGCCACGGCTTTTGGGAAAGCGACCTGCTCATTCAACCCGAGGACAAGCTCATCGTGATTGGCGCGCCCGGCGCGGCTGCCGACAAAAGACAATCGTAGCAGCGCGGCTTGCATTCGCGGGCCGACGCGCATCTACTCGGCGGCACGAGACCGCGCCGGTTGCAACC